>JAGBPB010000018.1 GCA_017633615.1 Bacteroidaceae bacterium | reverse complement strand
GTCACTTGGCAACTCACCTGATCCCATAGGTCTGATTGAGCAGTACGGTGCCGATGGCGTACGTATGGGTCTTATGCTCTCGGCTCCTGCCGGTAACGATATTCCGTTTGATGAGGCTATCTGCGAGCAGGGCCGTAACTTCAATAATAAGATTTGGAACGCGTTCCGTCTTACACAGACCTGGACCGTGGCCGATATAGAGCAGCCTGAGAGTGCAAAGGTTGCAGTGGAGTGGTTCCGCAGTAAGCTTAACAGCACGGCTGCCGAGATGGATGACCTGATGTCAAAGTACCGCATCAGTGAGGCTCTGATGGCCGTATATAAGCTGTTCTGGGATGAGTTTGCAAGCTGGTATCTGGAGATCATCAAGCCTGTTTACGGTCAGCCCATTGACTCCAAGACATACGCTGCTACACTGGATATGTTTGAGCAGCTGCTTATGCTGCTGCACCCGTTCATGCCGTTCATCACTGAGGAGTTGTGGCACGCAGTACGCGAGCGCAAGGATGGTGAGAGCATCATGAACCAGACAATCGTTGATCTTGTAAAGGGTAAGGCTGATTCGGCTCTGCTTGATCAGTTCGAGCAGGCCAAGCAGGTTGTGACTGAGATCCGTTCAGTACGCAAGGCCAAGAACATCGGCCCGCGTGAGCCGCTTACCGTTGAGGCTGTGGGCAGTAACCCGCTTGCAGTTCTCAATAGCGTGGTTTTGAAGATGGCCGGACTGGAGGAGATTGTAGTAGTATCTGCCAAGAGTGAAGGAACTGCAGCATTTATGGTAGGTACCCAGGAGTACGCAGTACGTCTGGGCGGCCTGATTGATGTTGAGGCTGAGGTTAAGAAGATGGAAGCAGAACTGGAGCACCTGGAGGGATTCCTCAAAGGTGTGAACTCCAAGCTCCAGAATGAGAACTTTGTGGCACACGCACCTGCCGCCGTTGTTGAGAATGAGCGCAAGAAACAGGCCGATGCCACTCAGAAGATTGCAACCATAAAGGAGAGCATTGCAGCTCTTAAGAAATAATGGGAGAAGAAAATAAATCAGGAAAGGCTGGGCTGGTCATTGCTATTGTGGCGATTGTACTGCTCATAGGTGTTGCCGTATATCTTTCTTTGCGACTCAACAAGAGTCAAACAGAGATCAGTGAGATGACTGAGCTGTTTGAACTGGAAAAGGAGGAGATGGAGAATGAGTACTCCGGATATGCGGTTCAGTATGATGAGATGAAAGTTCATCTATCAAATGATTCTCTTATCCGCCAATTGGACAAGGAAAAACAGCGCACCCAGCAACTGTTGGAACAACTTCGTCAGACTGAGGTTACCAATGCAGCAAAGATTAGGGAATTGAAAAAAGAGCTTGCTACTGTGCGTGAAGTAATGCGTTCTTATGTAAGACAGATTGATTCTCTTGATCAGGTGAACAAACAGCTTGCACAGGAGAATACGCGCGTAAAACAGCAGTATCAGGAGCAGTCTAAGGTTGTTGATATATTGACTGTTGAGAAGCAGAAGGCAGAGGAAAAGGTTGCTTTGGCATCTCAGCTTGATGCTGCCGCAATTACAATCTCCACCCGTAATAAACGCGGTAAGGAGGAGAAGAAGGTAAAGAACGTCACTCAATTTGTTGTGAATTTCACTATCGTCAAAAACATAACCGTTCAGACGGGCGAGAAAATAGTTTATCTGCGTCTTACAAAACCGGACGGTACACCTCTCCAGAAGAGTTCAAGTGATACTTTCAGTTATGAGAATGTAGAGTTGGAGTACTCTGCCAAGAAGTACATTGAATACACCGGCGAGCAGCAGGAGGTTACAATGTATTGGGACGTAGAGGAGTATCTGAGTGCTGGTACTTATGATGCCTATCTGTTTGTGGATGGCGTGATGATAGGTGAGCAGAGCGTTACACTTAACTGATAAACCCATAGAATGAGTTCATTCCGCGAGCTTGGCGTATCCGAGAGGATACTCAAGGCAATTGAGGAACTTGGATTTGAGCGGCCCATGCCGGTCCAGGAGGCTGTGATTCCCTATCTTCTGGAAGAGGGTAGTGGTGATGTCGTGGCTTTGGCCCAGACCGGTACCGGTAAGACGGCCGCATACGGAATTCCTGTAATCCAGCAGACTGATGTGGACAGTTCAGAGGCTCAGTTCCTTATTCTGAGCCCTACACGTGAACTTTGCGTACAGATTGCCAGTGACCTGGCCGATTTCTCACATTATATAGAGGGACTGCATGTAATCCCCATGTACGGAGGTTCATCGATCGAGAACCAGATACGCAACTTCAAGCGTGGAGCACACGTGATTGTAGCTACTCCCGGCCGCTTGATTGACCTTATGGAGCGCGGTGTGGTAAGTCTTGACACAATCCGTACCGTCATACTTGATGAGGCCGATGAGATGCTCAACATGGGCTTCTCTGAAGACCTTGAGAAGATCCTGTCATCTGTGCCCGTAGAGCGTAAGATGCTTATGTTCTCGGCCACCATGAGCAAGGAGATTCAGGCAATATCGCAAAAGTATCTGAATAATGCGCGTGAGATTGTGATTGGCACGCGCAATGAGGGTGCTGAGAATGTGGAGCATGTCTATTACATGGTTCATGCCAAGGATAAATATCTGGCTCTTAAACGCATCGTTGACTACTACCCGTCCATATATGCAATCATATTTTGCCGTACCCGCTTGGAGACGCAGGAGATTGCCGACAAACTTATGCAGGACGGTTACAATGCTGATTCACTGCACGGAGACCTGTCACAGGCCCAGCGTGATCTTACCATGAACAAGTTCCGCAAGCATCAGCTACAGCTTCTGGTGGCAACCGATGTGGCTGCACGCGGACTTGATGTGGACAATCTGACTCACGTAATTAACTTTGGCTTGCCTGACGACATTGAGAACTATACCCATCGCAGCGGCCGTACGGGGCGTGCCGGAAGGAAAGGCGTGTCTATATCGATCGTAAACCTGCGCGAGAAGGGTAAGATACGTTTCATTGAGAAGGCCATAGGCAAGACATTCGTGCAAGGCACAATGCCTACGGGTACTCAGATATGTGAGAAACAGCTCTACAAGGTGATTGATGACCTGGAGCGCATTCAGGTAAATGAGGAGCAGATTGAGAAGTTCCTTCCTGAGATATTCCGCCGTCTGGACTGGATGGACAAGAACGATATCATCAAGCGTATCGTAACCCGTGAGTTCGGCCGTTTTGTGCGTTATTATCAGGATGCTCCTGAACTTGAGGAGGTAACCCGCAAGGATGCTGATGATGAAAAGCGCAAGAAGAAAGACCGTCGCCGTGCACAGAAGGGATACACCCGTTTCTTTATAAATATAGGCAAGAAGGATCATGTTCAGCCGGTACACATCATAGAGATGCTTAACCGCAACGTGGCCGGACGCGTGGATGTGGGTCGCATAGACCTTATGCAGAGTTTCTCATTCTTTGAGTGTCCTGAGGAATATACTGAGGAGATACTCACAGGAATGGACGGTGTAAACTACAAGGGCCGTCAGGTACACGTAGAGGTGGCAGAGACTCGTTCAGAGGGCATTCATGAAACCGATGAAAAGCCGGTTCGTGAGCGCAAGCCCCGTCGTGAGGATAAACCAAAGCGCGAAGATAAACCTCGCAGAGAAGAAAAGCCAAAGCGCGAGGAGAAGAAGCCCCGCCGTGAGGAGAAGAAATCCGGTAAGATTGAGCGTCACAGCGCACAGCGTGCCCCCAAGGTTCAGATAGCTCAGGATGATGATTTCTGGCGTGATTTTGAAAACGAGGATTGGCACCAGTTCTTCCGCAGCGATAACGGCAAACCTCGCCGTGGTGCTGGCCGCGCAGAGAACAAATCATCCAAGCGCAAGGAAAAGCCATCGGCCCGTAAGGAAAAGGTAAACGGCCGCAAAGCATCCCGCACCGTCACAGCAAAGCCCAAGCGCTCACGCAGATAAAAAAAGTACAAAGGGGGACAGACTCCAAATTGTACTTTTTTTGGTCATATTGGTAGCACGATTCAATGTAATCGTGTTACTTTTTGTTTTATCTTTGTGCAAACACTTAATCAATTATGAACCGAATAACCTTATTATTAGCTTCAGCATTCATTTTCAACATTGCTAATGCTTCAGAGACAAATGAATCTCTCAAATCAGACTCAATCCAGGAGGTAGTTATAACAGGTACACGTGCCGCAACTGATGTCAGGCAACTGTCACAGACGGTAAACGTCATTGACCGCCAGGCAATAGAGGAAAGCAACCGTTCTTCATTGTTGCCGTTGCTTACCGAGCAGGTTCCGGGGCTCTTTATTACCCAACGCGGATACTCCGGTTTTGGAGTTTCCGGCGGTGCCGCAGGTAACATAACCATGCGCGGTATGTCCGGAAGTGCAGCACGTATGATTGTACTCATTGACGGTCATCCCAACTATGCTGGAATCTACGGACACCCCATTGCCGATTCTTATCAATCCCTGATGACTGACCGCGTTGAGGTTCTTCGCGGTCCTGCATCACTCCTTTACGGATCAGGCGCAATGGCCGGTGTTATTAACATAGTAACACGCAAGCAACACGAGGATGGTTCACACACCAACATTCATTTAGGTGCGGGTTCATTCGGCACGGTTGAAACAGAACTCTCAAACACATCACGTTTTGGTAAATTCAGCACTGTTGCTTCAGGTTCATACAGCCGTTCAGATGGCCATCGTGACAATTTGAACTTTGAACAGTACGGCGGCTATGCCAAACTGAGATACGATATATCCAGGAACTGGAACGCATCAGCCAATGTTGATGTAACCCGTTTTGTCGCTTCACAGCCCGGCCCGGAAACCGCCCCGTTAACCGATGCAGACCAGAAGATAACCCGCGGTACTACCGCACTGTTCATTGAAAACAATTATGCCCGCACATCAGGTGCTGTAAGCGTATTTTACAGTTGGGGTGAGCACTGGATCAATGATGGTTATGCAGCAGGAGCTTCACCCAAACAGTTCCGTTTCATCTCTTTTGATGAGATGATGGGTGCATCAGCCTGGCAGAGTGTAAACCTGTTTGAAGGCAACCGTCTGACTGTAGGTGTGGATTATTACCGCTATGGCGGCGCTGCCAATAATCATTATGTTGATGGTGAAAAGAAGGGAACTGATGAGTCACAGGTTAAAAAGTCTGAGGATGAACTTGCAGGATACATAGAGATGCGCCAGATGATTGGTTCATGGCTTACTCTTAATGCCGGATTGCGTGCCGACCATCATTTTACCGTAGGAACAGAACTTGTACCTCAGTTCGGTGCAGCATTTCATCTGCCTGCTGGTATGGAGGTCAAGCTTTCCGCTGGAAAGGGATTCCGTTATCCTATCATCAGGGAAATGTACATGTATCCGCCACAGAACCCGAACCTGAAGCCGGAATCACTTTGGAATTATGAACTTGCATTCTCTCAGAGCCTCATGAACGGCCGTCTGAATTATGGCATCAACCTGTTCAAGATGGATGTAGAGAATATTATCCTTACATTGCCCAATCCGAATGGAGCAGGCAAACTGAATCAGAACAGCGGTGAACTGAAGAACAAAGGCGTTGAAATTCAGGCTTCATACCTCGTCTCAAAGAGTTTTGCCTTGAACGGCAGCTACAGCTTACTTAAAATGGAGACTCCTGTAATTGGTGCTCCGGAGCACAAGGTTTATCTGGACGGTTCATTCAGCAAGAAAGGCTGGCATGTAAGCACAGGTCTGCAGTACATCAACAGCTTGTACTCAGCAGTAGGCCCGGATAAGAAAGAAGACTTCTTGCTTTGGAACGCCCGCGTGTCATATCAGTTATCAGATATGCTCCAGCTTTGGATAAATGGAGACAACCTGCTTAATACAAAATATCAGATAAACGACGGATACCCAATGCCCGGTATTGCCTTTATGGGAGGTATCAACCTGTCATTCTGATCATTCTGCGCGGCTCATCAGGAGCTTGCCGTGACGGATGCCTTTTATAGAGGTCATTTCATCGGCCAGGGCGGTAAGATGACGTGCCTGGCCCATCACGGTGCATACATGCAGGCAGGTGCCCTCATTGATGTAATGCTGTGATGAAGACAGTATGAGGTCCTGATGTTTGATCTGAATATCTGATATCCTGGCGCAGATATCGGAGCGTTGCTGGTCATATATTACAAATATGGTGCCGGCCACTATGTGGTTGCATTGCCACTTCTTCTCGGCCAGGTTCTTTTCAATCAGGAACCTGATTGCTTGAGAGCGGTTGCTGAAACCGTCCTCCTTTACAAGTGAATCAAGTGATTCCAACAGTTCGTCCTCCAGTGAAACTCCAAATCTCTTCAATCCCATACTGCAAACATAATAATTTTCTCTGATGCACAGAACTTTTTGAGGTATCGGTATCAGAGTTTTGCGTAGTTCCAGATGCTGATACCTCAAAAAGTGTTCCGGATTTATGTGGTAAAATGTGACAATCGCTTCTCTGATATATCCTGTCGGGGCTGTTGAAAACTTCTTCGGAATAAGGGCTTCGAAGTTATCAACAGACCGTATCAAGTGATTGTTTTTATTATAACTTTGTCTGCGTTGTCACCCTGCTGCTAGCAAGGACTATTGAAACGATTACTTTTATTCTTTTATGGAAACATATATTGTGAAACGTGATGGTAAGCACGAGGTGTTTACCATAGACAAGATTAAGGCCGCAATATCCAAATCATTCCTGGCCTCTGGAGCGTTTGCTACTGAGGAGGTTATGACCGGCATCTTGAGCCATCTGAACATTCAGAGCGGCATCAGTGTCGAGGAGATCCAGAACCAGGTTGAGGTGGCTCTGATGGCTGAGGGCTATTATCAGGTTGCCAAGACGTACATGCTGTACCGCAACCGTCACGCTGAGGACCGCGAGACAAAATCCAAGCTGGAGTTCCTTATGGGTTATTGTCAGGCTGCGAACGCTGCTGAGGGCAGTAAGTTCGATGCCAATGCTAATGTTGAGAATAAGAACATTGCAACTCTTATCGGTGAGTTGCCTAAAAAGGGCTTTATCCGTTTGAACCGTCGTATGCTGTGCGACCGTATACGTACCATGTTCGGCAAGGAAGTTGCTGACAAGTACATCAGCCTGTTGCACCAGCACTTTATATATAAGAATGATGAGACCAACCTGGCTAACTATTGCGCCAGTATTACCATGTATCCGTGGCTGCTCGGTGGCACCAAGTCTATAGGCGGTAACGCTACCCAGCCTACCAATCTCAAGGCTTTCTGCGGCGGCTTCATCAACATGGTATTCATGGTATCATCAATGCTTTCAGGCGCATGTGCTACTCCTGAGTTCCTTATGTACATGAACTATTTCATTGAGAAGGAGTACGGTGAGGATTACTACAAGCGTGCCGATGAGATTGTTGACCTGAGCATAAAGAAACGTTCTATAGACAAAGTCATCACTGACTATTTCCAGCAGGTGGTTTACTCAATCAACCAGCCTACCGGTGCACGTAACTTCCAGTCAGTGTTCTGGAACATAAGCTACTATGACCGCTACTACTTTGAGTCACTGTTCGGTGAGTTCCGTTTCCCCGATGGCGAGAAACCTCACTGGGAGTCTCTCTCATGGTTGCAGAAGCGTTTCATGAAGTGGTTCAACCAGGAGCGTCTGCGCTGCGTGCTCACATTCCCTGTTGAGACCATGGCTCTGCTTACCGAGAACGGTGATGTTAAGGATAAGGAGTACGGTGACTTTACAGCCGAGATGTATGCTGAGGGCCACTCATTCTTTACCTATGTAAGTGACAATGCTGATTCTCTGTCAAGCTGCTGCCGTCTGCGTAACCAGATAACTGATAACGGGTTCTCATATACACTTGGTGCCGGTGGCGTAAGTACAGGTTCCAAGAGTGTGCTTACCATCAACCTGAACCGTTGCGTACAGTATGCTTCACGTATGGGTATTCCTTATCAGAAGTATATAGAGGAGGTTGTTGACCTGATGCACAAGGTTCAGCTGGCTTATAACGAGAACCTCAAGGAGCTTCAGAGCAAGGGTATGCTGCCTCTGTTTGATTCAGGTTACATCAACATAGGCCGTCAGTATCTGACAATCGGCGTTAACGGTCTGGTTGAGTCTGCAGAGTTCCTGGGCATTGAGATCAGTGACAACCCCCGTTACACAGAATATGTACAGTCTGTTCTGGGTATAGTTGAGAAGCTCAACAAGCAGTACCGTTCCAAGGGCGTTATGTTCAACTGTGAAATGATTCCCGCTGAGAACGTAGGTGTCAAGAACGCCAAGTGGGATAAGGAGGATGGTTATGTCGTTCCGCGTGACTGCTACAACAGCTACTTCTACAAGGTTGAGGATACTACTTTGAATGTCATAGACCGCTTCCGCCTGCACGGTGTCAAGTATATTGAGCATCTGACCGGTGGCTCGGCTCTGCACTGCAACCTTGAGGAGCATCTGTCAAAGGCTCAGTATCGCCAGTTGCTCAGAGTGGCAGCTCAGGAGGGTTGCAACTACTTCACGTTCAACATTCCTAACACCATCTGCAACGAGTGCGGAACAATTGACAAACGTTATCTTAAGGAGTGCCCGCACTGCCATTCAACCAATGTGGATTATCTGACACGTATCATTGGTTATATGAAGCGCGTGAGCAACTTCTCAGCAGCCCGTCAGGTAGAGGCTTCCAAGCGTTATTACGCTAAGGTAAAATCTGAACTTGTAGGGTGAAGATTGCTTCATACGATATAGTATTTCAGGATGTACCGGGAGAGGTTACGCTATCGCTTAACCTCTCCCAGTGTCCTAATTGCTGTCATGGATGCCACAGCCCGCAGTTGCAGGAGGATATAGGTTATCCGCTTGATGATGAGATGCTGTACGGCTTGCTTGAGCGTTACGGAAGGGATGTTACCTGCGTATGCTTTATGGGTGGCGACCGTGAGCCGGATGAGGTGATGAGGCTGGCCAGGCTGGTACACAAGGAAGGTCTCAAGACAGCATGGTATTCAGGCCGTCAGGAACTCCCGGAATGCTTTGACACAGGAGCGTTGGATTTTGTTAAGGTGGGGCCTTACATTGAAAGCAAGGGGCCTCTTACCAGTCCGGATACCAACCAGCGGATGTACAGGGTTGAGAATGGTGAGATGACGGACATCACGAATGTCTTTACGAAAAAAAAGGAGTGAGTTGAGGCTCACTCCTTTTTTCATGTAATTGACTCGTGAAGTCTTTATTGTTTATCTTGTCCTTGTCGTGAAGGATTGAACTGTGGTTGCTGCGGTCTCTGTGCTCCCTGCTGGAACTGATGTCCGCGTGACTGTTGGATATCTTTCAGGATCTGGCTGTTGAACTGTTCTTCAGCGTTCTGCACCTTTAATATCTTGGAGGCAGGGAGTATCTGCTTGAATTTCTGCAGGTACTCTTTTTCAAGCTCTGCTATTTTGATGTTGACATCAGCCTGAGCATCAATAGCTTTAAGGCTTTGCTCCTCTGAAACCTGTGTGCCGGGCTCTTGGCGCATTATCCTGCGCATCTCACGGTTGAGTTCACGTTTTTTCTGCTGTAACTCGTTATATACGGGGAAGAAGGCTTCGGCCTCAGCCGGTGTTAGTTCTGCGTTCTTGGTAAAGAACTCCTGCTGCTGCTTGGCATATTCAGCGGGTGAGAACTGTCCGCTGCGATTGGGTGTGGGCTGATTCTGCTGCCTGTTCTGACGCTGTCCCCAGCCTTGACGCTGTGGAGCGTTTGGACGCTGCATATTGGGCTGCTGATTCTGTGCTGAAACAGACAGAGTCAGCATAAGGCATATAATTGTGAGGATATGTTTCATATGCAGATCAATTACCTGATTCAACCAATGTGTAATAGAGGGTGTAGTCACTGATCATTGCTGTTTCCAGGAATGAATCAATGTACTCATCAGAGTAGATGGTGGTCTCTTCTGTCTGTGCAACCTCAACATTGTTGCGTGAAGAGAAATCTACGGCAGCCTTGATGCAGAAAAATATGCCGGCAAAAGCGGCTGCTGCATAAAGGTAAGGTCTTATGCGCATCCAAGGAGTCACGGTAATCTTGGTGGAATAGACCGGCTCTTGCTCCGGAAGCGCGGCCATGATGTTCTGCGTAAGGTTATCAAAGTAACCTTCCGGAACGGTGAACGGTCTGCGTGGCTCACGCTCATCAAATTTGTATTTTCTTTCTTTTTCCATCCGTTGTTATGACTGGTTTACAGTGAAATGGTTTAATCTATGTTATTGAAATAATCTTCAATTTTCTTTACAGCGATGTGAAAAGATGCCTTGAGCGCTCCCACGCTGGTACCAAGCACCTCAGATATCTCTTCATATTTCATCTCATTGAAATACTTCATGTTGAATACCATACGCTGTTTGTCCGGCAGGGTGGCTATAGCTTCCTGCAGCTGGCGCTCGGTCAGCTCACCGTCAAAGTAGGGGTCACTCTCCAGCTGGTCAGCTATGCTGAGCTCACCTTCATCATCGGTCTCAATGGGGATGGTGGTTCTCTGCTTATTAAGGAAGGTGAGCGTCTCGTTTACAGCTATGCGGTACAGCCATGTGGATATACGTGAATAACCCATAAAGGAGTCTATGTTGGTCCAGGCCTTTATGAATGTGTTCTGGAGAATGTCATTGGCGTCATCATGTGACAGCACCATATGACGTATCTGCCAGTAAAGCTGTTCACTGAAATTGTTAACTATTGACTCAAATGCACGACGGCGGGAGATCTCATCTTCACGGAGCATCTCCAGAATCCTACGTTCATCATACGCCATCATTGCCATAGTCTTGTCAGATGCTTACAGTGAGGTTTTCTTTGGCCAACACTGTGCTTGGGAATATGGCGGCTGCTTCATTGAGCAGTATGCTTTCATCCGGGTAACGGGCAGAGAAATGTCCTAAGATGAGCTTGTCTGCGCCAGCCTCAACTGCAGTTTTTGCCGCGTCAACGGTGGTACTGTGGAAATGCTTCTTAGCACGGTCTGCATCCTCAGCGGAGTAGGTGCAGTCGTGATAAATGAGGTTTGCTCCTTTTATGAGCGGTATCATTGAAGGGTTGTAAGCCGTATCACAGCAATATGCATAACTGCGGCCGGGATCAGCCGGCTTGGTCAGTCTATCATGCGGAATAACTGTGCCGTCCTGAGTGGTGAAATCACCTCCATCCTTTATGCGGTTATAATCCCATTGGGGTACTCCGTAGTAATCGGCAGATGCACGGTCCAGATGGTCAGATGTGGTCTTCTCCTGGAACAGGAATCCGGCGCAGGGTACGCGGTGGCGAAGCGGGAATGCAGTCACTGTGAGTGAACGGTCATCATAGACCACGCTTGTCTTGCCCGGATCAAACCCTTGGAACTCTACCTGGAACTCCAGGTCGCGGCAGTAAAAGGCAAGCTCCTGTTCAAGCATGGGGCCAAGTTCCTGCGGAGCGTGTATGAACATGGGGGCGGTGCGGCCCAGCAGTCCGAATGATGAGACCATACCCAACAGCCCGAAACAGTGGTCACCATGCAGATGGGAAATGAAGATATGGTTTATGCGTGCAAATGCCACACGTGAGCGGCGCAGCTGAATCTGCGTACCCTCACCGCAATCCACCATGAACAGCTTGCCGCGAACTTCAACAACCTGTGATGATGTGTAATGCTTGGGGCTGGGAGTTGCTGAACCGCAACCCAGTATGGTGACTTCAAACTTTTCCATATCAGCGCTTCAAAAATACAAAAAGGACCGCACATGCGCGCGGTCCTTTTATTAAATATTGTAATTACGGGAATTACTTGTTACCGCCTTCAAGCTGCTCCTTGAGAGCTGCAAGAGCGTCAATGTCACCGAGAGTGGTAGAAGCGGCCTGGTTCTGGATAACCGGCTCCTCCTTCTCCTTCTTGGCGCTGGCCTTACGTGCAGCCTTCTTCTCAGCCTTAGCCTCTGCCTTGGCGATATCCTCAAAGATACGGCTGTGTGAAAGGATGATTCTCTTTGAATCCTTGTTGAATTCAATTACCTTGAACTGGAGAGTCTCACCCTGCTGAGCCTGTGAGCCGTCCTCCTTAACAAGGTGCTTGGGAGTAGCGAAGCCCTCAACACCCTCTGCGAGTGAGATAACTGCGCCCTTGTCCATCATCTCGGTGATCTTACCCTCGTGGATAGAATCAACGGTGTAGATTGACTCATATGCATCCCAAGGATTCTCCTCAAGCTGCTTGTGACCAAGGCTGAGACGACGGTTCTCCTTGTCTATCTCAAGAACTACAACTTCAATAGGAGCACCGATGGTGGTGAATTCTGACGGATGCTTAACCTTCTTGGTCCAGCTCAGATCACTGATGTGGATCAGACCGTCAACACCCTCCTCAATTTCAACAAAGATACCGAAGTTGGTGAAGTTGCGAACGGTAGCGGTGTGCTTTGAACCGATAGGATACTTCTCCTCGATATTCTCCCAAGGATCCTGCTTGAGCTGCTTGATACCCAGAGACATCTTGCGCTCTGCGCGGTCAAGTGTCAGGATAACAGCCTCAACCTCGTCGCCAACCTTGATGAAGTCCTGAGCTGAACGCAGGTGTTGGCTCCATGACATCTCTGATACGTGGATCAGACCCTCTACGCCCGGAGCAATCTCGATGAATGCGCCGTAATCGGCCATAACGACAACCTTGCCCTTGACAACGTCGCCAACCTTGAGGTTTGCGTCAAGTGAATCCCATGGGTGCGGAGTGAGCTGCTTGAGACCCAGAGCAATGCGCTTCTTCTCATCATCAAAGTCAAGAATAACGACGTTGATCTTCTGGTCAAGCTCAACGATCTCCTTAGGATCGCTTACGCGGCCCCAGCTGAGGTCTGTGATGTGGATAAGACCGTCAACACCGCCCAGGTCAATGAATACACCGTAAGAGGTGATGTTCTTAACGGTACCCTCAAGTACCTGACCCTTCTCGAGCTTGCTGATGATGTCTTTCTTCTGCTGCTCAAGCTCCTCTTCAATAAGAGCCTTATGTGAAACAACTACGTTACGGTATTCCTGGTTGATCTTGATAACCTTGAACTCCATGGTCTTGCCAACGAATACATCGTAGTCGCGGATGGGCTTAACATCAATCTGTGAGCCGGGCAGGAAGGCCTCGATGCCGAATACATCGACAATCATACCACCCTTTGTGCGGCACTTGATGTAACCCTTTACAATCTCCTGTGAATCGAGAGCCTCGTTCACGCGATCCCATGAGCGTGACTCGCGGGCTTTCTTATGTGACAGAAGCAGCTGACCCTTCTTGTCCTCTGTGTTCTCAATGTAAACTTCTACCTCGTCACCTACCTTGAGGTCGGGGTTGTAGCGGAACTCGCTGATGGGGATGATACCATCGGACTTGTATCCGATGTTTACGATAACCTCGCGCTTGTTGATGGCTGTGACAGTACCGTTGACAACCTCGTTGTCAGCTACCTTGTTGAGAGTAGTGTCATAAGCCTGCTCGAGCTGCTCTTTTGACATGCCTGCTGCGGCACTTCCGTTTTCAAAAGCATCCCAGTCAAATTCCTGAAGGGGAGCTACATTCTTTAAATCTTCCATTAGTTAAATTTTGAAACTAAGATAAAGTTAGACAAT
>JAGBPB010000017.1 GCA_017633615.1 Bacteroidaceae bacterium | reverse complement strand
ACCATCTTAAAGTTGTGGTTCCCCTGCCCCAGAACATGGAGGAGATTACACGCACCCTCAAGGAGGAGATTGAGTATCAGGGGCTGTCGGTTATCATACCGCGCCGTGAATGTATCCAGACACTTGCCCGTAAGGCAAAAGCTAAAGCAGCACAGAAATGAAGACAGATATAATTCTTGCAGGCGTAGGAGGACAAGGTATCCTCTCAATTGCCACAGTGATAGGTCAGGCCGCCCTTGAGGAAGACCTCTACATCAAGCAGGCCGAGGTTCACGGAATGAGCCAGCGCGGCGGTGATGTACAGTCAAACCTGCGCATCAGTGACAAGCCCATTGCCAGTGACCTTATCTCATTGGGTCAGGCTGATATAATCATCGCCATGGAGCCCATGGAGGCCTTACGTTACAAACACTACCTGAGCAAGGACGGCTGGGTTATCACATCATCCAACCCATTTGTCAACATAGGCAACTATCCTGATAAGGATGCCATCATAGCTGAACTCAAGGAATTGGGTAACGTTATTCTGATTGATACTGAGGAGCTTGGCAAGGAACACAAGATGCCCAAGGCAGTCAATATGATTCTGCTGGGTGCCGCATCAAAGGCCCTCAAGAGCATCAGTTTTGACAAGCTCTGCCAGAGCGTACGCACCATATTCGGTACCAAAGGCGATGCTATTGTAGATATGAACATAAAGGCCCTTGAGATAGGCCGTAACTGTGAATAAAAACACTGATGAAAACGCTGATTCCTGTAAACGTCATTGACGATTATCTTGAGAAAATAGAGGTACGTGACCTCAATAAGGCCTCCATCCGTCAGGTGCTGGCATGTGAACTGAACGCTGAGAAGGTTACCGGTCAGGAGTTCATCCATTTTGAGATGGGTGTACCCGGCATACCGCCATCGGCTGTAGGTATCAAAGCCCAGAAAGAGGCACTTGATCGTGGTGTGGCATCAAAGTACCCCAACATTGAGGGTATTCCTGAACTCAAGGAGCAGGCAGCGCGTTTTGTCAAGGCTTTCATCAACACCGATATTGAGCCCGGTCACTGCACGCCCACATGCGGAGCCATGCAGGGAACCTTTGCAGCATTCCTTCTGTGCTCACAGATTGATCCAAAGAAGGATACCATACTTTATGTTGATCCGGGATTCCCTGTACAGAAGATGCAAGCTCAGGTTATGGGTGTCAAGACAGCCCAGTTTGACGTGGCCGATTTCCGTGCCGAGAAGCTGGGACCCAAGCTGGAGAGTTACCTCAAGCAGGGCAACATATGCTGCATTGTTTACAGCAACCCTAACAACCCAAGCTGGATGTGCCTTACCGAGGATGAAATCAAAACCATCGGTCAGTTGGCTACAAAGTATGATACCATCATCCTGGAGGACCTTGCATACATGACCATGGACTTCCGCCGTGAAGGACTGGGCATACCTTTCAAGGCTCCCTACCAGATAAGTGTATCACACTACACCGATAACTACATCATGATGCTCAGCGGCAGCAAGATATTCAGCTATGCCGGCGAGCGCATTGCTGTGGCTTGCATCTCTGACAAACTCTATGAGCGCCACTTTGAGACTCTGCAAAAGCGTTACAACATTTCCCGCTTCGGCGCAGTATATGCATACGATATGCTTTACGCTATGTCATCGGGCGTAACACACTCAGTACAGTGCGCTATGGCTGCCATGCTTAAGGCCGCCTGTGACGGTGAGTACCGGTTCCGTGAAGATATACGCGAGTATGCACGCCGCACCGAGAAGATCAAGGCTGCCTTGTTGCGCAACGGGTTCAACATCACCTATGACAAGGATCTGGAGGAGCCTGTAAGCAACGGATTCTTCTTTACATTCGGCTACAACCTGCCCGACGGCACTCCTATGGAGGGAGGCCAACTGCTGCATGAGCTGCTCTACTTCGGCATAAGCGGAATTGTGCTCTCATCAACCGGCAGTACCCGCCAGGGCATTCGCGGATGCTCATCAAACATCCGTGATGACCAGTTCCCCATCCTTGAAGAACGCCTGCGCCTCTTTAATGAGGCACATCGTTGATTCTCTCCTAACTATCAGTTTTGGGAGACAACGTTCCGTGGCTACTCCAACCCCCTCCGGACCCTAAACGTCGAACTCGGCCTTTTACCCACCTTTGGTGTGTAACGCGCCTCAAACATGCGCCGTTCTTAACGGGATCCTCCAGGGGCTTACGCTTAACGCCACTGCACTGATGCTCCCCAAACTGATAGTTCTGCGTAGCTTCAACTTCTGATGCCTCAAAAAGTTTGGAGAAGAGACGTATTTCAAGTATCTTTCCGTTCTGTAATCGAAAACGGTAATCATAGAGAATGCTTATGAGCTCTATTTCCGAGAGTGACCTGGCTTTGAGATGTGCCGCAAAGGACCAGAAAGCCCAAGGAGAGCTGTATACAAGATATGCAGGCAAGCTCTATGCCGTTTGCTTCAGATATATAGGCGATAAGGAGGAGGCGCAGGATCTTATGCATGATTCGATGATAAAGGCTATGGACAGCATAAAGTTTTTCCATTACAACGGTGAAGGTTCACTTTATGCCTGGCTCAGAAGGCTCACAGTCAATGTTTCCATTGACAGACTCCGTGAAAAGGCCAGGGCTCTGGTTGTTCCGATGGATGCCGCGCTGGAATCATCTGTCTCAGAACCTCAAGAGGAAGATGTGGACGCTATCCCAACACAAGTTATGCTTGATATGGTAGCTTCACTTCCAGCCGTTAGACGTACCGTATTCAATATGTATTGCATCGACGGTTATTCACACAAGGAGATAGCTCAAGCCATCAACATTACGGAGAAGGGATCAGCATCGATTCTGGCTAAATCACGCGCCCAACTTAAAAGTGCCATAAACGATTATCTTAAAAGGACAGGGAAATGAAACAATGGGAAGATAAATTCAAAGAACGTCTGGAGGGTTTTGAAATGAAACTGCCAGCCTCTGACCGTGATGCCTTCCTGAACCGGAAAGCCACACGTGAGCGCTTTGCGCGCAGACGCCGTACATATATAAATCTCGCTGTAGGTGTACCTGCGGCAGCCGCAGTCATATTAGTCATAATATTAAGCGTAAACCTTATTACCAGGCAATTCGAATCTCTTGATCAGGATCTTCTTGCCTATGCTGACAAGGAACAGTTTTATCTCTTCCAGTCCGCTCAGGATGAATTCTTATTTGAAGACTATTCAACTGAGGACCCGGAGTTTGAACCGGTAAATCTAATTTCATCTGAGAGGAAGCCCGTTCCGCCACCACCTGCCGCACCAAAAGCTGAGATCATTGATATTATGGAAGATGATGCCGATATACAAGAGGATATCATAGCTTCCACAGAGGATAACATGGAATGGGTTGACATCTCAAATTATGAGATTATTGAAGCTGAACTTGAGCCGGAGGATGATATCTATATGGTTGTTGAGATTCAGCCCGAGTTCCCGGGAGGCACAGCCGCTCTGCTGGAATATCTCAAGAACAATATCAAGTATCCTGAGGCCTGCAGGGATAACAATATTCAGGGACGTGTAATTGTCTCTTTTATCGTTGAAAAAGACGGTTCCATAGTAAGCCCCAAAATACTGAAAAGTGTACACCCTCAGCTTGATGCAGAAGCTGTAAGGGTTATATCCGGCATGCCGAACTGGAGCCCCGGTATACAAAGGGGAGAACCCTGTCGGGTAAAATATACCATCCCGGTAAACTTCAGACTGAACTAGTCGCGACGGAACAGGTCACGGGTGTAAACCTTCTCCTGGACATCATCCAGACAGGAGTCATAGCGGTTGGCTATGATTGCGTTGCAGCGTTTCTTGAATTCATCGAGATTGTTCACCACCTCACTGCCAAAGAAAGTATCACCATCCTTAAGTGTCGGCTCGTAAATGATTACGTGGGCACCTTTGGCCTTGACACGTTTCATCACTCCCTGAATGGAGCTCTGACGGAAATTGTCAGAGTTTGATTTCATGGTAAGACGATAAACGCCCACGGTTATCTCTTTTTCAGAAGCCTCATTCCATGAACTGTTGGCTGTATAGTAACCGGCCTTTTCAAGAACACGGTCAGCAATGAAATCCTTACGGGTGCGGTTGCTGTCCACGATAGCCTGGATAAGATTCTCAGGTACGTCATTGTAGTTGGCAAGCAACTGCTTGGTATCCTTGGGCAGGCAGTAACCACCGTAACCGAATGAAGGGTTGTTGTAATGGCTTCCTATTCTGGGATCAAGGCCCACACCGTCTATTATGGCACGGGTGTCTAGGCCCTTCATCTCAGCATATGTATCAAGCTCATTGAAGAAACTTACGCGCAGAGCCAGATAGGTGTTGGCAAACAGTTTTACCGCCTCAGCCTCAGTTGTCCCCATATAAAGGGTGTCTATATTCTCCTTGATGGCACCCTCCTGCAGAAGACGGGCAAAAGTGTGGGCTGCCTCCTCTAGACGAGATTCTTTCTTATCAAATCCAACGATGATTCTGGAAGGATAAAGGTTATCATACAGAGCCTTGCTCTCACGCAGGAACTCAGGAGCAAAAATGATGTTGGGCACAACCACCTTCATCGTGCCATCCTGCATGCGCTCGCGGTATGAGAATTTCTCACGTACACTCTCCGTATATCCAACCGGTATGGTTGATTTGATAACCATGATTGCATCAGGGTTCACCTTGAGAACAAGGTCTATAACCTCCTCAACATGGCTGGTGTCAAAGAAGTTCTTTTTGCTGTCATAATTGGTAGGAGCGGCTATCACAACAAAGTCCGCATCAGAATAGGCCTTTTCACCGTCCAATGTGGCAGTAAGATCAAGTTCCTTCTCCGCCAGATACTTTTCTATATAATCATCCTGTATGGGTGATTTACGGTTATTAATAAGATCTACCTTCTCTTTGATTACATCAACTGCTGTCACCTGGTTTTTCTGTGCCAGCAATGTGGCCAATGAAAGGCCCACATAACCTGTTCCGGCTACTGCTATTTTCATAACTATGAGTTTGTCCTGTTATTAAAGCAAAGATAAGGCATTTGGCAAAAAAATAACCTATCTTTGTCAAAAGAAAAAACAAAATTCAATGAGATACAAACTTATAGTATTACTTCTGATGGCAGCAACAATTAATTCCTGTGGAGCCGGTGCTTCACAGAACGCAAAAGCGCAGTCAGCCGATGAGACCAGGGTTCTCATCAAGACTACTGCCGGTGACATTACAATCAAACTTTACAATGAGACTCCGCTTCACAGGGACAATTTCATAAAATTGGTTCAGGAACATTTCTATGACAGCATTCTTTTTCACCGTGTAATCCGTGATTTCATGGTACAGGCAGGTGACCCAGAATCCAAAAACGCTGAAAAATATGCCCAACTTGGTACCGGTGACCCCGGTTACAAGATTCCCGCAGAGTTTGTTTTCCCAAAATACTTCCACAAACGCGGAGCCCTGAGTGCTGCCCGCCAGGCTGACCAAGCAAATCCTGAAAGGATGTCTTCAGGCTCACAATTCTTTATTGTAACCGGAAAGAAATACCGCAAGTATGACTTAATGGATATGGAACAGCAGCTGGCACAGCAGCAGGGACAGAGTATATTTGACAGGCTGTGCATACAGAACCGTGACAGCATCATAAAGCTGCAGGCCGCAAATGACCAGGACGGCATCAGGAAACTGCAGGAGGAACTGGTAGCCAAGACTGAAGAGACACTTGCCAAGGAGGGACCTTTCAAGTTTACCTCAGAGCAGGTTGACGCTTATATGAATGAAGGCGGCACTCCATTCCTGGATAACCAGTATACCGTGTTCGGCGAAGTTATTGACGGAATGAAGGTTGTTGAAAAGATTGAAGCAGCCGGAACCGATGTCAATGACCGTCCGCGCAAGGATATCAGCATCATCACAATGGAAATAATCAAATAACCAAACAAATAACGTATGAAAAGGAAAGTCACGCTGATTATGGCCATGATGCTGTTCATTCTGACAGCGTCAGCAAAGAAAGGCCCCAAGTATGTATTTTATTTTATTGGTGACGGTATGGGTACAAACCAGGTTATGGGTATCCAGTATTACCTTCAGGATATTGAAGGCCAGTACGGATACAAGCCACTTTGCTTTACCCGGTTCCCTTACACCGGTCTGGTCGTAACCTACTCCGCCAACAGTGATGTGACTGACAGCTCGGCTGCCGGAACAGCCTTGGCAGGAGGTCAGAAGACTGACAATAATGTTCTGGGTGTACTGCCGGACAGAAAGACCCGTGTAGAATCCATCGCTGAAATGGCCCATAAAAAAGGAAAACGCGTGGCAATAGGCACCTCAGTCTGCATAGATCATGCAACGCCCGGCTGTTTCTATGGACACAGGCCCCACCGTAACCAATATCACGAAATTGCAGCCCAGTTAGGAGAATCAGGTTTTGATTTCTTTGGAGGAGCCGATTTCCATACTCCCTATACTAGGGATAATTCTGATGAAGGTAACTATGTTCAGGCTGAAAAAGCCGGTTATACCATCGTTCACGGATATGACGAATACAAACAGAACGCAGCATCCACCGATAAGATAATTCTGTTTGACAAAGAGCCTAACAGTGACCATTACCTGTCATATGCCATTGACCATAAGGAGGGAGACCTAAAACTCTCAGAGATAACCGAGGCCGCCATTGATTTCATGATGAAAGATCCCAAAAAAGGTTTCTTCATGATGATGGAAGGCGGTCGTATTGACCAAGCATGCCATAACAACGATCCCGGTGCTTACATTCAGGAAATGCTGGATTTTGATGAGGCCATCAAGGTTGCCTATGACTTCTATCTCAAGCACAAGAAAGAGACCCTTATAGTCATTACCGCTGATCACGAGACCGGTGGACTGGGACTTACTGCAGGTGACTACAAGACCAATCTCAAGGTTCTTCAGTACCAGAAAATGAGCAAGGATGCATTCACCGCTCACCTGGAAAAGATGGGACGTGAGATAGGTGACATCCTTACATGGGAGGAAGTTGAGAAGGAACTCAAGGAGAACTTTGGTTTCTGGGACAAGATTGAACTGTCCGACAAGCAGACTTCAAGCCTCAAGAGCGCATACGTTGAGACCTTCGGTATGGGTCCCGGCGCACTCGAGGAGGGTAAGTATTTTGAAGTTGAGAAGATGGCCGATGAGGCAGCACGTGTCATGACCGAGTGCGCTCAGATAAGCTGGGCTGCCGGATGTCATTCAGGCAGCTACGTTCCCGTATTTGCCATCGGCGCCGGAGCCGAGCAATTTACCGGCCAGATGGACAATACCGAGATTCCTATGAAGATCAAGAAACTTGCCGGCTACTGATTTCCTATCTGAAATCCAGATAAGGTTTAAGTCTTTCAATGTCCTGATCAGTGAACTCTTCAAGAAGGGAAAGCTGTTCAGGACTGTTTATTTTTCCGCGTTCACGGCGCATCTCAACAATAGCCTTGGCCTGATAGAAGTCCATGTAAGGATGGCGTCTCATCTCATTCAGCGTCAGACCGTTCAACTTCATCTTTCTGATAGGTATGGAATCTCCTATAATGAACCATTTCATCAGTGTATCCGGAAGTCCGTTTATCTCAAGAAGCTGCGATGTGCTGACAAATCCTCCAAGCCTCTCCCTGTACTTGAGAATACGCGAGGAGTAATAAGGTCCGATTCCGGGCAGACTGATAAGGACAAGACTGTCTGCCGCATTCAAATCAACAGGTTCCGAGGGCGGTTGTTTTGAAGTATAACGTCTTGGATTTGTAACATTATCTGTTCTATTCCCGTTGTATGGTTGAGCCTGACGCCCTGAAGAAGATGAAGTTTTGCTGTTCTTCCTTACAACGATACTGTCTTTCTTGTAGTAACTGCGTGCGGCAGGTTTTTCCTGTAAAACAGTTTGCGGCCGGGTAATCTCTGTGGTATCAGTTATCAATTCTGTTGTATGCTCTTTACGCGGCAAGGAAATGATACGTGCCTTTGATGCTATGATAATGAATAACAGGACTAACGCAACGATCCTGTCATTACGGCTGAAATAGAAATGGTCTTTAGACATTGTGCTACGGTATAATTGGTTATTTTTGTGCCATGATAAGATTCATAAGAAAATATCCGCTTTCCCTTCTGGTAATAGCCACCATCCTGTTCCTTTCCCTTTTTAACCCTCCCAAGACTCAGCTGGACCCAATTAAAGGTATTGACAAGATTGTCCATCTCTGTATGTACGGAGGTCTGGAACTGGTAATCTGGATTGAGTATCTGCGTCACCATGACAACCTGAACTGGATCAAGATTGTTTTGCTGGGAATCATTGCCCCTGTCATCCTGGGAGGTCTGATGGAGCTTGCCCAGATGTATCTTACTCAAAACAGAAGCGGAGAATGGGCTGATTTTATAGCCGATACCATTGGAGTGCTGGTGGGTACAGCAATCGGATATTATGCTATACGGACTATCTTCAAAAAGAAATAATCACTCTTTCTTCCAGGTCTTATAAGGATTGGTGGCCAGATAAGCGTTGTAATAACGATGGTCACCTGTTACCTCTTTGCCTATGAAATCCGGTTTCACAAAAGATTCCGCCTCTGAACCAAGTTCAACCTCTGCTATGACAAGACCCTCGTTTTCACCGTGGAATTCATCCACCTCAAACACATGGGGACCGCTGTGAACCAGATAACGGCGTTTTTCGATTGCACCGGCCTGGTGCAGCTCAAAAAGTTCACGTGCATCATCAACCGGAATAAGATGGTTCCACTCATAACGGCTCATTCCCTTGCCGTCTGAAGGACCTTTGATGGTAAGGATAGCCTCCTTGTCAGTAATGCGTACACGCACGGAACGGCCGTTCTCATGGGCAATATAACCCTGCAGGATGTCATAATAGCTGAAAGCCTGAGTGCGGTACGATGTTCCCTTTACCAGGAATTTGCGTTCAATCTCTATAGACATAGTATTAGTGATTATGGTTTATGATTTATTGCATCTGCTGTTCCTTTGACTCGGCAAATGACATAAGATAGGATTTGATGAACCCGTCTATATGTCCGTCCATGACACTGTTTACATCGGATGTCTGGAAACCTGTACGATGATCCTTTACGCGGCGGTCATCAAATACGTATGAACGTATCTGCGAACCCCACTCTATCTTTTTCTTGCCGGCTTCTATCTTCTCCTGCTCAGCCATGCGGTGCTGCAGTTCCTTGTCATACAGGATGGAACGCAGGTGCTGCAGGGCACGCTCCTTGTTCTTGGGCTGGTCACGTGTTTCAGTGTTTTCTATGAGGATTTCCTCCTCTGCACCGGTATAGGGATCCTTGAACTGGTAACGCAGGCGCACACCTGATTCCACCTTGTTCACGTTCTGACCTCCGGCACCGCCGCTACGGAATGTATCCCAGCTCATAAGAGCAGGATTGATGTCCACCTCTATTGAATCATCAATGAGCGGAGTTACAAAAACGCTGGCAAATGACGTCATGCGCTTGCCCTGAGCATTGTAAGGTGATACACGCACCAGACGGTGCACTCCGTTCTCACCCTTAAGGTATCCGTATGCAAACGGTCCCTCTATCTCAAGAGTAACCTGCTTTATTCCGGCCTCATCGCCCTCCTGCAGGTTTGCCACTGTAACTTTATACTTGTTGTCCTCACCCCAGCGCATATACATACGCATGAGCATCTGAGCCCAGTCCTGACTCTCAGTACCTCCTGCACCGGAATTGATTTTGAGAACACAATCCATCTCATCAGCCTCCTCGCGAAGCATATTCTTGAGTTCCAGAGACTCTACAGCCTCAATGGCTTTGGAATAGTTCTCATCAACCTCCTTCTCCGTAACAAGCTCTTCCTTGTAGAAATCCATGGCAAGCTGCAGTTCATCGGCCAGAGCCTTTACCTGCTTGTAACCGTCAATCCATCCCTGAAGATCCTTGACCTTTTTCATCTGTACCTCAGCCTTCTTGGGGTCATCCCAGAAACCTGGAGCCTGTGTACGTAACTGTTCCTCCTCAACCTGAATCTTCTTGGCATCAATGTTGAGGTAACGGTTAAGTGCTTCAGTACGGTCAAGCACGTCTTTCAGTTGTTCAGCTGTAATCATACGGGTTCGTTTTGGACTGCGAATTTACTTAAAAAAACTCATATATCAACGGCGCAGCCAAACAGATGGATTGAGACGGGTGCTTTCCTTATGTAACTGAAAATGAAGTATGGGTGTACCGTCCTCGGATGTCTGGATATTACCCACTATATCTGATGTCTTTACCTTATCACCCTTTTTAAGGCGCGTCTCACTGAGATTGCAATATACTGATATGTATGAACCGTGTCGGATCAGGACTCCTATCTGTCCCTTACCCTGCTGGAATATGGACGAGACCGTACCGTCAAACACGACTTTAGCCTGTGCCCCCTCCTGTCCCTGAATATCTATGCCCAGATTATTGGTCTTGACATCCTTCATTCCGGCAACCTGCTGTACGCCATACTCACCCACAACAAGATAAGGGCCTGTAATAGGCATTGGCAGTTTTCCTTTATTGCTTTCAAAACTGCCGGACAGCCTGATATCCGCTTGAGCCGTATTCAGCTGTTGTTGCGATTGCTGTTGGTTTTGTTGTTGCTGCAGTTTCTTTTTTTGTTCCTGCTCCTCCTTTATGGCCAACTGTATCTGACGGTCTATCTCCTTGGACAGGTCATTCATCTTTTTCTGCTTGGCAGAGATCTCTTTCTTAAGATTGGAGCGTTTATTCTTTAGCTGATTTACTATTGAAGACTGTTGCTTCTCCTCCTTGCGGGCCTCTTCCTCATTCTTCTGCTGCACCTTTTGGAGCTCCAGTTTCTCAGCCTTAAGCATCTCAACCTGTGCTTTCCTGTTCTCAAGAGTATCCTTCTTTTGACTGATTTCATCGGCCATTTCACGCAAAGAACTGGAATACTCACTCACGTATCTGGCCCTGCGGCTCATCTCACGGAAAGATTCCGTAGCAAGGATAAATGTAAGGGAATTGAAGTTGGAGTTCTGTTTCTGAAAGAAATGGCACGCGTCAGCGTAACGCTCCTTGCACTGTTCATGCTCTTTTTCCAACTGAGCTATCTCCTTGACAAGACGGTTTGACTCACGGTCCAATGAACGAATCTCATTACGGGTCTTATCCAACAGTTTGGTACGCTCCTTGAGCTTGGCGGTAACGATATTCAGATTGCTTATCTGACTTGAAATACTTGATTCTGTGCTGGTCAATATCTTTTCCTGCTGAGTTATCTGTTCCTCCATCTCTGCACGTTCACGGCGCATTTTCTCAATCAGGGCATTGTTCTGTCCCTGAACAAGAATAGGGGCAACTCCCAAACACAGCAAGAGTAAATATCTTTTCATCATAATTCAAGGTTTTCCAATAAATCATCAAGCGAGACCTGTTTCATGCGGCTGGTCACCTGTGTCCTGTCCGCCCAGTTCTTCTTTTCTGTTGAAACAGATGACATCTTTACCGACGCTTTGGTTCCGGATTTCTCAAGATTGATTTCCATTGACAATCCCAGCGGATATTCCATTTTGTCTGAAACAGCGGTGAAATCAGAATAATCCATTCTGAAACTGTATCCGCTGCCGGACTTAGAAACAGCATTCAACCTGTTTATGCCATCTGTATTGAACAAATAACCACATTCCATATCCTTGACGGAAACAGCATTTTTTTCATCAGGTGCCGAGACCTCAAGACGGGCAGCCGCATCGGCCTCATCTGAACTGCCGGGAGAGAATATCCTGTTCCAAAACAATGCCTGTACAACCTCAAAATCAAGCCCCAGTTCATTACGGTAAGGAATATCCGCATAATGGCAGACGGTGTAGCGGTTGTGTACACGGTCCATTATCACAACCATTTCCGAAAGGAATTCTATACGGACTATCTCCACAAGTCCCAACATGCTGGCACTTATCTGAATGCTGCGTCCGTAGCGCATCCTCAGCTGACCGTTCACCTTTGTCCCTTTCAGGTTCAAAGAGAGGCTTGCCGTAAGCTCATCAACAGGAGGTCTAGCCATTAGGGAGTGTATCAGAACTTCTCCCTCATGTTTCTGCTGATCCTTCTGCTTCTTTAAACCTGCAGTTGAACCGCATCCCGCAAGAATCAGTGCAGAAATAACTACCGACAATATGAATCTGAGGTTTCTCATTCCACGTATCTCTCCTCACGTATCTTCTGGTTCAGTGTGGCTGAACTTCCGTTTAACTGTACGGCCCTGTGCCAGTTCTCGATTGCCTTCTCCTTCTCACCGCACATAAACAGTACGTCACCATAATGCTCATAAATTTCAGGATTGTCAGCATCCAGATACTTCAGAGCCTTCTCCATGTAGCCCAATGCCTCCTTGTATCTCTTCATCCTGAACAGTATCCAGGCATAAGTGTCCAGGAATGTCGCATTCAAAGGTTCCATCTCAAGAGTCCTTGCGCTCATGCCCAATGCTTTTTCAAGATCCCGGTCCTCAAGAGACATGAAATAAGCACAGTTATTCAGTACGCTTATGTTGTCCGGATCATAAATAAGGGTTGTGTCATAGTCTGCGTACATCTGTTCCGTGTGACCCAGCGTATGATGGAAATCACCTCTCAGGCTATATAGTTTTGCCCTGTCCGCATCAGTACGGACATTACTGAGTCCTTTGATGAGCATATCCATTGCCTCTTCATTACGACCCATCCAGAAATATGCTATTGACTTCTGGCTGTATGGCGTAACCAGATCCGGTTCATGTTTGGAAACAACATCACAGAAATTCATCACGACATCCAGCAATGAACGGCATCTGAGCCTGTCCATCTGTGTCTCAGCATGCTCAAGCATATCCCTTGTGGTATTCATGAGCAGTTCTATTATCTCTGAAGGATTTCCTGACTCATAATAAGCAGAATCCAGTTCTCCCATCTGCAGGTAGCATACAAAACGCTGGAACTTAAGTTCATCGGCCACATCCTCCAGTTTACCGTAACGGGTAAGGACACGCAACTCTTTCTCATAGTCTCCCGCATCATCATACAACCCAGCCAACGTAATGAGGATATCCGTTCTGCCAGGGTACCGGCGGGATATCTCCTCATATTGCGCAATGGCTTCCTGACGCTGGTTCTGTCTCAGATAGTTCAATGCCAGCAGTCTTCTGTACCAGTAATTGTCCGGATCAAGCCTGACAGCCCTCAGCAAGAGTCTCCTGGCTGTACCGTTATACTTCTCAACTAGAGACCTGTCACCCATGGACATATAATATTGGGCCAGGCTGTAACAGGTGGCAGCCGATGCCGTATCATAATCCAGACTGCGCAACATCAGATCCATAGCGGCATCGTAATGGCTTTCATTGTACATCCTGATGCCTTCCATGTAGAAGTGGTCGCGTGCGTAGCTGTCATATTCCGAATAATAGTCCTTTTCCGATGAAGCATGACGCAGAGAGCCGCAAGAAACCGTTACGGCTAATGTCAGCAGAAAAAAAACTGATTTAATAAAACGCCTTTTCATCGGTAAAAAATCAGACTCCGCTATGCCCGAAACCTCCTGCTCCGCGCTCGGTTTCATCAAGTGTTTCAACCTTGACCCACTCTGCCTGCTCGTGCCGTGCTATCACCATCTGGGCGATGCGTTCTCCGTCATTAACGGTAAAATCCTCCTCAGACAGGTTAATCAGGATAACGCCTATCTCTCCACGATAATCGGCATCAATGGTTCCGGGAGTATTGAGTACGGTAATGCCTTTCTTGATTGCAAGGCCGCTGCGCGGACGCACCTGGGCTTCAAACCCCACGGGAAGTGATATGAACAAACCTGTAGGAATCAGACGGCGTTCCATGGGTTTCATTACAACAGGTTCATCCAGATTGGCTCTCAGATCCACACCGGCAGACTGTGCCGTGGCATATTCAGGAAGCTGATGATGTGAGCGGTTTATGATTTTTACCTTCATACTGCAAGGGGTTTTGGTTTTACACAGCGAAAATAACAAATATACTGCCAACTAAGTCAGAAATCATCTGAAAAACCATTAATTTTGACACAAACAGATTCTGACAATGGATTGGGAAAGACTTATTTCAGCCAAGCGTCTGGGAATGGAAGGTATTGAGACCCTTCATAAAGATGACCGCTCTGCTTTTCTACGCGATTATGACCGCCTCATTTTCTCTGCTCCCTTCAGGAGACTGCAGAACAAGACCCAAGTCTTCCCTCTGCCGGGAAGCGTTTTCGTTCATAACCGCCTTACCCACAGCCTGGAGGTGGCATGCGTGGGGCGTTCTCTCGGAAACAACGTTTCACGCGGAATCATACAGCAGCACCCTGAACTGGCACACACCAACATTACGGAGATAGGCAATATAGTTTCTGCCGCATGTCTGGCACATGATATGGGTAATCCTCCATTCGGTCACTCAGGCGAAAAAGCCATTTCTGCCTATTTCACTGAAGGTAAGGGACAATGCCTGAAAGAGCAGTTTACCCACGCGCCCGCACAATGGACAGACATTATCAATTTTGAGGGTAACGCCAATGCCTTCCGCCTGCTTGCCCACCAGTTTATCGGACGCCGCAAAGGAGGATTCGCCATGACCTACTCCACTCTTGCCTCCATAGTAAAATACCCCTATTCCTCATATTTAGCCAACGGAAAGCATAAGTTCGGTTTCTTTGACAGCGAGGCTCCCATATTTGCTCAAATTGCCGATGAATTGGGCATAATTTGTTTGTCAGAACCCGGCAAACCACTCAAATATGTACGTTATCCGCTGGTCTGGCTGGTAGAGGCTGCCGATGATATCTGCTACCTTCTGATGGACCTTGAAGATGCCCACAAACTTAAGATTTTCTCAACAGAGAAGACCATCGGGCTAATGATGGAGTTCCTTAAACCTGAAGAACAGGAACACGCCCAAAGCATAGTAGGTATGGTTACCGATGTCAACGAGCAGGTTTCATACTTGCGTTCCAAGCTGGTTGGGCTGCTCGTAGAGGAGTGCACACAGGTCTTCCTTGAGAACGAGCAGGCCATATTGGACGGCACCTTCAGCGGTTCTCTCATAAAGCATATCAGCGATACACCCAGACAGGCCTATATAAAGTGTGCAGAACTCTCCAAGGAAAAGATTTACCGCTCACGTGATGTACTGGAGGTGGAACTGGCCGGTTTCCGCATCATAAGCACCCTGCTTGACCTTATGGTTGAAGCCGTCCAGAATCCTGACCGTGAGTATTCCAAACTGCTCATAGACCGCGTCTCAAGCCAGTATGACATCAAGGCCCAGGACATCTACAACCGCATCCAGGCCGTCCTGGACTACATAAGCGGAATGACCGATGTCTATGCCTTAGACATCTATCGCAAGATCAACGGTAACAGCCTCCCCGCAGTATAAACTTTGGCGTTGGCATTAGCGTTGGCCACATACATGATGACAAGCTAAAGTTAAAGGCAAAGCCAAGGCCAAAGTAATAAAGAACGGGGTGACGCTCAAGGCGCCACCCCGTTCTTACTATCAAGTATAATCAATCTTCTTTTGTGGGGAGATTCATGTCAAAAAGAGCACCGCGTGATGCCTGGAGGCGTTCATACTCCTCCTTATCACCTACGATAATCTTCTCGAACTCTCTGAGACCGGTACCGGCAGGAATCAGGTGACCGCAGATAACGTTCTCCTTCATACCCAGCAAGCTATCGCTCTTACCGTTGATGGCAGCCTCATTCAGAACCTTGGTGGTCTCCTGGAATGATGCGGCTGACATGAAGCTCTGAGTAGCCAAAGCAGCACGTGTAATACCCTGCAGGATCTGGGTTGATGTAGCAGGACGTGCCTCCTGAGCCTGAACCAGCTTGAGGTCCTTACGCTTGAGCTGTGAATTCTCGTCACGGAGCTTGCGTGCGGTTACCATCTGACCGGCAAACAGATTCTCTGAATCACCCGGATCAGTAACCACAAACTTACCCCAGATACGGTCATTCTCCTCCATAAACTCCAGCTTATCAACAACCTGCTGTGCCAGGAAGCGGGTATCACCCGGCTCGTCAATCTCAACCTTACGCATCATCTGACGAACGATGATCTCAAAGTGCTTATCATTGATCTTTACACCCTGCAGACGATATACATCCTGAACCTCGTTCACGATATACTCTTGTACTGCGGTGGGACCCTTGATGGCCAGAATGTCACTCGGAGTGATGGCACCGTCAGAGAGCGGTGTTCCGGCGCGTACATAGTCACCCTCCTGTACCAAAATCTGCTTGGACAGGGCAACCAGATACTTACGCTCATCATCAGTACGTGATACAACTGAGATCTCACGGTTACCGCGCTTGATCTTACCCATGTGAACGGTACCGTCAATTTCAGATACCACTGCAGGGTTGGACGGGTTACGGGCCTCAAACAGCTCAGTAACACGGGGCAGACCACCGGTGATATCACCAGCCTTACCCTGTACACGCGGAATCTTTACGAGAATATCGCCGGCTGCAAGTTCCTGACCATCCTTGATGACCACGTGACCGCCTACAGGCAGGTTGTATGAACGGAGAACCTCTCCCTTGGGACCGATGATATCGGCTGAAGGAATCTTGGTTCTGTCCTTGGTCTCTGTTATGATGATCTCCTCAAGGCCGGTTGCCTCATCAGACTCAATCTTATATGTTACGTTAGCAATGACGTCAGTCAGCTTGACCTTACCGGCAACCTCAGTGATGATCAGAGCATTGAAAGGATCCCATGTAGCAATCATGTCACCCTTCTTGACTGTAGCGCCGCTCTTGACATAGAGTTTGGAGCCGTAAGGCAGGTTATGAGTTGAAAGTGCGATGCCTGTGTTCTCATCAATGAACTTGACCTCACCCAGACGTCCTACAACAACCTGTACCTTAGAACCATCATCGTTAAGAGCATCAACAGTACGAACCTCCTCAATTTCAATACGGCAGTCATACTTGGCTGTCAGACTTGAGTTGGCAGCAATGTTTGATGCAGTACCACCGGCGTGGAATGTACGCAGTGTCAACTGTGTACCAGGCTCACCGATTGACTGAGCGGCGATAACGCCTACAGCCTCACCCTTCTCAACCAGACGGCCTGTTGCCAGGTTACGTCCGTAGCACTTGGCGCAAACACCGCGCTTGCTCTCGCAGGTAAGAACTGAGCGTATCTCAACACTCTCTATAGGTGATTCATCTATCTTCTTGGCTATCTCCTCAGTAATCATCTCACCGTCAGCAACCAGAAGTTCACCGGTGGTAGGATGGATTACATCATGTACTGATACACGACCCAGGATACGCTCATACAGAGAAGCAACCACCTCTTCATTCTCCTTTAGGGCGGTGCATACCAGACCACGTAGAGTACCGCAGTCCTCCTCAGTGATGATCACATCATGTGATACGTCAACAAGACGACGTGTCAGATAACCGGCATCGGCTGTCTTAAGAGCGGTATCGGCCAGACCCTTACGGGCACCGTGTGTAGAGATGAAGTACTCCAGCACTGACAGACCCTCCTTAAAGTTAGAAAGAATAGGGTTCTCAATGATCTGTGCACCCTCAGCACCGGCTTTCTGCGGCTTGGCCATCAGACCACGCATACCTGAAAGCTGACGGATCTGCTCCTTAGATCCACGGGCACCTGAGTCAAGCATCATATATACTGAGTTGAAGCCCTGATCATCCGATGAAATGGTCTTCATCAGAACCTTTGACAGGTCCTCATTAACGTGTGTCCAAACATCGATAACCTTGTTGTAACGCTCGTTATCGGTGATAAGACCCATGTTATACTCGGCCATGATACCTTCTACCTCCTCATTACCTTTGGCAACAAGTTCCTGCTTCTCCTTAGGAATGATGATATCGTTCAGGTTGAATGACAGACCACCCTGGAAGGCCATTTTGTAACCCAGGTTCTTGATTCCGTCCAGGAACTCGCAGGCACGGGCTACACCCACCTTCTTGATTACATCCGATATAAGGTCACGCAGAGTCTTCTTTGATATTATGTAGTTGATGTAACCAACCTCATCAGGAACAAGCTCGTTAACGATTATACGGCCTACAGATGTCTCTACCAGATGAGTGATGGGTGAACCCTGCTCGTCAATGTCATTAACCATAACCTTGACAACAGCATGGATATCAACTTTACCCTCATTGTATGCAATAAGAGCCTCCTCGGGTCCGTAGAATGTAAGACCCTCACCCTTAACCTTCTCAATGTAGTTGCCATCAGCATCCTTGACAGAACGACGCAGCTTGGTGATGTAGTACAGACCAAGTACCATATCCTGTGCAGGCACTGTGATAGGTGCACCATTGGCAGGGTTCAGTATGTTGTGAGACTGAAGCATGAGCATCTGAGCCTCAAGGATAGCCTCGTTGCTGAGCGGGAGGTGTACAGCCATCTGGTCACCATCGAAGTCAGCGTTGAAAGCGGTACATGCCAGCGGATGCAACTGAATGGCTTTACCCTCAATCATCTTGGGCTGGAATGCCTGGATACCCAGACGGTGCAGTGTAGGAGCACGGTTCAAGAGAACGGGGTGACCCTTCATTACATATTCAAGAATATCCCATACTATAGGATCCTTGCGGTCAACAATCTTCTTGGCAGACTTTACGGTCTTTACGATACCGCGCTCTATGAGCTTGCGGATAATGAAAGGCTTGTAAAGCTCAGCAGCCATAAGTTTAGGAATACCGCACTCACCCATCTTAAGCTCAGGACCTACCACGATAACTGAACGTGCTGAATAGTCAACACGCTTACCGAGCAAGTTCTGACGGAAACGACCCTGCTTACCCTTAAGTGAGTCAGAGAGTGACTTGAGAGGACGATTGGCCTCGCTCTTTACGGCGCTGGCCTTGCGGCTGTTGTCAAACAGGCTGTCAACGGCCTCCTGCAGCATACGCTTCTCATTACGGAGAATTACCTCAGGAGCCTTAATCTCAATAAGTCTCTTAAGACGGTTGTTACGGATTATAACCCTACGATAGAGTTCGTTCAGATCAGATGTAGCAAAACGGCCGCCATCCAGAGGCACCAGAGGACGCAGCTCAGGAGGAGTAACCGGAACCACCTTGAGGATCATCCACTCAGGACGGTTAACCTCACGTGATGAACGGAAAGACTCCACAATCTGAAGGCGCTTCAAGGCCTCAGTCTTGCGCTGCATGGTGGTCTTGTCATCATTTGCCTTCTCGCGAAGCTGATATGACAGCTTGTCCAGATCCAGCTTGCAAAGCAGGTCATAGATAGCCTCAGCACCCATCTTGGCAACGAACTTTTGAGGATCATTGTCATCAAGAAGCTGGTTCTCCTTAGGCAGCTTGTCAAGGATATCCAGATACTCATCCTCTGTCAGAAGGATGGGATCCTCAGGCTTGCGGGTATCTCCCATAGGATCTTCCCACGCACCCTTGTTGATGACGATATAGCGCTCGTAATAAATGATGGAATCAAGCAGTTTGGTAGGAATACCAAGCAGATAACCTATCTTGTTGGGGAGTGAACGGAAATACCAGATATGTGCAACTGGAACAACGAGCTGGATATGGCCCATACGCTCACGGCGCACCTTCTTTTCAGTAACCTCCACACCGCAACGCTCGCACACGATACCTTTATAACGGATTCTCTTGTACTTTCCGCAATGGCACTCGTAATCCTTTACAGGACCGAATATGCGCTCGCAGAACAGACCGTCACGCTCAGGTTTGTAAGTGCGGTAGTTGATTGTCTCAGGTTTCAGCACCTCACCGCTGGAGTTAGTAAGAATCTCCTCAGGTGAAGCAAGGCTGATGGTTATCTTTGAGAAATTGTTCTTGATCTTTGTATCTTTTTTGAAAGGCATAGCTTCTTACTTTTTAATGTGATTACTCAAGATTGATGCTAAGACCCAGACCACGCAACTCATGCAAGAGCACGTTGAGTGATTCGGGGATGCCGGGAGTTGGCATCGGATCACCTTTCACAATAGCCTCATAAGCCTTTGAACGGCCGGTAACGTCATCAGACTTGATGGTCAGGATCTCCTGGAGCACGTGTGATGCACCGAATGCCTCAAGAGCCCAAACCTCCATCTCACCGAAACGCTGACCACCGAACTGGGCCTTACCGCCAAGCGGCTGCTGAGTAATAAGAGAGTACGGACCGATAGAACGGGCGTGCATCTTGTCCTCAACCATGTGACCCAGCTTAAGCATATAGGTAACACCTACTGTAGCGCACTGGTCAAACGGTTCACCTGTACCGCCGTCATAAAGCTGTGTCTTACCGTAACGCGGCAGACCTGCCTTATCTGTCCATACATTAAGATCATCTATGGTAGCTCCGTCAAATATCGGAGTAGCGAACTTGACACCCAGCTCACGGCCGGCATGACCAAGAACGGTCTCGAATATCTGACCTATGTTCATACGTGAAGGCACACCCAGCGGGTTCAGAACGATATCGACGGGAGTACCATCGGCCAGGAACGGCATATCCTCCTGCTTAACCACGCGTGAAACGATACCCTTGTTACCGTGACGACCGGCCATCTTGTCACCTACACCAATCTTACGCTTCTTGGCAACATATACCTTAGCCATCTGGATGATGCCTGAAGGCAGCTCGTCACCTATGGTAAGAGCAAATTTCTTGCGCTTGTTCTCAGCATCGTACTCCTTGTACTTGCGCAGGAAGTTTACGATAAGCTTGGAGATAAGTTCATTGGTATGCTCGTCTGAAGTCCAGCGGTCTGACTGAACAGCAGAGTAATCAACATTCTCAAGAATCTGCTTTGAGAAACGCTGTCCCTTGGCGATAACCTCTGTACCCAGCAGGTCAAATACACCCTGTGATGTTTTGTTGGTGGTAAGGGTTACAAGCTTCTTGACAAGGATACCCTTGAGCTCGTTAACCTTATCCTCAAACTCAACGTCAATCATAGGCAGACGGGCCTTGTCAGCCTGACGTGAACTGCGGGTCTTGATAGCGCGTGCAAACAGCTTCTTGTCTATAACCACACCCTTGAGTGAAGGTGAAGCCTTGAGTGAAGCGTCCTTAACATCACCGGCCTTGTCACCGAATATGGCACGGAGCAGTTTCTCTTCAGGTGAAGGATCAGACTCTCCCTTAGGAGTGATCTTACCTATCAGGATATCACCCGGCTGGATGTAAGCACCGATACGTACGATACCGTTCTCATCCAGATCCTTGGTAGCGTCATCGCTTACGTTAGGTATATCATTGGTGAGTTCCTCCATGCCGCGCTTTGTCTCGCGAACCTCAAGGATGAACTCCTCAACATGTACAGATGTAAGAATGTCCTCACGAACAACACGCTCGTTCAGTACGATGGCATCCTCATAGTTGTAACCCTTCCAAGGCATGTAGGCAACCAGCAGGTTCTTACCAAGTGCCAACTCACCGTTCTGGGTTGAATAACCCTCGGTAAGTATGTCACCGGCCTTGACACGCTGACCTACCTCGCAGATAGGACGCAGGTCAATGGTCATATTCTGGTTGGTACGACGGAACTTGGGCAGCTTGTACTCCTTCTCAGCAGGTTCAAAGCTTACAAATTCCTCATCCTCAGTACGGTCATACTTGATACGGATATAAGCGGCGTCAACATATGTGACAACGCCGTCACCCTCAGCTGTAATCTGTGTACGTGAATCCTCAGCAAGCTGCTTCTCAATACCGGTACCTACGATAGGTGCCTCTGTACGCATCAGAGGAACGGCCTGGCGCATCATGTTAGATCCCATCAGGGCACGGTTGGCATCATCGTGCTCCAGGAACGGAATCAGAGCGGCAGCGATTGAAGCGATCTGCTGGGGTGATACGTCCATAAGTTCAACCTCCTCAGGCGGAACAACAGGGAAATCAGCGTCACGGCGAGCCTTAACGCGAGTACGGATAAACTTACCGTTCTCATCATAAGGAGCGTTACCCTGACCAATGATTACTCCCTCCTCCTCTTCAGCTGTGAGGTACTGAACTTCATCATTGTTCAGATTTACATGGCAGTCCTTGACCTTACGGTAAGGAGTCTCAATGAAGCCCAGGTCATTGATCTTTGCGTAGATGCAAAGAGATGAGATAAGACCGATGTTAGGTCCTTCAGGAGTCTCGATCGGGCAGAGACGGCCATAGTGTGTATAGTGTACGTCACGGACCTCGAATCCGGCACGCTCACGAGACAGACCGCCAGGTCCCAGAGCGGACATACGGCGCTTGTGAGTAATCTCTGCCAGAGGATTGGTCTGGTCCATGAACTGTGACAGTGCGTTGGTACCAAAGAATGAGTTTATCACAGCCGATACTGTCTTGGCATTGATGAGGTCAGTAGGAGTGAACACCTCATTGTCACGTACGTTCATGCGCTCGCGGATGGTACGGGCCATACGGGCCAGACCAATGGCAAACTGGTTGGAGAGCTGCTCACCAACAGTACGTACACGACGGTTTGACAGGTGGTCGATATCATCAACCACAGCGTGTGAATTAACAAGCTCAATCAAGTACTTGATAATCTCAATAATATCCTCCTTGGTCAGGACACCGATGCTCATGTCGGTGGTAAGACCCAGCTTCTTGTTTACGCGGTAACGGCCTACCTCACCCAGATCATAGCGCTTCTCTGAGAAGAACAGGTTGTTGATTACCTCACGTGCACTTGAATCATCAGCAGGATCAGCATTACGCAACTGACGGTAGATGTAGAGAACAGCCTCCTTCTCTGAGTTGCACGGATCCTTCTGCAAGGTGTTGAATATGATTGAATAGTCTGACTGACCTTCTGTCTCCTTGTGGAGCAGGATAGTCTCCAGACCTGACTCGAGAATATCATTGATGTTATCCTCGTTCAGCTCTGCCTCACGGTCTACAACTACCTCGTGGCGGTCAATTGAAACCACCTCACCGGTATCGGAATCCACAAAGTCCTCAATGCGGGTTCTAAGTACACGTGCGGCAAGCTTGCGTCCGATGCATTTCTTAAGAGTGGTCTTGTTAACCTTAACCTCTTCGGCCAGGTCAAAGATATCCACAATGTCCTTATCGGTTTCAAATCCGATGGCACGGAGCAGAGTAGTTACAGGGAGCTTCTTCTTACGGTCGATGTAAGCGTACATCACGTTGTTGATGTCTGTGGCAAACTCGATCCATGAGCCCTTGAACGGAATGATACGGGCCGAATAGAGCTGTGTTCCGTTTGAGTGTACACTCTGTCCGAAGAACACGCCGGGTGAACGGTGCAGCTGTGATACAACCACACGCTCGGCTCCGTTGATTACGAAAGTACCCTGTGAAGTCATGTACGGAATCGGACCAAGGAACACATCCTGTATCACAGTATCAAAATCCTCATGATCGGGATCGGTGCAATACAGTTTCAACTTGGCCTTCAAAGGTACGCTATAGGTCAGACCATGCTCCAGACACTCCTCAATGGTGTAACGGGGCGGGTCAATGTAATAGTCCAGGAATTCCAGGACAAAATTGTTCCGGGTATCGGCTATAGGGAAGTTCTCAGAAAATACTTTATAGAGTCCTTCGTTCTTGCGCTTTTCAGGTGGTGTGTCCAACTGAAGGAAATCCTTGAAAGATTTGAGCTGTACTTCAAGGAAATCAGGACACGGCATCGGGTTCCTTACGGAAGCGAAATTAATTCTCTGATTATCAGTGTTTGAAGACATATAAGGGAGGTTATTAGGGAACTTGATTCTTTAACGCACAAAAAGGTTAAGTACCCTAGACAGCCCAAATTGGCTGTCATCGGGGTTACTTAACCGTTTTACCTGCAGTGAGGCAGGTCTCTAAAGAAGTTACTTAAGTTCTACTTCTGCGCCAGCCTCTTCCAGAGTCTTCTTCATTGACTCGGCCTCAGCCTTGGCAAGACCTTCCTTAACTACGCTAGGAGCAGCGTCAACAAGATCCTTAGCCTCCTTCAGACCAAGACCGCAAGCCTCCTTAACTGCCTTAACGACAGCAAGCTTGTTTGCGCCAAAGCCCTTCAGTACTACGTCGAATGATGACTTCTCCTCTGCAGCCTCAGCGCCAGCAGCGGCAGGACCAGCAGCGGCTACAGCTACAGCTGCGGCAGCGGGTTCAATTCCATATTCATCCTTCAGGATGGTTGCGAGTTCGTTGACCTCCTTAACGGTAAGGTTAACCAGTTCTTCTGCTAATGCTTTCAAATCAGCCATTGTTGTATAATTTTAATAGGTTTGTTACTTTGTTTTGAATAATTAGTTCTCTCTTTCTCCAAGAGTCTTGAGGACTCCGTGGATGGTGTTTGCACCAGACTGCAGAGCAGAAATGACGTTCTTGGCCGGTGACTGCAGAAGTGCAATGACGTCGGCGATGAGCTCCTTCTTGCTCTTGATGTTGACCAGTGCCTCAAGCTGGTTAGCTCCAATGTAGAAGCTCTCCTCTGCATAAGCAGCCTTGAGACCCGGGATACCGGTTTTCTTGTCAGTTACGTCCTTGAGAAGCTTGGCGGGAGCATTGGCGGCGTTTGACAGCATCAGAGCTGTTGTACCCTTAAGTGAGTCATACAGCGGTGAATAGTCAGCCTCCAGCTGATCCAGTGCCTTCTGAAGGAGAGTGTTCTTGACAACGACCATCTTAACCTCACTCTTGAAGCACTTTCTGCGAAGGTCGCTTGTAGCCGATGAGTTAAGACCGGTTACGTCAACCAGGTAGAAAGCTGAGTAGTTCTGAATGGTCTGCTTCAGAGACTCTATTACAAGTGCTTTATCTTCTTTCTTCATGATTCCTCACAATTATTCATCTAATGACTTAGTATCAATCTTGATACCCTTACTCATGGTGCTTGAAAGATAAAGACTCTTTATGTAAGTACCCTTTGCTGCAGAAGGTTTCAGTTTGATAATGGTATCAATGAACTCTTTTGCATTCTCTCTGATAGCCTCGGCGGTAAATGATACCTTACCGATTGAAGTGTGGACGATACCGCTCTTGTCAACCTTGAAGTCAATCTTACCTTGCTTGACCTCCTTGACAGCTTTGGCAACATCCATTGTTACTGTACCGCTCTTGGGGTTAGGCATGAGTCCGCGGGGACCCAGTACACGACCAAGAGGACCTAACTTACCCATCAGGGCAGGCTGTGTTATGATGACGTCGATGTCAGTCCAACCACCCTTGATTTTCTCGATGTACTCCTCGAAACCTACATAGTCAGCACCAGCCTCCTTTGCAGCTGCCTCCTGATCGGGAGTGCAGAGTGCAAGAACTCTGGTAACCTTACCTGTGCCGTTAGGAAGAGATACAACGCCACGGACCATCTGGTTGGCCTTACGGGGATCAACACCAAGACGGACATCAATGTCTACTGATGCGTCGAACTTGGTAGTGGTGATATCCTTGACCAGCTGAGATGCCTCCTTGAGGGTATATGCCTTGCCGGCTTCTATCTTAGAAGCGACACTCTTTTGGTTTTTAGTCAGTTTACCCATTTCTTAAAACTTTTTTGAATGCCAGGATTATTCCTTCACTGTGATTCCCATGCTTCTTGCGGTACCGGCTACCATTGAGATAGCTGATTCCAGTGTGAAACAGTTCAGGTCGGGCATCTTGTCCTGTGCAATCGCTGCAACCTGCTCCTTGGTTACTGAAGCAACCTTCTTGCGGTTAGGTTCGGGTGAACCGCCCTTAGCGCGTGAAGCCTCAAGCAACTGGATGGCTACAGGAGGAGTCTTTATGACAAAGTCGAATGATTTATCACTGTAATAAGTGATGATCACCGGCAGAGTCTTTCCTGATTTGTCCTGGGTTCTGGCGTTGAACTGCTTGCAAAACTCCATTATGTTCAAGCCCTTTGAACCGAGAGCCGGTCCTACGGGAGGTGATGGGTTTGCTGCGCCTCCTTTAATCTGTAATTTGATTAATCCAGCAACTTCTTTTGCCATTTTCCAAAATAAAATTATATGTGAACACTATACGGAAAAGGTAAGCCTGGTAACAGGCGGCTTACATCTTCTCCACTTGCATAAAACCAAGATCTATAGGGGTCTTGCGACCAAAGATCTTGACCATGACCTTGAGCTTCTTCTTTGCGTCGTCAACCTCTTCAATGACACCATTGAAGCCTGAAAACGGTCCGAAGGTGACCTTCACTGTTTCGCCTACAGTGAACGGTACAAGAACTTCCTCTTGCGTCTCTTCGAGTTCATTCGCTGAACCCAATATCCTACTCACTTCTGAGGGACGGAGAGGCGTCGGATTATCCATTCCTCCAAGAAATCCCAATACGTTGGGGCAGCTTCTGAGGCGCTGCTTAATCTCACCTACAAGGGCAGCCTCTACGAGGACATAACCCGGCAGGTAGCTGCGCTCCTTAACGACGCGTTTGCCGTTCTGGACCTTAACCACCTTCTCGGTAGGGATAAGCACCTGACCAATGTAAGCCTCAAGTTTGTTATTGCGGGTATCGGCCTCAAGATATTCCTTTACCTTGAGTTCCTTGCCGCTAATAGCCTTAAGGACATACCATTTCTTCTCTAACTCTGCCATTTCTCAACGATTAGGGATAGATGATATTTGTCATTATCACCTGGAAGAATTTATCCATGAGGTATACTACAACAGCAATCATCAGGGAAGCAACTAAAACGATGACTGCGCTGCTGGCCAGTTCTTTGCCAGTGGGCCATGTTGTCTTATGGACAAGCTCGTTGTAAGATTCCTTACAGTTATTAATGAAATTCTTGAACATAGTTCTTTTTTTCTACTTGCACGGGTGGAAAGGCTCGAACTCTCGACACTCGGTTTTGGAGACCGATGCTCTACCAACTGAGCTACACCCGTAGGTAATGTCAGCCCCGTTTTATGGGGACTGACATTTATTGTACAATCAATTAGTCGATGATTGCAGTGATCTGACCTGAACCAACGGTACGGCCGCCCTCACGGATAGCGAAACGCAGACCAACGTTGATAGCAACAGGATAGATCAGGGTAACGGTGATCTCAACGTTATCACCAGGCATTACCATCTCAGTTCCCTCGGGGAGAGTGATCTCACCGGTGCAGTCCATTGTACGGATGTAGAACTGAGGACGATACTTGTTACGGAATGAGGTGTGACGACCACCTTCCTTCTGTGTCAGTACGTAGATAGAAGCCTTGAATGTGGTGTGAGGCTTGATCTGACCCGGATGGCAAAGAACCATACCGCGCTTGATCTCAGTCTTTTCAATACCACGGAGCAGCAGACCTACGTTATCACCAGCCTCGCCCTGCTCAAGAAGCTTACGGAACATCTCAACACCGGTAACTGTT
>JAGBPB010000016.1 GCA_017633615.1 Bacteroidaceae bacterium | reverse complement strand
GCGTCTTCTCATTGGTGATGACGAGCACGGATGGGACGATGAGGGCGTATTCAACCTGGAGGGCGGCTGCTACGCTAAGGTTATCAACCTGAGCAAGGAGAACGAGCCCGACATCTACGGTGCCATCAAGCGCAACGCTCTTCTGGAGAACGTAACCGTTGACAAGAACGGTAAGATTGATTTCGCTGACAAGAGCGTTACCGAGAACACCCGCGTATCATATCCTATTGACCACATTGATAAGATTGCCCAGAAGGTAAACGGCAAGAGTGCAGGTCCTGACGCTAAGAACGTTATCTTCCTGTCAGCCGATGCATTCGGCGTACTGCCTCCCGTATCAATCCTGACTCCCGAGCAGACCAAGTACTACTTCCTGTCAGGTTTCACCGCTAAGCTGGCTGGTACAGAGCGTGGTATCACTGAGCCCACTCCTACATTCTCAGCTTGCTTCGGCCAGGCATTCCTTGAGCTGCATCCTACCAAGTATGCTGAGGAGCTGGTTAAGAAGATGGAGAAGAGCGGCGCCAAGGCTTACCTGGTTAACACCGGTTGGAACGGCACTGGCAAGCGTATCTCAATTCCTGATACCCGTGGTATCATTGACGCTATTCTGGATGGCAGCATCCTGAAGGCTGAGACCAAGAAGATCCCGTACTTTGACTTTGAGGTTCCCACAGCTCTGCCTAACGTAAATCCTGCAATCCTTGATCCTCGCGACACTTACGCTAACGCTTCAGAGTGGGAGGAGAAGGCTAAGGATCTGGCTGGCCGCTTCATCAAGAACTTCAAGAAGTATGAGGGTAATGAGGCTGGTAAGGCTCTCGTTGCAGCTGGACCGAAGCTCTAATCTTAATTAGACATATTATTAGAGATACTCTTTCCGGCGCATAACTGGAAAGAGTATCTTTGCTTTAAAGCTTTTACTACCAAATATTTTTAACACAAAACAATGAAGAAATTACTATTTACAATTGCAGCTTGCCTTGTGGCAGTAATTGCATCAGCACAGCCCATGGGCGGACGTCCAATGGGTGGCGGCCGTCCTCCTATGGGTGCTCCAAGAGGTGCCGGAATGGGAATGGAGAAACCTTTCTATGAACTTGAGTCTGACTCTATAGCAAACGCACGCATACAGGATGTAGCAGGCCGTCTGGACCTGACAGAGAAGCAGTATGACAAGATCGTCAAGCTCTACGCACAGGAGTTTGAGGAGCTTTGCCGTAATCTCCAGATGTCTGTAAGAGAGTTTCAGATGATGCAGAACGGCGGTTTCCGTGGCCGAAACAACATGATGGCACAGCAAACCCCTACCAATGTACAGTTTGATACAGAAGCTGCAAGGAAAACTTATAACCAGATCATCCAGAAGTTTGACAAACGGTATAAGAAAGCGCTTAACGCAGACCAGTATACCCTCTGGAAGGAACTGAGCGGCACTACAATGGATAACAAATTCAGCAGCATTCTCCAGCACGTCCAGGACAATACTCAAAGCATGTTCTGATAACCGAAATAAAAATGAAGATAGCACTTATAGGTTATGGTAAGATGGGCCACGAGATAGAGAAGATAGCTCTGTCACGCGGTCATGAGGTAGTTTGCAGGATTGACATAGACAATCCGCAGGACTTTGACAGCCCTGAGTTCAAGAATGCTGATGCAGCAATAGAGTTTACCGCCCCCACACAGGCTTACGGAAACGTTCTGAAATGCTTCAAGGCAGGCGTTAAGGTGGTAAGCGGCAGTACCGGCTGGATGGAAGAACATCGTGACGAGATGAAAGATCTCTGCAAGGACGGTTCAAACACCCTGTTCTGGTCAAGCAACTTCAGCATCGGAGTAGCTCTGTTCTCAAAAGTAAACACCTATCTTGCCAAACTTATGAACGGTTACCCCATGTATGAGGTCCGCATGTCAGAGACGCATCATATCCATAAACTTGACGCGCCCAGCGGTACTGCCATAACACTGGCAGAGGGTATCATATCACAGCTGGACCGCAAGACCGGCTGGAGCAAGGGAACCGTGCTTAATGCAGACGGAAGCATAACCGGAACATCCGAATATTCTCCTTCCGATGTACGCATTGACTCTATTCGCGAGGGAGAGATAGCCGGTATCCATGAAATCACTTATGATTCAAACGCTGATTTCATAAAAATAATCCACTTTGCAAAAGATCGCAGCGGTTTGGCTCTCGGCGCAGTTCTTGCTGCTGAATATACCGTAAACCGTAAGGGATTCCTCACTATGGATGACCTGATGGATTCACTTTCATAAACAGAGTGTGCACGGATGAGGCAGATCAAGGAGATAACAAAAAAACAATGGATAAAGGGCGCTGTTTATACCGCCCTTTATATTCTTTTTCTGATTTGGGTAAGGAGCTGGATGGGTATACTGCTAATACCGTTCGTTTTTGACGCCTTTACCACAAGGGTAATCAAATGGGACTGGTGGAAAAAGATAAAGAACAAGACCCTTTATCAGATAATGGATAGCATTGATGCCATTGTCTTTGCTCTTATAGCGGTCTATTTTGTCAATATCTATCTGTTCCAGAACTACGCCATACCCTCATCTTCACTTGAAAAATCACTGCTTGTGGGTGACCACCTTTACGTGAGTAAGATAGCTTACGGTCCGCGTAAACCTATGACACCCCTCACTATGCCCCTCACCCAGAACCAGTTCCCGGGTGGAGCCAAGAGTTATTTTGACAAGCCGCAATGGCCGTATGAACGTATCAAGGGATTCAGCAAGATAAAGCAGGATGAGATTGTAGTGTTCAATTATCCTGCAGGCGATACCATTGTAACCAATTCCAACTACACCAGCGCCGATTACTACGGAATGATAGTTTATCCGCTGGGCAAAAGCCTTTGTAAAGAGATAGAATTGGACAGCCTCTCCACAATGGAACAGCGCCGTGTGTACGATTTCTATTACAGCGTAGGGCGCAAGTATATTGTACAGAATGAGTCCAAGTTCGGCAAGATTATGGCCCGTCCTGTTGACCGCCGTGAAAACTATGTGAAGCGTTGCGTAGGCCTGCCCGGCCAAACCCTAGAAATAAAGGGGGGCATCGTTTATATAGACGGCGTTGCTGCCAAACAGCCGGAAGCAGCACAGACCAACTACATAGTTACTTTGCTGCGTCCCATTCCTGAATCATTAAGAAAACAGTTGCATCTTAGTCTTGAAGATCTTCCGTCACAGGAAAACAGGGCCGGAAAGCACCTGATGCCGCTTACCCTAAAGGCAAAGGAACTATTGGCAAGCCAGACCGGGATAGTATCGGACATAGAGCCGTACACCTGTTCTGCAGCTGAATCAGAATGGTTGTTCCCCCAGAACAAGAATACAAAATGGACAGTTGATGACTACGGCCCCATATGGATTCCAGCCAAAGGTTCATCAGTGCAGATTGACCTTGAGAATCTGCCTTTCTATGAGAGAATCATAAAAGTGTATGAGGACAATGACCTCAAGGTAGACCGTGACGGAACCATTCTCATAAACGGTGAACCGGCCACAAGCTACACTTTCAAGATGGATTACTACTGGATGATGGGTGACAACCGCCAGAACAGCGCTGACTCAAGGTTCTGGGGTTATGTTCCCGAGGATCACATAGTAGGCCGTCCGGTATTCATATGGCTTTCACTTGACAAAGACAAGAATTGGGGGCAGAAGGGCAAGATACGCTGGAACCGTCTGTTCCGTTCAGTCAAGAGTTACAACTGATGCAAACCGTCCTGCTCACATCGGCATACCTGCCACCCGTAAGTTTCTTCACCGCCATCAACAGTGGCGGTGATGTTCTTATTGAACAGTATGACAACTACTGTAAGCAGACCTATCGGAACCGCTGCAGGATAGCCACAGCAGGCGGAGTACAGACTCTGACAATACCCGTGGTAAAGACAGATTCCCCTAAACAGCTTATGAAGGATGTACGCATAAGTGACCACGGGGAGTGGCGCCACCAACATTGGAACTCACTGGAATCAGCCTACATGAACAGCCCCTTCTTCATGTACTACCAGGATGATTTCCGCCCCTTCTATGAGAAAAAATATGAGTTCCTGCTGGATTTCAATACAGAACTTACGCTGCGCATAATGGAACTTGCAGGAATCAATAAACAGTTTAAACTGACGGAATCATATACGCGCAAAACAGATGATATGCTGGATTTGCGTGCTCTAGCAGAACCGGGTATCGGAGAACCTGAATCCCCCCAACCCTACTGGCAGGTTTTTAAACAAAAATACGGTTTCCTACCCAACCTGAGCGCCGTAGATCTCCTCTTCAACATGGGCCCGGAGTTCCCGATGCAATTGGGGACTGTCCCCTTTTGCACGTGTATTATTTAACTATTATCGCTTACTATCGCATGTGCAAAAGGGGACAGTCCCCAATTGCATCTTGACTTTAGCGAACACGGCATCGGGATTGATGCCGGTAAGACAGCGGTAATCACCGTACATGCACTCTTTCTTTCCGTAGATGGAGCACGGACGGCACGGAAGGTCCAGTTGGATGCAATCATCGGGATTCTGTCCCCATCCCATGAACCCTGCCGCAGGATGAGTGGCACCCCAGACTGAAACGACAGGAGTTGCGGTGATTGATGCCAGATGCATATTTGAAGAATCCATGGCAACCATCACCTCCATATTACTTATCAGGACAAGTTCACCTCCAATTCCCAGACGGGGATCGATAATCTCTACTGAACGGTATTTCTCAGCCCATTCTTCAACAAGTGAACGTTCCTTACCGTAGGCAAACACAAACTGACGGCACAGACAGGCACTATCTATCTGTGAAACCACCTCCTCCATCAGATAAAGAGGATAAATCTTACCCTTGTGAGCGGCAAACGGAGCAATACCGACCCATATACAGTCCTTCTCACCGACAACATTCCTCACAGCAGACAAATCAGCCTTTCCTTCACCGAATATGGAACGGAACCTCATCTCAAACCTGAAACCAAGTTTTTCCAGAACTATACGGTAACGGTCAAATGAAGTGAGACGGGGAGTGAGATCCTTGTTTTTCTGGCGGGTAATGCGTTTGCGTGAACGGCGGTCTTTTTCTATCCTACGTACTTTTACAAAACAGAGCCTGTAGAAAATGGAGAGAGCAGTGGTGCGCAACACACCGTGAAGGTCAGCCACGGCATCAAAATGCCTCTTACGGAGCTGACGGAAAAGCTTGAACATGGCCCCGAAACCATGATAATCCTTCTTAAGATCAACTCCCCAAAAGCTCACATTCCCGGGCATATGCTCAAAGAAAGGAGCAAACCGCGCATTTGAAAGTACAGTAAAATGTATATAGGGATATGACTGGGCAACTGATTGGATAACAGGCACAGTCATGGCCACATCTCCTATTGCAGAGAAGCGGATCAGGAGTACGTTCCGGGGAGTCTTATTTTGAGCCATTCTGTCCGTAAAGAACAGGGTTGAGAGTAGGATCGTTGTACATCTTCATCTGCTTGTACACCTTCATGAACTTGCGTCCTGCAGCCATATCGTCAAGCAGCATGTCAATTGCACCGGACAGGTCTTTTTTCTGCTCCATAAGCACTTCCAGCTTACGGCGGCAAAGTTCCTGCTGACCGGATGGAGCATCTGTACGTTCAGCCTCTATCTTCATGTGGAATATCTTGAGAGCCAAAATTGACAGTCTGTCAACAGCCCACGCAGGACTCTCAGTATTGATTGTGGCATCTGTCCTGACGCTCACATTACTGAACTTATCCAGAAAATAACTGTCTATCAGTTCCACAATATCCGTGCGGTCCTGGTTTGAGCGGTCAATACGGCGTTTTATTGCCAGAGCCTTGACAGGATCTATGTTGGGGTCACGGATAATATCCTCCAGATGCCATTGGACTGTGTCAATCCAGTTCTTGAGATAAAGATAGAACTCAATACTCTTCTCCTTGTACGGATTAGAAACAGGAGTATCCACATTGTCTTTCTTGTGATAATCGGCAATGGCACGATCAAAAATCTCAAAACTTTCCTGGCTGAATGTCATGTCAACAATCCGTTCTGTTTAGATTGTGCAAAAATAGCGGTATTTTTCTGAATAGACAACCATTACGCCTCAAAACAGCATTACACATATTTGGGTTGTTTGTGCACATCAATGCCGTTTTGGCTTTTCTTTATTTGTGACCCTTGTTTAAAATGGGTTTCTTTGCATCCAAATTCATTTTTAATACTAAAAAATTACAATTATGGCAGATTCACAGATTGCAGAGAGAGTTCAGGCTATCATCGTTGACAAACTTGGTGTTGAGGCATCAGAGGTAACTCCTGAGGCAAGCTTCGCAGCTGATCTGGGTGCAGATTCACTGGATACCGTTGAGCTGATTATGGAGTTTGAGAAGGAATTCGGTATTTCAATTCCTGATGATCAGGCTGAGAAGATCACAACCGTAGGTGAGGCTATCGAGCTCATCAGCCAGGCAGCTACAAAGTAAGTCGCAATCTTCCGCTTCCATATAAGATGGATCTTAAAAGAGTTGTCGTAACCGGACTGGGTACCGTCAACCCTCTCGGTAACACTGTTCCTGAATTCTGGAACAATGCCGTTGCAGGGGTGAGCGGAGCTGGCCCTATTACCAATTTTGACACAAATGCCATACTGACCAAGGTCAAATTCGGATGTCAGGTCAAGAACTTTGACATATCTGAATATATGGACCGCAAAGAGGCACGCAAGCTTGACAAATACAGTCATTTTGCTGTAGCTTCAGCAGTCCAGGCCATAAATGATTCAGGTCTTGACCTGGAAAAGGAAAACCTGGATCGTATCGGTGTCATACTTGGTTTCGGTATTGGTGGTGTTGATTCCTTTGAAGAGGGCATAGATTCCATCCACGAACAGAAGAAAGCAGGTCTGGAACTTAAGGTTACCCCATTTTTCGTACCGCGCATACTCGGTTCCATTGCAGCTGGACTGATTTCAATCATGTACAAGTTCACTGGACCCAATTATGCTACATCATCAGCTTGCGCATCAAGCACCAACGCCATCATTGATGCTGTCAACATGATTCGTCTGGGTAAAGCCAACGTTATTGTTACAGGTGGTGCCGAGGCCGCTCTTGGTGACTGCGGTATCGTAGGATTCAGCGTAATGCACGCACTCTCTACCCGTAATGACTCTCCTCAGACAGCTTCACGCCCCATGAGCGCCAGCCGTGACGGATTTGTACTGGGTGAAGGCGGCGGCATCCTTATACTTGAAGAGTATGAGCATGCAGTTGCACGCGGTGCCAAGATTTATGCTGAAGTTGCCGGATGGGGCGCCACAGCCGATGCCTATCACATGACAGCACCGGAACCTGAAGGCCGCGGTGCAACACGTGTCATGCAGGAGGCTCTTGAGGATGCCGGGATGAAGCCCCAGGATATTGACTACATCAATATGCACGGCACATCCACTCCCCTGGGTGACATTGCAGAATGCAAGGCAATCAAGGCTGTGTTCGGAGAGCATGTCTATGACATGAACCTTAGTTCAACCAAATCAATGACAGGACATCTGCTTGGCGGTGCCGGAGTGATTGAGGCAATAGCCACTGTACTTGCCGTCAAGAACGACATCATACCGCCCACCATCAACCATGAGGAGGGTGATGAAGACGAGCAGATAGACTATCGCATGAACTTTACCTTTAACAAAGCGCAAAAGAGAGAGGTGCGTGCCGCTCTGTCCAATACATTCGGATTCGGCGGACACAACTCATGCGTCATCTTCAAGAAGTTCAAAGATTGACTTGAATCGCCCAAGCCACATAACCCCATTAATCTTCAATGCGGCACTGGCCTTAATGGCCTTTGCCGCATTGTCGGGTTGTGCAGCAATAGGTAATCCTGACGGTGGAGCATATGATGAAACTCCTCCTAAAATAGTTGGAAGCCACCCTGAAAACGGTGCGACAGGATTCTCAGGACGCAAGGTTTCCATTGAATTCAATGAATTCATAAAACTTGAAAACGCCAGTGAGAAGGTAGTCTTTTCACCTCCACAGATTGAGCAGCCTGAGATTAAAGTAACCGGCAAGAAAATCCAGGTGGAACTTTTTGACTCACTCCAGCCCAACACAACCTACTCTATTGATTTTGCTGACGGAATAGTTGACAACAATGAAGGTAATCCGCTAGGTGATTACTGCTTTAGGTTCAGCACCGGCGATACAATTGATTCACTTGAGGTTTCCGGTTACGTTCTCAATGCTGAGAATCTGGAACCCGTAAAGGGTATCACCGTGGGGCTTCACAGTGATCTTTCCGACTCTGCTTTCACTACAAAAAAGTTTGACAGAGTATCACGTACTGACGCCAGCGGTCATTTTACCGTACGCGGAATTGCTCCGGGCAAATACCGGATTTATGCCGTAAAGGATATGGACGGCTCATACAGCTACTCTCAGAGAAATGAGATGATTGCTTGGATGGATTCCGCCATAGTCCCCACATCGCAGATACGCTACAGGGAAGATACACTCTTCAATGCCAAGGGTGAAGTTGATTCCATCATGCTGGTGTCATATACCCAATATCTTCCCGATGACATAACGCTTCTGGCTTTTACACCTGAGCCTGTACAACAGTACATGAGTGCCGCAGAACGCACCACACATGAAAAGTTTACCCTGACGTTTGCGCTGCCGCTGGACTCCATGCCCCAGGTCAAAGGGCTTAATTTTGAAGAAAAGGACTCGTATATACTGCAACACAGCGCCCGGTATGACACCCTTACCTTCTGGATGAAGGACACTATGGTATATTATAAGGATACCTTGAGTTTCAGCGTGACATATCTGGCTACTGATACAGCAGGACTGCTTTCACCCCGGACAGACACGCTCAACCTCTGTCCCAAGAAGAACCGTAAACAGATTCTTAAAGAAGCCGAACACAAGGCAGAAGAAGAGATGAAAGAGCGTGACAAGCAGATACGGCGATTGGAAAGAACTGGCGATTCCTTAGGAATAGCCAGACTGTTGGCTCCCAAAAAAGAATTCCTCAACGCCAATCTTACATCCGGTTCTTCTTTAAGTATCCTTTATTCTGACATAAGTCTTACATTTGATGAGCCTGTCACATTCCTGTCCGATACAGCTATACATATCTATCAGAAGGTTGATACTATATGGAATCCTGTTCCTTTTGAGATAGAGCATGATTCCATTGATATTCTCCGATACACCATTTTTGCCGAGTGGAGACCGGAACAGACATTCAAGATATCCATTGATTCAGCAAGCATACAGGGTCTTTACGGCCTGCACAATGACAAACTGGAATCTACCCTGAAGTTCAGTGCGCTCAGCCAATACAGTACTCTGACCGTCAATGTGGCCAATCCCCAACCTGGCTATACCGTACGCGTTCTCAACAATACCGGAAAGGTTGTAAGATCCGGCCTGTTGGATGGCGGAACCGTTGATTTCTTCCTGCTCCCTCCTGCCACATACTTTGTATCCATGTTCAATGATGAAAACGGAAACGGAAAATGGGATACAGGTGAGTATGAAGAGAAACGTCAGGCAGAAAACGTCTGGTTCATAAAGAGAGGGTTCCAGTTAAAACAGGACTGGACTCATGAGACAGAGTTATGGAGTGTTATAGAACGGCCTCTGCATGAGCAGAAACCTGATGAGCTGATCAAGGAAAAAGCCAACAAGAAAAAGACTGACATACACCAAAAGAATATTGAGAGACTTGAAAAGAAATCCCAACAGATAGAGTCTGAGAAAAAGAAAAAAGAGAGCAAACGTAACGAGCGCAAGGAGCGCCGTCTCAAAAACAAGCTCAAATATCAGAATCTGAAAGCAGCCAGAAAGAGCAAGAAGCAAGAGAAACTGCAAGAGTCAACCTCTGATGTTCCTGCGCCAGACGTCCAGGAAGTTGAGACCCCAGAGTCTTGAAATCTGCCCGTCATCAAGTCCGTTGCTTATAAGTCTCTCTGTCAGAGTAATAAACCAAGACGCATCTTCCAGTCCAGGCACTCCGCCACCTCCGTCAAAATCAGAACCTATACCTACATGATCCACGCCCATGACATCTATCATGTGCATGATATGACGTATGGCATCCTCAACAGTAGCATTACCGCCTTTTTTCAGGAATCCGCTGTACACGCATACCTGTGCCACACCGCCGGATGCAGCAAGGGCACGCATCTGGTCATCGGTAAGGTTACGGGTATGGTCACACAGCGCACGGCTTGAAGAATGGGAACATATGATAGGTTTGGTACTGCACTCAAGCGCATCCCAGAAACTCTTTTCTGAAGCATGAGACAGATCAACCATCATACCCACCTTGTTCATGCGGGCCACCACCTCACGGCCCAGTTGAGACAAGCCGTTATGCTCATGGTTACCCTTATGTGAATCACATATGTCATTGTCACCGTTATGGCACAGGGTCATATAAGCAACCCCGCGGCTGCGGAAACGGTCCACATTATCCACATCAAGACCAATGGCATAACCGTTCTCTATACCCTTGACGACAGACTTTATTCCCCTTGACTTGTTCTGCCACAACTCATCAGGCGTGGTGGCAATGGCAGCATATCCTCCACACTCAGCTATCCGCTCATCAATGAGGGACAGCAGACGGTTGGCCTTGGCTACAGCTGCATTCAAGGACTCAGTGTCACGTTCATGCTGTTTCAGATAAGCCACCATAAAACTGGCATCAAGGCGGCCGAATGTCATCTTGTGCAGATCTACCAGCGGATTATAACTGAATGTAGGGCTGCCATCGGGTGAAGGTTCACCCACATATTCATATTCAACCTTTACACCCGGGTTTTTCTGACAGAAATGTGCACCCTTGTCAAAAAACATAGGGCTGTCACAATGGCTGTCCAGGATAATGGTCTTACTGTGCAACTCCTTGGCATGCCTGAACAGTTTTGCCTGCTCAACCAGCCAATTGAAAACAGGCATCATGGTACGGTCATTCTCCAGAATGAAACACTCCGGATGCCACTGTACGCCCAGTATCTGACGGAATGCAGTAGATTCCATGCCCTCGATGATTCCGTCCGGAGCGGTAACCGTGACACGGAACCCTGCAGGAGCCTCTTTTACTGCCTGATGATGGAAAGAATTTACGGCGAGAGTCTCTGTACCCATCAGGCTATACAGCATAGAGTCCTTTTCTATACTAACCTCATGTGAAGGTAGTCCGCGGGCTATAGTCTGGCTATGTTCCATGCTGTCCTTTCCGTGCTGGGTCTTTATATCCTGATAAAGCTTTCCTCCCAATGCCGCAGCAAGCACCTGGATTCCGCGGCAAATGCCCAGTATAGGTATCTGACGGTCAACTGCCAGATGTACCAGAGCCAGTTCCTGTGTATCGCGACGAGGGTTGACGGAGATACCCTCCAAAGGCTCTTCGCCAAGAAAGACAGGATCAATATCCGCTCCGCCTGAAAGAATAATTCCGTCCAAGGAATCAAGCAGTGAAACAAGCGCCTTTTCATCATCATAAGAGGGGATTACCACGGGGGTTCCGCCTGCTTCAAGCACTGACATATAATATGCCTGGGCAAGAGTACAGTCTCCCTCCCTGAAGTTTCCGCTTATACCTATTACAGGGGCTTTATAACCCAGCACATCCATACCTGAATCCAAACCTTTAAGCATGGATTCAAGCCGCTCCGCCTTGGTCATACTCATTCCATTATGGGTATCTCTTTCTTGATACTCTCATCAAGAGAGATAAGGGTCTCTGTGGCGGTTACGCCCTTTATCTCCTGGATATGTCCGTTTATGAGCTCCATAAGATGAGAGTTGTCACGGGCAAACAGCTTTATCATCATAGTATAACGGCCGGTAGTGAAATGGCTCTCCACCACCTCAGGAATCTGATCCAGTTCTGCCACAACCTGATGATACATGGAACCCTTTTCAAGCGTGAGGCCTACATAGGTGCATGTGTTGTAACCTATGCTGCGGGGATTCACATGATAACCTGAACCGGTAATAACCCCGTCATCAAACATTTTCTGTACACGCTGATGGATAGCTGCACGGGAGACACCGCACTGGAGCGCTACATCACGGAACGGGATACGTGCGTTCTGTGAGATGATACTTAGAATCTTTCTGTCAAGAGAGTCCATTCTGTCTGTTGCTGAATTAAGCTTTTTTACGTTCATATTGTAAGCCAAAATAAAACTTCAAAGGATAATTTGTACCAAAATTAGGTATTATTTCTTTCCATTGTCTCTTTTATGCTTACAAAATGACAAAAACAAGAGTGGGAGCGGAAAAACCGCCCCCACTCTGTATGTCTTGAAGTTGTAATTACTTGATGTTTACAAGCTCAACATCAAAAATAAGTGTTGCAAAAGGCTTGATGCTACCCTGACCTCTCTCACCGTAAGCAAGATCGTAAGGAATAAAGAACTTATACTTGTCGCCCACGCTCATAAGCTGGAGACCCTCAGTCCAACCGGGGATAACCCTGCTCAGATTAAGAGTAACAGGTTCCTTTGATTCATCAAACATGGTACCGTCAATCAGCTCACCGCGGTAACGAACCTCAACATCACTGGTTTCAGTAGGCTTGGGACCGCCGTCACCAAGTTTTACAACCTGGTAAAGCAGACCGCTCTCTGTCTTGAAAACATCATCCTCCTTAGCTTTCTTCTCCAGATAAGCGGCATTCTCATCACGAACCTTGTCATACTGCTGCTGGGTGAGAACCTCATACAGACGGTTTGAAGTCTCATCGGCCTCTTCAAATGACATATACTTCCAGTTTTCCATAAGACCGTCACAGAAACCGCTTATGTAATTGCTCTTGTTGAATGTGCCGCCATCTGTACCGAACAGCTGCTCGCTCAGACCTACAAAAGCCTGACTCATCTCCTGGCTACCGATCTCATAACCCAAGGCATATGCAAGACCAGCCTTATCCTCAGGATCCTTTGCTGCTTCCAAGAAACCCTTGATGAATGATTTCATAGTAACGGAATCAACAATATCATAGGGAAGCTGATCCCTGTATACACGTACAGCGCGACCCATACCTATTGAATATGAGATAGTGTCCTTAACGTCATTCATAGTCACTTTTCCTGTACCTGCACCGCCTGTGCATGAAACCAGTGCGGCAACGGCCATTCCGGCCATCAAAACATTCAGTTTTTTCATCTTTCTATACTTTATTAAATACCTGTTTCTTAGAAATTTTGTGCAAAAATAGTGTATTTTTCCTATGGTTGTGCCATCTTACTTTTTTATTTGGAACTTGACATCCTGACTCCATTAAATATTATAATTTTGAAGTATCTAATTTCAAAATATTCAGTGAAAAGATTAATCCTTATATTAATGATTACAGCGTTCATATCTTCCTGTCAAGATAAGGACACTTCTAATAACCTTTATAAAGCGGAGCAGTTGCTTGACACCACCCCCGCTGCAGCCGATTCCATTCTGGAATCCATGACAACTCCATCATCCAAGCAAGACCGCGCGTGGTATGCCGTCCTCAAGACCCAGGCCACCTACAAACAATACAAGTCTATTTATTCTGATAGCCTTATACTCACTGCCACCAGTTATTACGGTTCCCACCACAAGAACTATCGCTCTGCTATGGCCTGGTACACCCAAGGATGCGTATATAAAGAACTAAACGATGATATTGCAGCAATAGATGCTTATCTGAAAGCCAAAGACCTGTTTCCCGATACACTTGTACGCTATTATGCACTTACAGAACAAAATTTGGGATTACATTTCCTGAATAGAATGATGCTTGAGCAGGCAAAATATCAATTTTTGTGTTGCAAAATCAATGCAGAAAGATTGAATGACCACAAAATATTAAATTACGTATCTGTTCGCGAAGGACTATGTGCTCTATATGAAAGAAATTTTGAATTGTCAGACAGCATCTTCAGTGAAATAATAAGTAATGACAGTTTTTCAAAAAGTCAAAAACTAATTGCCGCACTGCAAAAAGCAAAAATCTGTCTTTACTATTCCAGAGACTTCCATAAGGCCTTATTTTACATTGATTCATATCTGGAAAGCGTAAAACAAGTTTCAGATTTAGGAGTCGGTTATAGCGTAAAAGCAGATATTTATTATGAAATTAAAGAATATGATTCTGCATACTACTACTCAAATGAATCCATGAAATATGATAATGAACTATATACAAAATGTTCTAATGCAGACCGTTTGACAGAACTAGCAGTTTTATTGGATTCTCCTAAAGATGCTGTAGAATGGTATAATCTTTATAAAATATTGCGTGACTCCATAAATATATCGGAAAGGTCGCAAGAAATAGAAAAAATACAATACGCACATAATGAAGAGTTAGCTCAAGAAACGCTTAAATACAAGCAAATACGTTTTATGATTATTGGCTCATTCTCTTTATTGTTGATGGCCACATTATTCTTTCTTCTTTACTATATTTTCAAAAACAGAGAAAGAAAAAAGATTGTAGAAAAACAACAAGATCTATTGCGCCAAGAAGATGAAATAAGAAAAAGTAACATTAAAGTTCTACAAGCAAGGGTAAGTGAACTCTCTGTTTTTGACCAAGAAGCCCGCAGTACATTGTTGGATTTATATCGAAGCCGGTTAACTGTTTGTCGCAACAGATTCAGTCAAACAGAATCTTTTAAATTCATTCAAATTAGGCACACTCTCTAATAATCTAAGCAAAGAAAAGAAAGAGACGTTGTTTGAAGAGATTGAATTATCATATATGGAAATCATCTCAGATATTGTAGCAGAAATACCTGATGTAAAAGAAAAGGAAATACTCACAATAATTCTTAGACAATTAGATTTAAGCATAAACCTTATATCAGAATTGTTTTCCATAACTCCAATTGCCGTTAAGCAACGTTTGTCCAGATTGTCTAAAAGAGCTCCATCAGACTTCCTTAATCTATTTACAAGCCATACATCATTCTAAAAACATACCACAGGAATAACACCTTTCTAAACCTCTTTTTCATATAGAACATTATCTAATACCTGTAAATGTATACTTTTTTGTATACCTTCTTTTGGTCAATGATATTGTTTGCGCTCCTACTTTTGTGTCTGTAACCAAAACAGATGTTTATGAAAAAGGTCTTTTTATTTCTGTTCACCTTAATAGTTGGACAATGTGTTGCTTATGCTGAAAATAATATTCATTTGGTTCAACACGCTCCACCTGTTATTGATCCTGACGATGAACCTCGTTCAATTGTAATTGAAGTAACGGCATCAATAGATGACCAAGTAATAACCGTGTCGTTTGGTGAGATGACAGCATCGCAGATTGTGGTGACAAATTCATCTGACCTTCAGGTATTCAATCAAACGTATTCTCCAGCGTTCAGCGTCCAGGCCAATCTTTCAACATTGCCGTCCGGTAGCTATACCATCCATATCTATGCGTCAGGATGTTGGTGGTATGGCTATTTTGATTTATAACGAGCGTATAACTTTAAAACCTTATGCCGTATGAAAAAGAAGGACCGGTCTTTGCGACCAATCATTATCTCTTTGTTTTTATTTGTACCAACATTATATGTTCATGCCGACCGTGTGCTGTACACGTATGATGCAGCCGGCAACAGGACGATAACACAACGTGAAATCATTTTCAACCGTCAATCAGACGGAGATTCATCAGAACAACGTACATATCAGGATTCATTATCGTTTTCCAGGATCACAATCTACCCCAATCCCACCCAGGGTGACCTCAAGATAGAGATAACGGGGACAGACTCTTTTGACGGTTCATCCATGGGCATATACTCCATGAACGGAATCCTGTTGTATCACAAGGACAGGCTCAGCGCAGTAAATGAGATTGACATCACAGACTATCCTGATGCCACATACCTGTTTGTGATACGCATAAACGGCAAGAACAGTGTTTGGAAAATAATCAAGAACTAATGCCTATACACCTATACATATGAAAACAAAACCCTTATCTATCTTATTTTTCCTCATCTGTATAGTATTCTCCCTTTCCGCACAGACAGGAAATATAAGGCAGGACAGCATCAAAATTATTCAGCCGGGAGATTCTGTATGTTGTGACACTATCAAGGACACTATCCCTCCTGTCCGTTCATACCCTACGGGCAATACCATAGGTGACCCCATCCTGGTCACGTCCATCCCCTCATCGGCCACCCACCAGACCTATACCAACACAGTAAATACCAATGACTACTCAAATGTATATGTTGGCCAAAACACTAAAGACGTATACTATGTGTTCCAGTTGCCAAAAGAGATGATAGTAACACTGACCCACGATGGCTCAAACGTTTATGACACCTATATGCACCTGCTTGGCAGTTCCATACAACTGATAGCAGAGAATGATGATTACAGTGGTGATGGTCACTGTTACTATACCACGCAATCATATATACGCATGGTTCTGCCAGCCGGATTCTATTTCGTAGTAAGTGAAGGCAAGACATATGACGGCTACATCACCACCAACATGACATTTGATGAGGTGCCCACGGGTGACAGCCGCACTCTACCTATTGTGGCAGGAACGTATTCCGGTTCATTCTCATATAGCAACACCCAAGATACCCATACCTTCAGCAACCGCATGGGTCAAGCCACAAATGACGTCTATTACACATTCACTCTGTCTACAGAAATGAACGTCACCATAACCCATCAAGGCTCATCCTTACAGGATACTTTTCTTTATCTGCTCAACTCATCCGGTTCTGTTATTGAAAGCAATGACAACTACTCAGGCGGCGGACATTGCTCCGATACATGCCAGGCGTTCATCAACCGTCAGCTCTCTCCCGGCACATACTATGTGGTGTCAGAAGGAAAGACAGCAAACGGAATCATCACCACAAACATTATCGCCAATACAGAGGCCGGATACGACTACCCCGTCATACCCTCCACGTACAGCGCTGAGCCAGGCACGGCAGTAGGTGCCATGGGCGGATTTTTCGGCGTATCGCCCATGGGTGGAGCTACGTATAGCATACCCATAGCTGTACCGCAGGGCGTGGACGGCCTGCAGCCGCAGCTGGCCATAACATACAATAGTCAGGCGGGTAACGGATTGTGCGGATACGGGGCCAGCCTTTCTGGAATGTCATCCATAACACGCGGCCCCAAGGATATCTTCCATGACGGAACGGCACAAGGCATGAAATACCTTGCCGATGACGCACTCTATCTGGACGGCGTACGCCTGATACTCAGATCCGGTACGGCAGGCCGTGACGGCGCTACATATAATCCTGAATCTGACCCTTTCACCGTTGTAATTACACATGGAATTTGTTACAATAGCGCCGATAATACATGGTATGAGGTTCAAGGTAGCAACGGCATGACATACTGGTACGGTCATGACCCGTATTCAAACTCCGACTACAATTCTCGCCTTTCATACACCGTGAATAGCAACCGAAGGACACACTCATGGTATCTGTGCCGTGCCCAGCAACCCACAGGCAACTACATGATATACAGCTACCAGCAAAACAACAATTGTGTGTATCCTTATCAGATAACATATGGCAACAATGTTAATCATACAAACTCACTCTCCAATGTAGTGGAGTTCACTTATGATTCCCGCCCGGACTCCATACTCATCAGATTTGACGGACAGAAAGGGAGTATGCAGAGGCGTCTTACCAACATAACGGGAAAGACAAACGCAAACACATTCCGCTCATATGACCTTAACTACAGCATGAATGACGGCACCTCCTACAAGTTCTCACGTCTTGTGAGCGTTACTGAAAAGAACGCTCAGAACCAAACTCTGCCTGCCACTCAGCTTAATTGGTCTTTCCTGCCGGCCGTCTCATTCAATTCATATTCCCCCTCTATCAGTCCATCAACCAGCCTGCTTCTTGAAGAAGATGTTCCTTTCCAAACCATGACAGTTTTTTCTGGAGACCTGAACAGCGACGGTCTTGATGACTTGATAGAAATTATTCCGATAGATGTCAATAATGGTTACCCTTACACAATTGTTGATGGAGCCTATGCATCACTGGATCAGAACGGAAATGTTACTTTCTCCAATTCTAACCAGCATTATACCATGGAATATTTAGGTTCGCTAGGCTCTTTAATCATGACAGAAATCGCAGCTAACATGAATGTGGATATAGATGGAGATGGGACCAATGAGATGATAGTTCCTTTCTACGACTATGCTACCGGGGATTATGCAAGAATCATTTTCAATGTTGTGGGGCCTGATTTTGACCATAAATATAAACTATTTCCTCTGCAAACCATCTCCAAACCTCTTTGCGCTACCGGTGATTTTGACAATGACGGCAGGAGTGAAATAGTTTATCTTGAAACAGAAAAGAAATACGACGTATACAATCTCTGCGTAGCGCGTTACGATAATAATTACGGACCGAACTACAATAGTCCGTTAGTAGGTTGTGCAACACAGGACCTGACATTTGATTCAGATCCCAAACATCTTTATGCGAGTGATATGAATGGTGACGGTCTAGTAGATTTATTTGTAGTATGTGAAGACAGCTACGCCATTATTTGGAATCATGGTGGAGGCATGAACAATAACACATTTCTTAACTCTGGCAATAACACTGGAACATTATTAAAGGATTCCTATTGCTTAACTCCAGGAGATTTTAATGGAGATGGCTTGCTTGACGTTCTGACAAAGGAGCCATTGTACCAATGGTATTTTTACATCAATAATGGAGACGGTTCTTTCTCAAAAACATTATCACGTGGCCCAAGTTCACTAGATCAGATCCATACTAGCTATAATAGTAATAATTGTCATTGTGAAATACTTGATTTTGACGGTGATGGTAAATCGGATGTTGTTTTAACTGAGACAAAACATATATCAGGAACTGGAGTTTTTATTTCAACTGACACCTATTGGCTACACTCTACAGGGACAGCACTTGTTCAAGTCCACCATGCTTCTTCAAGCAGAGCAGATGATGCCTTGAGTAACAGGTATCTGACAGGTGATTTTGACGGTGACGGCCGCATGGAACTGGTAAACTACGGCTATGACTGCGCCCACGGTGTCAATGCAAACTCAGATCCCGTATGGCGCATATACAAGAACAGCAGCCTCACTGCACAAAGCGGCAAGGTCACTTCTGTCAGCGGTGATTTTGGTGCCACCACCAATATAACGTACTCCACTCTTGCTGATCAGAATATATACACGCGCGGTACTGATGAATCCTATCCTGCTCCAAGATACACCATACCTCTCAACGTAGTCAAGCAGACTACTCAAAGCAACGGTGTGGCCGGCAGTATGACAACACAGTATAATTATGAGGGCCTCAAGGCCCACCTGCGCGGCCGCGGACTGCTGGGGTTCAGCAAGACTATTACAACCAACACCACCACAGGTGTTACCACAGAGAGCGGTGTTACCCAGTGGGACACTGCGCATTATATACCCAAGATTACATACTCCAGGACTACCATTGGCAGTGATGTGTCACAAGCCACCATCACCCTCAGCATCAGTGACACATATAACAGTTCCAACCGTAAGATATACTTTGCATATCCGTCACAGACAGTTGAGACTGATATGGACGGTTTCACTACGTCAACATACCACACCTGCGATACGGTAAAGGGTTACGTCTTGTCTGACAGCACGGTCTATGGAACCAATATGTACCGTGCAGTAAGATACCGGCAATATACCGATACCAAAGTGGGGGGCGTATATCGCCCGCAGACGGTGGTAACCAGCCAACGTCATCCCAACGACACATCTCCATTCAGCGTCACAACCAATTACACCTACAACAGCACCACAGGCACAGTTTCCACAAAAGTTGACAACTACGGAACAACCGCTCCGTTGACCACCAGTTATTCTTATGACTCGTGGGGCAACCTTACAAGTGAGTTGAGTACATTTTCCGGTAATACGACCCCTTGCACCACTTACTACAGCTATGATGCCACACACCGTTTCCCGGTAAGGATATACACAAGCCCAGCCTCATCAGTACGCAAATATACCTATGATACCTGGGGTAACGTGCTGACGGAGCAGGACAGCATAAACACTTCAATAAACAATACCGTTACCAATACTTATGACGGTTGGGGTAACATAACCTGCACCCAGAAGGCTGGTGATGGTGAGGTGACCTACACCCGCGGCTGGGGAAGCGATGCCTCTCAGCGGTGGTTTGTGCTGGAGCAGGGTACAGGCCGCCCATGGGTCAAGACATGGTATGACAACCAGGGACGTGAAGTGCTCATGGAGAGCATAGGGCCAAAGAACGTCAGCGTCAGCAGTACCACAACATACAGCTACAGCAACCATGAGCTGACGGTAAGCAGCACGGATGTTAACGGAGGCCTGTCACTCACCAGCAGAAAGAAATATGATGTGCGTGGTAGAGTTATGAATGAGATATATCCAGGTGGCAGGAGGAAGACATACGGCTATCTATCTAATGGAAGCATTCGTATTGTAACAGTCACCGAAGATGGAAACACAAACCGTACCACTACCTACAGGTATGACGCGATGGGTAACCTTTTCAAAGTTGAAGGACCTGCTTCAAGCAGCATAGAGAACACCTTTTCTTCCAACGGCGGTATATTGCAGGCAACGACCAACAACGCCACCTGGACCTTCCAGTATGATGACCGCGGCAACCGCACATCCATCACGGACCCGGATGCGGGCACCACGACATATATTTATGATGCTTTTGGCCGCGAAACTAGCAGGACTGACGCACGCGGAGTTGTTTTTTCCACAAATTATGACTACCTTGGCCGTGTGTCCAACGTCACGGCATCCCAGTCCGGCAGTTCAGAGACCATCTCCTACACCTACGGCAACAGCAACACGGATGGTACGGGGCAGATGCGTCTTGTGAGTGAGAGCCTGAACGGATGGACCAAGACCTACACTTATGATGCTTATGGCCGTGTCACTGATGAGACTATGTTTAAGACAGGCGTGATATCAAGAAGCAAGTCATACACGTATGACTCAAATGGACTGCTCGTTACCAGCACGCAGCCCGGCAGTAAGGTGTTCACCTACACATATGATGCCTACGGTAACCTGACAGGCGTTAACGGTGCGGGCGGTGCCGTCAAGTGGAACCTAACAGGATATACAGGCCGCCGCACGGTGTCAGAGACAGTTCTTGACAACAACACCTCTTATCCGTTTGTTAAGACACACCTTCTTGACCAGTACGGATATCTGGACTCCATAAGAACAGTACAACATGATGACTGGGTTTATCAGGATGAGGACTACAACTTCTCTCCCATGACGGGTAACCTGACATCGGCCAACAACCGTATGTCTGACGGTGAGACCTGGAACTTTGTCTATGACAACCTGGACCGCCTCACTGCCGTCCAGGAGAACAATGAGGAGATCATGGAGATGGTCTATGCCGCCAACGGCAACATTTCCTACAAGACAGACTTGGGCGATTACACCTACAGCAGCTTCTCAAAGCCCCATGCCGTGCAGTCCATAGACAATGATGAGCAGACGCTCACGCTGTACGGGCATGAGATCACCTACAACCTGTGGGGCAAGGTCAGTACCATCTGGCACTATGATCAGACAGACTTCTACTACTACACTGCGGAATATGGTCCTGACCTTGAGAAGGTGAGCAGCAGGTATGACAAGACCTACCACATAGAGTATGAGAAGTTCCAGTGGGGTGACTATGAGGAGAAGACCACTGATGGTGTTACAACCAGCTTCTACTACGTGAACGGTGCTGACGGCCTGGCAGGACTGCATACCGTAAGCTCTACACAGGGCGGTACCGTGACACACTCCGCAGCTGCCATAACTGACCATTTGGGCACCATAACCGCCATGGTAGACAACAATGACT
>JAGBPB010000015.1 GCA_017633615.1 Bacteroidaceae bacterium | reverse complement strand
TCAGCGAAGACCTGAATCTTGTTGCCGTCAACGATCATGTAGTTACCCTCAACCTTGATGTCATGGTTGAACTGACCGTGTACTGAATCATACTTCAGCATGTAAGCCAGATAATCGGGATCCAGCAGATCATTGATACCTACGACCTGAATGTCGTTACCAAAGTTCTCAACAGCAGCACGGAAAACCATGCGACCGATACGGCCAAAACCGTTAATACCGAGTTTGATCATTTTGTTTGATTTAGGTTGTTTATTATATCGAAAATTCTCTTTCTCCTTAAAAACGGCGCAAAATTAAGAAATTCTTTTTACTTTCGCGCACAATTACGAAAGTAATAAGGTTAAAACAATTTAAGATTAAAGAGGTAATAGAATATGGGCTTTTTCAAGAACATTTTCGGCAAGAAGAAAGACCAGGTTGAAAACGTCGGTGGAATGGAGGACTTTATGACTCTTATCCGCGTTTACCTGCAGGCTGAAATAGCTGGAAACCTGGGCATAACCAATATCAACATGCTGCCTGATCTTGCCACTTTCAAACGCGGTCTCAAGATCCAGACCCAGGGAAACAAGCTTGGTGTGGCTGAGAAGGCACGCTGCAAGAAGATGATGAATCAGATGTACGGCATATCAGACGGTTTTTTCAAGGAGATTGACACATGCATCCGCAAGAACTGCCGCAACGTGAATATGCTACAGCCATTCATGTTCCAGTTCCAGGGATTCAGCGGAGACCTGATGATGCAGGTAGGCACTATCCTGAAGTGGAAATTCCGCGTACCCTCATTCATGCGCAAGGCACTGCGTACCATGACTGAGGATGCCGTCCACAAGATCATGACCAACAACTCATGGAAGGATGAGGCCAGCTACAAGACAGTATTCAGCATACGTCAGTACCAGCAGCACCTGGGATTCAGTGAAAACTGGATGAGCGAATACGCTTTCAACACACTCATACTGGCCAAGAAGGAACCCCGCAAGAAGGAGGATCTTGAGGCAGCCAGAGAGATGCTGAAAAACCGGTAAAAAATTGTCCGATTTTTTATTTTTTGAGTATATTTGTGCTTCAAATACTGATATTACAATCAGGATATGACTGAAGACGATTCCAAACTGATTGAGCAGTTCGAGAGTAAAATCCGCAAACTGGTGGACCTCTACGACACAGTCAAGTGCAGCAATTCTGAACTCCGGAGCCAATTGGAAGCCAAGGATGAGGAAATCAAGCAGTTGAAAGATGAACTGGCCGGTCTTAAGGAATCATATCAGAATTTGAAACGGTCTAAAGTTCTTGAAGTTTCGGGTCATGACATAGATGACACCAAACGGAGAGTTTCAGGGCTGGTGCGCGAGATAGACCATTGCATCAAACTGTTAAACGTGTAACCTATGGCAGAAGCAATGGATGATTTGTTTGAAATCAAACTGATGGTAGGCGGAACATACTATCCTTTGACAATACGCCGTAAGGATGAACGTCTGTATCGTGAAGCCGCCAGACGTATCAACGATAAGCTCAACAAATATAGAGAGCATTTCCCGCAGTTGAGCGAAGAGAAATACTACGTGATGGCCGCTGTGCATATCGCAATGGTGAACATCATGTTGGAGGACTTCAATGATACGGCTCCATATAAGGAAAAGATTCAGCAGATGGACAAGGAGTTAGACTCCGTTTTAGGTCTCAATGCAGATTCCGGAGCAGAGTGAATTCCATTACAAATCAAGCATTTTCAGCGCACTTTCCTGTCAGAAGGATGGTCTCCCAATCCTTCCGTAGCAGGTCAGTGCGTATTATATATACAACAAAACGGGAGATAGACTATGTTATTATACTACATTATCACAGGATTTGTTGGACTCCTGGTTGGCGCAGTGATTGCGTACATCCTGTCCAACAGCAGATTAAATAAGAAAGTCCAGCAGCGGCTGGAAGAGGCAGAGAACCAGGCAGAAGCCATAAAGCGTGACAAGCTGCTTGAAGTAAAGGAGAAATTCCTCAATAAAAAGGCGGAACTTGAGAAAGAGGTCCAGATCAGGGACCAGAAACTCCAGCAGAACGAGAACCGTCTGCGCCAGAAGGAGATGCAGCTTAACCAGCGCCATAATGACCTGCAGCGCAAGCATCAGGAGGCAGATGCGGTAAGAGAGAACCTTGAAGCCCAGATATCAGTTATTGAGGGCAAGAAGGAGGAACTTGAAAAACTCCAGATGCAGGAGCGTGAAAAACTTGAGGTCATAAGCGGCCTTTCAGCCGAGGAAGCCAAGAACCGCCTTGTTGAATCACTTAAGGAAGAGGCCAAGACAGAGGCCGCATCATACATCAATGAGATTATGGATGATGCCAAGATGACCGCCAGCAAGGAGGCCAAGAAGATTGTCATCCAGACCATACAGCGCATAGGTACTGAGACCGCTATTGAGAACTCAGTAACCGTATTCCACATTGAGAATGATGAGATGAAGGGCCGTATCATTGGCCGTGAGGGACGTAACATCCGCGCTATCGAAGCCGCCTGCGGCGTTGAGATTGTGGTTGATGATACTCCTGAAGCTATCGTGATCTCAGCCTTTGACCCCGTTCGCCGTGAGATTGCCCGTCTGGCACTGCACCAGCTGGTTGCCGACGGCCGTATCCACCCCGCACGTATTGAGGAGGTTGTGGCCAAGGTACAGAAGCAGGTTGAGGATGAGATAATAGAAACAGGTAAGCGTACCACCATTGACCTGGGCATACATGGTCTGCATCCGGAACTTATCCGCCTTATCGGTAAGATGAAATACCGTTCATCGTATGGTCAGAACCTGTTGCAGCATGCACGTGAGACCGCTAACCTTTGCGCCGTGATGGCTGCAGAACTGGGCCTCAACCCCAAGAAGGCTAAACGTGCAGGTTTGCTCCACGATATAGGTAAGGTACCTGATGAGGAGACAGAGATGGCACACGCCGAGTACGGTATGCACCTGGCCGAGAAGTATAAGGAGAAACCTGATATCTGCAACGCCATCGGTGCACACCATGAGGAGTGTGAGATGACCAGCCTTATAGCACCTATCGTACAGATTTGCGATGCCATATCAGGTGCACGTCCCGGTGCCCGTCGTGAGATTGTTGAGGCATACATCAAGCGTCTGAATGACCTTGAGAAGATTGCCCTCTCCTATCCCGGCGTGACCAAGACCTACGCCATCCAGGCCGGCCGTGAGCTCCGTGTCATTGTAGGTGCCGACAAGATTGATGACAAGCAGACCGAGCAGCTATCAGCTGAGATAGCACAAAAGATCCAGAATGAGATGACTTACCCCGGTCAGGTTAAGATCACGGTTATCCGCGAGACCCGCGCCGTCAACTACGCAAAATAATTAATGCTATGAACTGCAGGAGTTTAAATAAACTGCTGTTAGTGACTGTTGCAGCAATATCATTTACCGACATAAAGGCCGGCTCATCCGTTGAGCCGGCTTTGGTCATTAATGAAATCATGCCGGCCAATGTTGATATGTTCCTTGATCCCTCCCAGAATTACGGCAGTTGGATTGAGCTGTTCAATGGCACAGACGGGAGCATAAATCTGTCCGGCTATTATCTGAGTAATGATCCTACAGACACTAAACAATGTCCGTTAGGAACATCCGCCCGAACTATTAAATCCGGCGGATTTCTCACACTGTGGTTCGGCCATAAGGATGACTATTGCCAGCAACAGGTTGAATTCAGCCTGGATTATGACGGCGGCACAGTCTATCTGTCTGATAAAAGCGGCAATATAGTATGCAGCGCTGAATACCCGTCGGTTCCCGCCCGCATATCCTGGGCCAGAAAAACAGACGGAGGTAATGAATGGGGCCTGACAGGAGATCCCTCTCCCGGTGACACGAACTCCGACAGCGAGTACGCCACAGAGCAATTGAGTGCGCCGGTAGTCAGTGTTGGTACCAAACTGTTTACCAGCTCTTTTTCTTTTACCGTAGATATACCGGACGGAGCCACACTTTACTATACGGAAAACGGTTCAGCACCCGATATTTACAACCAGTATACCAAGACAAGCAATGGCAGTTTCACTGTTTCAAGCACTAAAGTGTACCGTTTCCGCCTGTATCAGGATGGAATGTTACCCAGCCCTGTAACGACACGCTCCTTCATCAAGACCTCAAACAAGTATGGAGTCCCGGTTGTATCAATAGTTACTGAAAGCAACGGCCTTTATTCATCCGATTACGGAATGTGGGCAAAAGGAAAATACGGAAAGTCAGGCAACGGACAGTCTGACCTCTGCAACTGGAACCGTGATTGGGACCGCTCCGTAAATATTGAGATTATAGACGCAAAAGGCAATGTCCTGATCAATCAGGAGGCTGAGATAACCCCCTCCGGCCGATGGAGCCGCGCATATGACCCCCATCCTTTCAAGATAAAGGCTAAAAAGAAATTCGGATATGACAATTACTTTGCCTTTACCCCCTTCAGTGACAAGCCCTACAACAAATACCAGTCACTCAAATTCAGGAGCGGCGGCAACAATTATACCACAAGACTCAAGGACGCCGCACTGCAGGAGGTAATACTCCGTTCCGGACTCAACGTGGATTGTCAGTCATATCAGCCTGTACACCATTATATCAACGGCACGTATAAAGGAATAATCAATATCCGTGAGCCCAACAACAAGGACTACGCATATTCCAATTACGGGTTTGATGATGATGAGGTGGACTGCTTCAAACTTGACCACAATAACGGAAACGGCGGTTTTACCCTTACAGAAGGCAGCCGTGATGCGTGGGATGAGTGGGTAGAGCTGGCCAAGACAGCCTCTCAGGAGACATCATACAACCGTATCTGTGAACTGGTTGATGTAGATGAGTTTGCCAACTATATGGCAATAGAGTTCTTCCTTGCCAATCAGGATTGGCCCCGGAACAACATCAAAGCTTTCCGTCACAGCACTGACGGACGGTTCCGTTTTGTAATCTTTGACCTGGATCACGCGTTCGGTTCAATCAACCAGGCCACAGATATACAACCGTTTACTTTCTTTGATTCCGAGGAGTATTATTCTGGTGACAAAAGCGGCTACAAATCAGTTATGGTAACCCTTTTTCACAACATGCTCAAGAACAGCACCTTCCGCAAGAAGTTCATTGACAGTTTCTGTATCGTTGCCGGCTCTGTATATGATCCTGACCGTACAAGATCCATTGTGAACCAACTCTCTTCACGTGCATCGACAGAGATGGCATTCGAGGGCAGATCACCGTCAGCCGACGCAAATCTTATCATCAACACTATAACGTCTGATTACAGGAACAAAAGGACTAATCAGCTTGCAGGCTGGTCTTATGCCAACCTTAAGAATGTGTCCAAATTATTCAGGAACGTAAGAACAAATATCCCGCAGGCCGTATTGACAATGAACGGACTGGAGATACCCACAAACAAGCTGGTCGGTTATGTATTTATGCCCGCCACATTGAAGGTCTCTGCCCCTGACGGATATACGTTCACAGGATGGAAAGACAGTGATGGCAATATCATTTCAACTGATACGGAGTATGATTTGGAAAATGACTGTTCTGTACTTACAGCATGTTTTGAAGCAGACAAAACAATAGAACGCCCAGTCAGGATAAATGAAGTCAGTGCATCAAACAAAGTCTTCATCAATGACTCATTCAAGAAACATGATTGGGTTGAACTGTACAACGTCACCTCCAGTGAGATTGATGTAAGTGGCATGTTCCTCTCTGACAACCTTTCCCAACCTGAAAAATACACGATTCCGGAAGGCAGTATCATTCCGGCCAACGGTTATCTGGTCATCTGGTGTGACAAGGAAAGCGGGGTCCAGCTGCACGCACCTTTAAGACTGGACAATAACGATGAAAATGTCATTATGCTTACCGCCAGTGATTATTCCTGGACCGATACACTGATTTACAAGAACCACACCGGATATCAGAGTGTAGGATTGTATCCTGACGGCGGTAACACATCATACGTGATGAACCGCCCCAGCATAGGCAAGACCAACAGTCTTAACAGTTATGATCAGATTCATAAAAAGGAATTCACAGGTATCAGGACTATTAAGGCCAATTACAAATCAGGTGTAATCTACAACCTACTTGGACAGCCAGTTCAGACGCCGCAACCAGGACAGCTTTATATCAAGGACGGACGTAAATACATCTATCGCAAGTAACTCCTGCAGACATCAGCATAAGCCGCTTCAAAGTACTTTCTGAGGCGGTTTTTTTCATGTATTATATCACGCAGCCGCGCCAGTCCCTGAGCATTGTGTGATTCCGGAATCCACAGCTTAAGATATCCGCCTACATCATATTTCTCTGCCATATGCTCACACAAGCGTGCCCAATGGCCCTCTTTATCAAGTTCCGGGTAATGTTTGAATCCATACTGCACAGTACGCAAAATAATGCTCTCGGGAATAATCTGGCGGTCAGCCTCAGCAATAATCTTTCCGTAAATGGTTCTGGGCTCATGCTCCGATGAGGCTCTGTGGTCCTCGGCAGCCTGTGCAATGATCTCAATCTGATCAGGATCAAACAACTCTCCCAGCCTCTTGTCAGAACGTATTATCCGCCCGGATTCCAAATGATGGGTCTTTCGGTCCACACTCAAACCCGTATCATGATAAGCCGCAGCAGCATAGACCATATTCAGATCAACAGGATAAAAACCGGCAAGTCTTACAGCCTCCTCTATGACGGCCCGGACATGATCACGTCCATGCCCCGCATCAAACCCGTCATACATAGGAATGATACGGCTCTCAATATATTCTACCAATGATTTGTTCATATCAAACAATTACATTTCCAAAATTAGCGAAACTTTTCATACTTTTGCAGCCGGAACAGCGGTTCCGTTGCATAATCCTGGGGCTGTCTGGCTTTGACAGCGGGCAGGAATGGTATGTAAGCAGGCAGTGCTCTGTCGGTCCGCACTATAAAAAGAACGTCAACAATTATCTGGCGAAAACAATTTTGCTCTTGCTGCTTGATCGAAGTACAGTAGATCTGCTTAATCACGGCACAAGGTGCTGTGACAAGACATCACCCGGAAGCTCTTGCTCCGAAGCTCGTCGATACGGTGGTGCAGTCAAATCGGGGATAGTTCCTTTCGGCTTCGCGTCTGGAATGAAACTTTAGAAGATAAGGTCATGGCCCGGTAGCTCTATCCAAGTCTTGGCCCGACAATCCAAGTAGAGATAAGCCTGTAGAAAGCTTATGGTTTCCCCGTTTGGACGAGGGTTCGACTCCCTCCAGCTCCACATGCAAAAGAAAGACCACCTAAAGGCGGCCTTTCTTTCGTATGTGGAGCATGTGTCCTTTCTTTATTTCGCTTCGCGAAAACGTTCCCTTTGGTCACTTGCGGCCCTCCGGGCCGGTAGCCCTTGAAGGGCTACGTGGTCCCTCGATGGGTAACTTTATCTTATTTTTCTCATTTTTATGGTTGAGGTGTAGGTGGTTCCGTCTGGTTGTTCACGGATGGCATTCCAATCCAAGACTCCTTTTTCCGGTGAAGATATGACCCACCATTCACGATGCTCTTCCTCAGTCAGGCCCAGGTTTTTCCAACGGCAGCAAATCATCGTTGCATCTAAAACATACTGTGCAAACTCATCATTGACCTGCCACTGACCATTATTCCAAACGTAGAAGCGATAGTTACCGTCAGGCAAAAATTCCCAGCGATGACGTTCGGTGTCATTGAAATCAGATCCCATATCACTGGTAACCTTACCTTCCCATAGGCCCAGTATTTCTTTTTCGTAATTAGCTGTCACCCTTTCGTAGCGGCCAGAATATTGGATTGTTGTCACCTTGTAACCATCTATATAGGTTTTAACCTTTGATACTCCGCACATTTCATTGTCAGTAATTGAAGTAACTTTCATCTCATCAATCACAGTTACATGAGAGTTAATATGCAGTGTCTTGGTAATCTTTCTGCCCTTGATTACCACTTCTGTCTTACCTCTTTTACTCAAAGAAGAATTGTCATTATCCGAAAGTTCAATCCACGAAGTTGATGCGTAACCCTCTGTAGGCGATAAGAAGGTAATTATATGGGACAAATTAGTCAGCAACGGGGATCCGTTTCTCTCTACGATCATCCACTTGCCTGTTATTTTTTCAGACAGTTTTCCTGCCTTATTAAAGCAACTGTTTAATGACAGTATTGCAAATGCAAACACCAAAACTTTAAATAATCCTTTTTTCATATCATATTCAGTAAGAACTATGCAAAGTTATTTAAAAAAATAGGGTCGCATAAACTGCGACCCTATTTTTTTAGTTATTAAGGATTAGAAACCTCCAAAGCCACCGAACTGTGACATATCCATCTCCTCAACCTTAACACCGGCGGGAACCTCAAACATTGAAGCGGGAACGTCCTTCTCCTCAAACTTCTTGCAAGTTGAGCCGAAAGTACCCATCTCTGAGTTCATCTCGTTCTTGAGCTGGATGCCTTTGTAGATCCATACGGTCTGCTCCATTGACTGTCCCATCATATCCATGGTCATAGTGTACTTGGTGCACTCCTTACCGGCGATGGTCTCCTTACCTACTTCCTTAATGTTGTTCTCTTTCTTAACCTGATCAGTCAGCTTGTTCCAGTTGATCTGGGCACGGCCACCGCCGAAACCACCCATGCCACCGAATGACGGCATCTTGGTAGCGGTCTTAGCCTCATCGTTGATCTGAATCTGAGCACCATCCTTATCTCTGATAGTACGGATCTTGCCCTGCTGGCCGCCACCCATCATTCCAAAGCCACCACCTTCAGAAACCTGAGCGGTCTTGAGACCATAGTTGTCAAAATAAGTCTCAGTGATGATCTCGTTACCCATCATATCCATAGACATGGTGATAACACCTGACTTAACTCCGTAAGGAGCATCGGCCGGAGCCTGAGCGTTGGCCAGAGAAACTACTGCCAGAAGGGCAGCTGCCAAAAACATCTTTTTCATTTTTGTTTGTTTTAAGTTATTAATTAGTAAAAGGTGAATTCAAAACAAATTGATTCTATTATCATATAACCCACAAAAACGAAAGTTAAATAGGCAACTTAAAAAAAATAAAAAAATTTTCAATCCAGCTCCACCTCAACCTCTTCAAGATCGTCAAGGTCATCATCATCGGCCGGCAAATCATCAAAGTCAAACTCGAAGTCCGCTCCGGCTGCCACAAGTTCATTGTGCAGTTCACCGGCATCCTTTGAGCGATGTACTATGTGCTCCGTTTTCCATGTAGCATCCAGTTTGTTGCTCTCACTGTTGAGTTCTTTCCAGAGTATATCCTTAAGCTGCTGCAGTCCCAGACCGCTTACGCCAGATATGAATACATGAGGTATATCAGACGGCAGACTGGGTTCCAGCATGGACATGAGTTCCTCATCAATCAGGTCACACTTGGTTATGGCCAGGACACGCTGCTTGTCAAGCATCTCAGGATTAAACTGGGCAAGTTCGTTAAGCAGTATGTCATATTCGTGTTTAATATCATCGGTATCACCCGGAACCATGAACAGCAGCAACGAGTTACGCTCTATATGACGCAAGAATCTGAGTCCCAGCCCCTTGCCCTCACTGGCACCCTCTATGATACCCGGAATATCAGCCATCACAAATGATTTTCCGTCACGGTAAGATACTATTCCTAGATTAGGCTCAAGCGTGGTGAACGGATAGTTTGCTATCTTGGGCTTGGCAGCCGATATGGCTGAGAGAAGAGTAGATTTACCTGCATTGGGGAATCCCACAAGGCCCACATCGGCCAACAGCTTAAGTTCCAGAACCACCATCAGTTCCTGAGCAGGCTCACCCGGTTGGGCAAATCGGGGTGCCTGACGCGTAGGTGTGCGGAAATGCCAGTTACCCAAGCCGCCGCGGCCACCCTTAAGCAATACTATCTCCTGCCCGTCATCAGTCACATCACACAAATATTCACCTGTCTCAGCATCATAAGCTACAGTACCGCAGGGAACCTCTAAAATAACATCTTTACCGTCCTTGCCAAAGCACTTGTTGCTGCCGCCGTTACCCCCGTTCTCAGCAAAAGCATGACGTTCATAACGCAGGTGAAGCAACGTCCAGTAATTGCGGTTACCTTTAAGTATAACACTGCCGCCCTTACCGCCGTCACCACCATCAGGACCGCCGTTGGGAATATATTTGTCATGACGCAGATGCGCCGAGCCTCTGCCGCCCTTGCCTGACCGGCAAAAAATCTTTACATAGCCTACAAAATTACTCTCTGCCATATATAAACACAAGGTGGGGTCAGATTGACTCCACCTCCTCTATTATCTCCTTTATCATAAGGTCTTTATCACCCTTGAAAGTGAATTCGGAGAGTACTCCCTCCTTTTTGAACCACTCTATGAGAGGATGAGTCTGGGTATAATAAACATTGAAACGTTTTTTGATGGTAGCCTCGTTGTCATCGGCACGACCTTCTATCTGGGCACGCTTTAACAGACGCTCCATAAGGATGTCCTCACTTACAATCAGGTTCAAAGTGACGGAAATCTTCTCTCCACGCTTGTGAAGCATCTCCTTAAGGGCCTTGGCCTGGACAATAGTACGCGGAAAACCGTCAAAGATCACCCCTGGGCCGTCACGCATAGTGTCATATACGTCGGCAAGCATATCTATTATCAGGTCATCAGGTATCAACTGACCTTTCTCAATATAACCCTCTGCAATCTTTCCAAGTTCAGAACCTTCTCTTATCTCTGCACGGAGAACATCACCGGTAGAGATATGATTATATCCGAATTTCTCAACCAGGGCAGCACTGTACGTTCCTTTTCCTGATCCGGGCGCGCCAAAAATTACTATGTTGTCCATTGAAATAAATATTGTTATTTCACAATCTTATAAATATCACGTGAGTTACGTCCGAAACCGTCATAATCCAGGCCATATCCCACGATAAAGCCGTTGGGAATATTCATGGCCAGATATTTAAGGTTTATATCAACCTTGAGCTTGTCAGGCTTGCACAACAGAGCGCACACCTGGACTGATGCGGCATTCTTCTCTTCCAGAGAATCCAGCACATCACGCATGGTAAAACCGGTATCTACAATATCCTCAATGATAATGACATCCCTGCCGTCAACTGATTCCTGCAATCCCATCAGTTCCTTGACCTTTCCGGTAGTATCGGTTCCCTGATAAGATGCCACTTTTACGAATGACACATTGCATGGCACGGTAATGTTCTTAAGCAGATCGGCCGCAAACATGAATGAGCCGTTGAGAATGCACAGGAACAGCGGTTCCTTTCCTTCATAATCACGGTTTATCTCTGATGCAACTCTTTTGATTTCCTTCTGAATCTCTTCCTCCTTGATGAACGGAGCAAACAGTCTGTCCTTTACCTGTATGGTTTCCATAAATGAGTCTGATTTATTACGCGAATATACTCAAAAATGTGCGCAGTCTTGATGTATGTTTTCTTTTTTATGACCGATAAAAAGGATAATGTCCGTTTTTTAACAAAATAAGCGTACATTTGCCATGTACAATTGCCAAATGACGGACACAGTGTACGTAGATGAGACCATTGTAAAGAGCCTGCTGAAAAGGCGTGACCCCAAAGCGCACAAGGGTTGCTTTGGGCATGCACTGCTCTACGCAGGCAGTCACGGTATGGCTGGAGCAGCTGTTCTGTCAGCCCGTTCCTGTATGCGTTCAGGCGTGGGACTTCTCACAGTGTGCACTCCTCCCGTCAACAATGACATTCTACAGATTTCAGTCCCGGAGGCAATGGTAACCTTGACTGATGATATGTACGCCACATCTGATCTGAGCCGCTATACCGCTATAGGAGCTGGTCCAGGATTGGGTAAGGGTGAATCACAGACAGCACTTCTTGACAAGTTGCTTAAAAGCGCCACATGCCCTGCGGTGCTTGATGCCGATGCGCTGAACATAATATCGCAAAACAGTTACCTTTTGGATTACGTTCCCACAGGTTCAGTCATAACACCCCACCCCGGTGAACTGGCCAGGCTTACAGGTAAAGCCGACGGTTGGACCCAGATGGTTGATAAGGCTATGGACCTGGCCCGCAAAACCGGCATCACGGTGGTAGCCAAAGGAGCCCCTACTGTAACAGTATCACCTGATGGGAACGCCTATATCAACACTACCGGAAATGCCGGAATGGCAACCGCAGGATCAGGCGATGTGCTTACCGGCATTGTGCTGGCCCTGCTTGCGCAAGGTTACAGCGCACTTGATGCCTCCATAATTGCGGTATATATTCACGGATCTGCAGGCGATGCGGCTGCCAAGGCATTGAGCCAGACGGCTATGACATCGGCCGACATCATAAACTATCTGCCACAAGCTTGGCTTAAAATGGAAAAACTATGAAAATGAACATCTTAAGATCAGCCCTTCTGATGGGTTTAGCCTTAGGCTGTATGCCTATGGCCGCACAAGGGACATCCACCCCTTATACCCCTGGAGTAACCCAGGATGCAGTATCGTACTGGTTACCCAAGACCAAGCTTACGGTAACCGTAACCACCACCAAGCGTACATTTACCCCCGGTGAATTCTCCCGCTATGCAGAGCGTTACCTCCGATTGTCGGGTGTTAAAGACAATGCTGAGGAGTATTGGGAGATAACAGGCGTTACCGTTTCAGCTACTGGCACACCTGACAAGAAACACATTTATACGCTGTTATTCCCTCAGAAAGGTAACAGGCCCTCTTTTGAGCTGACCAAAGACGGAATTCTGGCTGCTGTCAACACACATGCTCCGGAAGAGGAATCCGCTTCTGCACCTGAAAAACCGGCGGTTGTGACCCAACCCAAGATCAACCCTCAGGAATACATGACTGAAGAGATACTTATGGCCGGTTCAACGGCAAAGATGGCAGAACTTACCGCCAAGGAGATTTACAATATCAGAGAGAGCCGTAATGCTATAACCCGTGGCCAGGCTGATTTCATGCCCACTGACGGTGAATCAATCAAGTATATGCTTGAGTCACTCTCCAAGCAGGAGACAGCATTGCTCACCCTATTCAGCGGCACAAGTGATTGTCAGGAGCGTGTCTTTACCATTGATGTAAATCCTGACAAGCCTCTTTCAAAACAGATGCTGTTCAGATTCTCCACCAAACTGGGAGTCCTGCCGTTGGACAATCTGGCCGGCGAGCCAGTATGGATTGATGTTATAGACAGCAAGATGCTTGATGACATTGTCATTTCTGAAGACAAATCCAAGAAATCCAAGAGTTCCAAAAACGATAGCCAGTTCCTGTATTACCGCATTCCCGGCAGGGCTACAGTTAACGTCTATGATAACCGCAAAAGCTTTGTTGAGCAGGAGGTCCAGATTGCCCAGTTTGGAAAAGTTGAAGTTGTATCATCAACCATTATGGGAAAGCATGCCGATACAAAGATCACTTTTGATACCAACACCGGTAATGTGCTGACCATAAAATAGACACACAGATATAGCATATAAAAATCCGGGCAGTCCCAAATGGAACTGTCCGGATTCTTTTTACAGCCTTAGCTGACAGTGTTGTTACAGGAAGCAGTAGCGCAATATGAAGAGGATTGCCAGAATCCACATCATAAGGCTTATCTTCTTGAACTTACCGGTCAGGGCGTTCAGAACCACGTATGATATCATTCCAAGCATGATGCCGTCAGAAATGCTGTATGCCAAAGGCATCATAATCATAGTGATGTAAGCAGGAATGCTCTCTGAGAAATCATTGAAGTCAACATCCAGTATAGAAGACATCATCATGACACCTACTATTATCAGAGCAGGAGCAGTGGCAGCTGACGGTATTGCAAGGAATACCGGTGCAAAGAACAATGCAATGGCAAAGCAGATTGCAGCTGTGAATGAAGTCAGACCCGTGCGGCCACCCTCTGCTACACCTGATGCGCTCTCCACATATGTTGTGGTTGTGCTGGTTCCGAAGCATGCGCCGAATACTGTAGCAACAGCATCAGCCATAAGAACCCTCTTTACACCAGGAATAGTACCGTCCGGATTCATTGCGTTAGCCTTCTTTGATACACCGATAACAGTACCGATGGTATCAAACATATCAATGAACAGGAATGTGAACACCACAATCACCATATTCCATGAAAGAATGTTGTGCCATTCAAACTTACAGAAGATAGGACTGATGGAAGGAACCTTGTCAACCACGCCGCTGAATACCGTCACAGCCTTCATTCCTTTGTCAAGATTATCATAATCAACCGGCTCCTCAAAGAAGAGACCAAGGATTGCCGTTAAGATAATACCAATAAGCAGGGCGCCGCGAATCTTGAGAATCATCAATACGGATGTTATTACCAAGCCTATCAGAGCCAGCGCAGCAGTACCGTGCATAATGTCTCCAAGGTTGATGATAGTACCACCGTTATCAACAATGATATGCGAGTTTACCAAGCCGATGAATGCTATGAACAATCCGATACCGGCACTTACGGCACTCTTCATAGCCTTGGGAATGGCATTGATGATAGCTTCACGTACATTTGTAACAGTGAGAACAACAAAGATGATTCCTTCAATAAGTACTGCAGTCAATGCAAACTGCCATGTGTAACCCATTGTAAGGCATACCGTATAAACAAAGAATGCATTAAGGCCCAAGCCTGGAGCCAGTGCATATGGCTTCTTTGCATATAAGGCCATAATCAGCGTACCTACAATGGCAGCAAAAGCCGTTGCCGTGAACACAGCATCCTTAGGCATACCCATACCTTCCAGATTACCGAATATATCCGGATTCACGGCCAGGATATAGGCCATTGTCAGGAATGTAGTGATACCTGCAATGACCTCAGTCTTTACACTGTGCTTTTGAGGATCAAATCCTAAAATTTTTAGGAATGACATAATATTTGAGCTTTATGTTAAACCTTTAATTCAAGATTAGAAGTCCCACTTGAAACCGAGGCAAGGATTGCATACAAATCCCTCACCGGCAAAATTATTGGAAAGTTCAACCTCGCCGCCGATGTTCAGGTTGGGGCAGTCAAACAGAGAACCTATATTATACCACAGCTGAGGCTCTGAAAGAAGTACCCAGTCTCTTTCCTTAACAGAATGGTCATTCTGTACGAAGCCCTGCTTCTGGCCCCAGAAATCAACAAAGCCTGAGAAACGCAGTCCCTCTACACCAAACAGGTTCTGCATACCCCATACAAATGTAAACTGCAGAGGAGTACCGTCATTTACAGCCCATTTCTTGTAAAGTACCTTGAAATTGAATGTATTGCTGAAATCGTCATTGTGCAGGAAATAGTCAACACCAAACAACCATGCCTTTTCAATTGGGAAACCTGCGCCAAAACCGCCGTTATACTCAACCTGAAGGCTCAGAGGAGCAAGAGCTGATTCACCCCAGAAATTGAAGCAACGTGCAATCTCCATGTAAGTACAAGCAGGAGCAATAATCTTGTCATCTGCATTCTTCCAAGTGTGATCATAATCAACAAAGAAGAATGTGTTACCCCAATCATCACCCTTGAACATCTCAAGAGTAGAAGTAACCTGCTTACGGTTCTCGCCAAAATCGTAGAATACCTGTAAGTTTGTCTGTGCAAAAGCACCTACTGACAGCAGGGCAAAACCTGCAAATGCAACAAATCTTTTCATATTAAAAACTTAAAGAGTTAATATAAATGAGTTAATAAGTTATCCGTTGTACTTGGGATCATCATGCAGAGGCTTCTTGAACTCCTCAGGCAGATCCTGACCCTCAGCTGTGGCACGCTTACCGCTTGCATACTCACTTGTAAAGTGGAAGTCGTTACCGGGAAGAACCGCATTCAGGATAATACCTACCAGAGCGGCAACTGCCAAACCTGACAGGGCAACCTTACCGAATGATACGCTGCCGGGGCCGAAGTTGATACCGATGGCGAGCACCAGGATAAGGGCGGCGATGAGCACGTTACGGTTGTTGGTAAAGTCAACCTTGTTCTCAACAAGGTTACGTACACCTACTGCTGATATCATGCCGTAGAGCACCAGAGAAACACCACCTACGGTTGCGGTAGGCATAGCGTAAATAATCTGGGCGAACTTGGGGCAGAATGAAAATAATATAGCCAGACATGCTGCTATACGAACCACCTTGGGATCAAAAACTCTAGTCAAATTAAGAACACCGGTATTCTCACCATATGTGGTATTGGCAGGAGCGCCGAACAGGGCAGCCAGTGCGGTAGCGCAGCCGTCACCCATAAGAGTGCGGTGCAGACCGGGATCGGCAATATAATTACGGTTACAGGTTGATGAGATAGCGCATACATCACCTATATGCTCTATCATGGTAGCTATGGCGATAGGCATGATTGTGATGATAGCTGTAGTAAGGAAAGCACCGTCAGGATGACTGACTACAGTACTCAAACCTGTTCTGCTCCACTCTATAGGCAATCCGAACCATGCTGCTTCCTTTACGGCCGAGAAGTCAACCTTGCCAAAGCAGGCTGCAACAATGTATGAACCTATCACACCCAGTATGATGGGAATGATTTTAATCATACCCTTACCGAAAATATTGCATATCACGATAATCAGAATGGCAAGCAGTGCTATCCACCAGTTAGTCTGGCAGTTGTTGATGGCGCTTGATGACAGGATAAGACCGATGGAAATGATGATAGGACCTGTTACTACCGGCGGGAAGAAACGCATAGTGCGGCGAACGCCGTAGAACTTGAACAGAGCGGCCAGAACAAAGTAAAGCAGACCTGCGCAGAACACACCGATGCAAGCGTATGTTAGTGAAGCAGGTGCAAAACCGGCTATATACTCAGCTTGCTCGGATTCTGTCATTGCCTCAAATGCAATCTGGTTGAAATTAGGGTCAAGGAACTTGGGACCCATCGCTGTTACAGCACTATATCCGCCCAAGAATGCGAATGATGAACCCAGGAATGCAGGTACTTTCATCTTAGTGAACAAATGGAAAATCAGTGTGCCGATACCTGCAAACAGCAGTGTAGCGGATACTGACAGACCTGTCAGAAGCGGTACTAGAACCGTAGCACCGAACATAGCGAACATGTGCTGGAAACCGAGCACAAACATTTTTCCCCCTCCTAGGGTACTGGCATCATAGATACCGTCCTGTTTTAAAGCCATGATTGAAAACTATTTTGGTTACAAATTGTTTAAATCTGTTTTTTCGTGTTAGCAAAATTAATTTCGAGCACAAAAACGTAAAAGAATTTGACTCGCTTTTTTGGCAATTGTTGATAACTTTTCAAAAACAGTTGAAAACATTTTTTTGCCCCCGTTTTTTACCATAGTCCAGCAATGATTTAGCAAAATTTCCATATATTTGTAATCAAGAAAAGGGCCTATGCAGATACATTTTCAAATAGAATACCAGACCCGATGGGGTGAAAACCTCTTTCTATGTCTCAACATGCCTGATGGTTCCCAGTTGTGCATTGATATGTACAACAATGGTCAGGGTACATGGTTTGTCGATTATGAGTTTGATGATGACGAGATAGCAGTAGGCGACATTACCTATAGTTATATGGTTCAGACTGACGGTAACATTACCCGTCATGAGGAGGGTTCATTCCACTCCATACCCTACACACGCGCCAAACGTCTTGTCCTGTCTGACCGATGGAAGGATTATGGCGGACAAAACATAGAGCAGCGTACCGTCGCCCTTCCTTACGTACATTTAGGCAACCGCCCACGCTGGAAAGGAGCCGGAACAGCCATACCTGTATTCTCACTCCGATCAGAAAGGGATTTCGGCATAGGTCAGTTCACAGATCTCAAACTGTTGGTTGACTGGGCTGCTGCAACGGGCCAAAGTGTTATCCAGACACTTCCGGTCAATGACACCACCTTGACCGGCACGTGGAGAGATTCATACCCCTACAGTGCAAACTCATCATTTGCCCTTAATCCTATTTATATAAATCTGGAACTGGTAGGAGAACTTGATGACAAGCGTTTTATAAAAAGTGCCGAGAAACAGCGCAAGGAGTTGAACTCACTCCCTGCAATTGATTATGAACGTGTTTATAAGCTCAAAAGTGAATATCTGAACCGACTGTACGCCCAGTTTGGCGAGCAATGTTTCAGAAGCCGTGAATACCAGAAGTTTTTCAGTGCCAACCGCAGTTGGCTTGAACCGTATGCGCTATATTGTTACCTCCGTGACAGATACGGCACAGCTGATTTCAGCCAGTGGAAAGAAGCGGAATTCACCCCTGCTCTGCTGAACAGATTCTGTTCACCCGGCAACAAACATTATCAAGAGGTCCGCAAACACTACTTCATACAGTTTCATCTGGACAAACAGCTGACAGATGTCAAGAAATATGCTAACCGGAAAGGCATCCTTCTGAAAGGCGACATACCTATAGGCGTAAACCGCCACAGTGCCGACGTCTGGATACACCCGGAACTGTTCCACACAGACTGCCAGGCCGGCGCGCCACCGGATACATTTGCTACAGATGGCCAGAAATGGGGCATGCCCACCTATAACTGGCAGAATATGGCCCGTGACGGCTATGCATGGTTCGTAACCAGATTCCGCAAAATGGCTGATTACTTTGACGCCTACCGCATAGACCATTTGTTAGGATTCTTCCGCATATGGGAAGTGCCGCTTGAATATAGCAGCGGGCTGATGGGCCGTTTTAATCCGGCCCTCACCTACACTCCTCAGGAGATCTGGGACAACGGCTTCCCGTTCAATCCTGCCCTGCATGCCCAAGCACCGGCCGGGCATCCTGAGACAGATGTGCTGTTCCTTGAGGATACGCACCGGCCGGGCACATATCATCCTCGCATAAATGCGTTTGGCACTGATATGTTCAAACAGTTGCCGGAGAATGAGCAGGAGGCATTCAGGCGTATCCATGATGACTTCTACTACAGCCGCAACAATGCATTCTGGAGTGATGTTGCCATGTCCAAGCTTCCCGCCCTGATTGAGGCCACTGATATGCTGGTGTGCGGTGAGGATCTGGGTATGATTCCGGCCTGCGTCCCTGAAGTGATGGACCGCCTGCGCATACTTGCACTTGAAGTACAGCGTATGCCCAAGAATATGGGCGTAAGCGTATCGGACCCCGCCACCTACCCCTACATGTCAGTCTGCACCACATCCACGCATGATATGAGCGTACTGCGCACATGGATTGAGGATGAGATGGAGCCCAATCACGTAATAACCGCCAAGGAAGCCACTGTTGCAGCCTGCACCAGCGTTATATCCGCCCATCTGGCATCACCCTCCATGCTGGCCATCTTTCCGCTTCAGGATTGGCTCTCCATGAGTTCCTCACTACGCTCAAAAGACCCCGCATCAGAACGCATAAACGTACCAGCCGATTCCAACAACTACTGGCGCTACCGCATGCATCTGACATTGGAGAAACTCACAGGCGCCCGCAAGTTCAACGAGGAAATACGCCAGATGCTCTACCTCTCCGGCCGATAATTCCAAAACGAGCAGAACTTTTTAGGGTATCAGTATTTTTCCCATTTGCAGAAGCAGAACTATCAGTTTGGGGACCATCAGTGCAGTGGCGTTAAGCGTAGGACCACCGAGATGCCGTTAAGAACATCGCGGTGTGTGACGACTGTTAGACCCCGCAGGGGGCTAAAAAGGAGGAGATCGATGTTTAGGCATCGAATGGTCCGGAGTAGCTACGGAACGTTGTGTCCCCAAACTGATAGTTCTGTGATGTTTCAGATACCGATACCCCAAAAAGTTCTCCCGCCATTGTGATTTTTTTATTAAATTCGCGGCTTGAAATAAGAAAGATATGTTTGAAAATCTCTCAGAAAGACTTGAAAGGTCTCTAAAGATACTGAAAGGTGAAGGTAAAATCACTGAAGTCAACGTTGCTGAAACCCTAAAGGACGTACGCAAAGCCCTGCTTGACGCCGACGTCAACTACAAGGTAGCCAAGCAGTTCACTGATACCGTTAAGGAGAAAGCCCTGGGCATGAACGTGCTCACATCTGTCCGTCCCGGCCAGCTGATGGTCAAGGTCGTACATGATGAACTGGCCACCCTCATGGGCGGTGAGGCCGTTGACATTGACATAAAGGGACATCCCGCAGTCATTCTGATGGCCGGTCTGCAAGGTTCAGGTAAGACCACCTTCAGTGCCAAGCTGGCCAACCTGCTCAAAACCAAGCGCGCCAAGAAGCCCCTGCTTGCAGCCTGCGACGTTTACCGTCCTGCTGCCATAGACCAGTTAAAAGTGCTGGGTGAGCAGATAGGCGTAACAGTTTATACTGAAGAGGGTAACAACAAACCCGTTGAGATAGCCCAGAATGCCATAAAGGAGGCCCGCGCCAAGGGTTTTGACGTAGTCATCATCGATACCGCCGGCCGTCTGGCCATAGACGAGATGATGATGCAGGAAATAACTGCAATCAAGGAGGCTGTAACCCCCAACGAAATACTCTTCGTAGTAGATTCCATGACCGGTCAGGATGCCGTGAACACAGCCAAGGAGTTCAACGAGCGTCTGGACTTCAGCGGCGTAATCCTGACAAAGCTGGACGGTGACACCCGAGGCGGTGCCGCCCTATCCATACGTACCGTAGTTGACAAGCCTATCAAGTTTGTAGGTACGGGTGAAAAGATGGATGCCTTTGACGTATTCCATCCCGAGCGTATGGCCGACCGCATTCTGGGCATGGGTGATATAGTATCATTCGTGGAACGTGCCCAGGAGCAGTTTGATGCCGAACAGGCCAAACGCCTCCAGAAAAAGATGGGCAAAGGAAAGTTTGACTACAATGATTTCCTGGAGCAGATAGGTCAGATCAAGAAGATGGGCAATATGAAGGACCTTATGGGAATGATACCCGGTGTAGGCAAGGCCCTTAAGGATGTAGATATCAATGATGATGCTTTCAAGGGCATTGAAGCCATGATTCACTCCATGACTCCCGCTGAGCGCCTCAATCCTGAACTGCTTGACAAGAGCCAGTCACGCCGCAACCGCATCGCCAAGGGCAGCGGACAGCCCATCCAGGAGGTAAGCCGTATGATCAAGCAGTTTGAGCAGACCCGCAAGATGATGAAGAACGTGGCCGGTGCCAAATTACCCAATCTGGGTTCAATGATGAGAAGATAACAATTTCAGCATATGCAGTTAATTGACGGAAAAGCAGTAGCCGAACAGGTTAAGCAGGAGATTGCGGCACAGGTAGCCGCAATGGTAGAGAGAGGTGAAAAACGCCCCCATCTGGCCGCCATTCTGGTGGGTCATGACGGCGGTTCAGAGACATACGTAGCAGCCAAGGTAAAGGCTTGCGAGGTATGCGGTTTCAAGTCAACGCTTATCAGGTTTGAGAGCGATATCACTGAGGATATACTCCTGGCAAAAGTGGCAGAACTCAACAATGACCCTGATGTGGACGGATTCATAGTACAACTCCCCCTGCCCAAGCACATCAATGAGCAGCACGTGATTGAGGCCATTGATTACCGCAAGGATGTGGACGGATTCCATCCCATCAACGTGGGCCGCATGAGCATAGGTCTGCCCTGCTTCATATCGGCTACACCTAACGGCATAATGGAACTGCTGGGGCGCTACAACATTGAGACCCGCGGCAAGAAAGCCGTAGTCCTGGGCCGCAGCAACATAGTAGGCAAACCCATGGCCAGCCTGCTGATGCAGAAATCCAATCCCGGTGACTGCACCGTAACCGTTTGCCACAGCCACACTGCAAACATAAAGGAGGAATGCCTCCAGGCTGATATCATAGTAGCGGCTCTGGGCCAGCCCGGCTTTGTAAAGGCTGATATGGTCAAGGAGGGTGCCGTAATAATAGACGTTGGCACCACACGCGTTCCCGATGCCACAAAGAAGAGCGGATTCCGCCTGAGCGGTGACGTTCAGTTTGACGAGGTAGCCCCCAAGTGCAGCTACATCACTCCTGTTCCCGGCGGCGTTGGCCCCATGACCATCTGCTCGCTTATGAAGAACACCCTGTTGGCAGGTCAGAAGAGCATCTACCAATAAACCCGTGGCCAGGTTTGCTGCATTCATCGGGCTGTGTTCTATATTCACTTTTGCACAGGCCCAGACCATAGACAGTATCTCCATATATTTTGCCGGAGATATAATGCAGCATAAAGACCAGCTTAATTCTGCCCGCAGACCCAACGGAACATATGACTATAGCGGCTGTTTCACCCAGGTAACCCCTGAGATTGAGGCAGCCGATATTGCTGTCTGCAACTTTGAGACCACGCTTGGAGGCCCACCTTACAGGGGATATCCGCAGTTCTGCTCACCCGATGAACTGGCTGCTGCAGTACGCGATGCAGGCTTTGACATATTTCTGACCGCTAACAACCACTGCCTTGACCGCCGTTCCCGCGGATTGGTCCGCACCCTTGATGTGCTGGACAGCCTGGGCATAAAGCATCTGGGCACTTATCGCAACCAGGCAGAGCGTGATTCACTCTATCCTTATATAATAGAGCACGCTGGCATACGTATAGCCATACTCAACTACACGTATGACACAAACGGCATACCCGTTGACCCGCCCTGCATAGTCAATTACATTGACACCACACAGATTAAGGCTGATGTCATCCGTTCCCGCCAACTCAAGGCTGACTGCATCATTGCGTGCATGCACTGGGGGACGGAATACAGGACTACGCCTGATGCCAGCCAGAAGAAGCTTGAAGAGTGGCTCTACAGTATTGGCGTGAACCACATTATCGGAGGGCATCCGCATGTAGTGCAGCCAGTGCGCACTCTGCCCCATGAACACTGCGCAGACCGCCATCTTACGGTCTGGTCATTGGGTAACTACATCTCAAACATGACTGCGCCCCGCACCGATCACGGCATCGCTGTTACCACCCATCTGCTTAAGATAGGAAATATCACCAAACTGAACCACTACGAGATTCATCCCAACCACACAGAACGACCATCACACAATAGGGACGGTTCCTTCCGTGTGGTACCGGATTAAAATAAAAAAACAGCAAAAAAAACAACACACAGAAGGAACCGTCCCTATTGTGTGTTATCTTTGCGAATAAATAATATGCTTATGAGATTCTTACTGACCTTTTCTATGGCCATGCTGTTGTCATTGTCAGCAAGCGCCAAACTGACCATTCAAGAGATCCGCACTGCCGCAAACAACGTGATTGAACTCTATTACACCAGCGATACGCTAGATGTAAATGAGTTCCATAACTCCAATCCAGCCCAGTGGAAAGTCAACGGAGTTCAAGTTCTTAGTGTAAACAGGATTGCCGCCGCAGCAGACAAGTGTGACCACTTTGTCTATCTCACCGTACCTACGCTCAAGAATGGAAAGAAATATAATATTGAAACTCCCTATGGCACAACATATAGTTTCAAGTTCAGCGACAAGGAGATTTACTGTGAGGCCATCAAGACCAACCAGGTTGCATATAGCGCATTGTCAACCAAGCGTTTTGCAAACTTTGCAATCTATCTGGGCGATGGCGGTGTGAAAAAGATTGAAGGCGCCCTGCCCTCTTACACCGTTTACCAGTACAAGAAATCCAAGCTTGGCAAAAAGGTTTGCTCCGGACAATTGAAAGAGATTGGTGAGGACCGTTCATCGGGCGATTACGTATATCGCATAGACCTGTCACAGGTTCCTGAGGGCGGCCCGTACAAGATTGTAGTTGACGGTTACGGCTCATCATATCCGTTTGGCGTGGGCGGCCAGTTCTCACAGAAGCTCTCATACATCAGTTTCCGCTCCCTTTTTAACCAGCGCTGCGGAATCCAGATCATTGAACCCTATTCTGATTTCAGCTACCGCACCAAGCGCTGCCACGAGACTATTTACCAGACCTATGACCGTATTGCCGAGGCCCGTCTGGTTGTAAAAGGCACAGAGCCCACAATCCAGGCATGGGGCGGATATCATGATGCAGGTGATGCTGACCGCCGTACATATCACATGGATGTGCCCAGCACCCTGCTCACCACATTTGAGGCATTCCCGGAGCTGTTTACTGATAACCAATTCAATATCCCCGATAAATTTGACGAGCAGTTCAACATCTTAGGTAAAGGCAACGGAATACCCGATATACTTGATGAGGCTGAGTGGGGCACCATGTTCTGGAAGTACTTCCAGGAGGAGGACGGACAGATTCCATGGGGTACTGAAACCAACGGATACTCTCCGTTTACCACTTATGACTTTGAGGACCACCTGTTCGGTTCAGAGGCTCTTGACCCGCGTACATCGGCTTGGGCATCGGGACTGTTCTACCATTTTGCCCGCATTATCAAGCCTTATGATGAGGCCAAGAGCAAGGAGTATGTAGCATGTGCTGAAAAGGCTTACAGTGCATCAACCCGCGTTTATGCTGAACGTAACCGCGAGATGCCGGCCACATTCCAGATGTACTACAACGTAGAAAAATACCTTTTGACAGGTGATGCAAAATGCCACGAATACATTAAGGCCCACGCTGCCGATGCACAGCAGATGGTAAGCACCTACAACCAGGGCTCTGAGATATTTGCCGAGCGCGGCTGGCTGACATCATTCTTCTTCGGGTACATACTGGCACCCGCCAGCAAGACAGATCCCGCTACCGTACAGGCATTCAAGGATGCCCTGCAGGCCACAGTTGACAATCAGATGGCTGCATTCACTGAGAACGCCTATCCCAACGGCGCACCCATGAACGTAAACTGGTGGGGCAGCAACGTGGCTCAGGGGCAGTACACATTCCCCATTGTGCTTATGTGGAAACTCACCGGCAATCAGGAATATATTGATATTGTAAGCCAGATGATGGACTATGCTCTTGGTTTGAACCCGCTGGGCAAATGCTACATGACAACTTTGGGATTCAACCAGGTTCACTGGCCGCATGACCGCGAATCGGCCTACACCATTGAACAGGGATGGGGCCCTCGCCCTGGAATACTGGTATTCGGTGCAGGCAACTACGTGCGCAACTATCCCGCATACCCGGCCATCAGCCGTAACACAACTCCCCGCGAGCGTGCCTACATAGACATTCTGGACAACTATCAGAATAACGAATATACTATTTACCAAAGCCTCTGCTTCCCATCTGTGGTCTACCCCATCCTGGCTGGCGGCTGCACTTGGAAACCTGGCGATAAAGACCCTTACAAGTAATATGGAAACAGCCATCAAAATCAACCTCGATGATTATGTTCTCTTTGGCGGCGGAGCCAACGGAGAGAGCTATGATCATAAGACCGACCCCACGGTTATGCTCAAGTTGTATCATGCAGGCGCTATCCAACAGCCGCTGGATGAGATGAGGCTGGCCCGTAAGGTTTATGAAATGGGCATCCCCACACCTGAACCCGGTGAATATGTGGTAACTGAAGACGGCCGCTACGGCATACGTTTCAAGCGCATAACCGGTAAGAAATCTTATTCACGCGCCACGGGTGATGAACCTGAGAAAGTGGCGTTGTTTGCGGCCGATTTTGCCGACATGTGCAAGAAACTGCACGCAACGCACGTGGATACCACACAGTTTGAGAATGTAAAGGACCGCTACTATAGGCTACTCAAGGAAAATCCTTTCTTCACCACACAGGAAAAGGATAAACTTGTACGTTTCATTGCCGACGTACCCGATGAGGATACAGCCATACACGGAGACCTGCAGTACAGCAACGCCATATTTGTAGGCGACAAACGCTATTTCATAGACCTGGGCGATTTCTGCTGGGGTAACCATCTGTTTGACGTAGGAATGGTTTACCTTTGCTGTTATCTCAGTCTGGAAGATTTTATAAAAGAGACTTTCCATATGACAAAACGAGTAGCGATGCAGTTTTGGGATTATTTTGCACAAGCATATTTCGGCACAGACATCCCTCTCAAAGAAATAGAGGAGCTGATCCGTCCCTACGCCGGACTAAAGACCCTGATTGTAGAAAGGGATACACAGCGTCCCATGCCTGAATTGCGCGCGGCACTTGACAGTATCCTTTGATTACTTTTTTTACAGATTTTTTGTATATTTGCACAATATGAAGAAAAGGATATATCTGGGGATTCTGTCTTGCATGTTATGCATGATGTCCCAAGCACAGGACAAACTGATATTTACACCGCAATGGACTGCACAGGCACAGTTTGCCGGTTATTATGTTGCCCAGGAGATGGGTTTCTTCTATAAGGCAGGTATTGAAGTAGAGATAGTACATCCGTCTGTTACGCAATCTGCAATAAGCCGTATACAAAACAATGAGAGTCAGGCTACCACACTGCAACTGACACAGGCTATGGAGATTGTAAATGACGGAATACCTCTTGTAAACATTCTCCAGACATCCATGAACAACGCAATGGTTATAGTTTCACGCCGTAACATGAATCCGCTTGAGCAATATGGAGCCAAAGTCGGTATCTGGAATGCCGGATTCGGACAGGTGGCTATCTGCATGAGCATCAAGGAGAACCTGGGTTACCATTGGATTCCTTTTGCCAACAGTGTCAATCTCTTTATTTCCGGTGCAATTGATGCCACCGTTGCCATGAGCTACAACGAATACTATCAACTGGCTCAGACAGGTATTGAACTGAATGACAAGAACGTATACAGATTCTGTGATCACGGATATAACATCCAAGAGGATGGAGTCTATATGACAAGAGAGTTCTATAATAAGAACAAAGACCTTGCTGACAGATTTGCCGCAGCCTGCCGCCAGGGATGGGAATGGGCTGCCATGAATCCGGAAGAGACTCTTGACATCGTGATGGCATATTGTGAGAAGGAGCATATTTCCACCAACAGGATACATCAGAAGCTTATGCTTGATGAGGTTCTCAGATTATTGAAAGACCGCGAATCAGGACAGCGTGAATACCGCCTCCGTCCGGATATGGTTAAGCAGGCCAGCGATCTTATGCTTGAAAACGGCATGCTTGAGATGCCTGTCACCTATGAGGATTTAACGGATGAATAAAACCTGAGAAAAAACATGGAACGTAAAAAGAAAAAATCACTTTCAACCAAGATAAGTCTTTGGATTGTTTTTTTTGCAGGACTTATATTCGTAGCCGCTCTGGCAGTATTCTTCAATGAATCGCGCAAGGCTGTAAGAATTGAAGCTATCAAGAATGCTACTCTTACTCTTGACAAGACAGTTCAACGTGTAAACACCATATTGACAGAGGTTAAAGTTGCAACCGACAATACGGACTGGCTTATCCCCAGGCATCTGGATGCGCCGGACTCAATGTTCGTATACAGCCGCCGCATACTCCAGAACAATCCTAACCTGAACGGATGTTCCATTGCGTTTGAGCCATTCTACTTCAGTGAGAAAGGACTGTACTTTTCAGCCTATTCACTCAACTACGACGGAAAGATACAGACCACTCAGGAGGGTAATGAACATTATCAGTACTTCTCAATGGACTGGTATCAGCTCCCCAAGTTACTGGACAGACCGTGTTGGACAGAACCTTTCTTTGATTATAATCCGGATGAATTCGCATCACCTGAGATGATCATATCCTACTGCAAACCTATCAAGGACAGAGACAGCGTTTACATAGGTACCATCTCAGTAGATCTCTCACTTAACTGGCTGTCACAGACAATATCGGCAGTCAAGCCCTATCCCAATTCATACAGTATCATGATAGGCCAGGGCGGAACATATTTTGTACATCCTGATACTACTAAGCTTTTCTATCAGACAATTTTCACTCCAACCCTTATTGAACCGGACTCCGCGCTTACCAACTTGGGACATGCTATGCAGGCTGGAGAACAGGGTGTACGCCAACTGATGTTTGACGGAAATGATTGCTATGTCTTATATGCACCTCTGGGCAATACCGGATGGAGCGTTGGTATTGTTTGCCCCGCAAAGGATATTTTCAGTGGTTATTATCGTCTTATCAATACGGTCCTGGGAGTTGTATTTGTAGGTCTGCTGCTTATGCTGATGATATTCAGCGGCATTATTTCCAAGCAGTTGGAGCCGCTTGAGGAACTTGCCTACCAGGCAGAATCAATAGCATCCGGCCGCTTTGATGAGCAATTGACAGAGACTGGACGCAAGGATGAGATAGGCCAGTTGAGCAATTCTTTCCACAACATGCAGGTTTCACTTGTCAAACAGATGGATGAACTCAAGCAGGCCAATGAGCAGAAAGGTAGAATTGAGGGTGAGCTCAAGATTGCCAGTGACATACAGATGTCCATGCTGCCCAAGATATTCCCGCCCTATCCTGACCGCAACGACATTGATGTATTCGGAAGACTGACACCGGCCAAGGAGGTTGGCGGTGACCTTTTTGATTTCTATATCCGCGATGAGAAACTGTTCTTCTGCATAGGCGATGTATCCGGCAAGGGTGTTCCGGCAGCATTGGTTATGGCTGTGACCAGGGCACAGTTCCGTACCATATCGGCCCATCAGGCAGCTCCGGACAAGATCATCTCAAACATTAATGATGCGATGGCAGCAGACAATGAGTCCAACATGTTTGTTACCCTATTTGTAGGTGCTCTGGATCTGTTGACAGGCCGTCTGCATTATTGTAACGCCGGACATGATGCTCCTCTGCTCATAGGAAAAACAGGTGCAGGCATGCTCCCGGTTGACTCCAACCTGCCTGCAGGTGTAATGCCCGGATGGAAATTCACCAAACAGGAGACACTGGTTGACCCCGGTACAACCATCTTCCTTTATACAGACGGACTCACTGAAGCTGAGAATATTGAGCACAAGCAGTTTGAGATGTCACGTATCATTGATTTGGCACATAAACTGCAGCAGGAACAGACCTTTGCACCCAACGACATTATAGACAAGATGACAGAATCCGTCCATTCATTTGTGGGTGAGGCCGATCAGAGCGATGACCTTACCATGCTTGCCATAAGATATACCAAGCAACATGAGGATCTAGTTTATCAACGCAGCCTTACCCTGATAAATGACTTGAAACGCGTACCCAGGCTCAACACATTCATCGATGAGGCATGTGAAGCCAACGGATTTGACATGGCTACCACAATGCAGATCAATCTGGCCATTGAGGAGGCTGTAGTCAATGTCATGAACTATGCCTACCCTGCCGGAACCAAGGGTGACATAACAATTGAGGCCAAGGCAAACAAGACAGAGATGTTTTTCATAATAAGTGATACGGGTACCCCGTTTGACCCCACAGCAAAGGCAGAGGTTGATATCACCCTGAGCGCTGAGGACCGCTCTATCGGAGGACTTGGAATACATCTTATACGCCAGATTATGGATAATATCAACTATGAACGGGTTGATGGCCATAACATACTTACACTGATGAAAAAACTCAATAAACAAGCCTGATAATCATGCCCTATATACCTCTTTCCATATTCAGCATTGACATTTCATCAGGTAATCTGATTCTGCTCATATCGTTTCTGATGTTTGTTGCCATCCTGATGGCAAAGGTTGGAACCAGGTTCGGTGTGCCCACTATGCTGCTGTTCCTTGTCCTGGGCATGTTGGCAGGTCAGGACGGTGTGGGTATCAGGATTGACAATCCCCGGGTAGCTGAGTTCCTTGGCCATCTGGCCATGACCATAATCCTGCTTACAGGCGGTCTTGAAACATCACTCCCGGAGACCAAGCCTATCATTAGGAAAGGTATCTCAATATCCACATTAGGAGTATTCATTACAATTCTTTTTACCGGACTCTTCCTTTTCTACGTGTTCGGCGGCAAGATACCCGGCACCACCATTTGGGGCTGTCTGCTGGTGGCAGCAGTCATATCATCAACTGACTCCGCATCAGTGTTCTCCATTCTGAGAAGCAAAAAGCTTACTCTCAGAGAGAATCTGGGACCCATGCTTGAGCTTGAATCCGGAAGTAATGACCCCATGGCATATGTGCTCACCATTCTGCTTGTCAATATACTGGAGATTGTCAACGAATCGAATGGCACAGTCGGGACATGGGACATCATATTCTTCGGCGCATTCGTTCTGCTCAAGCAGATTGCCATAGGTTTTGCCATAGGTTTGGGGTTAGGATTCGCTGCCCGCTGGCTGCTTACCAGAATCCATCTCCAATCCAGTCCGCTTTATTCAATCCTTATCTTAAGCATTGTACTGTTCTCAAACGGTGCCGCTTCATTTGTAGGAGGAAACGGACTGCTTGCCCTGTATATCTGCGCAATAATAATAGGAAACACTAAGGATCTGCCTTTCAAGAAAGAGGTTCTGCTTTTCTTTGACGGAATAACATGGCTGGCACAGCTTATGATGTTCCTCTTGCTTGGACTGTTGGCCAAACCGTCACAGATGCACACGGTATTGTTGCCTGCCTTGATTTTAGGCCTGTTCCTGATGCTGATAGCACGTCCGGCCGGAATAATGCTCAGCCTGCTACCATTCAAAGGACTTTCATTCAGAGCAAAACTGTTCACATCATGGGTGGGACTGAAAGGAGCCGGTCCGATATTATTTGCCCTTTATACCGTGCTTGAAGGCGTAGACGGTTCAAGTGAGATATTCAACATGGTGTTTATAATTACTCTGATGTCACTGCTGGTTCAGGGAATGACCATCACTCCGATGGCCAGACTTCTCAATATGAGTATTGATGATGACCCTGAAGTGGAGACATTCGGTATGGAGATACCTGAGGAGATGGGAATGCTGCGTGACCACATAGTCTCAGAGATAGATCTGGAAGGCGGTGAAACGTTGCGTGACCTGCATCTGCCGCACGGAATACGCGTTGTTATGGTGCGACGCGATGAAAGGTATCTGGTACCGCATGGCAGCATGAAACTCATGGTAGGTGACCGTCTTGTAATTATTATGGGAGATACTGACGATTAATCATTAATAAAAAACCAACAATATGGAAGTAAAAATCAACACTCAGGATTCTGTAACCACCGCCCAGCTGATTGGACGTCTTGACACCCCCGCATCACAGGAGGTTAGCGGTGATTTTGACAATCTTTCCCAGTATGCAGCAGGTACAATCACTCTGGATTGCACTGAACTGGAGTATATATCCAGCTCCGGACTCAGACTGTTCCTTTCACTGCGCAAAGCCGCTGCTTCAAAGGGAGGCAAGGTTATTGTAAAAGCCATAAACAAGGATATCCGTTCAGTATTCATGATGACCGGTTTCCTGAACCTCTTTGAGATTCAGGACTAAAAAGAAACAAGTCATGGCAAAGACCAGGCATCTGGATCCGCATTGCATGGCCATCCTGCAGGAGTATCAGGATAATCTGCCCCGTTTCAGAGAGGTAGAGCAGGAGGTCAAGGAGAAGCTGAAGAAGACTTTAACCGAAGCCGGATTACTTGTGGCCGCCATTGAATCACGCGTCAAGTCGTATGATTCTCTGGCCGGCAAACTTGAACTCAAAGGACACAAGTACAACAGCTTGGCAGACCTTACTGATATTTTGGGGCTGAGAGTCATCACATTCTACATAGATGATGTGGACAAGGTGGCATCAGCTGTAGAAAGGCTGTTTGAGATAGACTGGGACAACACCGTTGACAAACGTAAGATCCATGAGATAGACAGTTTTGGCTATCTTTCACTACACTACATCTGTTCCATACCCGGTTTCACCTACCGTTTTGAGATCCAGATGCGTACTCTGCTGCAGCATGCCTGGGCCAACATGGACCACGATACCGGTTACAAATCGGGTGTGGAGATACCCAAGCGGTATATGCGCAACATGAGCCGTCTGGCTGGAATGCTTGAGCTGGTGGATGATGAGTTCAGTAAGATTCGCATAGAGCTTACTGACTATCGCCGCAGAGTGCAGGCATTGGTCCGTTCCGGAAATCTGGATGAGGTACCTATAGACGGCGATACATTCCGCAGTTATCTGGACCTCAACCCGTTCAATCAGCTTAACAAGCGCATTGCGGCCATGAATCAGGCTGAAATACAGGATGTATCACTCATGCCTTATCTGGCCGTATTCAAAGGCCTTGGTCTGAAGACATTAGGTGACATATCAAACATCATCAGGGATTTCTCAGAAGGAGCATATCAGATAGCCTGCTATCAGATAGGACTGACTGACCTTGATATCATATCTTCATCAATAGGACCGCAGGACCTGTGCATAGCGTTCATCCTCAAGAATGGTGGCGGAAAGGCCGGTATAAAGCATATGTTTGACCTGCTTAACGGTGAATCAGAGAGTAATGAATTAATGGCCGATATGCTATTGGAGCAATCCAAGGATCTGCCTTTCATGAACAAGTAAATATGGCTAATAAACCACTTAATACAGAACTGCTTGACCGCGCCATCACATTTGCAGTCCGTGCCCATGCAGGCACAGAGCGTCGCGGTAAGGGATTTCCATACATAGTTCATCCCCTGGAGGCAATGGCAATTGTCTCAACCATCACTCCTGATCAGGAATTGCTGGCTGCAGCAGTCCTGCATGACACTGTTGAGGATACCGATGTCACCATTGAGGATATCAGGGCAGAATTCGGAGACCGTGTGGCATCACTGGTCAAGATTGACAGCGTAGGCGATGATGAGGGAACCTGGCATGAACGCAAGCAGAAAGCCATAGACCGTATTGCAAATGCTCCGCGCGATGCCAAGATAGTAGCATTGGGAGACAAACTTTCCAATATGCGTGCCATTGCCCGTGACTATTATGAGCAGGGGGATAACTTATGGAACCTGTTCCACACCAATAACCCCAAAGACCACGAGTGGCACTATCGCGGACTGGCCGATGCCCTCAGAGACCTGAATGGTACTTTTGCCTTCAACGAGTTCGAGTGGCTGATAAACAAGGTGTTCACTTCTTCAGGCTCTCAAAATCCTTGAGGGCCTGAATAGCTTTTGGGCAAAGGATCAGGATGGCCAGGATAGTGAACCACGCCATCAGGCCCACGCCTATATCACCTAACTGCCATACTACATCAGCCTCACGCACGGCACCGAAAACCACTGACACCATCATTACAATCTGCAAAAGACGTATAACCAGTTTCTCCTTACGGGTGTTCTTACCCTTGAACAGATAGATGATACTGGACTCCGCATAGAAGTAATAAGCCATGATTGTGCTGAATACAAAGAACACCATTGCCACAGAGACAAACTGACTGCCAAACCCGGCAAATACTGAGTCAACAGCGCTCTGAGTGAATCCGGCATAGTTGTTACCCAGTTCAGGAGCATTTTCAAGTAACATGGTGCCCGTAGAGGAATCTATGATATTATATGTACCCGATGTCAGAATCATCAAGGCTGTAGCCGTACAGACAAAAAGCGTATCGACATAAACAGAGAATGACTGGGCAAGTCCCTGCTGCGCGGGATCAGGCACATCGGCAGCAGCTGATACGATAGCTCCCGTACCCTGTCCTGCCTCATTGGAAAAAATACCTCTCTTTACGCCCATAGCAATTGTTGAGCCTATAATGCCGCCGCACACGGGATTAATGCCGAATGCGCCGGTAAAAATGCTACCAAAGACAGCCGGGACATCCTTTATATGGAACGCAACAACAATAATTGACAAGGCTATATATCCAAATGCCATGAATGGAGTGACAACAGCAGCCACCTTGGCTATACGCTTTACACCACCCACAATCACAATGCCCAGAAGAACTGCCAATACCACGCCCGATATCCATGGGGATACGGGGAATGAGTTATGCACTGCCATTGAAACGCCGTTTGACTGTACCATAGTAAGGCAGAATCCGCAAGCCACAATTGTAACTATGGCAAAGAGAACTCCCAGCCATCTCTGTCCCAGTCCTTCCTCAATGAAAGAGAACGGTCCGCCACGGAATCCGCTGGCGTGACGGAACTTGTACATCTGTGAAAGCGTGGACTCCACAAATGCCGTTGAGGCCCCGAAGAAAGCCACCACCCACATCCAGAACACGGCTCCGGGCCCGCCAAAGGCAATTGCGGTGGCCACACCTACAATATTGCCCGTCCCTACTCTTCCGGAAAGTGCAATGCAGAATGCCTCAAATGATGAAATACCTTCAGTTCCCTGTCTTTTGCTGAAAAGAGACCGGCACATCAGCCCGAAGCACCTTACCTGGACCATCCTTGTACGGATAGAAAAATAGAGTCCGGCCAACAGCAGCAGTGCCACCAGCCCAGGGTTCCAGACAATCTTATTGATAGTGGATACAATGTTTTCCATAGTCTGCAAAAATAAACTTTATTCGCTAATCTATTTCAAGAATTTCATCAATCATTTTTCTCTTCTGCTTCTTTCTTATCCTCTTCCTTGTGCTTGATGTAATAATCACCAAAACCTTTCTGTTGGAAATTGAAACGTCTCTTGGCACCAAGGTCACGCATCTGATTTGCAAAATGTAATTTGTTCCACAACATGGCAATACTGTTTTAGTGTGTATGCAATAATACGCATAAAAAAACAAACATCAAAAGATTATTATGTATATTTGCCATAGATGCTTATGATGACAACAACCTTTTAAATCTCTCTCTGGTATGTCACTTTGGAATCTCAGTAAAGACATTAAGATCTTGGGCAAGCCCAAGAGAAACTTCTATTTTCACGATAAATGCGTTATCGGCAAAGATCAACCCAGGAACTTGGCTGAACTCAAGGAACAAAAAGAAAACAAAGAGAAATAAATCGCCTCAACCCTTTGCTTTATTCTGATTAATTGCTACCTTTGCACCGCTTTAACCGGATAGCCGGTTTATATGGTGCCCGTAGTTCAGTTGGTTAGAGCGTCAGATTGTGGTTCTGAATGTCGTGGGTTCGAGTCCCACCGGGCACCCCAAAAGCAAAACTAGAGGTCAAATCAGACCTCTTTTTTTATTCATTTAATTCATCATTGATATGAAACATTTCAAATCACTCATAATCCTATCATTCGTTATTTCTGTAATAGCTTGCAGTGAGGAGGGAGACAAATATGCATTCCAGTATGTAACCTTCAAACAAAATATCCCCTACACGCAGGGAAAGGAGCACCCTTCATGCAACTTTGACCTGAATGTTCTCAAGGCCCATGGCACTGACACACTGTTTGCCGATGCTTTCAACATGGACATATCATATTTTCTGTTTGGCAAACGTACCACCGATGTACGCGGTGCAATGATCCAGTTTATTGACTCCGTAATAAATGTTTTCAAAGAGGACAACAAGGAGCAGATTGAATTTGCCAAAGCTGAAGGATTTGAACCCCGTGACATTGATTACGAATATATAATCAATACTGAAGTGCATTACGGCAATAATCGTGACATTATAGGACACTTTATAAATATGTACCAGTATACCGGAGGCGCACACGGCGGAACATTCATTACATGCCGCAACTATAGGCTTGAGGATGGCAGCGTGGTTACACTTGACAACTATTTCAAGCCCGGATATGAGAAAGTGCTTAATCCTATCCTGGAGCGCAAGCTGTTGGAGTATGCTGAATGCAGCAGCCGCGATGAACTTGATGAGCACGGCTATTTCAGTAACGAGCCTATGTTTGTTCCTGAGAACTTTGAGATACGCCAGGATACCATAGATTTCATCTTTAACCAGTACGATATAGCCCCCTACTCCACAGGCATAACCGTACTCTCCGTTCCCGAGGACGATATCCGCACCATCATCCGCTAATAAAAAAAAACGACTAAAATTTGCAGGAAATGTTATTATGCTTTACATTTGCAGTGTCATAGATTAATATGACACCATTAGACAGGCGAAAACAAGCATTATGAACCTATCAATAACAGCACCTTACAATGATTGAAGTCAAAGAATTATTCTGCACGTATCAGACGTCTTTCAACCAATTCAGTATTGGAACCAAAGAGATCAATGAAGAGAACCGGTTCAATCTGGTTCCCATCCTGGAACATCTCAGTCTTAAAATCGAGCCTGGTCACGTATATGGAGTGATTGGAAGGAACGGAGCCGGCAAGACAACTTTGCTTAACTGCATTTCAGGTGTCATTAGACCGATGAGGCTGAAATTTCAGAGAATATTTGTTGACGGCAATCCTTTGAACGGTGAAAACCCGCACCACCTTGCAAAGCTGTTTTATGTTACTGATACAATCCCTGACATTCACGTCAAGGTCTGCAATTACGCCGGGCTGCTGTCCAGTCTTTATCCCCACTTCAAGATGGTACACTATTCAGAATACATGAAAATGTTTCAGATAGATACAGACAAGCACATTGACGAACTGTCACTCGGACAGAAAAAGATGGTGTTCCTGAGCTACGCTTTTGCAAGCGGTGCGCCCTATATCATATTGGATGAGCCTACAAACGGACTTGACATAACATCAAGAAAAACATTCCGTAAACTGATAGCATCAAATATGAGTGATGACAGAGCAATCATCATCTCAACCCACCATATAAATGAGGTTAGCTCGTTGCTTGACCACATAGTCATTTTGAATAACAAACAGATAGCATTTGACCATTCGGTCATGGAAATAAGCAGCGCACTCTCTTTCATTGAGTCTGACAAGGAAAACGGTGATGCTCTGTATTCTATGTCATCGGCCTACGGAAAACGCATGATTTTGCCCAACACCAACGGCGCTGACAGCGAGATAGATTACGAGCTGCTGTTTGAGGCCGTTCTTAATAACCCCGATGCAATTAATTCACAATTCTCAACCGTTCTTTGAAACAACTATGGAAACAAGTGCTTTATTCAACATCAACAGATTCAAAAATCTTGTATTATCCGGATTTTTCCGTAAAAAAACATATGGATGGAAACTGTACTTCATCTCTTTCCTGATAGTGTTTATTCTGTTAGCTTTTGCATCTATTATGGTAGAACTGAAAACCGATGCCAACATTACTCTTATTACCCAGCTATATCAGATACTATATATGGTATTGATGACAATCCCCTGTTTGACCCTTTTCTTGGATCCTGGCAAGAACCAATACTGGGGGATGCTGCCTGCTTCAACTTTTGAGAAAAGACTCTACATTTTTCTGAAAGGAATTGTGTGGAATTCAATCCTGTTCTTCTTAGCAACAAACATCCTTAACCTTATTATATCGGCAAATGTCAGTCTCGTCCGCATCGGTCCCAAAGAGGTGTTCTCAATTCCGAGTTCTCCTGAATTCATAAAAGGATGGGCAAATCACATCATTTCATTTTTATGCCTGACAGTAGCCCCTATCACGTTGCTGGCGTTAAACACTGCCAAAGAATCATTAAGAAGAAGGCTATCAAGTATCTATTCGTTCCCATGTCTTCTTTTGTTAGCTATTATGGGGTTTTCAGCTACTGCAGGATTGACATTCTGCTTGGTTGCGCTTGCATCCCTCTTGATGTACTTTGATTTCTTTATCCAACCAATAATAGACATCTACAGAAAAAGCTGATGATTTTCAAGGAGAGACAAAGCATATATCTGCAGATAGCCGAGCGCATATCTGATGAGATTCTGGCCGGGACATACACTCCCGGCAGCAGAGTCCCGTCAGTAAGAGAATATGCCGTGATGATTGAGGTGAACCTGAATACGGTAATGCGTTCGTATGATACGCTGCAATCGTGGGGAATACTGGATATGAAGCGCGGCCTGGGTTATTTTGTGGCCGATGATGCCGTCAGCACCATCCTTAGCCGCCGCCGCGAGGCCTTCATATCAACTCAAGCTACCGAGTTCTTTGAGACCGCCCGTACTCTTGGCGTCACCCCCGAAGAACTTGCCGATATGTACAAAACGTTCCTTAAGTAAAATGTAAAATTGGGGACAGTCCCCAATTTCACATTTTAGACTTGAATCCACTCTACCTCTCCGCCCCAGAGTTCAAGAAAGCGCATGAAGCAATCATGTGAGATTACAACGCTGGCGGTGTTCTCACAGGGATGGAATGATACTTTTGGAGCGGTCCTTAGGTCGGCATCAAGGAAATACTTTACACGGTGACCGTTGTCAAAAAGTTCCTTTGTGTTCACACCCTCTTTTACCCAGCCGAAATCACGAGTACCATCGGGCTTTATGATTGCGGGATGCTCCACAAGATTCATATCGTGAATCAGGCCGAAAGCGCACACTGAGCCGGGCGTAACACCTATACACCGGTCCATACGCTCAGGACTGGCAAAACTGAGCTTACCCTGCCTTACGATATGCTCCAGCCCGTGAATATCCAAATTCTTGTGGCACTCAAAACTGGCCATATAGTGACGGTTGCCCTTATGGTTGCGGAAAAACAGATTCTTGCAGTGCACGGAGTCTATGTTCTTCCAATACGCCAGTGCCTCCTCAATGGTAGGCAACGGTGGATGATAGTGCACCTGATACTCTATCCCGTGCTCCTCCAACCACTTAAGAACAACCTCAGTCTTACTCATGTCTTGCCATGCGTTCATCGGCCAACTTCTCATACTTGGTACCGGGACGGCCGTAGTTGGCGTAAGGATAGATTGATATGCCGCCACGCGGGACAAAGAAGCCTGTTACCTCAATGTATTTGGGATCCATCAGCTTGATAAGGTCCTTCATGATGCGGTTCACGCAGTCCTCATGGAACCCGCCGTGATTGCGGAAACTGTGCAGATAGAGTTTAAGAGACTTGCTCTCAACCATCTTAACATCAGGAATGTAACTGATGCGGATCTCAGCAAAATCAGGCTGACCGGTAATGGGACAGAGAGTCGTGAACTCTGGGCAGTTGAATCGAACCCAGTAATCATTCTCCTGGTTCAGGTTCTCAAATGCCTCCAGTACACCGGGATTATACTCATTTGAATATGTGGTCTTGCCACCAAGGGCGGTCAGGCCCTCCTGTTTCCTATCTTCTGACATATCTTATTCTTCAGTTTTAATCTTGAACGGATTGTATTTTATATCGTAGTCAAAGGTGTCTATACCCTCTTTTGCCTTGAGCTTACGTGAAATCAGCGCAGTCACAGGCAGGATTATAACTTCATAAAGGGTCTTTACGGTCACCTGAGTCACAATGATGGACAGGATGGTTTTGAAAGGCATTGAGCCCATGAATGCCAGCGGATAGAAAATGATGGAGTCAGACAATTCACCCACTATACTTGATGCAACAGCACGCCATCCGAACCCCCTACCCTTGGTGGCAATCTTCATTTTGGACAGCACCCATGCATTCATGTGTGAGCCCAATATGAAGGCAATCAGCGATGCAGCCGTAGTACGCGGAATAAGTCCGAACAGGCTGTTGAAACTATCGGCAATCTTCTGACTGTCCTCATAAATTGGAGCAGGCAGAATGCTTACCAGACCTGCCGCAAGTGCCACGAATGCACTCATTGCAAATCCCATCCATATAACCTTCATGGCCTTGCGGTATCCGTAAACCTCAGTCAGAAGGTCATTGATAATGTATGAAATAGGAAAGATAACCACAGCACCTGACAGTTGCATCCAGGTGTTTCCAACTCGCCAAAGTCTTGGCACAAAAAGATTTGATGTAATCAGGCAGACGCAGAACGTTACTGCCAATACCACGAACGTGACGGACAGCCCACGTTGTCCTGCAGAATTTGTTTTTTCAGACATTTTACTTGTTTTTATAGTGGTTCCAAGCACACTTGCAGCGGACACTTCCCGCTACTCGGCTGCAAAGATAGTGCAAGCAGAGAGAAGAAAAAAGGAACTTGTTATTTTTTAATCCTAGTCGCAGCCTGTCTTCAAATAGTTTGTTCTATCCGCTACAATATTGTACCTTTGCGAGTCAAAAAAATATCATATTTATAAAAATGAAAAGATTTCTTTCAATTGCTATTGCTGCTTGTTTTGCAGCTTTACCTGTGATGGCAGAAGATGCCCAGTGGGGTCGTAAAGTGACTGACTACGCCAGCACTCCCAAATTCGGCGGATATGTAATAGGAAAATACACGTATACTGACCAGGACGGTAAGCATGACGGTGACGGTTTCAGCCAGCGTCTTATCCGTGCCTACGTTGATGGAACTATTCTGACAGACTTCAAATATCGCGTTCAGGTACAGATCAACAACGATAAATTCCACATGAAAGACTACTTTGTTGAGTGGACTCATTGGAAAGAGTTTTCAGTAAAGGTTGGTCAGTACAAGCGTGCCTTCCTGTTTGAGAACCCCTACAATCCTTGGGATGTAGGTTTTGGTGACTATTCACAGATCACAAAGATGTTCTCAGGCATGGGTGACTACTGCGGTGAGGCCAGTTCTACCGGCGGCCGCGACCAGGGTATCCAGTTCCAGGGCGACCTGTTCCCCATATCAGCTGACGGACACCGTCTTATCCACTACCAGCTCCAGATCATGAACGGCCAGGGTATCAATACCGGCGATGCAAACTCCAAGAAAGATATCATTGGTACATTGCAGATTCAGCCCATCAAGGATCTCTACATAGGAGCATTCGGATGGAAGGGTGACTACGTTGTAAACGACAATCTTACCATAGGCCGCGACCGTTGGGCTGTATCAGCCAAGTATGAGCACAACGCATGGAGCGCTCGCGCCGAATACGCACATTCAGAAGGTAAGAACATTCATGAAGCTGATGGCTGGTATGCAGCATTAGGCGTTCCTGTAAACGACTGGTTCAAGGTTTACGCCAAGTATGATGTGTATCGCGAAAATGCCAACAAGGAATCCATGAAGGCTATGTATTGCATTGCTCCCAACTTCCAGATTCACAAGAACCTGATGCTGCAGCTGCAGTACAACTACGTAGATGATCGCCTGCACAGTTCCAAATTTAACGAGCTCTGGGCTGAGTTCTACGTCCGCTTCTGACACGAAAGGTGACACAAAAGGGTCGTTTCCCTGTGTCATTTTATCAATACCCGTTGGTTTTCAGTGGCAGAACTGCCTTGAAGGGTTACATTATACACTCCCTTGGGATATGCCGATGTCTCTATTGAGATATGTTCCGCATTTCTTAAGGGAGTTTGGTTTATCACCTGCCCTGCCATACTGGATATAACGATATTGTCACCATCGGAAGGTTCTGCTACACAAATGCCCAGGCTATTCCCCTGATTTACGGCCGTAGCATCAATGTTCATACGGTTTATCACATGACGGGAAATTGATTCCACTCCCGTAGTTGCGGGAGCAATCACGTACATGGTCTCACAATTATCATAAGTATGGCTGTCAGGTGAGTCGTGGCGGACTACCTCATGCGTATACAAATAGATTATCCCGTTCATGACTGACACCAGCTCTATCTCAGCACTGACAGTATATTCATCGGCCTTATCTGGGACAGGTATTGAGAGGAGCTGTTTTCCATTGCTGCTCATTATGATGTACTTTTTATAAACAGGACTCTGATTGACAAGCCGGCGCACAATCCCGTCAGCATACCCTAGAGGCGTATCATATTGCTTATAGTTCTCAACGTCCATCAGGATGTATTCCCAATCCGAGTCCTTATTAAATATGTTCTGGCTCACAGCAACAACTGAATTCGGGAAAAATGACTCATCCAGATTCTGGAAACGTAATCCCTGAATTCTACAGACATATTCATGATAATCATTACGTCTACTTTTTGTGTAATCCAAATCCTTAGTCCATGTGGCATTCGTAAAATCATATTCAATTTCATAATGGAAGAAATGGCAGTGCCTCAATAATCCGGCAGTATCCAGGGCAAAATATTCGTTTGGATACATCTTGCCGTACTTCTCATACTCATAGAAACACTTTGTTGAATCACCTCCGTAACGGCGGTAATCATTACCGTAATAAGCGGTATCACCGTCCGCATCAATAAACTCTGTTATACGGAACCAGTCAGGATAACCGTACGCATTCCTGATCCCTTCCTCAATAACCTGGAACGATGAATCCCTGTATGAGGTCTTATCGCCCATATAATCATAGAACTTATCCTTGATGACAACTTTCTCGGTATAACCTGTAACCTTCTCGTAATATGTGTCCGATGAAAGGATGTTCGGGACATCAAATTTAAGAAGAGCTCCGTCAGGACCGAATGATGAATAGATACCCATGGCTGACTTATCGGCATCATAGTTATACTCAACAACGGCCATATATGGCTTGCCGCTAAGGGTCAGCTCCTTAGGAACAGGAGCGAATGCGTTATGGCTGGTACGTTCAGACTCGGCAAGCGTCTGTGCCTGGCAGATTGTTGATGCCATCAACAATCCCGCGATTATCATAGTCCTTTTCATATACTGGTTATTTTCAAAGATAATTCCTTATGTATCATTTTTGTACGTTGGGAGCGCCGGGAGTGGGATTTGAGGTGTATGCAATCTCACACAAGGCATCATAGTCCTTGCCGTCCGGTATACGCACAAGAGAATAAGTCGAGGCCGATGCAGCGCCTTGATTCATACCTCGCGGCATACGCACCTGCGGAACCTCAGCCAGACAGCCTCCCTGGGTCTGCTCTCCCTCAAGCACTGCAAGGTCAGGCCTGCATATTGTGCCGTTGGCGCTTGAGTTGCTCTGCTTGGAACCGTAGATTACAGCATCTACCAGAACATCGTCGTGATACAGGGCTATGGCCCCTGCCCTTGTTGAGTATGTATAGCTGTAACTGCCGTCCCTGGCAGGAATGACAAACGGGGCCGATATTGCATCACCGCTCATGTGGTCATACCTGAGTGCGGGTGTAAACTCTATTCCAGTGCCAAATGCCCAGACATCAACACCTGCAATCTGGTCAATTTCAAGCGGCCTGTCAATCTCAACCACACCGGGTTCATGAGGCTGTGACGGCTGTCCGAAACCACGCCTTGATGCCGGAGCCTGTGACTTTTTAATCACATTGGTTACTTTGCGGACTTCCTTTCTCTGTCCTGTGCCTATGGTTATCTCCATTCCTTCCGTCAGGTTTGCTGTAACCTCAAGGTTCAGGGTCTTGTCACCGGCCTTGGCCGGGCCCACCAGAACAGTCTGGGTACCGGGGGTTCCTACCTTGGTCAATGTCACCTCCTCATACTTGCCGCCCAGGTCAATACCAATCGTCTGACCGGCCTGCAATCCCTCAACCGAAGTTACGGGGAGCGATGTACTGCCGGCCTTGAAAACGCTCTTGGGAGCCGTTGATACGGGGATGAATATCTTGGTAAGCGGGATTTCGTCAAACTGGAGGGCTTCAGCGTTGGGGCGCATCACCAGGAAATCTTTTGGCTTAATTATCGTGCCGGCAGGCAGTTTTGCGGCACGGACAGGTGCCCATCCGCTACGGGTTATCTCAAGTTCCCATCCTGACAGATCAACAGGCTCATCAGATGAGTTGTAAAGTTCAATGAACTGCTCATTACCCAGGCTTATCTCATTGATGCTCACAGCCGCTGCACTGCGTATTCTGAATGATGTGGATTCTGATCCGCCGTCCCATTCCGCTATCGCTTTTGCAAAACCTGTGTCATCCTTATCAGGCATGGTAATTCTGAATACTGCGCTTACACCGTCACCGGGCTGGATGCTTTCATAATCCTGCATGTGAATCTTCTCGGATTGCCATCCTTCAGGCAGTTCCACTTTCAGGTTGATGCTCGTTATGGGATTGGGAGTGTTGTTGCGGAAAATGACACTCATATCCTGTGTCCTGCCGTTCTCCTTGCGGAAAGTGCGCAAGCGTGATATCTGGAGCGTTTGTCTTGCATATTTTGCAGCAGCTATATTAGCCTGGACGGCTTTGACTGCTTCAAAAGACGGATATCCTGCAGTTATTACTCCCTCATAGAATGTTCCGGCCGATCCGTTTCCGTTGTCACCGCCGTTGGCCAGCAACAGACCACCCTTCTTACTCATGGGGAAATAGACATCAGTCTGGCTGGGTGATGACGGACGCTCGCCTTCATAGAATGTAACCACATCGGTTTTTGTGGCATCACCGCCACGAAGGTCCCATTTGTTCCCGCCTCCTCCGTTTACATAGGCTGTCACAAACTCCCATTCCGTTATTGACGGCACATCATTCTTCTTGGCGTTGAAACCTGAGAACAGGCCCGATTCCATATCGGCCATGATCCAGGGACCGTCTCCGTTGCCGCTTCCCCAGTTGGTGGATGTGCCAAAGTATGTTGTCTCCATAGTTCCGCGTCCGACAGCACGTCCGTTGGTTGATGAGTTGCCGTAATCAAAACAGCAGCCGCTGTCAAAATGATTGCCGTTCACAACATAGTAGATTCCCTCTGGCTCGTCATTGATGGGCATATACGAGGCATTGTTGTTGCGCAGTCCCATTCCGGGCATGAAATAGGCACCATATGCGTTGTGACCGTTAACTGAAACCGGAGCCATATCGGCAATAGGGAGTGTATTGAACTCACCCTTTGCCGGACCCTTGAACGTGCCGGGTGAAGCCTGAATCAGATCATTGCCGTGACCGGTCTGGTCATATATGATACTTATGTAACCTATCGTACCCTCCAGGAAAGCATCCTGTGCGGCGGCATCGGCATAACATCCGTCAACCGTTCCTATGTCAAGCGTCTTTCCGTCAGAATCACGCACTACCTGATACAGCGGTCCATCGTACTTGGAATAGAGTTTGCGGGTAGTGCTGTGCGCAGCCACACACTTGGTTCCATACTCATCATAAATGTCACACGGCCCCTTAACCTTGCCGCTACAGCTTGCCAGAATTAATATGGCAGCAATGTGGATGTAATAATTCATATTGGTTGTAAATATATGCAAATATAGTAAATTTAAAGCTACGCTTTGAATATAGGCTGCGCCTCGGGATAAAAAATAAACCAGTTTCTTTTTTTTCCTCTCGGCTTGATTATTTAAAGCTACGCTTTGAATATAGGCTGCGCCTCGGGATAAAAATAAACCAGTTTCTTTTTTCTCCTCTCGGCTTGATTATTTAAAGCTACGCTTTGAATATAGGCTGCGCCTCGGGATAAAAAATAAACCAGTTTCTTTTTTCTCCTCTCGGCTTGCACTATATTTGTAATATGGAAAAAATAATCATTGATCTGAAGGACTATGAGCTATCCGGAGGCGGAAAGCTTGGCGAGAGTTATATCAAAAAGGACAATCCCGATATTCTGCTCAAACTCTACTCCACGCAGTTGGAGAAAATGGGGCTTGATGAGTATGAAAGAGCTTGTAAGGTGTACGGTATGGGGCTTCCCTGCCCCGAGCCGGGAGAGGTGGTACGTACCACCGACGGCCGTGTAGGCATACAGTTCAAGCGCATTCACGGCAAACTGTCATATGCGCGTGCGCTAAGCATTCATCCTGAACTGCTGGATCAGTATGCCTTAGAGTTTGCCGAGCTCTGCAAGAAACTGCACTCCACCACACCCCCGCCCGGACTGTTCCCTAAAGCAAAGGACCAATACGCTGAGTACATAAAAGAGAATCCGTACCTGACCGATGAAGAGAGAAACGGTCTTATACGCTTTATCAGCACTCTGCCCGATGCCGACACTGCGCTGCACGGTGACCTTCACATTGGCAATGTGATCTTTGACGAAACAGGCCGGAAGTACCTTATAGACCTGAGTGAGTTCTGCACTGGCAGCCAGATGTTTGACCTGAGTATAATTTACCTGCAGGCCTGTATGATTCCCGATGATATGGAGATGGAACTCTACCACATCACAAAGAAGATATCGACGTCATTCTGGCTTTCATTTGCCAAAGCCTACTTCGGGCCCGATGCAGATATTGAGGCCATTCAAACGGAACTCAAAAAGTATGCAATATTGCGCATTCTCTGTGTAGAGAAGATGATGGGAAGACCTGTCCCGCCAATCCGTCCCGCCGTCCACTCAATGATTGGTTTGGAATAATGTACAGGACGATGAATGATTACCTGAACAAGGTTTTTCCGGGCAGGGTAATCAAGATAGCGGTAAATGCGGGACTGGGATGCCCCAACCGCGACGGAACTCTTGGGCATGACGGATGCATATACTGCAACAACCTGTCGTTCAATCCCGCGTATGCAGCTAATGATTTGTCCGGCAGCATTACGGCACAACTGGAAAAAGGTATTCTGTTCAACAGCCGCAAGGGTGAATGCTACGGCTATCTGGCTTACTTTCAGTCCTACACTAACACTTACGGTCCCACAGAAAAACTAATTGAACTCTACGAGGAGGCACTACGGTTTCCCGGAGTCAAAGGTCTGGTCATTGCCACCCGTCCCGATTGCATCAAACCTGATCTGGCCGATTGGTTTGAAAAGCGATTCGGAAAGCAAGCACCTCAAGGACATCCGCATCTGCTTTTAGAGATAGGTATAGAATCCACCAATGACCGCACTCTTGAGCTGATAAACCGTCATCACACATACCAGTGCGCGGTGGATTGCATTAATGATTTGAATGAGCGTGGCATAGATACAGGCGCACACCTTATAATAGGTCTGCCAGGCGAGACTGAGCAGGATTACATGACACATGCAGAGCGTGTATCGGCCCTGCCCATCAAAACTTTGAAGTTGCATCAGATGCAAGTAGTTAAGGGAACCAGGCTTGCACAGATGTATCAGGACAATCCCTCACAGATAAAACTCTTTACAGCACAGGAGTATGCAGAGACTGTTGCTCGTTTTATCAGAACCGCAAGGAAAGACCTTTATTATGACCGCTTTGTCTCCGAGACCCCGTCATCAATGCTTATCGCTCCGGCTTGGGGACTCAAGCCGCAAGCTTTCAATCTGCTTTTGGCCAAAATGATACAAAAGAGGTCTGTCCCCAATTGTATCATTTCAATTAATTAGTACATTTGCCATAAGGACTTATTCTTTTTTGCTTATGAGTTTCGTTATGATTATCCAGCTGCTCATTGTTCTGGCAGCACTTTATGTAGGTTCACGTTATGGAAGTTTGGCCTTGGGTGCCATATCAGGTATAGGTCTGGCTATTCTGGTCCTGGGATTCGGTATGAAACCGGGCAATCCGCCTACAGACGTCATTTACATCATAATAGCAGCAGTAACCTGCGCCGGAATCATGCAGGCTGCAGGAGGTATGGACTGGCTTATACAACTTGCTGAAAAACTGCTACGTAAGCATCCGGAGCATATAACATTCCTGGCACCGCTGTGCACATTCTTCCTGACGGTTCTGGTGGGAACAGGCCATGTTGTCTATACCCTTATGCCCATTATCTGTGATATTTCTTTGAAGAAAGGCATACGTCCCGAGCGTCCCTGTGGCGTAGCATCCATCGCATCACAGGTGGGTATAACCTGCTCTCCTATAGCCGCTGCAGTGGCATCGTTCGTAATCATAAGCAATGAGAACGGATTTGACATAAACAACCTGCAGGTCATTGCAGTGACCATTCCCGCCTGTCTGTGCGGACTGATGGCCGCCGCCCTCTGCTCATACAAGCGAGGCAAGGACCTTGACAAGGATCCCGTATTCCAGGAGCGCAAGGCCAACCCCAAGATGTACAAGTACATGTACGGCGAGACCCAGTCCCTGCTTGACCAGGAGATTGACAAGAGTGCTAAAATTTCAGTCTATATCTTTTTGGGAGCACTTTTGCTTATCACGCTTTACTCTTTCTTCCAGATTATAGGTTGTGATATACGTCCGCAGGTAGGCACCGGCAAGTTTGCGGCCGATGGCACCGAGATTAACAAACCTATAGGCATGAACATAATCATCCAGATTGTGATGATTACAGCCGCCGCGCTAATGATAATAATTGCCAAAGCCAAACCGCGCAGGGCGATAGCAGGCGCCGTTTGGCAGTCAGGTATGGTTGCCGTAGTTGCCATTTACGGTATAGCATGGCTGGCCGATACATATTTCAGCAACTATCTGCCTCAGATGCAGGACGGCCTGCAGGGAATTGTGAGCAAGTATCCCTGGGCTATCTCACTGGCATTCTTCACGGTATCGGTACTGGTTAACAGCCAGGGTGCCGTAGTGGTTGCAATGCTGCCGCTGGCCTACTCCTTAGGCATTCCCGGCCCTATACTCTTGGGCGTGCTGCCATCGGTTTACGGATACTTCTTTATCCCTAACTATCCGTCCGATATCGCAACTGTTACATTTGACCGCTCCGGAACCACAAGAATCGGCAAATACCTGCTCAATCACTCATTCATGATGCCCGGCATGGTGAGCGTCATTGTAAGCACCATCGTAGCCACTCTTATTACCAAACTCGTCTATTAATTAATGGAAGACCAGCTTTACTATACAATGTTTGAGGATCGTCTTGTAAAAGAGATGCTCAAGATCTGCACCGATGCAGGGATGCTGGAAGGTATTCTGTTACGTTCCGATGATATCGACCTCAAATGGAAGGAGCTGGCACCCGAGTATATCGCCGATGGCGTCAAGGAGATTGCCGCATACCCCACCGTATCAGTTGCCTGGGCCGGTTACATAGGTATGGCTGTAGCCTGCTGGTGGAACCGTGACTGGAACAATCTCAAGGACCAGCCCTACAGCGTACTGCTGGGCCCCAACGGGTTCGATGATATGGATGACCATATAATGAAGGACATCCTTGGATTGTTGCCCGACGGCAAGCAGGCCCAACAGATTACAGCAGTAATGCAAAGCTGCGCCCAGACAGCTGTAACGTTTATCCGACAGGAACATATAGAGCCACAAAGCAAACGCGCCTTCTATGTCTATGCCCGCGCCGTACAGGTAATGTTCCAAATTGGCGCCGCAATAGAACTGCACCGCCTTGGCTACGAAATGAAGAAGCTACAATAGTGCAATTGGGGACAGACCCCTTTTGCTCATTTTGCAAAAAACGTGCAAAAGGGGTCTGTCCCCAATTGCACGTTTTTTCATCAAACCGGGAAGAGCTCTTTCAGGTACTTCTGGTATTTGCGGGAGACAGGGAGTCTGGCATCCCCTACAGATACCGTGTCCTGTGATTCCAGTTTTGCGTACTTGCTGTTTACAAGAAAAGCCCGATGAATGCGGATGAATCCGGGGCCAAGCAACGCTTCCCATTGGGAGATTCCGGTCCGGTTGTTCAGGGATCGGCCATCGGTAGCATGAACTATCACCTCTGTATCGCAGGATTCCACGTACATGATCTCGCTGGGAAGCAGGGTGACTTTTTTGCGCATGGAGCAGAACGTGACAGGAGTCTCAATTTCCGGATGCTTTACGGTGAGCCATCGGTCTATAAACGAACCGCCAATGGCCAGAATTGACACCAATATCGTTATGAACAGAGGATTTACAATCATTGACGGGAGAGGCATCTGATGCATCTCATAGTATTCACTTGCACCTCCGGTGCCGCCTAAACGCTGGTAATGAATGTATGTGTTCGTGGCCAAAATGAGCAGATACTCAAGTACCAGAATGGCCAGCACTATGTAAATCACGCCCTGTATGCCATCACTGCGTTTTTTGAAAGATACCTTTGGCAGCAGATATTTGGCCCCGAGTGCACCGGGAAGGAACATTGTACCCATCAGCAGCGACTCCAGGAAAGTGTATCCGGCACTTGAAACAACCAGCGCCGCTATCACTACAGACAGCATCCAATAGAGTATGGTTACAAGCGTTCTCATATCATCCACGAAGATAGGAAAACACTCCCTATATTCCCAGCAAAACACCATTCAAATGACTGACATTTGGGATTTGGGGCTAAAACGTGGGATTTGACAGCGTTTTCAAAATCAACATTTGGGATTTGTAGGCCGAAACATGGGGAGGCATCGGGCATCGGACTGTAACTTTGCATCAGTTCAAACCAAAAACCAAAAACTATGATGAGTTACATCCTTTCTCAACTACCAGGAGGCATTCTTGCCATCCTTACTATTCTGCTGGTGCTGATATTCCTCAGCGCCTGGAAAGCTCCCCGTTGGGTCCGTGCCATCGGCTCCATCGCATTAGGGTTCTGCGCCCTATCCTATATTTTCGGTTTCTTTATGGGACTTTACGATATCAACAGAGCACAGGAAATAAGTCCCGCCGTTATGATTGGCGGATTCAAAGCCTGGAACTTGATGATAATGTATGGAGTGTTCATATACTTCGTATCACATGTGATCAGTTTCATCCAGAAACCCTGTCATTAACCTATTAAAATGAAACCGCTATGATTATTACAAATATCAAATTCATAATGCAGTCCACCACCCCGTTTATTGCCATAGCCTTTATCCTACTGTTGGCAGCAATCATATATGTTGCGATAAAGTGTCCGGCCAAGCTTCACTCCTTGGGAACCGTAACGATTGTATTCGGACTGCTCTGTTTCTCGGTAGCTTTTATCAGTGTGTTTGACTGTATTCAGATACATTATCCTGATTGCAGCTATCTGGTTTTCGCCTGGGACAAGATGATGTCGGGAGAAATCATCACAAGAGAGGATTTCTCCTCAGTAGAGAGCATCTGGAAATATTTGGTTTCACCCCTTGGCACTGCTCTTTCCATACTGTTCTGGGGCATCCTTGACTACATGATCTCCCGCATCCTCTACATCATCCGCACCCCGCGCATCTAAGCCAGGAGCTCTTTCAGATCCTTCTGATATTTGCGGGAAACCGGGAGAGACTCCTCGCCCACCTTGACGGTGTCCTGATTGTAGGATTCCACGTGATTGCAGTTTACCAGGAAGGCCCTGTGGATACGTACGAACGGATATCCCAGGGCCGATTCCCATTGGGATATGCCGGTCTTGTTACGCAGCTTGCGGCCATCGGTGGTATGGATATATACTTCTGTGTCGCAGGACTCAATGTACAGCATCTGGCTGGGCAGCAGCGACACGCGCTTTCTGTCAGAACAGAACGTTATAGCGCTCTCCATCTCCGGATGTTTATGCGTAAACCATCGGTCTATCAGTGAGCCACCAATGGCGAGTGCTGATACTATTACCGATATAAACAATGGATTGAATACGCCAGTATCCTTAGGGAAATCGAACGGCACATTATAAGAAACACCTTGTATTAACTTGTAATTGCCTGAAGGCTGGAAGCATAATGTCCATACAAGCAGCAAGTATTCCATAATGATGATAGCCAGAACAAGATAAATAGTATTACGTATGCCCTCTGCTCTCCTTTTAAAAGAGATCTTAGGCAACATATATTGAGTGGCAAGGGCTCCGGGTAGGAACACAAGACCTACAAACAATGCTCTTGAAACAGGGAGATTCTTAACAAGCATCATGATTATCAGTGCCACAATAATCACTGAAATTGTCCAATAGGCAATAATAACGGTTCTTTTCATAAAAAAAGGATTTCTGCTGACGAAGATAGTGAATAGTGAAACACTCTGCTAAAATAACCGCTGTCAAATCCCCTTCAAGACGGTTTTAGAACCTTTCAGTAGGATTTCACATCAAACAGAATTCTTAACATGGGGATATGACATCCCAAAAAATTGGATGCCCCTTCTCAAATGTCATATCTTTGCATCAAACAAAAAAACAAATGCTTTATGGAAGAAGAATTGATAGAAGAAGTTGTTGAAAAGGTATTTATTCCCAGACCACTGACCGTTTTATTACAGATCGTACCGCCATGGATTCTGAGTGTATTCATCATCCTGCTTGTAGCAATACTGTTCTGCGGCTGGAAAGCCCCGAGATGGGTAAGGCCGTTAGGATCGATCGCACTCGCATTCTCTTTCATCCCATGGACATGGAGAATCATGACCGCCCTGAGCGACGTAAAAGCGGCCGGTGCCTTA
>JAGBPB010000014.1 GCA_017633615.1 Bacteroidaceae bacterium | reverse complement strand
GAACCAGATTATTGAATGGCTTAAGGTTGGCCGTAAGGTATATGTAAGCAGTTCTCTGGGTGCAGACCGCGCAGGCACGGTGGCATTCCTGGTAAACGGCCTTCTGGGTGTTGATGAGGAGAGCCTGTCCAAGGATTATGAACTCTCATCATTCTCAGAGGATGTGCTGGAGGATGTAATCCGCAAGAGAACAGACAGCCAGTATGTGGGTATGGTAAACAAGATCAAGACCCTTGATGGTGAGACCCTGCAGAAGAAGATATACAACTACTTTAAGACAGGCGTTAACGGCACGGCTGTAAGCACTGAGGATCTTGACTGGTTCATAAAAGTGATGCTTGAGAAGGAGAGTTCAGTTACCGGAGTTGTTGCTTCTGAAAAGGTTGCGCGTCAGGACAACAGGATCTATAACCTGTTCGGACAGGAAGTTCTCAACCCCGGCAAGGGCATATATATAATGAACGGAAAGAAGTTTATCGTAAAATAAATCCATTAAATGGTTATGAGAAAGTTGTATATTATATTGTCCGGGTGCCTGTTTGCGGGGCAAGTCTGCGCGCAGGAGGCTCTTCCCAAGTATTGTCTGGAGAATGACATTACACATGCATACCTGACTGAATTCAGTTATGATACAATCCCTGATTACAATGTATCATACATAATGGATTATTTCAATATGCCTCATGATTACAGGCTTGATGCCCCAAAGCCGGTAAGCCTGTCATGGACAACAAGTGCTGATGCAGAGTCACAGAGAATAGAGGTGAGTGAATCATCGGCATACACTGATCCGCTTGTTTTCAATGTAGGCAAGGACAATAACTCATATGATGTTTATAACCTGATACCCGGCAAAACATATTATTACAAGGTGATGGCTGTCAAGGCTGGTGGCGATACAGAGATTGCATCGGGTTCGTTTGAGACCACCGGATCTCTCAGAATGCTGTTGGCAGAAGGTACTTGGAATGTACGTGATATGGGTGGCTGGATATCAAGTCTTAACGGTCAGCCTATTGCGTATGGAAAGATTTTCCGTGGTGCCCAGCTAATAGCACCTAAGGAACCATTCAGGGTTCTTGTTACAGATGAAGGCATCAAGGCTTTGCGCGATGCCGGAATCAGGGCTGAATTGGACCTGCGCAGCAGTTCACAGGCTCCGTCATCAGTATCTGCCATAGCCAGGAAAGATGCCGATGGCCGGTATGATGTGGATTTCAATCTGATTTCAGAGTCAGTCAATGCCCGTATGCTCAATTTTGACAACAATGATGCAAACATAAGGGAACTCAAGTGGATTATCAGTGAACTCAAGCAGAACAAGCCTGTATATTTTCATTGCCAGAACGGAGCGGACCGCACCGGAACCTTAGGTTTTCTGATAGGTGCTCTGTTGGGCATGAGTGAGGGTGACCTGGCCAAGGATTATGAGCTGACAACATTCTGTGAGGAGGCTGCAGCCGCATTTGATCCTACTGAGGCCGGTTTTGCACGCCTCAGGAACTATGAGGGTAAGAAAGGCTCGCCGTTAGGCTCAGGTGACAATGCCGATGAGTACATGTTTGCCAAGTTGGCAGATAAGATGAAGAGCGTTGCGCCCGTAAACGGAACATATCAGGAGAAGATTTACAATTTCTTCCTGAACGGTGTGGGTGAAAACAAGGTGTCGCCTGCAGACCTTTCATGGTTTATAAAGGAGATGACAGGCTTTTCAGTATTAGGAGGTATGGAGACAGATGTTGATAGTCTCAGTATAATGAGCGGCAGTACACACAAGCTTGTTGTCAAGCCTATGCCTGAAGATGCAGAGTACAAGAGCATCAGCTTTAAAACATCAAACGAGTATATAGCTACCGTATCAGATGAAGGCGTGATTACGGCTGTAGGAGGCGGAACGGCTTTGATTACCGTCTATGTGGACGGCATCAGCAAGGTTATTCCTGTAACTGTACCTATCTCTGAGGACAATATCTCCAATGTATGCCTCGAGAATGATCTGGTACACAGCTTTCTGAGTGAGGTAAAATATGATGATGCAGACTATTCAGTATCACTGATTGGGAAATATGATACAGTAAATGTAAGCTATGCCAGAGATTGTCCTTTAATGGCCGGAATCAGATGGGTGGCCGGCGCAGGTTCAGTAAAGCAGTCTTTGCTTGTAAGTGATACGACTGATTTCTCCACCAGTATAGCTGATGAGAGTCTTGACGGCTCCGTGAACAGTTTTTTTGTAAAGAACCTAGATCCGCAAAAAATCTATTATTACAGCATATATTCTTTCAATCAGAACGGTAAGTCTGTCATGACATCATCATCGGCTTTTCTTACCACAGGTACTGTGAAGATGGTACGTGCTGACGGAACATTTAATGTACGTGATTTTGGCGGATGGACCGGTCTGGACGGCCGTAAGGTCAAGTACGGCATGCTGGTTCGTGGCGCAAGACTCAAGAACAACAAGGACAACACGGAAAATAGCGGCAAGGTTATAATCAACTCTGATGGAATAGATATACTATATAAGAAGTTGGGCCTTAACGCTGAGATTGACTTGCGCAGTGATGAGGAGACAGAAAACTCCAAATCCGCACTTTCTGCACGTTCGGCCAAGTTCCT
>JAGBPB010000013.1 GCA_017633615.1 Bacteroidaceae bacterium | reverse complement strand
GGTGGAGAGGTTGCCAAGGGTAACGGTTCATTATCAGTTGCAGTTGCCCCGGGCATCTACCTGATTACCGTTGACGGTACAACTACAAAGGTCAGCGTGCGCTGAAGACAATGTAGGTAATAATGAAAGGGGCGCAGTTTTGCGGCCCTTTCTTATTTACGTTTTACGTTTGGAAACTTTACCGGGATTACTGTTTATGAACTCCTTCCAGCTCTTAGGCCCTTTCTTCCCGGTATCAGGACGGCCCATCTGCAGATAATGACAGTATGCGGCTGCCAAGGCATCGGTAGCATCCAGATACTTGGGCATATCCTTCTCATCAAGGTTGAGCATACGCTGCAACATACCGGCCACCTGCTCCTTGCTGGCACTGCCGTTGCCCGTAATGGCCATCTTGATCTTAAGCGGGGCATACTCCGTTATGGGCACGCTATGGTTTATGGCAGCGGCTATGGCTACTCCCTGTGCCCTACCCAACTTGAGCATGGACTGGACGTTCTTACCAAAGAACGGAGCCTCAATGGCCATCTCATCGGGCAGATAGGAATCAATGATGCTGTTTACACGCTGGAATATATGCCCCAGTTTGAGGTACATATCAGTCTCCTTGTGCATATCAATCACACCCATAGTCACGATAGACGGCTTGGTGCCCTCAACCTTGATTATGCCATAGCCCATCACGTTTGTGCCGGGGTCTATGCCTAAAATGATTTTCTCAACTACGGGCTTGATCATTTCATTATTTTTTCTTCTGCGAAGATAGCAATAATTCAATCCTTATTGTTACCTTTGCGTCCGAATTCTACGGAATCGGGGCATTAGCTCATCTGGCTAGAGCGTTTGACTGGCAGTCAAGAGGTGACGAGTTCGAGTCTCGTATGCTCCACAAATAAAGGGTCGCATTTGCGGCCCTTTATTTGTGGAGCACACGAGACGTGTACCTTTTTTTATTTCGCTAACGCGAAAGCGCTCACTCCGTGAGCTTGGCGGCCCTCCGGGACCGCTCTCACCCTCCGGGTTCGCCCCAATACATTTGTTCCTGACGTTATTGATTATATTTCCAACTCTGTAGTCCATTCATAGACAGGCTGGATTTTCATCTTGCGTCCGTCTTGCTCTATCTCACCACTCTCGTGATCGGTCAGCAATAACAGATCATCGCATTTGGTCTGTCTAGCGGCCAGTAGCAGGCCGTTTATCTCACGTTTGCGGGTTTTATCGGCCGATATATCGTATGACACCTGTATAGCCTGTACTACCTTATTGCCCTTACAAACCAAAAAATCGCACTCGCCAGATCTGTCATTTAAGTAATATACATCCAGTCCTTCTATTTTGCACTTTCTTATCAGATGTATGGCAACTATGGTCTCAAGGCGGTAACCAAGATTATCTCCTGCAAACGCGTTCTCTCTCTGGTCCATCATAGCCACATCAACTGCATACACCTTCTCCTGAACTGAACGAACCTTGCTCTTCTGTGAATATTTCTGTATGCCTATAAGCATGTAAGCCTCCTTAAGATATTTCACATAGTTCTTGGCAGTATGCTCAGACCTGAAGTGGAACTGCCCAGCCAGATCTGTGGTAACAACTATTGTGGGCGAAACGTTTAGCAGATGGTGGGCCATATTTTCAAAGGCAGCCTTGTATGTTATCTTGTAGCGCTGCTCAATATCACGCTTCAGTATGTTCTCTACCAGACTGCTCACGTAACTCTTTTTGTCCTCTATACTCAGTAACTCAGGGAACGCGCCCTGTTTCAGGTACTCGTCAAATGCGGCACGGCGAAATCCTTCGGCCTTAGTAGTACGTCTCTGGGTGTCAACACTCTTCATTATGCAGAACTCCTTAAAAGAGAAAGGAAAGAGCGCAATCTCCTTGTTACGCCCCGTTAGATGTGTTGCCAGATCACTGCTTAACAGCTTGGCATTTGATCCGGTTATTATTACGTGCATCTTCTTGCGGAGTATCCTGTTTACAAACAGATGCCAACCCTCCACATTCTGTATCTCATCCAGGAACAGATAATCAAAATCACCGTATATCTTATACAGTATCTCCAGTACATCGTTCAATTGGTCCGATTCAAGCTTCACTAGACGCTCATCGTCAAAGTCAACGTACGCGAACTTCAACCCCTTGCCATGTAGTGCCTGATAGCAGAGCGTGGACTTTCCACTACGCCTTACACCTATAATAACTTGTGCTTGTGAACTCTTTGTGTCAACCAAAACCTCTTCACGTCTGGGGCATAATGCCTCGTCAGCCCTCTCTTCAAGCTCCTCCTGCTGGTCTGTGAGGATTAATTCCAGTACCCTTTTGTCTATCATAGTCACTGCATTTTACTCTTGCAAAGATACGAAAAGTATGCAGTAAAATGCGATATTTTACAGAAAACATTTTTATAGGAATGCGATATTTTACAGAAATAGCACACTAACTAATACGATATTGTGCAGAATCGATACTGAATAATACAAAAATCATAGGAATTTAACGGAATTTATCTTTCCGAAAAATCCACTATGGCATACTTGTGGGGCCGATTTTCTTCCAATGTATTACGGAAAATTGGACTCGTATGCTCCACATGCACAAAGGTCGCCGATGGCGGCCTTTTTTTTGTGGAGCATAATACCTATTTTTGTGGCATGAAGATTTGTGTAGGTCTTTCGGGGGGAGTGGACTCCAGCGTGGCGGCTTTGTTGCTTAAGCAGCAGGGGTTTGATGTGTTTGCCATGTTCATGCAGAACTGGCATGACACTGAGGGTACTCTGCACGGGGACTGCGAATGGGAGGAGGATCGGTTGGTGGCCGAGATGGTTGCCAAGAAGATAGGCATTCCGTTCCATTTTGTTGACCTGAGCGACGAGTATCGCAAGCGTGTGGTAGACTACATGTTCTCTGAATATGAGCAGGGCCGAACCCCAAACCCCGATGTCTTGTGCAACCGCGAGATAAAGTTCGATGCATTTCTGGACGCCGCCCTTAAACTGGGGGCCGATATGGTCGCAACGGGACACTACTGTCGCAAGGATCAGATTGACGGCCCGGACGGCAAGCCCATGTACCGCATATATGAGGGCGTTGACCCTGGCAAGGACCAGAGTTATTTCCTGTGCCAGCTTAACCAGGAGCAACTTTCACGCGCACTGTTCCCCATTGGCCATTTGCTCAAGAAAGAGGTTCGCCAGATTGCTGCTGAGGCCGGTTTGCCATCGGCCACTAAAAAGGACTCTCAGGGTATTTGCTTTGTAGGCAAGGTGGATTTGCCGGAGTTCCTCAAGCAGAAACTCAAGAGCGTGGAGGGTAATATCGTCGAGGTTTACCCTGATTTTTATACCAACAATCCTCATTTCAAGTTCCAGCAGGAGACTCTGGACAGTATTACGGCCGATGGCACCAAAGCCAATATGGTTACGGGATACATCAGCGAGGACAAGTGCACAGATACGCTCAGTTCCAACAATTACGCCCCGGAAAAGATGGCTCAGTTAAGCGATGATGTTCTGGAGCGTCTGGCAACACCATATCGATACGATTCTATCAAATTCATAACCGAGACCTATCGCTCGGGCCGCAAACACATAAAGAAAACACGCTTCAAGGCCAATCCGTGGGGTAAGATAATAGGCACGCATGACGGTGCGCAGTTCTTTACCATCGGCCAGCGTCACGGTCTGAATGTGGGCGGACATGATGATTCGCTGTTCGTGATTGCAACAGACATTGAGAATAATACCGTCTATGCAGGCGAGGGCCACACTCACCCCGGTCTTTCACGCAGCTGTCTGAGCATCGGAACCAATGAGATTCATTGGATTCGTCCGGATTTGCAGATGCAGGACGGTGAGATACGCCGTTACCGCGTGCGCATACGTTACCGCCAGCCGTTGCAGGATGCCTGGCTCATTAAGCGCGCACAGGCCCTGTATATCATCTTTGACGAGCCCCAGCGCGGCATCACCCCCGGCCAGTTCGCAGTCTGGTATGACCCCAACGACGAAATGCTTGGATCCGGCGTAATCCGATAACCAACCGCCAAAGTGTCCCGCGCTCACCCGACCGAGAATACGTTCTCTCGCGGGTTGGCGCGGGACACACGTTCATTTGGAGGGTGTGTAACGGAACGAACCCCTCTACAACGCGTGTGGAGGGGTTCGATACGGGACACGTTGGCAAAACGCGCCAACGTTGGCAAGATCGCCAAAATCAAAGTGTGCCGCTGATAAGGATCAGTGACAGAGCTGAAAGGATAGCGTAGAACTCCGGGAAAGCAGCCATAACCATGGTGCCGGCAGTTACGTTGTTGCCGCTGGCGGTGGCAGCGATACCGTTGGCGCAAACCTGACCCTGACGAACGCCAGAGAGCAAGCAGACAATACCTACGGCAATTGATGAGCCGAATACGGCAGCAGCCTGCAGGGCGGTCATATCGTCAACAACGTGACCACGGATAATGAAATAGCATACAAAACCGTAGATACCCTGAGTTGAGGGCATTGCTGACAGCAGCAGGAATGTACCCAGTGCCTCAGGACGCTTCTTAAGGCCACCGATTGCAGCGTTACCGCAGATGGTAAGGCCATACACACTACCTAAGCCCGAGAGGGCGATCATTACACCTATACCGATATAGGCTAACAGAACAGTTGAATTCATTGTAGTAATTATTTAATTGTTATCGTTATTTCTTTGAAAACGGTTTATAAGCCTTTCCACCACCCTCAAAACCTGCGTTCTTGAAGAACTCCACAAACGTAAGTCTTATAGGATGTACCAAAGCACTGATTATGCACAGGAACAGGTTCAGGCCATGACCAAGCAACAGGATCAAGGCTGTCGGCAACCACCCTACCCATACGGGCAGAGCACCACCGGCCTGGAATGCCAACTGATTGAACACGCCGCCCAGAATACCGCCGGCCAGTCCAAGTGCGAACAGACGGATGTATGACAGCACATCGCCCAGCAGGCCGCTGACCATGTTGTACGTACCCCACAGGCCCGATCCCAGATTCAGGAACGGATTCTTGCCCGGGCTGTTGAAGAACAGTATCAGCACGCCGCATGCGCAGGCAATGCCGTAAATAGTGTTCGTTGCAAACTGTGGCATATCAACTCCTGCGAACTTGAGCAGCAGCATCACTATCATATCCAGAAGCAATACCAGCCAGCCAATCTCGCTCAGAGCGTACTTAAGGCCCAACTGAATGGTTATGCGTACAATCTTGAATCCCATACCGAACAGTATCTGCAGGATACCTACGCAGACTGCAACCACCATCATGGGGCTGTAACCCATTACGTTGTAGTTGTTATCGGTAATGAACTTATCCTTGACGCCAGCCAGCCACGGCCAAGCAACAGTATCGAGTGAGATACCGAATACCATACCCGTGAGCAGGCCTACGATAATGGTCGATATGCCCAGCCACTGGCCCAGCGCCATGAAATCCTTCAGAGCCGGCAGTTTCTTCTTGGCAAATGTGCAAGCCAGGAAGATGATCAGACCGTAACCGCCGTCGCCCATGCAAAGGCCGAAGAACAGCATGAAGAACGGTGCAAAGGCTGCTGTAGGATCAAGCTCGCTGTAGTTGGGCAGCGAATACATCTCGGTAAGCGGCTCAAACAGACGCGCAAAACGGTTGTTCTTGAGCTTAATGGGAATATCATCGCCCGGCTCAGGATCCTCGACGTCAAAGAATACGCCCTTGACATCCATCTGACGGCTAATCTCATCAACATCAGCGGCGGGAGCCCAGCCCTCAAGCAGCACCAGACTGTCGGCAGCCAGACGCTCACCGGTAAGTTTCACGCTGCTGAAATTAATCCGGTTCTCAAGATTCTTGATACCCTCATTCAGCACGGGAACGCCCACAGCGGCAAGCTGTGCCAGTTTACCGGGATTGGCTTCGATTATTGCCTTGGTCTTTGCAATATCTTTCTCTACGGCCGATAACGACATCGCGGGCAGATTAACCAGTTCAGCATCGATATCGGGCACAACGTCAGTATGCGTAACGGTTGCAAAGTTGATCTTCTGCTTGTCGCTATCAATCTCAACAACGCTGTACTTGGCCACCCACTCCTCCTGGAATGCGCGCAGCGGGCATGTGTAGAGGCGGATCTTGTAGCCAGCTCCAGCCAGACGCTCCAGTGCTGCGGGCTCAAAATCACCCCAAGGCAGCAGTTGTGCGCGGTCACGCTCAAGCAGTTGCAGAGTCTGTTCCTGGACAAGCTTCTCGGCCTCCAGGATATCGAAACGCTCTATAACCTTATCGGCAGTATCAAAGACAAAATGATTTGCCGGACTCTCCGGAGCGGCAATCTGCTGACCCAAAAGAGGCTCCAGCACCTTCATGGCACTCTTATAGCGAGCCAGAAGATTTATATCGTCCTGAAGGGCAGAATCTTGGATAGCACCCTGCTGTTTCTGGATCACGTGAACCACGCCCAGAGAGCGCAGATGCTCCAGGAACCCTTCATACTCCCCGTTATGAATCAGGAAGGTGAGTTTTTTCATTCTTGTAATCATGCCTCAGCCTCCTCTTCTTTAGCCGCTTCACGACGTTCAAGCAGAGATTTCAGAATCTTCTGACTTGATTTGCTGAGGTTCTCCTCATCCTCCATGAAGCGTTTTATCTTACGTATGGCATCCTCATAACCCGGAATCTGAACCTTCTCAAACAGATTCACCTTCTGGGTGGTCTTTTTGCGGGCTTTCTCCAGCAGCGCCAGTTTGGCGGTTGTAAACTCCACCAGAATAGCGTCATGGGCCAGTCCCTGCAGTATGTTGATGCCGTCATAGTACCATTTGGGCTGACTGAACAGGCTGAACGGAGCAACATAGAACTCAACCTCGTCAAGCACCGGAATACGTGTTCCGGCAATCTTGCGCACGGTCAGGTGAACATCCTTCACGCTCACCAGATTGGGGTTGAACTCGTTCCAAAGCTCAAACATGGAGTCATATCGGCCGATGCCCTCCTCCAGTTCACGTTCCAGCCGGACCAGATCGTCCTTGCATTTCTTGACCTCCATGCGCAGCGCACTCTCCTTACTCTTAATAATAGGTAAGGTACGCTTACGCACTTTCAGCTGCTTCTCCAGCATCTGAAGTGAAGTCTTGTTATATTGGAACTTAATCGCCATATCTCTTAAAAATGATACAATTGGGGTCTGTCCCCTTTTGTACTATTTTGGCCAGTATTGCTCTACAAGAGCAGCCTTGATGTTAACCTCATCGGGCTTGAAGTACTTGGCAAACAGGCCCCAGGTAACATCCAGCATCTCGGTGGTATCCAGGTTCACATCAATTGCCAGCAACTTCTCGCTGTAATCATGAGCAAAGTCAAGGGCACGCTGATCATAGTCAGTCAAATCAAAACCGTTCTCAACCTTTGTCTTTGCGTTCGATGCATCAGCATACAGACGCACGGCAGCGTTCATAACCTGCGGATGGTCGGCACGTGTCTTCTTACCGTTAACCAACTGCTTAAGACGAGACAGCGAGCGGAACGGGTCAACAATAACCTTACCTATGTCACTGTCGCGGCGCAGGAACAGCTGACCCTCGGTGATATAACCGGTGTTATCAGGAACGGCGTGAGTAATATCACCACCGCTCAAAGTAGTAACGGCAATAATTGTAATAGAACCGCCCGATGGGAACTGCACGGCCTTCTCATAAATCTTGGCAAGGTCAGAGTACAGTGAACCAGGCATAGAGTCCTTAGAAGGAATCTGGTCCATACGGTTCGATACAATTGCCAATGCATCAGCATACGATGTCATATCGCTCAAAAGAACCAGCACCTTCTCATCCTTCTGTACAGCAAAATACTCGGCAGCAGTCAGAGCCATGTCAGGTACCAGCAGACGCTCTACTGCAGGGTCCTCGGTGGTATTCATGAAACCTATGATACGGTCCATGGCACCCGCGTTAGAGAACACGTTCTTAAAGTAGAGATAGTCATCATTGGTCATACCCATACCGCCTAGGATAATCTTATCGGCCTTGGCGCGCATTGCTACGGTAGCCATAACCTGGTTGAACGGCTGGTCAGGATCAGCAAAGAACGGAATCTTCTGTCCTGATACCAATGTATTGTTAAGGTCGATGCCCGCGATACCGGTGGCAATCAGCTCGGACGGCTGTTTACGGCGTACGGGGTTCACAGAAGGACCGCCAATCTCAACCTCGGTACCCTCAACGGCAGGACCGCCGTCAATAGGATCACCGTATGCGTTGAAGAATCGGCCACTAAGGCTGTCACTAACCTTAAGTGTAGGAGCCTTGCCCATGAACACGACCTCGGCGTTGGTAGGAATACCGCCGGTACCCTCAAACACCTGCAGGGTAACCTCATTACCCACAATCTTAACCACCTGGGCCAGACGGCCGTCAATAACGGCCAGTTCGTCGTAACCCACACCCTCAGCCTTGAGCGAGCATGTAGCCTTTGTAATCTGGCTGATCTTGGTATAAATCTTTTGGAATGCCTTTGTTGTCATAGTTGCCGGGGGTTATGCGGTTCTACGTTCAGCCAGCAACTCTTCAAGTTGCTTGCCGTATTCAAAATACTTCTCTGACTCAAACGGCTGGTAGTTCATCTGCTTGCACAGGTTGATAACCTTCTTGAAGTAATCGATAACCTCAAGGAATGTATCAAACTTGAACTCCGAGCGGCAAATGTCTATCACGCGGTCCACGATTGTCACCTGACGCTCCATCGGGGTCACGGCATCAATCTCATCGAACGCATCCTGTTGCAGGACTATGAAGTCAATAAGTTCTGATTTCCAGAATGTTACGTGATAATCAACAGGTACACCGTCATCACCCAGAATGTTGATCTGTTCCGATATCTCCTTACCGCGCAACAGACGTGTCTTAAGCTCGTTTACCTTAGCAATCCACTCGCTGTCAATGCGGCCGGTGATATACTTGTCAAACTCCGGATAATCCAGATATTTGGAATAAGAGTCAATCGGGTTGATGGCCGGGTAACGCTTGCGGTCGGCACGCTCCTGCTCCAGGGCGTAGAAGCATCGTGCCACCTTCTTGGTATTCTCAGTTACCGGCTCCTTGAGGTTACCACCCGCAGGTGATACGGTACCTATAAAGGTAATTGAACCCGGCTGGCCGTTCTTGAGATATACGTAACCTGCACGTCCGTAGAAGTTTGCGATGATTGATGAGATATCCATCGGGAAAGCATCCGGACCGGGCAGCTCCTCCATACGGTTTGACATCTCACGCAGAGCCTGTGCCCAACGTGAAGTGGAGTCAGCCATAAGCAGTACTCTCAGACCCATTGAACGGTAATACTCTGAAATAGCCATTGCGGTATATACAGATGCCTCACGGGCAGCAACCGGCATGTTTGATGTGTTGGCTATGATGATGGTACGCTCCATCAGCT
>JAGBPB010000114.1 GCA_017633615.1 Bacteroidaceae bacterium | reverse complement strand
AGGGTCTTACCGCAACACAGATGGATATCAAGTGTGACGGTCTTTCATATGAGATTCTTGAGAAAGCTTTGGCTCAGGCCAAGGCCGGACGTGAGTATATCCTCAGCAAGATTACCGATACCATCGCTGAGCCCCGTGCAGATCTTAAGCCCCATGCTCCTCGCATTGAGACCCTTACCATTCCTAAGGAGTTTATCGGTGCAGTCATTGGCCCGGGCGGAAAGATTATCCAGGGCATGCAGGAGGAGACCGGTGCAAGCATCAGCATTGATGAGGTTGACGGCGTAGGCAAGATTGAGGTTGCCGCTTCTAACCGCGACAGTATCGAGGCTGCTCTGGCCAAGATCCGTGCAATCGTAGCTATTCCTGAGGTAGGTGAGACCTATGAGGGAACCGTACGCAGCGTAATGCCTTACGGTCTGTTCGTTGAGTTCCTGCCCGGCAAGGACGGTCTGCTTCACATCAGTGAGATAGACTGGAAGCGTTATGAGACCATTGAGGAGACCGGCATCAAGGAGGGTGACAAGATTCAGGTCAAGCTGATAGACATCGATCCCAAAACCGGTAAGTTCAAGCTGTCACGTCGTGCTCTCATCGAGAAGCCTGAGGGTTATGAAGAGCGTCCCGCACGCCAGCCCCGTCAGGACCGCGGTGAGCGTCAGGACAGAGGTCCCCGTCAGGACAGAGGTCCCCGTCAGGACCGTGGCCCTCGTCACCACCACGACAACCACAGGAATGACCAGCAGGAGAATAGTGAAAACAATGAAGAGAAGTAATCTCGCATTAGTTATTCTGACTGCATTAACAGTAGCCTGTCAACCCCAAGTTGACAGGTTTACTTTGAATGGTCAGATCGTTGAGGCAGACGGCAAGACACTCTATCTTGATCATCTGGCACTTGACAGGGTTGAAGTTATAGACTCCGTCAAGTTGGATGCTGAAGGTGAGTTCAAGTTCAATCCGGTTGCTCCCGATGGCTGTTTTGATTTCTATCGTCTTCGCATAGACAATAAGGTTGTCAACCTGGTTATTGATTCTACTGAGACGGTTACCGTTAAGGCCAGTCTGCCGGTAATGCAGATTGCATATATGGTTGAAGGTTCTGAGAACTGTTCCAAGTTGAAAGATCTGGTTATGCGTCAGATGGGGTTGCTTCAGGATCTGCGCCGCGTAAGTTCGCAGTACAGGTCTCCTGATCCTGTGGCACTGCAGAATGAGATTCTGGAAATGGTTGATGTGTTCAAATCAGATATCACTACAGATTTCATTTATCCTGCTCCCGGTTCACCGTGTGCATACTATGCACTGTTCCTGAGCATCAACGGCCAGACACTTTTCAGCCCGCAGTCTGACCGTCAGGATGCCAAGTGCTATGCAGCTGTTGCTACCCAGATGGATATGCTATATCCGGATGCAGTACGTACCACACATCTGCATAACGTGGCTCTCAAAGGTATGGCCAAGACATCGCCTTCCAGAAACAACGTATCTGAAGAGACCATCCAGCAGTTTGAGAATATGATTGTGGAGACGGGTCTCATTGAGATAGAGCTCCCTGACTGCAAAGGTAAGACACGTAAGCTCAGCGACCTCAAGGGAAAAGTGGTGCTGCTTGATTTCACTGCTTATAAGACTGACTTCTCTGCCAGCTACAACATGATACTTAGAGGTCTCTATGACAAGTACGCTGATCAGGGCTTTGAGATATATCAGGTATCAGTTGACAGTGATGAGAGTTTCTGGACGAATACTGCTCCTAACCTGCCGTGGGTATGCGTGTATGATGAGGAGAGCATTTATTCTTCATATCTTAAGTCTTATAATGTAACACAGCTTCCTGCCGTATTCCTGATAGACCGTGACGGAAACATCACGGACCGTCCTGAAGAGACAGATGAGCTGGACGCTAAGATAGCCAAGTTGTTAGACTGAGAAAAGTAAAAAGTTGATTTTTCCGTTTTTTGTTGGGATAGTCTGAAAATAAAACTATCTTTGCAGTAGAACGTGAAACATAAAAAATGGGTTCCAACATCTGAACTGGATTGTTGGAATTCTTTTTTACTCATGTCAATAAATTGATTAGTAACTGATAAATTATTGATATTATGGCATATATGTCAGAAGAGGGCTACAAGAAACTGGTAGCCGAATTACAGTACCTGGAGGGTGTTCGCCGCCCGGAGATTATCCAGCAGATTGCTGAGGCACGTGATAAGGGTGACTTGTCAGAGAATGCTGAGTATGATGCAGCCAAGGAGGCACAGGGTATGCTTGAGGCCAAAATTGCACAGCTTAAGGCTCAGATTGCCGATGCCAAGATCATTGATGAGAAAAAGATAGACACATCAACCGTACAGATTCTTACCAAGGTTAAGATGCGTAATACCAAGAACGGTGCCACCGTGGTCTATTCAATCGTTCCTGAGAGCGAGGCAGACCTCAAGGCCGGTAAGATTTCAAGCAATACTCCTATAGCTAAGGGTCTTCTGGGTCACAAGGTTGGTGAGACCGTTGAGATAACCATCCCCAGCGGTAAGATAGGTTTTGAGATTCTGGAGATATCGCTATGACAATTTTTTCAAGAATAATTGCAGGTGAGATTCCCTGCTACAAGATAGCTGAGACTGAGAACTGTTTTGCATTTCTTGATATCAACCCGCTTGTAAAGGGGCACGTGCTCTGCATACCCAAGCGTGAGGTTGACTATCTGTTTGACCTTACAGACCAGGAACTCTGTGACTTGCAACTCTTTGCCAAAAAGATTGCAGCAGCTCAGAAGAAAGTATTCAACTGCATCAAGGTAGGTGAGGCCGTTCTGGGCCTTGAGGTGCCTCACGCACACATCCACCTTATCCCCATGCAGTCAGAGAAGGATATGCTGTTCAGCAATCCCAAACTCAAACTCACTCCAGAGGAATTCCAACAGATTGCGGCCGATATCCGCGCAGCACTCTAAATAAAAAAGGCGTCAATCTGACGCCTTTTTTATTTGAAGTATTTGCCTATAACGGGCAGTGACTTAAGCGGAAGGTCTTTCTTTATGATATAGGCTAGATAGATGCATATAAGCACGGTGTTGATAGAGAGTGACAGCCACAGAGGCAGTGACTTGCTGTCAACATAGAGGTAAATCACGTAGAGCACTGCAGCCAGCAGCACATACAGACCAATCTCACCTAAAGGATACTTGATGGGACTCTTTTTCTGTCCCACAAAGTAAGAGAGTATCATGCAAACGCCGTAGCCGGCAAATCCGCCCCAGGCGCAGGCCATGTAGCCGTATTTGGGTACAAAGATGAAGTTGATGACCAAAAGTACTGCACAGCCTATGAATGAGAATATGGCGCCCCACCATGTCTGGTCAATCAGCTTGTACCAGAATGAGAGGTTGAAGTAGACTCCCATGAATATCTCGGCCATCATGACTATAGGTACAACTTTAAGTCCCTCCCAGTAGGTTCGGCCTATTATGAACTTGAGAATATCCAGATAGAACATAACCGCTAAGAATGCAAGCAACGCAAATATTATAAAAAACTTCATGGCATCGGCATAGACCTTGTTCTGCCCCTCACGGTCATGTGCGGCGGTACTGAACACAAGCGGCTCGTATGCGTATCGGAATGCTTGGGTAAGCATGGACATGATCATGGCAACCTTTACGGCGCTTCCGTAAATACCCAGCAGGCGCTCACCTTCATCGCCGGTGATTATTTTGGTAAAGCATATCTTATCGGCCACCTGGTTAAGTATGCCCGCAAGTCCCAGAATCAGTATGGGCCAGGTGTATGAGAGCATCTGACGGAACAGCTTGGTATCAAATCCGTTCTTTATCTGGAATATCTCGGGCAGCAGACCTATGGTTATGCTTGCCGAGCAGAACAGGTTGATATAGAATACGTATCTGATTACATGATTGGGATTATACCATCCAAGCAAGGTAGGATAATCCTGGTAGATTTCCTTGAACCACAGTATGACAATGAGGTTAAGGACTATGGTCATGAATATGTTGGTAAGCTTGAGGGCGGCAAACTTGATGGGACGCTTAAGGAACCTGAGGTAAGAGAAAACTATAGCCTGGAAAGAGTCAATGGCCACTACAAGTGAGAGAGCTGTGACATATTCTGGGTGGTCAGGGTAATTCAGGAATGCGCATATCTGATATCTGTTCATTATACAGACGGCAGCAAACAAAACGGATAATATTCCAACCGATATCAGTGCGGTAGAGAATACCCGGGCAGGTTTCTGACCCTCCTTGTTGGCAAAACGGAACATTGTGGTCTCCATGCCGAAAGTAAGCAGGACAAGGCACAATGCCGTGTATGCATACATCTTTGTAATAGCTCCGTATTCTCCGCCCTGAGCTTTGAGAACGTTGGTATACAAAGGAGTGAGCAGATAGTTGATGAACCTGCCCACAATGCTGCTAATGCCATAAATGGCCGTATCCTTGGCCAACGTGGCCATCTTGCTGCCTGCCATATGATCAGTCTAAGAGTTCAGCTATTTTCTGTTCAAGCTTATTGCCGCGCAGGCCGGTGGCGATGATCTGGCCGTTGCTGCAGTCAACCAGGAAATTTGCGGGAATCGAGTTCACGCCGTACTGGCGGGCCACCTCATTCTCCCAGTACTTTAGGTCACTCACGTGAATCCAGTTCATGCCGTTGCGCTCAATGGCTGCAAGCCATGCATCGCGCGTGCGGTCAAGTGAAACGCCCAGAATCTGGAAACCCTTATCCTTGTACTTGGCATAAGTCTCAGTAAGATACGGAACCTCACGCATGCAGGGACCGCACCATGATGCCCAGAAGTCAATGAGCACATACTTGTTGGCGGGATCGGCCAAAACATCCTTTGAACTGATTATGATTCCGTTGGCATCAGTCTGGCTGAATTCCATATACTGCTTGCCGGGTGTGGTGGCCAGCATCTTTATGTTGCGCTCATCAATGGTGTTCCACAGCTTGGTTTTGCACATTTCTTTTGAAAAGGTTGAAAGTAACGCTCTGGTTAACTCAGGGCTCTGCATGTATGACAGGTCACTCAGGCAGTACAGACCATACATATTGTCCAGGTTGTCCTTAACCTGTTTAGAAAGTATCTCATTGTAACGTTTCTCAATTTCGTCATCAATACCTTCTTTATCCTGGTTTTGCTTGTAGTACTCCTCCAGTTCATCTTCAATCGCATCATAACCGGCCAGCAGATCGTTGCTTTTAGTGCCATGTACTACGTATTGTGTTCCTTCATCGGAATTCTTCTCCATAGTGAGTGTGCCCGGCTCCAGAAAGAACATGCATCTTTGCTTTGCTTCACGCGCAGAACGCGCATCGGCCACGTATGCTATTGACGGGACAGAAGCTTTACCTGTAAACATAAAACTTCCGTCAGAGGTCTGCACGGAGTCAATAGGCTCATTGGAGCTTATCAGCCAGACGGTTTGTCCGTTAAAATCATCAAATGTACCGCTAAGAGTGTAGTTGCTCTTGTTTGAACAGCAGGTCAGGGTGGCGGTTATCGCCAGGAGAAATAGAAGTTTCTTCATATTATTTACGTAAGCGTTTTCTCTATTGTTTCCCAAAGATAAGGACTAAGTTTTATAATTTGAACCCGCCGAATAGGCCTTTATTGATATTTTTTTGAAAAAAACCAATAAAAGTGTTGCACAGAAAAATTCCATGCCATATATTTGTCACGCAAAACAAAATTTGAGGTCACATGCTTAGATACGGAAAACCGTTCTAAGGTGTGGCTTTTTTTGTTGGGCAATGATAAACTAATACTTGGTTATTTAATTATTTTGGTCCTTATGGATAACTTGTTTGCAATTCTTTCCTGTGGGAGTAATAGACGTAATTCGGAATATTGTCCCTGGTCGGCCGGCTTATACCAGCCCGATCGGGGTTTTGTTTTTTCTTTTTCTTCAAATGAGAGTTAGTTTGGTTATTATGGTAAAATCTTTCTTTCATGTGTAATGATGGTTCCTATGGAAAACACATCCGGTACCATGAGGAATAAGTAAATCTTCAAGGTTTCGGCCATCCGTACCGATCAGGACCGCTCTTCAGTTAGCGCAGGTCCTGAATCGGACGGTTGGAAAAAAAGTAAAATGTAATTGTTTTAAATAATGATTGAAAAACAGAGAGAATATAATAAGGTTTGGAAAAGAAAAGGGATAAAGACAGCTCTACCCTTGCTAAGTACCATGTTGCCATCCTTTTCCAATTCAGGTCAAAAGTTTAATCTTAATCGTGAACACAGCAAAGATCTTCATCCCTACTCAAATGAATGTTCTAAGGTTTCAGAAACCGGCAGAACATCCTCAATAGACTCCTTTTCTATTGTTTTCCATAAAGATAAAAGTATAAAGGTTATAATATCTAAATACCATCTAAACAACTAATTATTAACTATTTAATTTTTAAAATTTAATTATGAAAAAAAAACTTATTGTTCTGGCTTCAGTAGCCATGTTATCTGTTGGTGCAGCTTTTTACGCTAACAAATCATCTTATATCAACGCTCTGAGTGAAAATGATATCGAGGCTCTCTCCAGTACCGGTGAAGGAGGTACAATCGAATACACAGAAACAGAGGATTACATCATTTTTCATTCAAATAATAAATTGTTGGTAAAACATGGTGTTAATAAAACCAGATGGGGACAAACAATTAATACATGCAAGGATGGTGGAGCTGGCTGTTTAATTGATCTCGGAAATCAAACAACAAGCGAGCAGAGCGAAAACTCATCATGGGCTAATCAAATAACAGAGTGGGTTATTTCGGCAGCAAAAGATGTTGTAGTGTCTTATATTAATAAAAAAGGTAATTAAAAACTGAAGGTGCTTTTGCTCTATTATAGGAGCAAAGCACCTTCTTCATACATAATTAATATGAAACGTTTGATACAAATCTTTTTTCTGGTATTAACTGTGTCCTGTAATCAAGAAAGACACAATGAAAACTCTTTGGAGATAGACTATAACATCGAGGATATTATAATGGATGAATGTATAGATACTTTTATTGTAAAACCCATAAAAAGTGAGTACCCTTTATCTCCTCTTTTTTCTGTTCAGACAGTCGACAAACAATATTTTTTGGAAAGTGATGATGATAAAATAATCTATTACATGCGAAATGATTCAATTATATCAAAATTGGATGCTTTTGGTCGTGGTAGAGGAGAATATCAATCTATATCTGGTTTTGCTTATTCTGAAAGAGATAGTATTCTGTATGTTGCTTCTGCTGGTCAATCAAAGATTTTATGTTATAGTGTTCCTTCATTTTCTTTTATAAACTCTTTTGAATGCGAATTATGCGTAACAACTATGACTTATGCCAATGGGAATATAATAGCAATTTGTCATACCGAAAGTATAGATTCTCCTAAAAAGAATGGAGTTTATGAGATAAATCCTATCACGAGAAACTATAAACTACTATTGTCTCTAGATTATCTTAGTTCTGTAAGTATGGGTAATGAGAGTTTCTCGTATTACAATGATGAATTGTATATTGTTGTGCCAGGTTATGATAATGCTATTTACAAATATAACAAGGAAGGCCTGGAAAGAACGAATGAATTTCATTATGGGATTCTGAATCTAAGTCGGGATTTTTTTGAAATAGATGAGAGAAAAACAATTCAATTATTTGAAAAAATATCAGAATTATTTGAGAAGGAATATTGCTTAGGGGGTTGTTTCTCAATACCCATTGATAGTACTCACTATGCTTTTTGGCGTGCCAATGGTGATGGGAAGGATTTACAGGTAATATTTACAATAGTTGCAGATAGTCAATCAAAATCTTATAGTATTAAAATACCCGGATTATCACTATCTGTTATTCCATATTGTGTTAGTGAAGGTTGGAACATTTGTATAGTAGAGGGCCCATCTGAATCCATTTTAGATAGTGAGAAAGAGTTATCAGGTATTGGGCTTGAAATAATTAATTCATTAAAGAAACAATCATTCGATAATCCGATATTGCTTTATTTTAAATTGAAAGATGATTTATGGCAAATCCCAAAAGAAAATATGTTGTAGTATTGTGTAATCTCCTGTTTGTGTTCTTTTTGTCATGTAAACAAAAAATAGAATCAAAACCAATTGTAATCGATCCCATAGGCAAGAAATTAGAATTATCTGAAAATGTCAAGAATGAATTGAATCAGACTGATGATGGAATACTTTTATACGTAGAAAACCATACTTGTTCATCTTGTATGGAAAAAACTCTATTTCCATTGTATTGTTTGTTGGTAGATTCTTTTCCTGATATTCATCCTTTATTGATTATTCATATAAACGAAACAGAAGAAGTTGAGTTAAATGAGCATTATAAATCTGTTTTTCGGATTATGGCGACCAAATCTGATTCTGTTAGAATTAATAACGATTGGATTCCCAATAGTATGGTTTATTATGGCTTTCTTCTTGATGAGCATGAAGTTGTAAAAACATTTGGTTTCTTATCTAGTAAGATTTTTGTGGAAGATTGCAATAGATATTTTAAAACTAAATGAGAGTTATCTGCAAAGGTCGCGCAAGTTTTTCCTGGATTGACGGATTGGTTCTTCTTCTGAGTATCGCTTTGATATATGCAATGCCATCATCGCATGTGTCCGGGGGGTGTTATCCGGTGATTCTGATTGAGCCTTTCTTAATGTGCTATTGGCTGTTCAGGATACTGTTTGTATTGAGCAGGAAATGGACATCTGTTGCCCTGATTGTTGCATTGGTTGCATTCTGCGGATGGGAGCTTATACTAGGTTACTCCCAGCTTATTGAGAACTTGGGCAGTAAAAAAGGGCAGGATATTTGTGTAGGTTCATTCACTAATTCAGGGCCGTTTGCCTGCTTCCTTTCCGTTTGTTCATGCTTGTTCACAACCATTGGCAGTAAGGTCAGTTGGAGAGTGGTCAAATACTTCTTTGTAATACTGGCAACGCTTGCTTTCGTTCTGATGGTATGCACATTGAGTCGTGCCTCTTTACTATCCTTTGCTGTCAGCATGATGTTTTTGGCAATGAAGAAAGAGTATGTCGTCTTCTTTATAAAAAAGTATTGGGTATTTCTTTCACTGTCTGTCATTCTGATAGGCGCAGGGGCCTATGCTGTTAAAAAACCGTCGGCAGACGGAAGGATGCTTATGGCCAGAATAGGTTTGCGCATAATGAAGGAGAACGGGATTAAAGGAGTGGGTCTGGGTAATTATTCAGCGGCATATGGTAAAGCTCAGGCAGATTTCTTTGCTGAATATCTTGATAACGGTTCTGACGGATTGAACATAGATAATGTGCCTGAGAATCTGCGCATGGTTGCTGACTGCCCTACATATGCATTCAATGAGTATCTCAAGATGGGAATTGAAGCGGGGCCGATAACTATGGTTCTGTTGATAGGGCTGGTTGTTGCCGGCATTATCTGCTCTTACAGAGATGGCAGCTGTTGGTGCTATCCTCTGATTTCAATCGCGGTGTTCAGTTGTTTCTCATACCCGTTTGATGTTGCCATATTGTTGATGTTGTTTGTTGTATTTCTGGCATCAGTCAAAGTCGGAAACCGTAATAAGGTCGGTAATATGGCTTTTTATGCGATGATGATAGTGGTACTTATCCCTCATTATTACATCGTCAGGAATGATATCAAGCGAATGCAGATTGCCACTCCCCGCGCCGGAATGGAACTGTTGTGCAGTAACAGGGCAAAAAGGGTATTTGTGATAGACCAGAATTTGGTAGAAGACGGGGTTTATGATGATAACCTTTTGTTTTCAATAGGACAGGCTATGAGCAGAAGCGGTGAATACCATAAAAGTGATGCTTTTCTTAAAATAGGGACAGGGATAAGCAGTGACCCAATGTTCTGGAATATAATGGGTAACAACCATGTTGCTCAGGCTGAATTCAGTGAGGCTGAAGCTTGTTACAGGCATGCTTTTTATATGGTTCCCAATCGCCTGTATCCGCTTTATCTTCTGGCCAAGATGTATCATGCGGAGGGTGATACCGCCCGTTTTCTGGATATGACGGCAAAGGTGGAACACTTCAAGGCAAAAGTGGAGTCAGAGAATACAGAGCGCTTGCGTAAGGAATTAGTTTCAATAAAGGATGGATACTATGAATAAAGCATTAAAAAAGAGTAGGTGGGACAGGATTCTTTCTGTCTGCCTTAAAGTTTACATTTACGCAATGGTGTTTGCAGCAGCGCATTTCTGCAGGCGTATTTTCATTACAGAAAGGTTTAGTATCCCTACGGAATCCATGAGTCCTACACTGATGCCGGGTGATAAGGTTTGGGTAAACAAAATGCTGTTTGGCGCCAGAATATATACATCATTCAACTTTGAGGATCACGCTCCATTGAAATGTTTCCGTATGCCGGGTGTAAGGAAGATCCGTCCGGGTGATGTGATATGTTTCAATTATCCATTGGGCTACGATAAGTGGACGGAGATAGAGTTCAAGATAAACTATGTTTATTGCAAACGTGTACTGGGTACGCCAGGCGATTCCATAGGGATAAAAGACGGTATAAACTGGAATAACAACTATCAGGGTACGATAGGAGTTCTTGATAATCAGCTTGCCTTAAAGAATACGCCTGACAGTGTGTTGTGGCGGGAGAGATTCATGGCTACAATGCCGTTCACGCGGCCCATGTGGACAATAAAACAGTTCGGCCCGTTATATGTTCCGGCTAAGGGTGTAACGATAGAGTTGGATTCAATAGGGCGTGCCATATACGGTCCGGTCATCCAGTATGAGACAGGAGCATGGCCTGATGATAATATGACAAGTCATACATTCCTGCATGACTATTATTTTACGTTGGGTGATAACAGCTTGGACTCCAAAGATTCCCGTTACTGGGGTTTCATTCCGGATGACTTTGTCATAGGGATAGTGGGTGGCAGGAGAGTGTGTGTAAAATAATATGCAGAAAATATACAGATGTATAAGATTTAATTCAGAATTGCACATTTATTTGTTTGGATTGGCAAAAGCTTCTGTGATATGTTGAGGCTCAGTATTTGAGGTTTGTTTAGGTTTTTAACATTTTTTACAATGCGATGCTATTGATTATTAAAGGCTAAAAAATATATTTGCAATCGAATAATATTAGGGTCAATTAATTGTTTGCTTTAACAAAATGATACAATAGAACTTTTAATTGATTCTAATTTTTTTAGAAGCATAGCCCTTAAATAATTATACAATTTGATTCGACTATTTATTCTAAAATGAAAAAGCAACCAGTGAATATTACCAGTCGCTCATTCATAGTCCTTTTGTCCCTGCAGAATAATCATGTGGGTAAGTCAAATCATGGGGCATTATACTTTGTTTAATCCAACCAAGCCCAATTTGAGAAATGAGACAATTCTTAATCGTCGTAGCAGCACTATTCTTACTATCAATAATAGTCCCTTCCGTCAGTAAAGTTGTTGAGAGAAGAAATCTTGAACAATCTGAAATCTCTCTTCATGAGGCTACATCTCAACAGAATTTTTTTGTTACTGTTGGGGCCGGTTTCAATGATAACCTTAAGAAAAGTTCTGCTGATGAAGTAGAAAACAATTATACCCTTCATTCCGGTGATAAGCTTTATGTTCGTGCTGTCATAAGCGGTACTTCTCCTGAGAAACTTTTGGCTGGATTCCTTACTGTTCCTGAAGTTTCCAAAGGTGCTACTAAGGCAAAATTCAGCGGTGCCCTCTCAACTTATGAGTGGAAGGGAGACCAAGGTCGTTATGTAAAGGCTAAGCATGAATTCAACAATGTTGATGATCCTTTAAGCGAGTGTGAAAGTGTATTTGCCATGTTTGTTGACAAGGATTGTGATAACTTCCAGGTTGGTGACGAAGACAGACGTGGCGGCTATTCTGTTTGCATTGCATCAAACGTCAAGACTCTCCGCAAGAAATGCAATGAGGTTTTTGGCTGGTATGACAATGAATCAAAATACATAGCTCTTGATACAGATAATCCCGGCGTTTGCGCTCCTATTTTCAACTATTCAATAAATGGTGGACTTACTCCTAATGCTTCTTACAATGTTTACTATGTAGCAACACCTACTGATGGTAAGGAGTTTCCCACCTATTCTCTTGGAACTGTAACCGCCGATGTTGAGGGTAAGGTAGCGTTTGCATGCTATAATTTCTGTGCCGGCGATAATCACGTTCATGAGATTCGTTTTGTGAACAAGCGTGATAAGGGTGATGTTAAACTTGTGGCTCTCGGTATTAAGGCCGTTGACAGCAAGGTGTATAACATTTCCAGTACGGCAACTCCTGAATCACGTGTCATGGCAATGGCTGCCGGTGACAGATAAACAATCTTTTATTTAGGGCAAACCATACGCCAGTATGTGGTTTTAAACACCATGACCTGACCGTCATGGTGAAAGCCATTTTGGCAGTACAGACGGTAAGCGGTATCGTTTTCCGGGTCAACAGCTATGGTGGCTAGAGGTATTCCGGCTTCATCACGCAGACGGAACATTTCCTGCAACAGCGCAGACGCTATGCCTTTACGGCGGTACTCAGGTAAAACTGCAAGTGAATCAAGATAGAATTCTCCGGCGCAGGCTTCATCATCCATGTTATGGTAATCATTACCAACATATCGGCGTATCATCGGGAATGTAACGTCACGCATCTGCCGGTATCGGGCTCCGTCATACGCAACCATAAGGCCGGCGGGTACGCCATCATAGAGCGCAATGGTTGCGTTCCTCCAGCTGTATAGCGTATCCTCACGCCTGCATATTGAAGCCAGATGTTCAATATGCTCTTCATCGGCCTCATCAATATGCAGTGCACGCAGCACGTTTTCGGCAATGAAGCGTGCATCGTCAATTGTAGTCGGTCTCAATGTAATCCTTGTGTCCATTCTGCCAACTTCAATACAATTGGGGACAGTCCCCAATTGTATTATTTTGCCCAAGCTCGGCCTTCAGGAGTACGGCGCCACTCAAAGTATTTGTCCAGCACTTTAAGGGAACTTTCGCTCGGTACTGGGCCAACGTGTGGAACAGGACCTGTAAGAACCATTACTTGTGGATTGTCATTGTCAAACTCCGGCCACTCTGGCAGGTTTGAATCAGGTGCATTGGGTGTGCCGTACTTGGCAAAGTTGAGCCAGTAGGTTCCCATGGCATCTGACAATGCGGCATCTGATTCCGGCTGGTCAGAGCGTGGGCCGATATGCTGGAAAACAAATGCTACTTCCTGGCCATGAGGTGAACCGTTACCGTAACGGGGGCTGCCTTCCGGATAATCGGGGTGCTGGTCAAAGTAATAGAGGAATACTTTAGAATGACCGGTCTGTTTCTGAAGGCGGGCCCAGCTCCAGGTATGCCAGCCGAATGCGGCATCACGCATCAGGTCACGGGCGGTCTTGCCGATGCGTCCGTTCTCCATGGGATATGCCTCAAGCAGGGTATTGGCAAACTTGCCGTATCGGGCCTGCACGTCACGCTGGTGTGATTCAGGGGTGGTGGGACCACCGAATGAGAAACTTGCACCCTCATCGGAATTATAACCTATGAGAACATCAACATCATTGTACTTGCCCTGAGTGTAAAGTTCAAACTGGTCACCCGGTATTACGTAGCCGTCAACAATAGGCCATGCGCCGCCTCCGCTCATACCTATGGGCAGGAATGTCTTGGCATCAAGCTTGCGCAGCTCATCCAGATTCTTGGCGCCGAGCCTTTGAGCCACAGCCAGGCAAGCCTGTTCAGCCTGCTCAAGTGTCTGCATGTTCTCACCGGGATATGTTGTCGGGCGGGTGGGCCCGAACGAACCGCCGCTCTCTGATATTGCACCGCGGAACAACCCCTTGGCCAGCGGTGATGCGCACAGCATGCTTACCGATATGCCGCCTGCACTCTCACCGAATATGGTTACTTTCTCAGGATCACCGCCAAATTTGGCTATGTTACGCTGAATCCACTCCAGTCCTGCTATTTGGTCAAGCAGGCCGTAGTTTCCCGATGTATGGCTGGGGCTCTCAGCATCCAGTTCTGGGTGTGAGAAAAATCCCATCTGGCCTACTCTGTAGTTGATGCTGGCCATTATGATGCCACCTTTGCGGGCTAATGCTTCACAGTCATAGCTGGGGTCAGCGGTATTACCCATTGAGAATCCGCCGCCGTAAATCCAAACGAGCACAGGCAGTTTCTCATTTGCGCTCTTGGCAGGGCTCCACACGTTGAGGTAGAGGCAGTCCTCGCTGTAATCACTTGGATTGCCGCTCTGCATGGGGCCGGGGCCGAACTGAGTGGCATCCTTTACGCCTTCCCATTTCTGTACGGGCTGTGGAGCTTTCCAACGCAGGTCACCTACCGGAGGTGCTGCAAACGGAATACCTTTGTATATTGCCAGGCCGTCAGTAACAGTTCCCTGTATCCAACCGCCTTCAACCTTAACCTTACCCGGTTCACTCTTGGAGCAAGCGCACAGCGCACACAACATCATTGTGGCAACAAACAGTTTTGTCCTCATATCATTAACATTTAGTGTACCAAAGATACATAAAAAAGTACAAAACAGAACTGTTCCCTTTTGTTCCTTTTGTACTTTTTTGAGTATCTTCGCGGATATAATACGTGCGCGTATGGTACTGAACTGGATTTGGGTTGCATTCTTTCTGATTGCTTTTGCAGTGGCTGTGATACGGCTCTGCATGGGCGATGCCAGCGTGTTCCAGGACATTATGGACTCCACGTTCTCATCGGCCAAGACTGGTTTTGAGATTTCGTTGGGGCTTACCGGCGTACTGTCACTCTGGCTGGGTATAATGAAGATTGGTGAGAAAGGCGGTCTGGTAAATACCTTTGCCCGCTGGCTCAGCCCCGTTTTCTCACGTCTCTTCCCTGATCTGCCCAAGAATGACCCCGCCTATGGCCATATTTTCATGAACATTGCGGCCAATATGCTGGGGCTGGACAATGCCGCCACTCCTATGGGCCTCAAGGCTATGGAGCGTATGCAGGAGTTGAACAAGGAGAAGGATGTGGCTTCAAACCCTATGATCATGTTCCTGGTGCTCAATACATCAGGACTTACGCTTATTCCCGTGAGTGTGCTTGTATACCGTGCACAGATGGGGGCATCCCAGCCGGCCGATGTGTTCATACCCATTCTGTTGGCCACGTTCTTCTCAACGCTGGTGGGCCTGCTGGTTACCTGCTTTATGCAGAGGATCAGATTTGACAAGGTGCTGATTCTGTTTGTGGGCGGACTGAGCGCAATAGTGGCTCTTATTATCTGGGGTTTCTCACAGCTGCCTGCGGTAAAGATAGGCCCGGTGTCCACAAGTGCTGCAAACATTATCCTGTTTGTGGTGATAATAGGATTCATTATATCCGGTATCAAGTCTAAGATCAATGTCTATGAGGCGTTTGTGGAGGGGGCTAAGGATGGCTTCACTACAGCCATAAAGATTATCCCGTATCTGGTGGCCATTCTGGTTGGTATTGGCGTGTTCCGCGCATCGGGCGCAATGGATGCTGTAGTTAACGGCATCGGCTGGTGTGCCGATAAATGCGGGCTAGATAACCAGTTTGTGGGCGCTCTGCCTACCGCGCTTATGAAACCGCTGTCAGGCGGCGGCGCACGCGGTATGATGATTGATGCCATGACTACCTATGGGGCTGATTCATTTACCGGGCGCTTGGCCTGCCTGTTCCAGGGTTCTACTGATACCACTTTCTACATCCTGGCGGTGTATTTTGGTAGCGTGAACATTAAGAACACCCGCTATGCCGTGGGTTGCGGACTGCTGGCTGACCTGGCCGGAATACTGGCGGCCATTTTCCTCTGTTACCTGTTTTTTGCATAAAGATTGACCATATGATATCATTCATTAATGAAAACATAAAGATGCCCAAGCTGGATCGTAAGGCTGTGAGGGCATGGATTGCTGCTGTGGCTGCCGGTTATGAGGGCCGTAAGGTTGGTAATCTGAATTACATATTCTGTAATGATGACCGCATCCTTGAGGTGAACAGGCAGTTCCTTGGGCATGACTTTTATACAGACATCATAACTTTTGATTACAGTGAGCCCGGTGTGGTGAGCGGTGATATGTATATAAGTCTGGACACGGTTTTGACTAACAGTGAGAAGTTCCATACGTCTTATGACAAGGAACTGTTGAGAGTGATTATTCATGGAGTGCTGCATCTGTGCGGCATCAACGACAAGGGGCGTGGTGAGAGAGCCATCATGGAGGCTGCTGAGAACCGTGCTCTTGACATGTGGTATAACAAACAATTCTGATAATGATAAAAAGAGTGATAATACCCGTTTTCCTGCTGCTGATGGGCTCTTTCTTACAGGGCATCATGGCTCAGGGCAGGGTTACGGATGACGGCGCACGTATGCTTGATGAGTGCCGCACACTGTTTACTCAGGGTGATTACGATGCTGCCGGAACGTTGCTTGCAGAGTGGGAAAAGGTGTACACCGCAGCCAGCCCCAACCGTACTGAGGAGATTGAATTCATGCGTGCGGTGATAGATGCTGAGAGAGATCCGGTTGCAGCCATGGAGTCTATGGACCGTTTCATGGATAAATATCCCCACTCAATCTATACCAACCGTTTGCTTCTGCATATGGGAACAGGCCATTTTGCCAGACATGAGTATCAGGCTGCGGTTGTGTATTTTGATGACTGTGACCCGCTGATGCTTGAGGAGGAAGAGTGTCACAAGCTCATAAGGTATTATGCCATTTCATTAATACGTACCGGTAACATAGAAGACGGTTCATTGCAGCTGGGCATATTGGAACAGCTTATTGAGGAACCGGAGGTGGATCCGGATGTGATATTCTACCAGGCATATCTTGATTATAGGAGAGGTCAGATTGTGTCGGCCAGGGATGGCTTTGAATACTCGTTGCAGACCAGCCATGCCGATGAGGCAAGGCTTTATCTGGCTGATATGGACTTGAGGAGCTCATCGGACAATAAGGAGGCTTTTGAAACAGCCAGCCGCATGATTGATAAATCCGATGATCCCATGCTTGAGGCTGAGGCTGAGCGTATACTTGGTGAGTACTGGTTCCGCAAGGGCGATTACCGGAAAGCTCAGGAGTTGCTTACAAGCTATCTCTCCAAGGCAAAGAGTGCTGATGAACGTCATGACAAGTACCTGCTGGGCGTTTCCAGTTTCATGAACGGTGATATGGAGAGCACTATCAGTTATCTTTCAGGTGTATCGGAGGGTGATGATGAGCTTGCTCAGAATGCGGCTCTGCATCTGGGTCTTGCCGCCCTGGCCAGGAATGACAAGAGTCTGGCCAGAATGGCATTTGAAAGAGCTTCATCACTGCCGGGCAGTATGGCTGTGAGGGAGCAGGCTCTTTATAACTATGCCATGATAATACATGAGACCAGTTTCTCACCTTTTGCCGAGTCTGTGACATCATTTGAGCGTTTCCTCAATGAGTTCCCGGGCTCTAAATATACTGACAGGGTAAACAGCTACCTGGTGGATGTATATCTGAACACTACAAGCTATGACGCAGCTCTTGCATCAATAGCCAAGATAAAGGATCCCGGTCCATCCATACTGGCAGCCAAGATGCAGCTTCTGTTCAACAAGGCCATGGATATTCTTGCCTCTGGCAGTTATCAGGATGTACCGGGGTTGCTTACTGAGGTTATAATACTGGACCGTTATGACCATAATATGGCAGTTGAGGCCACTTACTGGCGCGGTGAGACCTATTACCGCATGGGTCAGAGGGATATGGCAGAGACTGACTATCGCCGTTATCTGAGTCTGATAGGTAACAGACATACCAGGAGCGGCGCTCTGGCCAATTACGGTATGGGCTACATCAAATACGGTAAGCAGGCTTACAGAGATGCGTTTGAATATTTCCGCAAGGCGGTAAGTGATGGCAGGCTTACTGAGGTGAGCGGTGACATCGTAGCAAACGCCTGTCTGCGCGCAGGTGACTGCCTGTTCTATGAGAGGGAGTACAATCAGGCCAAAGAGTATTACACTATGGCCAAGAGTGTAGATAAGAGAACAGGTGATTACGCTCTCTACCAGACGGCTTTGGTTAATGGCCTGCAGCGTGATTACAAACAGAAAATAAAGGATCTTGACCAGCTTATCCGTGATTATCCTGAGTCATCATATGTACCGTCGGCTCTCTATGAGGAGGGCAGGGCTTATCAGCAGACAGACAGGCCCACTCAGGCTGTCAACGCATTCAGGAGGATTGTTACGGATTATCCTTCAAGTGACCTGGCCAGGAAGGCATCGGCAGAGATGGCTCTCATCTATTATCAGACTGAGAAATATGATGATGCCATCAAGGCATACAAGGATGTCATAGCCCGTTATCCTGGCAGTGATGAGGCACGCACGGCAATGGTTGACCTTAAATCCATTTACGTGGAGACCGGTGATATCAATTCATTCGTGGAATATACCAAGACTGTTCAGGGTGCAACGCCGATCGCAGTTTCCGAGCAGGATTCACTTACCTATGCCGCTGCAGAGAATGCGTTCAGCCGTGGGGACAAGGAACAGGCTCTGATACGTTTCAGGCAGTATCTGGAGAGGTTCGGCAATGGAGCGTTTGCTGCCAATGCATGGTTCTATCAGGGACAGATTCTTGAGGAGAGAAATGAAAATGAACGTGCATTGGAGTGCTTTACTAAGGCTGCGGATTACGGCAACAGCCGTTTCTGCGAGAGCGCTCTTGACCATTCCGCACAGTTGTGCTGGAATAAAGAGGATTGGAACTCAGCCAAGGATTTCTATATCAGGCTGTATGACAGGACTGTTGATGCGGAACGCCAGAGACGCAGTCTCTACTCTATTGTGAGCTGTGCAGCCCGTCTCAAGGATACGGATGAGATTCTCAAATATGCAGACAAGGCTTTGCAGACGCAGCTTACCAGTGAGCAGAAGACTGAGGTCAATTACTGGAAGGCCAAGTCATTACTGGAAAAAGACAGGAGTTATCAGGCACGTCCTGTTCTGGAGGAACTGAGCAAGGATACCCGCTCCAAATATGGTGCTGAGGCTGATTATCTGCTTAGCCAGCTGTTGTATGACAGTGGTGAGAATGATGCTGCAGAGAAGGTCATCATGGACTTTATCAAGGAGGGTACGCCTCATGCTTACTGGCTTGCACGCAGTTTCATACTGCTCAGTGACATCTATAAGTCAGAGGGCAAGGATGTGGAGGCGCGCCAGTATCTGCTCTCTCTTAAGAACAACTATACTGAGAATGATGATATTGCTGAAATGATTGCCTCAAGACTTGAATGATTCAGATTATGAAACGATATATCACACTGGCTGTAATAGCCATATTATTTCAGGCAGGTGCATTTGCTCAGCAGGATAACCTGCCGTCCCGTTCAATGACCATTGAGGGTGATTACAATCCTTCAATGACCAATGCCGAGAAGATCCTGCCTGTTCCTGCCAAGCAAAAGAATGTAAAGGAACAGGCTGTGGTGAACTACCTGACTGATCCCAATCCGTTCAAGCAGTCCAAACGCGCCCCTATGATGGCATTCTCTGAGAAATCAGACAATATTGAAGCTGACAGTCTTTACGGGATTGTTAAGTTTGGATATGGAATAAGGAATCTGCATGACGGAATGCTGGATATGGGTTGGCTCATGTCAAGCCGGGATGCCGTAAGGTTGTCGGGACTGATGGGGGCGTGGGCTTCAGAGATAACAGACGGTTGGAAATCAAGAATGTTTGACGGAGACCTTACTGCCGATTACCACCACAGGTTTGATGCCATGAATCTCAAGGTCGCCCTGTCATACGGTCATTCCCATTATAATTTCAGGGAGGGCACCAAGATGACGGATGCTATAAGGGCTGCCAGCAATCTTATGCTTGAGACAAACCGTTTTAAGGGTTCGCTCGCTCTCTCCGGCAGGATAAGTGATATCTCATTGCAGGGCTTAGCGGGAGTGGAATGGTTGTCACGTGACGGGCTCAAGGTAAACGGGAAGGAACGGAACAACAGGGAGACTCTGGCCAGAGTGAATGCTGTTGCCACCATTCCGTTAGGCTTTGGAACAGCCGGATTGGAGTACAGACAGAAGACAGCTCTGTATGACTGGACCAGTCTGACAGATAAAGAGTATAAGAACTATACCACATTCACGCTTTCTCCATACTGGAACATTACCAGCGGTGAGATGCAGGCTTCACTTGGAGCCAATATCGATATCCGTACAGGTTCAGGCAAGCCGTTCCTGGCATCACCTATGCTTAGGCTTGCGTACAGCATAAAGAGGTTTACTCTGCACGCAGCAATAACCGGCGGACTTGAGGAGTATGATATCAGGGCTTTGGACAGGATATCACCCTATTGGGCAGACGATGAGATGATAAAGGATGGTTACACGTTGTACAATGCCGGTGCAGGCGTGTCATTCAGTTCGGGCACATGGTTCAACATAGACCTTATGGCCGGATTCCGCCATACCATTGATGAGGCATTCCAGATGACTTGGGATAATAACATATTTGTCTCGTCACTCATAAGGCAGCAGACGGTAGATGTTTTCTACGGCCATATGGATATGGATATGCAGTTCTCTGACCGTACGTTGGTAAGAATGGATATTACCTATAATAATTATCTGAATAGGTTCCGTGACGGAAAGATGGAGCTGAAACCGGCGCTTGATGCAAATGTGTACGGCAAGTTCAATCTGGCCCGTGGACTGGATGCGATGCTGTCATACAGGCTTATGTTATTCAATTCCCTTAACGGCAAGGCCATGCCTGCGGTCAATGACCTGTCACTTACCGTTAACTATGACCTGACCCGTAATATCTCCCTGTATGCTGAGGGTCGCCATCTTATGGGAGGTGATTTCTATTACTATGCGGGATACCGCTGCATCAAACCTTCAGTACTTGCAGGTATAACCTATCGCTTCTGATTCTTTTTTATTAATTTATAATTAATAAGGTGGACAGACAATATTTTTTATATCTGTCCACCTTTTGTTTCTCTATTTTTTATTCTACTTTTGCCGCGCCTTAGGGCACCAAATATAAAATATCATGCAGAAGAATCTGGTTATTGTTGAGTCTCCGGCCAAGGCCAAGACAATTGAGAAGTTTTTAGGTTCTGACTATAAGGTTATGTCTAGTTACGGACATATCTGTGACCTGAAGAAGAAAGACCTAAGTATCAATATTGACACGTTTGAACCCATATATGAGATACCTTCTGATAAGAAGAAGGTTGTAAGTGAACTGAAGGAGGCAGCCAAGAAGGCTGAAATGGTATGGCTGGCATCTGATGAGGACCGCGAGGGAGAGGCCATAAGCTGGCATCTGTTTGAGACTCTGGGACTCAAACCTGAAAAGACCAAGCGTATTGTGTTCCATGAGATTACCAAGAACGCCATACTGCACGCTATAGAGACTCCGCGTGACATTGACACCAATCTGGTTTATGCTCAGCAGGCCCGTCGCGTGCTTGATCGTATTGTGGGCTTCAAACTTTCACCCATCCTGTGGCGTAAGGTCAAACCGTCACTCTCTGCCGGACGTGTACAGTCAGTGGCTGTACGTCTTATCGTGGAGCGCGAGCGTGAGATAAAGGAGTTTGTTCCCGAGGCTTCATACAGGGTGGTGGCTATCTTCAAACTGAATATATCAGGTACAGAGCATGATATCCGTGCTGATTACAGCGAGCGTTTCAAGACTAAGGATGAGGCTTACGCTTTCCTTGAGAAGTGCAGGAAAGCACAGTTCAAGGTGAGTGACATATCAACCAAACCCATACGCAAGATTCCTGCTCCTCCCTTCACTACATCAACTATGCAGCAGGAGGCTACCCGTAAGTTCGGCTTTACCGTTATGCAGACCATGATGCTTGCACAGCGTCTGTATGAGTCCGGTAAGATTACCTATATGCGTACAGACTCGGTTAACCTGTCAACCCTTTGCATTGACTCATGCCGCAAGGTGATTGGTGAGTCCATGGGCGATGAGTATGTAAAGAGCCGTCAGTATACACAGAAGGCCAAGGGTGCACAGGAGGCTCATGAGGCTATCCGCCCTACCTATATGGAAAACCAGTCCATTGACGGAACCGCTCCTGAGAAGCGTCTGTATGAGTTGATTTGGAAGCGTACCATAGCATCACAGATGGCCGATGCTGAGATTGAGAAGACAACAGTATCAATAATATCTTCCCAGATAGACGGTGAGTTCACCGTATCAGGTGAGACTGTAAAGTTTGACGGTTTCCTCAAGGTTTACCGTGAGACCCGTGATGATGATTCAACAGAGTCACAGGATGTTCAGGGACTCCCCGAATTCAAGAAGGGACAGAGTCTGGAGTTCAGCCAGATATCGGCCTTTGAGAGATTTACCCAGCATCCGCAGCGTTTCAATGAGGCTGCTCTGGTGCACAAGATGGAGGAACTGGGCATAGGCCGTCCTTCAACATACGCTCCTACTATCGGAACAATCCAGCAGCGTGAGTATGTGCTGCGTGAAGATATTGAGGGCAGCAAGCGTGAGTGCGATATGCTGCGCCTTGAGAACGGTAAAATCAAGGAGCAGACCATAACAGAGGTCTACGGTTCAGAGAAATCAAAGCTTGTTCCTACCGATATAGGTATGGTTGTGAATGATTTCCTTATCGAGTATTTCCCTGACATCATGAACTACAACTTCACCGCCCAGGTGGAGAAGGAGTTTGATGATATAGCTGAGGGCGACAAGCAGTGGAAAAACGTTATCAGCACATTCTATGATAAGTTCAGCCCGGCAGTAAACAGCGCGATGACCCTCAAGAACGAGCATAAGGTCGGTGAGCGCATCCTTGGTACTGATCCCATATCAGGTAAGCCTGTGTCAGTAAAGATAGGCCGTTATGGTCCTATTGTACAGATAGGCAGTGCCGATGATGAGGAGAAGCCGCGTTTTGCACAGATGAAGAAGGGCCAGACCATTGAGAACATCACTCTGGATGAGGCTCTTGAACTGTTCCGCCTGCCGCGCACACTTGGTGAGTATGAGGGTTGCACTGTAAGCGTAGGTACCGGCCGATACGGTCCTTACATCCGTCATGACAAATTCTATGTATCGCTGAACGGTGTGGCAGATCCTCTGACCATCACACTTGAGGAGGCTGTCAGGATGATTCAGAACAAGCATGAGTCTGAGTCAAAGAAGGTTCTCAAGGCTTTCCCGGACAATCCTGATATGGAGATTATGAACGGACGTTACGGTGCTTATATAGCATATCAGGGAAGCAACTATAAGATTCCCAAGAACGTTGATCCTACAACTCTAACTGAGAAGGAGTGTCAGGATATTATCAAACGTCAGATTGAGAAGACCGGTTCAGCTCCCAAGCGCAGGATTTTCAAGACCAAGAACAGCTGATTCCGGCAATGATACGGGTATTCCTTATGGGCTTTATGGGGGCAGGCAAGACTACCCTCGGCAAGGCCTTGGCTAAGGATTTGGAAGTCTCTTTCATAGACCTGGACCAATATATAGAGCGCAGGTATATGAAGAGCGTAAGTCAGATATTCGCCACCAAGGGTGAGCAGGGGTTCCGCGAGATTGAGAGCCGTCTGTTGCGTGAGGTGGGCGAGTTTGACAACGTGATAGTATCTTGCGGCGGCTCAACGCCTCTTATAGGTGATAACATGGATTATATGCTGGAACAGGGGCAGACTGTCTATCTCAAATGTGATAATGCTACCCTGTTCCGTCGCCTCAAGGCTGCAAGTGCCACAAGGCCTCTTATAGCAGGCAAGAGTGATCCGGAATTGGAGGATTTTATAGAGAAGGAGACCGCAAGGCGTGAACCGGGATACCTCAAGGCCGCATACATTTGTCCGGGTGACCGTCTGGAATCGCGTGACCAGATATCAGAAACCGTCCTATATATAGAGAAACTGTTGAACCTGAAAATAGATTGACCATATATGAAACAGTCACTTGTCATAGTAAAAGTGGGAGGCAAGATCGTAGAGCAGCCTGATACGTTGGAGCGTCTGCTCTCTGACTTTGAAGCCATACCGGGTAACAAGCTTCTGGTACACGGCGGAGGCCGGTCAGCAACCGCTATGGCAGCACGCCTCGGTATAGAGAGCAAGATGGTTGACGGACGCCGTATCACTGATGCCGATATGCTTGATGTGGTGACTATGGTCTATGGCGGACTGGTAAACAAGAATATCGTGGCCAAGCTGCAGGCTCGCGGCATCAACGCAATAGGTCTTTCCGGTACTGACTGCAATGTGATGTGCTCTGACAAGCGTCCGGTCAAGGATATTGACTACGGTTTTGTGGGCGATGTCAAGTCTGTGAACGCAGAGTTCCTGGGCAGTCTGATAGAGCAGGGCATCGTTCCGGTGCTGGCTCCGCTCACCCATGACGGTAAGGGCCAGTTGCTCAATACCAATGCCGATACCATAGCTGGTGAGGCTGCCAAGGCCCTTGCCTCACTTTTCAAGGTTACTCTTATATTCTGCTTTGAGAAACCGGGCGTACTGTTGCATGAGGATGATAACAACAGCGTAATACCCTACATTTCATATTACGATTTCCCGCGTCTGGTGCAGGACGGCACTATAAGCGGCGGAATGATTCCCAAGATCCAGAACGCATTCGGCGCCCTGCAGGCCGGCGTATCGTCAGTCCTGATTACCAGTGCCGATGCTCTCGACAGGCTCACCGGTACTACTATCGCTCTGTAATCTGGAGTAGTAGGTTACCATCCAGATAATCAGAGCTACAGCTACTACCAGGCACAGGACCAGCTGAACCATAGTCCATTTGTCTGAAAACTCCATTGTGCTGTCATTATCACCGAATTTCATTGTTATGAAAGAGACGGTGTTGTTCATTATATGAACACAAATGGGTACCAGAAGACTGCCTGTACGGCAATAGAGCCAACCAAGCAGAATTCCTGCGGGCATAGCAAAGAACATCTGTATGGGGTTACCGTGAATTATTGAGAAGATGGCTGCGGAAACGATAATGCCAATCCATTTCTTTCCGGTAGCTTCACTTATCTCGGTAAGAATAATACGGCGCATCAGTATCTCTTCCATAACCGGACCTACTATACATATAACCAGTAATCCTGTGAATGATTTTGTCATGGCGGCAAATGTATCACCCATTATATCTGGCAGATTGAATGGAATAGATAGAATGTCTATGGCATAGAATGTGGCAAACCCCAATACGAGAGATAGCAGCAGTACCCGTGGCGGGACACTCTTGACCAGTTCTTTGAACTTGTAATATTTGATGGCCCAGAGAACAAGAATGACAGCTGCGTCAGCTATAAGAAGTGCCGGTGCAACTATATCCAGATAATTCTGATTGCGGGCTGCTGCTACTATTGCAAAGGGAATAATTACAGTTATCTGTAATCCTAAATAGATTCCCAAAGAAATGAGAGTCTTTTTAATCTTAGCCATATTCTTTATTTTTTACGATTAATTGTTTCCATTATTCTGTTGCGGTCGGCCTCCAGTTGTGCTGCCAGTTCCTGGGGAGAACTGAATCTGCGTTCAGCCCTGATGTAATCCACAAACTCGAGTGTTAGAGGGTGGAAATAGATGTCACGGTCAAATCCCAGCAGGTGGGCCTCAATAGTGCGTGCCTTACCCTCAAACGTGGGTCGGTAGCCTATGTTGACCATTGCTGGCCAGGTCTCGCTGTCAACAGTTGCAAATGCGGAGTAGACGCCGTCGGCAGGAATCTGCATGAACTCGCAGTAAGGCCCCAGGTTCGCAGTGGGGAATCCCATCTTACGCCCGTTCTGCAGGCCGTGAATGACTGTTCCGCTTATTGAGTACCGGTAGCCGAGCATTTCATTGGCATCCTTAATATTTCCGGCGGAGAGTTCACGACGTATTCTGGAACTGCTTATGGGAATGCCTTCATACAAAAGGGCGGTGGAACCTATTACTTCAATGCCTATTTCATCACCTATGCGGCGGTAGTCAGTTATTGTAGTGCCTTTCTCATGACCGAAATGGTGATCATGTCCTACCAGCAGGGTTGTGACGTTAAGTTTTCCCTGCAGGAATGATTGCATGAAACTGCGGGCATCCATCTGGGCAAGCTCTGATGTGAAGTGCAGCGGCAGGCACAGGTCAATGCCGGTACTGCTTATCTTACTTATCTTGCTGTCCGGGTCAAGAAGAAGTCTGGGGCGGTAGTCTGACTGCAGAATCTGACGAGGATGTTCCACAAAGGTAACGGCCATACTCTTGAGACCACGTTCACGTGTAATATCCTTAAGGTGGTCCAGTAACTGCACATGTCCGCGGTGGACTCCGTCAAAGAATCCTATCGTTGCAGCGTATTTCCCGCTTTCGGGTTGGGGTATGGTCATGGAGTCTGATAAATCGTTCAGGATACAAAAGTAATCAAGATACGCGGGCAAAAGGAATTTTTTGCTTCAAAACTTTGCTAATTCGGGTTAATGGAGTACTTTTGCACCCGAATGAATGATCAGCCTGAGGGCTGTAATTCTTTCTCCGGGCTTTTAGCTCAGTTGGTTAGAGCAACAGACTCATAATCTGGAGGTCCTAGGTTCAAGCCCTAGATGGCCCACAATCCATTCTCAACGAATGGATTTTTTTTGTTTTTAAGGTTTTTCACGAAATATTTTAGTTAATTCACTTTGAAACGATTGTTTTTCGTTTTAATTTTGCAGCCGAAATGGTTATTATGTTTGCAAGAAAACTTACAATCGTTGTAATATGAAGAGACTCACCAAGAAAGAGGAGATTATCATGAACTGGTTCTGGGATAAGGGACCGCTGTTCGTCAAGGAACTGCAGGATCTGTATGTTGATCCCAAGCCTCATTTTAACACCTTGTCCACCCAAGTCCGTACGCTTGAGTCAAACGGATATCTGAGCCATGACTCATTCAGCGGATCTTTTAAGTATTACCCGCTCATGAGCCGCAAGGAGTATAATGATATGTCTGTTGCATCTCTTATCGGCAAGTGTTTCAACAATTCCTATCTTAGTGCCGTATCAGCTCTGGTTCAGGAGGAGAAAATATCTGTTGAAGAGCTTAAGGGACTCATTGAGCAGATAGAAAAAGGCAAATAACAAGCCAATCCGTTAATAACTTTAGCAGCAGTGATGAAACTGCCTGCGGTAATTTTTGTTATCTTCGCTGAATTGAATTCAGGAGGATAAGATGTCAGTCAATAATATATCTGTTGAACCGGTCAAAACCCGCAGTCAATTGCGCAGGTTTGCCCGGTTCAACGTCCATCTGTATAAGGGTAATCCGTATGCTGTACCGGACCTTATAAGGGATACCATAAACTCATTCACACCATCCCGGAACGCCGCTTTTGAGTTCTGTGAGGCGCAGCCGTTCCTGGCTCTTAAGGACGGAAAGACGGTTGGGCGCGTGGCAGCCATCATCAACCATAAGGCAAATGATGTATGGGGGGTGAAGACGGTAAGGTTCGGATGGATAGATTTCATTGATGACATAGAGGTGACTGAGGCAATGCTGGATGCTGTGGCAGCATGGGGCCGTGAGCGCGGTATGAACCGCCTGGAAGGTCCTTTCGGGTTTACTGATTTTGATCCGGAGGGTATGCTTACTGAGGGTTTTGACCGTATGGGCACAATGGCCACCATCTACAATTATCCGTATTACCCGGAGCACATGCTAAAGATGGGGTTTGAGGCATCGGCCAAATGGGTGGAACGTAATATCCCTTACAATGACGTGCCGGAAAAGATGGCCCGTCTAGGCAAGATAGTGATGGACAGATATGATCTGCATCTGGCCCGTCTGGACCACAGCAAGACGGCTGAGGCCAAGAAGTATGCCTACAAGTTGTTCCGGCTGGTAAATGAGTGCTATGCTCCTCTGTACGGATATTCTGCATTCTCAGACAGGCAGATTGATGATTTTGTAAAGCGCTATCTGCCGTTGCTTGACAAGAGGCTTGCGGTTTTTGTGCTGGACAAGAATGATGAACTGGTGGCAGCTGCTCTTACCATGCCTTCAATAGCAGAGGCCCTGCATAAGGCTCAGGGGCGTCTTTTCCCGTTCGGGTGGTGGCACATAGTGAAAGCCCTTAAGGTAAAACACTCACATGTGCTTGAGATGCTCTTTGTTGCAGTCAAACCTGAGTATCAGAACAAGGGCGTCAGTGCAATCCCTTTCGGGGTGCTTACCGGATCGGCTACGGGCCTGGGATACACTCTCGGTGAGACCAACCCGGAACTGGAGACCAACAACAAGGTGCAGTCACAGTGGTCTTACTTTAAGGGCGTGGAGATAGTGAGACGCAGGGCTGTGTTTTACAAGACGATTTGAATAAGAAACAATAACGATATATGGCAGAGACAGACCAATTATTTGATGAGAGACCGCCCGTAGTGCAGTACAATGAGGACAATATAGTTCACATGGACGATATGGAGCATATCCGTAACCGTCCAGGTATGTACATTGGCAAACTGGGTGACGGATCGCAGGCTGATGACGGAATCTACGTGCTGCTCAAGGAGATTATTGACAACAGTGTGGATGAGTTCCGTATGAATACGGGCAAGCGCATCGACATAGAATTGACCGATATGGGCCGCGTGTCTGTGCGCGACTACGGTCGCGGTATCCCTCAGGGCAAGCTCGTGGAGGCGGTGAGTATGCTTAATACCGGCGGTAAGTTTGACAGCAAGGCGTTCAAGAAGAGCGTTGGTCTGAACGGTGTGGGTCTTAAGGCTGTAAACGCTCTAAGTCTGTACTTTGAGGTGAGCAGCTGGCGTGACGGTCAGGTGCGCACACTCCGTTTTGAGCGCGGCAAGCTGCAGTCAGATGAGACTGTTCCCAGTGCCGATGAACACGGAACCCAGGTTACATTTGAGCCGGATGTCCAGCTGTTTACAGGCTACCAGTTTCGCCCGGCCATAATAGAGACCATGCTGCGCAACTATACCTACCTGAACACCGGCCTTACCATAATGTACAACGGCCAGCGTTTCATGTCGCGTAACGGACTTGAGGACCTGCTGGGCGAGCGCATGAGCGCACAGAGTCTCTATCCCATAATCCATCTGCAGGGCACTGACATTGAGATAGCCTTTACCCATACCAACCAGTATGGTGAGGAGTATTACTCATTCGTAAACGGTCAGTACACATCACAGGGCGGAACACATCAGAGCGCATTCAAGGAGCACATAGCCCGTACCATCAAGGAGTTCTACGGCAAGAACTTTGAGTCAGGCGATGTACGTAACGGCCTGGTGGCGGCAATTGCGGTAAATGTTGAGGAGCCGGTATTTGAGAGTCAGACCAAGATCAAACTGGGCTCTACCACCATGAGCCCGGGTGGTGGTGTGTCACTCAACAAGTTTGTGGGTGATTTCATAAAGAAGGAGGTTGATGACTTGCTGCACAAGGAGCCTGAGGTGGCCGATGTCATTCTCAAGAAGATACTGGAGTCAGAGAAGGAGCGCAAGGAGATAGCCGGCATAACAAAGCAGGCACGTGAGCGTGCCAAGAAAGCTAACCTGCACAACCGCAAACTGGCCGACTGCCGCATTCATCTGAACGATGCCCGCGGTGACCGTCAGGAGGAGAGCTGTATCTTCATTACTGAGGGTGATTCAGCCAGCGGCTCCATAACCAAGAGCCGTGATGTTAACACCCAGGCTGTATTCAGTCTGCGCGGTAAGCCTCTGAACTGTTACGGTCTGACCAAGAAGGTGGTCTATGAGAATGAGGAGTTCAACCTGCTGCAGGCAGCCCTGAATATAGAGGAGGGGCTTGATGACCTGCGTTACAACAAGATAATCGTTGCAACTGATGCTGATGTGGACGGCATGCACATACGTCTGCTTATGATAACCTTTTTCCTGCAGTTCTTCCCTGAGCTGATAAGGAAGGGACATGTCTATATCCTGCAGACTCCGCTGTTCCGCGTACGTAACAAGCGCAAGAAAAAGAAAGGTCCGGCCGGACATGTGGACGGTGTTGTGACAGAGAAGGGAGAGTTTGAGACCATCTATTGTTATAGTGATGAGGAACGCCGCCAGGCCATAGAGAAACTTTCACCCAATCCGGAGATAACCCGATTCAAAGGACTTGGTGAGATATCGCCCGATGAGTTCAAGAACTTTATCGGCCCCGATATGCGACTGGAGATGGTAACCCTGAGAAAGACCGATGCCGTGGATGACCTTCTCTCATTCTATATGGGCAAGAACACCATGGAGCGTCAGAACTTCATCATAGACAATCTGGTTGTAGAGGAGGACAGGGTTGAAGAGGATGAGGGAGAGAAATTCTAATCAGAAAAAAGGAATTATGAAACTGTTTTTTCCAGGGTCATTTGACCCCTTCACGATAGGACATGCAGACCTTGTGGAGCGTGCCCTCAATCTTGGTTGCGAGGTGGTGATAGCCGTGGGCATCAATGAAGAGAAAAAGCCTCTGTTCAGCAGTGAACAGCGTATGGAGGCTATCCGTAACTACTATAAAGGCTACTCCCGTATCAGCGTAATAGAGTATAAGGGCCTTACGGTTGATGCAGTTCGTGAAAACGGGTGTGACGCCATACTTCGTGGCATCCGTTCCGTTACGGATTATGACAAGGAACGCAATCTGGCGGACATTAACCGTTCAATTGAGGGTGTTGAGACAGTTCTGTTGGTCTCAAGTCCCGCCGTCCAGCACGTGAGCAGCAGCCTGGTGCGTGAGCTTATCTCATTTGGACGTAATGCCGATGAGTTGATGATAGATACATTCAAACAATATCTCTGAATAATATGAAAAGGATACATATACTACTTGCTTTGCTTATCATGCCGCTTATGCTTACGGCTCAGCCGGGCAGGGGCATAGTGCAGCCGCAACCGCAGCGCCAGGCCCAGCCTCAGATTCCGCGCCAGCCTCAGCCCCAGATGCAGCCCCAGGCTACCGCAATAGATGCTGAGCTGCAGAAACTGCTTGTGGCGGAGGGCGCTATCTCAGCTCTTTATGTAGAGGAGGTAGATGAAAAGAAGATAGTTGAACAGGCCATCAAAGGTATGCTTGAGGAACTTGATCCGCACTCCACTTACCTTACGCCTGAGGAGAACGACAAGACAAGTGAAACCCTGATGGGTTCATTTGAAGGCATTGGCGTGCAGTTCAATATGGTTGAGGATACACTCTTCATAGTCCAGCCTATCCCTGACGGTCCGTCAGAGAAGGTGGGTATTATGGCCGGTGACCGCATAGTGACCGTGAATGATACAGCCATAGCCGGCGTTAAGATGTCACAGGAGTCAATCATGAAACGTCTGCGCGGCCCCAAGGGAACCAAGGTAGATCTGGGTATCAGCCGTCGCGGCGTTAATGAGTTGCTGCACTTTATTGTGGTGCGTGACAAGATTCCCGTAAACACTGTCGATGCCGCTTACATAATCAGGCCTGGTGTGGGCTATATCAAGATTTCCAGCTTCGGCGCCACTACGGTTGATGAGTTTGAAACCAAGCTCTCTGACCTGCGCATGCAGGGCGCCCGCTCACTTATTCTTGACCTGCAGGGTAACGGAGGCGGTCTGCTCATGGCTGCGGTAGGCATAGCAAATGAGTTCCTGGGTCGTGACCAGATGGTGGTCTATACAGAAGGACGGCGTTCACCCAAGAGCGGATATATGGCCGATGGCCGCGGCCGTTTCCGTGAAGGCCAGCTGGTGGTGCTCATAGATGAGTATTCAGCATCAGCCAGTGAGATTGTATCGGGTGCGGTACAGGATTGGGACCGCGGTACCATAATAGGTCGCCGCTCATTCGGCAAGGGTCTGGTGCAGCGTCCTATTGAGTTTCATGACGGTTCTCTGATACGCCTTACTGTTGCCAAGTATTATACACCCGTGGGCCGTTGCATCCAGAAACCGTACGGCAAAGATGTGGATTATGGTGATGATATCATGGATCGTCTGCATCACGGTGAACTGACCAATCCTGACAGTATCCATTTCCCGGATTCGCTCAAGTACAGCACCAAGATAAGACACCGTACCGTATATGGAGGCGGTGGTATCATGCCTGATATCTTTGTTCCGCTTGACACCACACGTACCAACCAGTATTACCGCAACGTAACCGCCAAGAACGTGGTGCTGAACACGGCCATGCAATATACCGAGCGCAACCGCCGTATGCTCCAGCGCCGGTTCAGGACTTTTGAGGAGTTCAACAGAGGCTATGAGATAGGCACAGATGTCTTGCGCCTGTTCCAGAGCAAGGCCCAGGATGCCGGTGTAGAGTTTGATGAAGAGCAGTATCAGGCGTGTCTAACCATATACAAGGCCCAGCTAAAGGCTTCAATAGCCCGTCTTATCTGGGGTATGAATGCCTATTATCAGGTAATCCAGGAGCTGGACGAGACCATACAGAGGGCGGTCAAGTATATGGAGACAGGGCAATAAATGGAGCTTACTTACATGAAAAACCGATTTTTTGTGTAAGTTTGTGAACTCAAAAAACGATAAACCAAAATTATTAATCAATAAATACTTATTTATGGCAAACGAAGTAAAAAACGGTTATTACAAACTGAGTTGGGGCCAGAGAATCGGTTTCGGTTCAGGTGACCTTGCTCAGAATCTGATTTTCCAGACTGTTGCATGTTTCTTGATGCTGTACTTGTGTACGGTTCTCAAAATCAATCCCGGATTTGTAAGCGGACTTATTCTTGCAGTAAGACTTTTGGACTGTTTCTGGAGTCCCGTAGTTGGAAAATACATTGATAACCACAATCCTAAATTAGGAAAGTATCGTACATACCTTCTTTATGGCGGTATTCCTCTTACTGTTGCAGCATGCTTCCTGATGCTCCCCACAGTAGCTACTTGGGCTATGACTTGGAAGATTGTCTACGCTACCGTCAGCTACACCCTGCTCAGCATGATCTACTCAGTAGTGAATATTCCTTACGGCTCTATCATGGCCTCTATGACCCGTGACAACGATGAGGTTCTTATCCTTACTTCAACCCGTATGGTTTGCGCCAACATCGGTCAGATCGTAGTTCAGGCCGGCTTCCCCATCGGACTTGCAATGTGCGTGGGTATTGCTGTTGACTGGAATCAGGCTGTATTTATGGCAATCGGTACAATTCCTGCATTCATCATCCTGCCTTTACTCCCGGTTTTAAAGAAACTGTTCGGAAAGAAGGGACTTTATTACCTGCTTCTCTGTGTAGGTCTTGTAGGATTCATCACACTGTTCATCATCGGTAAGTTCTTTGATGTTCAGAATTGCAATATAATCGTTCAGGGTGCCAAGGTTCTGACCGGTGTGGGTCTGCTGGTAGGTTCACTTATGTGGGCGCTGGTTCCTGAAGTAATCACTGATGCCGAGTATCGTACCGGAAACCGTCCTGCCGCTACCGTTAACGCTCTGGCCGGTGTTGCTTTCAAGGCAGGTTTCTCTCTTGCCGGTTTCATCACTCCTTGGGTCATGGGTCTGATCGGTTTCAACCTGGCCAGCGAGGAGTCAGCACTGCCTACAGATCCTAAGGCATGGTTCACTGTAACATGCATCTTTGCAATAGTAGGTTTTGTTTTGCTTACACTCTGCTTCATGGGCAGCAAGGAGAACATTACCACCACTCCTGAAAAGCCTGTTTCATTTGGTGAAATGTGGCAGGAGTTCAAGGCAAACAAGTGCCTGCAGCTGGTACTGAGCATCTTTATCGTTGTGTTCCTGGCATCATTTATCAGCGCACCGGTAAATGCTTATTATACTCACCTGAGTGATTATAATCCCACTGTACAGAATGCAATCCTTATCTTTACAACCATCATTCCTGCTGTTCTTCTTGTAGTTGTCGGATATCTGGTATTCAAGTATCCTCTTACTGACGAGAGACTGGATGAGATGAACCAGGAGATTGAGGCTAGGCATAATGCCAAGAAATAATCATTTTCTCCAATACACAAAGGGGCCGGTTCTGAGAAGAATCGGCTCTTTTTTTGAAAAAATTTGTTAATTATTGCGTATGGTTATGTAACTTTGCTACCGCGTAACGAACAAAGGTATGCAGTCAAACCTTAAAAATGTAATGAGGTTGTGCTCATTCATGCTTGTCCTTTTCATTCTGCCCGGTTGCAAGGGAGGTAAGAAGGTCTGCACCGAATGCTTGCATGAGATATATGCTCCGCTTCTTCATGATGAGCCAACGGAGTATCCTATCATGTCCAGCATGTTTGCACGCGTGGATACTGTGTATCTTGATAATGCCGGGATTGAAAGCATTATTCCTTCTGTTGATGAAGTGGTGTCATTCGGTGATACCATTATAGTCCGTTCTGCTGACAGACTGTTCCTGTTCAACAGTAGCGGTAAGTTCCTGAGCCGTTTTGACCGTCAGGGAAAGGGTTACGGAAACTACAGGCGGATAGGACGTTTTGATATTCTCCCTGAAAAGAATGAACTCTATATCCTGGATGACCATGCTAACAGAGTTTTCATATATGATTTTGAAGGCAATCTGAAACGCCAGGTGGATATAGAGGATTACGTAACAGATTTTGCGGTTCTGCCCAATGGCGACCTGCTCTTTTGCAATCCTATAAAATACTCCGTCAAGGATTACCGCCGGGGTCTCTGGCGTACGGATTCTGAAGGCAAGTTCCTTAAACAGTTGGTTGAATTTGACCCGGAATTTGCACACGTAAGCATCAATAACCCCTATCTTAATCACATTGGTAACGGTGTGATAGGTTTTATGGGGATTGAGGATAATGACAAGTTCTATCATTACTCGGCCGATACTATATCAGTGACCTGCCGCATGACTACTGATATTGTCATTCCCGATGAGATGAGGCATAATGACAAAGTCTACTCAAACCCGGAAAAGGAATACACCAAATGCGGATATCTGGAAACTCCCCGGTTCCTCTATTTTGTGAATACCAACTATGGTGCCAACCTGATGATGGTATTTGTTGATAAGAGCACTTGGACTACATACCGCATGTACGTTTACACCAGTGAGTTCAATCAGCTGAAAGCGATCAAGGAGCCTTTCCCGTACCTGGTAGGCTGTTACAACGGCACCCTGGTGGGGTTCTATGACGCAGGCATGATTCAGGACAGCGAGCGCTTAAAATCCCTATTCCCCACCATTACCGCGGACTCCAATCCAGTACTCCTCTTCTTTAGAGAATAATCAGAAACCAAAATCGAAATCCTGAGTTTGGATGTTTGAGTCCTGATCCGGTTCCTTTGCAGTGAGGTGAATGGGGTTTCCCTCAATGTGCACAGCCTTGACGGGGCAGATGAATTCGCATCCGCCGCATCCTACACATAGTTCAGGCGTAGTTTCCGGTATGGTCAGACCACCTATAAACGGAACCATGTGGATGGCCTGTACGGGGCAGTGCTCAGCGCAGGCGCCGCAGCTGGTGCGATTCACGTTCACTACGCAGATGTCCTTGTTGAATACCACGCGTCCGGGCTGAGTGTGATGCTTCTCATCTACTGTAAGGGGCCTGATGGCGCCGGCGGGGCAGACCTGGCTGCAGAGATTGCAGTCATAGTTGCAGTAACCGTCATCAAATTTCATTACAGGCTGCATCATTCCGCCTAATCCGTATTCCAGGCCTGCAGGCTTAAGTACATGGCTGGGGCATTTGCTTACGCACAGATGGCAGGCGGTGCAGTGCTGCAGCAGATTCCTGTGGCTTACGGATCCGGGAGGAGACATGGGTACACGCTCGTCTTTCTTACCCGTAACCTTGGCCTCAAGTGCAGCAGGAGCAAGAGCGGCAATTGCCAGTGTTGATTTCAGGAACTGGCGTTTTGATTCATCAACAGTGTCAGTTTCAGGATTCTCTTTTGGATTTCTGCTGCATTTTACCGGGCCGTAGTATATGGCTTTCTGCTTGCAGGCATCAATACAGTCAAAACAGTCAACGCAGCGAGAGTAGTCAATCTTTTGGTTGGCAGAATCTATGCAGTATGCCTTGCACTTGCGCTGGCAGGCCAGGCAGTGGTTGCACTTGTCCTTGTCAATACGTATGCGCAGGAGTGAGAATCTTGAGAAAAATCCCAACAAAGTGCCTACTGGGCAGATAGTGTTGCACCAGGTGCGTCCGTAGTGGTATGAGAAGTGTCCTATCACCAGTAGTGTGAGTATTGCCACCACGAATGCGGCTAAAGACTTGAGTGATATCAGCACTTTGAAGAAACGGTAGTTACCTGTTTTCTCGGATATAGCTGCAAGCAGGTTGTTACCAAAAAGATACACAGGACGGAACAGTTCATCGGCCATACGTCCGTATGCGCTGTACGGTTCAAGCAGACCTACCAGGAAGGTGAATCCGCATAGCCAGGCTATGATGAGCGCAACCAATACTGCCCAGCGCAGCCAGGGGCGTTCAGGCTTGTATCCGTATTTCTTTTTCTTATCAAATTTCTTTGACAACCAGTTGAAGAAATCCTGGAATATGCCAAGCGGACAGATTACGGAGCAGTATAGTCTGCCCAGCAAAAGGGTGGCTGCAATGAGACAAACCAATGTCACTATGCTCAGTGAGAGCAGGGCCGGTCCGAACTGTATTTTCTGCAACAGCGGGTTGTCAATGATTCCCGCAAAATCTATGAACCCGAAGGTCAGTATGGTGATGACCGCAATGGCCAACACCGTTCTTATCTTACGTAGCATCAGAGCCTTACTCTCTTAACGTTGAGTGATTCCAGATCCATTGTGCCCAGTCCCAGTTTCTGACCGTCAGGGATGTGCTCAATATCCTCAAACTTGATGTTCTTGTTTATACCGGTAAAGAACTTGCCGGCAGCGGTATCAACGGCTACGATATCAGGTGATGCAAACAGGGCCTTGGTGAGTACCACATCACTTGCGCTGCGCCCCTGAGGACCGTTGGTGGCCAGGGTGCGGTATGCATCAACTATGTGCAGTACGGCAGGCTTGTAGGTGCAGATATCGGCTATACACTGGTGCAGTCCGCGGGAGTGGAAAGCGCGGCGGTCCCAAACAATGCCCATGTGGTTCTTCATGGCGCAGGTCATGAGGGCTCCACCGTGGTTCTTGAGAACAGGTACGTTAATCCACTTGTCACATTCTATTATAGCCTTGTGCACCATGGCGTTCTTAAGAGTCTTGGCACCCGGTATTTCAACGTTCTGATAGTATGACTGCTCATGGGCAGGAACCATTGTGGCTCCCACTTTCTTGACCATAGCCTCAATCCCGCTATGGTCATAGCAGCGGCTCCAGTTGTCACAGGTGTGGTCAAACACTTTGATTTCAGCTGCACCGGCATCCTGGCACATCCTGATGAGTGCTTCAAGCAGGTCAGGATTAGTGTTGCCTGCCAGTTCAGGGGTGCGGTCCCAGCCTATATTGGGTTTGATTACAATCTTATCGCCTTTCTTGATGAAACGGCTTATGCCGCCCAACTCTTTCATTGCGGCCTCCAGCATCGCAGCAGGTTCACCGTTCATGATTGCGGCAAGATCGGCATTGCCGTCGGCGGTGGCGCTTGACGGCACGGTGCTTGCCATAACGTCCATCATTCCGCTACTCTTTACTGTTACGAGTGCTCCGGCTGCTGCCAAAGTCTTGAGGAAATCCCTTCTATCCATAGTGGTCTTGTAAAAAAACAATGGTTAGTAATGCATTTGTGCGCTAAGATATGGATTTTGTTTCAGTTTACGTTCTGTTTTAGTTTTATTAATTATTTTGTTCACTATTTGCTCTTTATATTATTGTTATAGTAGGGGGATTTTGTTAATTTCGCGCAAAATATTGATTAAACCGATAATCCTATAAAAACAATGTCCGAGACAAAGAGAATTTCATCAGCTCTGATATCGGTCTTCCATAAGGACGGCCTTGACGAGATCATCAGCAAGCTTCACCAGGAGGGTGTCAAACTTATTTCTACCGGCGGAACCCAGCGCTTCATTGAATCGCTTGGTGTACCGTGCCAGGCTGTAGAGGAACTTACAGGTTATCCGTCTATCCTGGGCGGTCGCGTCAAGACCCTTCATCCCAAGATTTTCGGCGGTATTCTGGGCCGTCGTGAGGAGGAGAATGACATGGCTCAGATGCGCAGCTATGACATCCCTGAAATAGACCTAGTGATTGTGGATCTCTATCCCTTTGAGGATACCGTTAAATCTGGCGCTGAGGATGCTGATATCATTGAGAAGATTGATATAGGCGGTATCTCACTTATCCGTGCCGGAGCCAAGAATTTCAATGACTCTGTTATCGTGGCCAGCAAGGATCAGTACAAGCCCCTGCTTGATATCCTTAACGAGCGTGGCGCTGAGACAACCCTTGAGGAGCGCCGCTGGTTTGCCAAGGAGGCATTTGCGGTTTCATCATACTATGACAGCTGCATATACAACTGGTTTGCCGGTGATGAAGAAGAGGACCATTTCCGTCTGGCACTGGATGGTCACAAGGCTATGCGCTACGGTGAGAACCCCCATCAGAAAGGCGTTTTCCACGGTGATCTGGATGCTATGTTTGACCAGGTTCACGGAAAGGAGATATCTTACAACAACCTGCTTGATATCAATGCTGCCATTGACCTGATTGATGAGTTCTCAGAGACCACATTCGCTATCCTCAAGCACAACAACGCTTGCGGTGTAGCTTCACGTCCCACATTGCTTGAGGCATGGAAAGATGCCCTGGCCGGTGATCCCGTATCGGCATTCGGCGGCGTGCTGGTGGCCAATGCCCCCATTGACAAGGCTACTGCTGAGGAGATAAACAAGATATTCTTTGAGGTAATCATCGCTCCTGACTATGACTTTGACGCTCTGGAGATACTTGGTCAGAAGAAGAACCGCATCATTCTTATCCGCAAGGAACAGAAACTGCCGGTCAAACTGGTTCGTTCAGCCTTGAACGGCGTGCTGGTGCAGGATAAGGATACCAAGATTGAGACTCCCGATGAACTCAAACTGGTAACTTCACGCAAGCCTACTGATGCTGAGATTGAGGATATGCTTTTTGCAAACAAGATTGTAAAGAACAGCAAGAGCAACTCAATAGTATTTGCACGCGGCAAGCAGCTGCTGGCCAGCGGTGTTGGACAGACATCACGTGTAGATGCCCTCAAGCAGGCTGTTGAGAAGGCTCACGGGTTCGGATTCACTCTGGATGGTGCCGCAATGGCAAGTGACGCCTTCTTCCCGTTCCCCGATTGCGTGGAGCTGGCTGACAAGGCCGGCGTCAAGAATGTAATACATCCGGGAGGTTCTGTTCGTGACCAGGAGTCAATTGACTACTGCGAGCAGCATGACATGACTATGGTCATGACCGGATTCCGTCATTTCAAGCATTGATTCATAACGCATAAGACAATACTACAGTGGGACTATTTTCATTAACACAGGAATTATCGATGGATCTTGGCACTGCCAATACCATCATAATGCACAATGACAAGATTGTAGTTAACGAGCCTTCAATTGTTGCCCTTGATAACCGTACAGACAAGATGGTGGCTGTGGGTAACAAGGCCAAACTGATGTATGAGAAGACCAATAAGGACATTCGCGTGGTCCGTCCTCTTAAGAACGGCGTGATAGCTGACTTTGATGCCTGCGAGCAAATGATGCGCGGTCTGATAGGTATGGTTGACACCGGCCGTCGTCTTTTCTCACCCTCGCTCAAGATGGTTATCGGCGTTCCTTCAGGCAGTACTGAGGTTGAGCTCCGTGCTGTACGTGACTCAGCTGAACATGCCGGCGGACGTGAGGTATATATGTTGTATGAGCCTATGGCTGCTGCAATCGGTATCGGAATCGATGTGCTTGCTCCTGAGGGCAACATGATTGTCGATATAGGTGGCGGTACCACTGAGATTGCCGTTATCTCACTTGGCGGTCTGGTGTCAAACAACTCCGTGAAGGTGGCCGGTGATGATTTCACTGCCGATATCCAGGAGTATATGGGCCGTCAGCACAATGTCAAGGTATCCGAGCGTATGGCAGAGCGTATCAAGATAAACGTAGGTGCCGCACTTACCGAACTTGGTGAAGATGCCCCGGAGGACTACATCGTGAACGGCCCCAACAAGATAACCGCACTGCCCATGTCAGTACCTGTGTGCTATCAGGAAATAGCCCATTGTCTTGACCGCTCCATCGCCAAGATTGAATCGGCTGTGCTGAACGCCCTTGAGAATACTCCTCCTGAACTCTATGCCGATATCCTCAAAAACGGTATCTATCTGTCAGGTGGCGGTTCAATGTTACGTGGTATCAGCAAGCGTCTGGCTGACAAGATAGGAATAGATTTCCATGTCGCTGCCGAGCCGCTTCTAAGCGTTGCCAAGGGTACCGGAGTGGCACTCAAGAACGTTGACCGTTTCTCATTCCTGATGAGATAATCCTGCAGGGTAGCCGTGCGTTCTCTACTTGATTTTATAGTAAGGCACAGCTACGTTTTCCTGTTCATCCTGCTGGAGACGTTATCGCTGGTACTTCTGTTCGGCTTCAATGACCGGCAGAATGAGGCGTTCATGACGTCGGCCAATGTCATGTCGGGTACCCTGCTTGAGTGGCGTACCGGCGTGGAGCAATATTTCGGTCTGCGCAAGGAGAATGCCGGCCTTCTTGAAGAGAACGCCAGGCTGCGCAGTATGCTGTATGAGCTTACTGACAGCCAGTATGTGGAGACAGAGAGAGTGCTCTCATCGGAGGGAGTTGCCGTGGCCCGTGTCATAGACAATTCGGTCCGCAAGGATGACAACTACATCACCATTGACAAGGGCAGACGTGACGGGATAGCTCCGGGAATGGGCGTTTATTCGTCGGACGGGGTGGTAGGTTCTGTTATGATGGCCGGTAACAGATATTCAATCATCATGCCGGTGCTTAACGGCAATACCAGTATCAGCTGCAAGATCAAGGGCAGTGAAAGTTTCGGATTCTTAGAGTGGCAGGGTGGTGACCCTTATATTGCCCAGGTAAAGGATATGCCTTACCATTCGGCCGTAAGGAGGGGAGATACCATAGTCACAACAGGTTTCTCCTCAGTATTTCCGGAGGGTATTCCTGTAGGTGCCGTAACCAACGTAGAGAGGTCAAGCAACGGCTATACGCTCAAGATCAGCGCCAGGTTGGCTGTTGACATGTCAGATTTGAGATGGGTTTACGTACATCTACGTACCGCTGATGCCGAGATAGATGGTTTGTATAATCAGATAAGTAATTAGCCTATGGGTTCAGTACCATTCATACGCAAATTATTGACTCTGGTTCTGCTGGCCGCATTCCAGATACTGTTCCTTAACAGGATAGCCCTCTTCGGTTATGTTACGCCGTTGTTCTATATCTGGATGATAGCCCGCTTTGACAGTTCCATGTCACGAACAGCTATCCTGACATGGTCTTTCACATTGGGCCTTCTGATAGATATGTTCTCCGCCACCCCCGGATTGAACGCCGCCTCCGCCACGCTTTTAGCCATGTTCCAACCGGGTCTGGTGAAACTCTTTGTCCCTCTTGACCGTCATGATGTGATTGTCCCCGGATTCATATCAATGGGAGGCAGGCAGTTCGTGGGTTATCTGCTGCTGCTCACGTTATTGCATCATACCGTCTATTTCATTTTGCGCAGCATTCCTCTGGGCGACTGGTCGGTCCTGGCATTGAAGGTGGTATTCAGTTCACTCCTGACATTCATATTGATGCTCGTGGCTGAACGGGTATCGGTATCATCCGGTCAAAAACATACCTGACACGGTGAAGAACCACAAGTTTGACAACAGGAGATTCGTGATAGGCATCATGGTAATAACCGTTGTGCTGATATACCTGATACGTCTCATCCAGATTCAGATTGTTGATACACGATACCGTAATTCGGCCGATAACAACGCCCTCTATTACCGCACAGTCTATCCTACACGCGGTGTTATTTATGACCGTAAGGGCCGTATGATTGTGAGCAACCAGCCATCATTTGACGTGATGGTGGTTACCCGAAACATAAAGGATCTGGATACCCTTGCTTTCTGCAGTACTCTTGATATAACAAGGGAGTTTTTTGATAGCCGTATGGCCGATATCCGTAACCTGCGTAAGAATCCGGGCTATTCATCATACACCGAGCAGGTGTTTATGGCGCAGCTCTCTTTCAATGAGATATCGGACCTTAGGGAGAATCTTTACCGCTTCAACGGTTTCAGCATCAACCAACGTCAGCAACGCAAGTACAACTACGAGGCGGCGGCCCACCTGCTGGGCGATCTGGGCGAGGTATCCAAGGCAGAGATTGAGAATGACGGTTGGTACACTCAGGGTGACGTGATAGGCAAGCAGGGTGTTGAGAAATACTATGAGACACAGCTGCGCGGAGAGAAGGGTACCGAGATACTGCTTAAGGACGCATACGGACGCATTCAGGGCAGCTACTATGACGGTGAGTTTGACAAGGCTGCCTTTCCGGGCCGTAACCTGAACCTGGGCCTTGATATTGAGCTGCAGATGCTGGGTGAAAAACTCATGCAGAACAAGATAGGCAGCATTGTGGCCATCGAACCCAAGACAGGTGAGATACTCTGTATGGTATCGGCGCCTTCATTCAACCCATCAGAGCTGTCAGGCCGTCAGCGCAGTGAACACTATCAGGAACTGGCTGCCCGCCATGACAAGCCGCTGCTTAACCGCACCATACAGGGTACATATCCTCCGGGCTCCACATTCAAGACATCACAGGCGCTCACATTCCTTCAGGAGGGGATCATTGATACACGAACCCAGTATCCGTGTACGGGAGGATTTGTGTTCCGTGGCCTTAGGGTAGGATGTCATGCCCATTCATCGCCTTTGTCACTCAATTTTGCCATTGCCACATCATGTAACGGCTATTTCTGCTGGGGTTACTACTATATGATTGGTGCTGCCAAATACGGAACTCCGCAGAAGGCCCTTACGGTATGGAAGGATTATATGGTAGATATGGGATTCGGATACACCCTTGGCGTGGATCTGCCGGGTGAGGCCCGTGGCATGATTCCCAATTCTGATTATTATGACCGCCATTACAATAAGTCCTGGAACGGTCTTACTACCATAAGCAATGCCATAGGTCAGGGTGAGGTTACGCTTACGCCGTTGCAGATAGCCAATCTTGGCGCTACCATAGCCAACCGCGGGTATTACATCACTCCGCATGTGGTACGCTCTGTTGAGGGTGTTGACAGCCTGGATTCGGCCTATGTTACTCGTCACTATGTGAATGTGGATAAGAAGAACTATGAGATAGTGGTTAAGGGTATGCGTCAATCGGTCATTGACGGCACCTGCCGTTCGGCCGATAATGATAATTACGTGGTGTGCGGCAAGACAGGAACGGCGCAGAACCGTGGTAAAGACCATTCTGTCTTTATGGGATTTGCTCCTATGGATGATCCGCAGATAGCCATTGCGGTCTATGTTGAGAACGGCGGATTCGGTGCCACATATGGTGTGCCAATCGGCGCTCTCATGATGGAGCAATACATAACCGGAGGCTTATCGGAAGAGAGCCTGCAGAAAGTTGAAACCTATTCCAAAAAGGTTATAGACTATGGAAAGGAGGAACGTTAACATACTGGGCAGGCTTGACTGGGTTACCGTGCTGATTGTGGTGGCCATAATGGTGTGCGGTTGGTTCAGCATCTGCGGAGCCAGTGCCACCTTGGAGAGCAATGACCTCCTCTCTTTTGCAACCCGTCCCGGCAAGCAACTGGTCTGGATACTGTGTGCCTTTGCCTTAGGGGCAGTGATGCTGTTTATTACGCAGACATTCTATAATGCATACGCATATATAATATACGGAGTGCTGCTGTTTGCACTGTTGGTGACCATATTTGTGGCTTCTGATACCAAAGGCTCGCGTTCATGGCTGCATTTTGGGCCTGTGAGCCTGCAGCCGGCGGAGTTTGCCAAGTTTGCCACTGCGCTTGCGCTTGCCAAGTTTGTTGACAGGTTTGATTTCAGTCCGTCCCGGTTTGAAGATGTGCTGAAAGCCTGTGCCATATTCCTGGTGCCCATGCTGCTTATCATATGCCAGAATGAGACCGGCTCTGCCTTGGTATATGTGGCATTCCTGCTTGTGATGTATCGTGAGGGGATGACGGGCAGCGTTCTCTTGGTGGGGTTCTGCGCCATACTGTTCTTTATTCTGGAGATAAAATTCAGTCCGGTGAGTTTTGGTGACCAGCCGTTCCAGCTGGGTACTTGGCTGGTGCTTACCATAATACAGCTTCTGCAGGCCCTTATTATCTGGATCATGTCACATAAGCGCAATCTGGCACTTACTGTGCTGGGAGTGGGTACCGGCGGTATGCTGATAGGTCTGGCTCTTTCTCTTTCTGTCTATCCTTTCAAGGTGACATGGCTTCAGGTGGCACTTATTCTGGTAACAAGCATATACATCATATTCAGGTCATTCAAGGATATTGTCCGCCAATATATTCTGGTGGCACTGTTCGGAATCTTTTCAGTTGGATATCTGTTCTCAGTTGATTATGCCTTCAATGAGATACTCCAGCCTCATCAGCGCACCCGTATCAATGTGATCTTAGGCCTTGAGAATGACCCCCAGGGTGCAGGTTACAACGTGAACCAGTCACTGATTGCCATAGGTTCCGGCGGCCTTACTGGAAAGGGCTTTATGAAAGGCACCCAGACCAAGCTCAAGTATGTTCCTGAGCAGGATACAGACTTCATATTCTGCACCGTTGGTGAGGAGCAGGGATTCAAGGGCTCCGCATTTGTGCTACTGCTCTATCTGAGCCTTCTGCTCAGGCTTATCTTCCTGGCGGAACGGCAGTCATCAGTATTCGGCCGTGTTTATGGCTACTCCGTGGCATGCATCCTCTTCTTCCACCTATTTATAAATATAGGTATGGTATTAGGCATCACCCCCGTTATCGGCATTCCGCTCCCGTTTTTCAGCTACGGCGGCTCCTCCCTCTGGGGCTTCACCATCCTCCTCTCGGTCTTCCTCCGTATCGACTGCGAACGCAAAACCAGCTATTGATGACGCAAAGGGGTGACGCAAAGGGGTCGTTTAACAATGCGTCACTGATCCTAAGCGAGCGAAACAAAAGGGATATATAGTCTCAGAAACCATGGCCGCCCGTGGGCTTGTGAACGGGAGGGGCCTGTCACTAAGGAGATGCTCTGGAAGATGGGAGTTTGCTCACGTCTTTCAGAGCGTCTTATTAGGGATGGGAGGGATAGCGCGAAGCGCGTAGTTTCAGAGACTATATATCCCTTTTGTTTCCCATCCCCCTAAAAATGACGCATTGTTAAACGACCCCTTTGCGTCACTGTTGAGGCTTTGAGCCGTTGTCGGGACGGGGTCCGCGGTTGGGGCGGTGTTTCTTCTTCTTTTTCTTTTTGTCAAAGCGGGAGAGATCACCGTCGGTGAGGATGTCGTTCTCTATGCGGGAATCAGTGTGGACAGCATTCTCATCCAAGCTCAGGGGTTTCTGTCCCTTGCGGTTCATTGCAATGATCTCAAGAGCACGGGCGGGAGTAATGGTCTCCACGTTTGCGGCAAAGACCTTATCGGTAGAGTAGGAGAGCTGTCCGTTCAGGATATCGGCCTTGAAGAAATAGTAGGTGCTGTCCTTGGTCTCCAACGGAATGTCGCGTGAGGGGAATCCCTTCTGGGCCTCCACGTAGGCATCAACCTCATAGTTGAGGCAGCACTTGAGCTTGGCGCACTGGCCGGCCAGTTTCTGCGGGTTCATGGAGAGGTCCTGGAAACGTGCGGCACCGGTGGAGACTGATACAAAGCTGGTCATCCAGGTGGTGCAGCAGAGTTCACGTCCGCAGGGACCTATACCTCCTATACGTCCTGCCTCCTGGCGTGCGCCAATCTGCTTCATCTCAATGCGTACGTGGAAGGCATCGGCCAGAACCTTGATGAGCTGACGGAAGTCAACGCGGCCATCGGCAATATAGTAGAAGATGGCCTTGAGGCCGTCACCCTGATACTCTACATCGCCAATCTTCATCTCTAAGCCCAAGTCCTTGGCAATCTGGCGGGAGCGAATCATGGTGTCGTGCTCGCGTGCCTTGGCCTCGGCATACTTCTCCATATCTACCTCACGGGCCTTGCGATAGACGCGCTTTATCTCTATGTCTGGGCGCAGGTTGGCCTTCTTCATCTGGAGCTTGACCAGACGTCCGGTCATGGTAACGGTGCCTATGTCATGACCGGGATTGGACTCAACGGCCACGATGTCGCCTTTCTCCAGCGGAATGTTATTGGAGTTGATGAAGAATCCCTTGCGGGTGTTCTTGAACTGTACCTCCACATATTCGCAGTCATTGGCTCCGGGCACACCTGCCAGATAGTCAAAAGAGTGCAACTGGCCCATGCCTTTGCCACATCCTTTGCAGCAAATTCCGCCGCTGCCGTTATTGAGTATGAAATCCCGATCCATTCCTTTTTATTGTTTCATTAGCATGATAGTCTTCAATGAGAGGTCAAAGAAAACCATCTTTGAGTTAACGTTCTGTTCTATATCTCTTTGTGCATCGGAAAGTGTATCCATAAGTCCGATGATATTGTTCTCGTTCACAAACGGAGCGAACTTTATTGAGAATTGCTGTTCCTGTTCAGTCAGGTAGTTGAGCTCCGGCTGATGGAAGTTGCAGATAAAGTTCTCACGTATCATGCGCTGGCAGTATGCCAGAAAGCGTTTCTGCCATTCGCGCCCGCCGCCGGCAATGTTGTCTGACCACCGTTTCAGATCTTTCAGCCTGCGGCCATAAGAGAGGCGCATCAGCTGCATAAAGTAATCCAGGAACTCCTCACTTTCTGTGTTGATGCGCAGGGTGCTCATGGCTTTGAGCCAGCTGCCTCCGCTGAAGTGGGCTATTCTGGCTGCGGTATCGGCATCAAGTGAATATCCCGGTCCGGTAAGCCGTTCCTCAATTATCTGCTCCGGTATACGGCGGAAGTCAATGCGCTGTGTACGGCTCAGTATGGTCTCCAGCATCTGTTCAGGAGCATCGGTAGTGAGGATGAATACTGTTCCGGCAGGTGGCTCCTCTAGCAGCTTGAGCAGGGAGTTGGCACACTGCGGGTTCATCTTCTCCGCATGCCAAATAATCATGATCTTGTAACCGCCCTCAACAGATTTAAGTGACAGCTTTGAGGTGATAGATTCACTCTCTGTTACAAAAATACTGGCCTGCTTGTTTTCAGCATCAATGGCACTGAGCCACTCCTCAAACCCGAAATACTGATGTTCCAGCACCATCTCACGCCAGGTTGCTATCTCATCGTCCGATACCGTGGAACGGCCTGCACTTTTGCTCTTGTTTATGACGGGGAATACAAAGTGCAGATCCGGGTGTACCAGCTTGTCCATCTTGACGCATGACGGGCATGTGCCGCATGAGTCAGCCCCGCTACCCTTGTCACGGCAGAGCAGATAGCGTGCAAAAGCAATTGCTGTCTGCAGTTTACCCGTACCTTCAGGACCACAGAACAGCAGAGCGTGGGGCACAGTGCCTCGCTGAGCGTCCTTTACCAGCCGCTCAATCACCTCCTGCTGTCCTATAATGTCCTTAAAGTACATGTGTTACTTTGGCTTTGGCTGCCATACGGTGCGTGGCGTTCGGCCCGAGGGCCGCTTAAAAAGCCAATGCCAACGCCAACGTTATTATAATATGCTGCAACCTGTACAGGGTTTTAGTTGCTTGAAGAAATCGTTTCCTTTATCGTCAACAAGAATAAAGGCCGGGAAGTCCTCAACCTCTATCTTCCAGATCGCCTCCATGCCAAGCTCCGGATACTCAACACACTCAATAGACTTGATGTTGTTCTGAGCCAGGATGGCAGCGGGACCGCCTATTGAACCCAAGTAGAATCCTCCGTGCTTCTTGCAGGCATCGGTAACAGCCTGTGAACGGTTACCCTTGGCCAGCATTATCATTGAGCCGCCGTTATCCTGGAACTCATCAACATAGGGATCCATACGTCCTGCGGTGGTGGGGCCCATTGAGCCGCAAGCCATGCCGGCAGGTGTCTTGGCGGGACCTGCGTAGTAGATGGGGTGCTCCTTGAGGTACTGAGGCATGGGCTCACCGGCGTCAAGGCGTGCCTTGATCTTGGCGTGGGCTATGTCACGGCCTACTATGATTGTGCCGTTAAGGCTCAGACGTGTGCTTACGGGATACTGTGAGAGTTGCTTGCAAACCTCAGCCATGGGACGGTTCAGGTCAACCTTTACTGCATCGCCCTCACCGGCCTGACGGAGCTCCTCAGGAATCAGCTCATATGGTTTATCGTCCATCTTCTCAATCCAGATACCATCCTTGTTGATTTTGGCCTTGATGTTACGGTCAGCAGAGCAGCTTACGCCCAGACCTATGGGGCAGCTTGCGCCGTGGCGGGGCAGGCGGATTACACGTACATCGTGTGCCATATACTTACCGCCGAACTGGGCACCCAGACCAATCTTGTAAGCCTCCTGCAGGAGCTGCTTCTCAAGTTCAACGTCACGGAATGCACGGCCGGTCTCATCACCGGTGGTGGGCAGTGAGTCATAGTAGTGGGTTGAAGCCAACTTTACGGTGAGCAGGTTCTTCTCAGCGCTGGTGCCACCAATCACGAATGCAATGTGATAGGGAGGGCAGGCTGCAGTACCCAGGCTCTTCATCTTCTCAACCAGGAAAGGAATCAGTGTGCCGGGGTTCTGGATGCGGGCCTTGGTCTCCTGATACAGGTATGTCTTGTTGGCTGATCCACCGCCCTTGGTAACCATCAGGAAACGGTACTCCATACCCTCGGTAGCCTCAATGTCAATCTGTGCGGGCAGGTTGCACTTGGTGTTCACCTCATTGTACATATCCAGGGGAGCGTTCTGGCTGTAACGCAGGTTCTCCTCAGTATAAGTCTTGTAAACGCCCTCAGACAGTGCCTCCTCATCACAGAATCCGGTCCAAACCTGCTGGCCCTTCTCACCGTGGATAATAGCGGTACCGGTATCCTGACACAGAGGCAGTTTGCCCTTGGCCGATACCTCTGCGTTGCGCAGGAATGTCAGTGCTACATATTTATCGTTGTCTGATGCCTCGGGGTCACGCAGTATCTTGGCCACCTGCTCGTTGTGTGAGCGGCGCAGCAGGAAACTTACATCGCGGAATGCGGCGTTGGCCATCTTGGTAAGACCCTCCTTTTGAACCTTAAGGATAGGTTTGCCCTCAAACTCACTAACACTTACAAAATCCTTGGTGAGCAGATAGTACTCTGTCTCATCCTTGCCCAACTGAAACATCGGGGCGTACTTAAAATTTGCCATATTGTTTATGTTTCTTACTTTGGCTTTAGCGTTGGCTTTGGCTTCCATCGTAAAAGGCCAACGCCAATGCCAACGCCAAAGTTAATTATTAATTATTCTAAGTCGGGATAGAGGAAATCGTTGTAAGGGTACTTTTGTACGTGCAACTGCTTAACTCTATCGTATAATACTTTTCTCATATTCTCAATACCGGTCTTTTTCAGGGCCGATACAAAGAGGCACTCGCCGTTAAGGCGGCCCATCCAGGTGCGCTCAAGTTCCTCAAATGTGATGTTCTCACGTGTGGCGGGAGTGAGGTCATCGGGCTCTTTCTCTACCCAGGTGTAGGCATCAATCTTGTTGAAGAGCACTATTACCGGTTTCTCACCGGCTCCAAGGTCGGCCAGAGTCTTGTCAACCACCTTCATCTGGTCCTCAAAGTCGGGGTGCGATATATCCACCACGTGTATTAACAGATCCGCTTCACGTACCTCATCAAGGGTGGATTTGAATGACTCTACAAGGTCGGTAGGCAGTTTGCGTATGAATCCTACTGTATCGGAGAGCAGGAACGGCAGGTTGTCAACCACTACCTTGCGGACTGTTGTGTCAAGTGTAGCAAAGAGCTTGTTCTCGGCAAACACATCGCTCTTGGAGAGCAGGTTCATAAGGGTTGACTTGCCTACGTTGGTGTAACCTACCAGGGCTACGCGGATAAGGCGGCCGCGGTTCTTGCGCATGGTTGATTTCTGGCGGTCAATATCGGCCAGTTGCTCCTTGAGCCAGCTAATACGCTTGGTTATGATACGGCGGTCCATCTCCAACTGGGTCTCACCAGGTCCGCGAAGACCTACGGAGCCCTTTCCGCCGCCGGCACCGGAACCACCTCCCTGACGCTCCAGGTGAGTCCACATTCGCTGCAGACGGGGCAGCAGATAGCGGTACTGCGCCAGCTCAACCTGTGTTTTGGCGTGGGCTGTCTGGGCGCGCATGGCAAAGATGTCCAGAATGAGTGATGTACGGTCAAGCACCTTCACGCCCAGAGCGTTCTCTATGGCAGACATCTGCTTTGCGGTGAGCTCATCATCAAAGATAGCCATACCCACCTCATTCTCCATATCCTCCATGCGCTTGATGTAATCACGCATCTCCTCCAGCTTACCTTTGCCTACGTAGGTGGCGGCAAGAGCCTGGGGTATCTTCTGTGTGAAACGGCGCATGACGCGGACTCCGGCGGTATCGGCCAGGAACTCAAGCTCATCAAGATACTCCTGCGTCTTGCGCTCGTCCTGATCCTGGGTTATGATGCCTACCAGTATCGCGGTCTCAGCCTTCTTCTCAGTTATGACCTGAAATTCCTCTTTCATTGTTCACTTTGGCTTTGGCGTTGGCTTTGGCTGCCATGCGGTGCGTTTCCTCCTAAAACTATTACTATTTCACCTTTCGGTTCGTGAGCCTTAAAATGGGCCAGAACCTCTGTGAGGGTTCCGCGTACACACTCCTCATGCACCTTTGAAATCTCGCGGCAAACAGCTACGGGGCGGTCAGGACCGTAGGCCTCAATGAACTGCTCCAGCGCCTTGACCAGACGGAACGGTGACTCGTAGAACACAATTGTTCGCGGTTCATCCTTGAGCGCGTTGATGCGTGTCTGGCGCCCCTTCTTTTGCGGCAGGAACCCCTCAAAAAGGAAACGGTCACAAGGCAGACCTGAGTCAATAAGTGCAGGAACAAGTGCTGTAGCTCCCGGCAGACACTCCACATCAATGCCCTGCTGGACACACTCACGAACCAGCATGAACCCGGGGTCCGATATGCCCGGAGTGCCGGCATCGCTTATAAGAGCCACAGACTCACCGGCCTGAATGCGGCGGGCCATGGAGGCTGACGTCTCATGCTCATTGAACTTATGGTGTGACTGCAGCGGCTTGTGAATGTTATAATGCTTGAGCAGAACGGAACTGGTACGGGTATCCTCGGCCAGAATAAGGTCCACCTCCTTAAGGATGCGTAATGCCCTCAAGGTTATGTCCTCAAGATTTCCCACGGGTGTGGGTACCAGATACAGTTTGCCTGCCATACTCGTGCGCGCGTGTGTACTATCATGCAAAAGTAGTCAAAATCCCCGTAACTGACGTTTTTTTTGCTTATGTTTGCATATTGCTTTTTAAATTGATATGGACAGGAAAACGCAACGTAGTGACATGGTATTGGCGGCCGTTCTTTTGGCAACGGTCATAGTGTCATTATCAGTATTTGCTCCCTTCAGGATAGGATTCAAGGAACAGTTGGGACTGTTCTCCTGGGACCCGGGCAGATTGTCAATGTATTTGAGCGACCCCGCGGTCCTGGCCTCAATAGCAGGCGACTGGCTTTCAACATACTTCTTTCATAATGCCACGGGTATAATCATATCGGCATTGCTTCTGGGCTTGTTGGCCGTAGGGCTGATGCGCATAGCAAGAGTGTCAGGTCTTAATCCGTCATGGGCGCTTATCGCAGTGGTTGTCCTGATGGAGGAAAGCTTTCTTACTTATCCCAATTATCCGTTATCCAGAACAGTATCACTGCTTCTGGCGGTATGGGTGGCCTATGCGGTAAAGCATATCCAGGGAGATGGTTTAAGAAAAGCGGTTGTGGCAGTGATGATTCCTGTCATGTTTGTGGCGGCGGGAGGACATGCCCTGACATTTGCCCTGTTGTGCTGCTTGGCAGAGCGCAAGGGCCGTCCGGGTATGATTATCTGTGCGGTCATCGGCATAACGGCTATGCTTGTTATGGGCAGGTTCTATAACCTTCCTTTTGTGCAGATACTGGTATTTCCCATAGTACCTCTGAACATTATCCCGGGGCGCTTACTGCTTCTGATACAGTTTGTATGCGTATTGCTGGTTTCATGTATAGGAAGGATATGGTATGACGGCGCGCTAAAGACTATAGTGCTCTCCGTGCTGATAGTCTTTATAGGGATGAGTCTGGCTTGTGACAAAGAACAGGAGTACACCATCAGAATAGGCACAAACGCCTATAAGGGAAACTGGGACAAAGTACTTGAGGACGGAGAAAAAAACCTGAATCAATACGGTCTCTATTACAGGAATTTATACTATGCGCGTGCAGGACGTCTTCCTGACAACCTTCTTACTGTTGATCAGAACAGGCGTTCCGACGGCCTTTTCCTTACAATAGGGCAGAATGACAGTTTTCTTTCATCGTTCTATTTTACTGACGCTTTGCTTGAGATGGGCAATCTGTCAGAAGCTATAGACTGTGCGCTGCTAGGGCAGACCGTGGTGGCTGACGGCTATTCCACCAGAATGTTGCGCAGGCTTGCCGAGATATCGGTTTCTGCCCGTGATTACGGCGTGGCACGCAAGTATCTCAAACTTCTTGAGACAACTCGCAATCACAGGTCATGGGCCCGGAATCTCCTGACTTGTATTGACAAGGACAGTATCCCTGAACAGTATATGCTGTGGCGCGGGCGTGCATCCGGCAGGGACCGCCTTTATGATCAGGGCGATACCCGTGCCGCCCTCAAGAACATTGCCGATGATTCACCCATGAACATCATAGCAATAGATTATCTGCTCTGTTCTTATCTGCTGGAAAAGAATGTCAATACGTTTATCAGTATGTATGACAGGTATTATCTTGACAGACTTGACAGGATAGTATCAGTTCCCAACCTGTATCAGGAGGCACTGCTGGTAAATGTTGATTCAGATGCATCCCTTTGGGCGGCAGTTGATAAATATCATCTGTCGGACGCCGTTGTAAGAAGGTTTATGTCTCTTATGGAGTTCAGGGCATCCGGTGGTTCGGAAGTATTGCCGCCTGAATACAGCAGGACATACTGGGGTTATATCATGTCAGTAAAACTTACTCATAGCCAGAATCGATGAAAAACTATAGAATATTGTTCCTGCTTATAGCGCTGGCGGTGTGCTGCTGCCGCGGCGTGGAGGATTCAGGAAACGGAATGTTTCCGGATTATGCCGATGTTACCATCCCGTGCAATATCGCTCCGCTTAATTTCCGCGTGGGTGGTTCAGGCCGGATTCAGGTAACGGTAAAAGGAGAGCGTGGAGAGTATAAGTTCAGGGGAAAGAAGGGCCTGGTCAAGTTCCCGGTAAGCCGGTGGCATTCAATGCTTGAGGCTGAAAAGGGCGGTGCAGTGACTGTTGATGTCAAAGCTAAGGGCATACGCGGACATGAGGATTATTCATGCTCTTTCAGTTGGACCATTGCGCCTGATTCAATTGACAGGTATCTCAGCTACCGTCTTATCGAGCCTGCTTATGAGGTGTGGGACAGGATACAGATAGTAGAGCGTGATATTGAGAATTTCAAGACCGTAATATTGGGTGACAACAGGAGTGCGGGGCACAGTTGTATGAATTGCCATACTACAAACCGTGAAGGCACATCATTCATGCATCTGCGCGGCGCAAACGGGGGTACGGTGCTTAACCGTAATGGAAACGTTGTCAAACTGAACACCAAGACTGAAAAGACCGGAAATACAGTTTACGGCGATATCTCCAAGGATGGCCGATACGGTGTGTTTGCTACCGCCGACATAACATTTGCCATACACAGCCGCCGTGATCTCCGTATGGAAGTCTATGACAAACGCAGTGATCTGGTAGTGCTTGATTTTGACAGTCTGACGGTTACTGACAGTCCGGCTGTCAACAATGATGAGTATCAGGAGACATTCCCCTGTTTCTCGGCCGACGGGACAGCCGTCTTTTTCTGCAGGGCCCGTCATTTTGAGCAGCCTGACAGTACCGTTGATATGCATTATGACATAGCAGTGATCCCGTTTGACCGTGAAACCGGTAAGATGGGAGATAAGGTTTACACTCTTTTACGGGCAGGAGACAATTTGTCATTCAGTCATCTCAAGGTATCGCCTGATGGCCGCTGGCTTATGGCAACTGCTGCACAGTATGGTACATTCCCGGTTTGGCATGAGGAGAGTGACCTGTGGCTTATTGACCTGAAAGACCGCAAGGTAGATATGTTGCCGCAGGTTAATGCCTTTGGTGCCGATACCTATCACAGTTGGAGCAGCAACGGCCGTTGGGTTGTTTTTGCTTCAAAACGTGATGACCTGGTATACGGACGTCCGTATATAGTTCATTTTGATGAGGACGGGACTGCCGGAAAGCCTTTTGTGCTCCCGCAGAGTGATCCTGACAAATACAGGATAACACTCAAATCATTCAACTATCCGGAGCTGTATCCTACACCGGAAGTATATGATGCACGTGAAATTGCGGCATTTTACAATGATGTTAAAACCCGAAATGTCAAGTATGTACCCTAAGATTTCATTTGCCAGGAGATTAGTCCTTGAAGCCGGCAGGGCAGCGCTCAGGACAGAGGTATTGGAGCACAAGCTTACGCAACTTTTCTGGGAGTGCACCTTGCGCTGTAACCTTAGTTGCCGCCACTGCGGAAGTGACTGCCGTAAGACTGCCGGGCTGGAGGATCCCCCTATAAGTGATTTGCTGGGAGTTCTGGACAGTAGCCCTAAGGATTTTGAGCGTGGCCGATGCGTGGTCATTACCACGGGTGGAGAGCCTCTGGTGCGTCCCGACATCATCCAGGTGGGAGCTGAGATAAAGAAGCGCGGGTACCTGTGGGGAATGGTCACCAACGGTATGCTTCTGACCCGTGAAAAGGTCGATGAATTGGTGGGTACCGGTCTTGATACGGTAGCCATGAGTTTTGACGGCTTTGAGCCTGAACACAACTGGATGCGCGGCAGTGAACTGAGTTTCAAGCGTGCCGATGCCGCCATAGACTGGTTCAATGAACATCCGGGGCTTACCTGGGATCTTATTACCTGCGTAAACAAACGCAACTTTGATTATCTTGACAAATTCAAGGAATATCTCATAAGCCGCGGCGTCAGGCAGTGGCGTATCTTTACCGTAGCTCCTATGGGGCGTGCCGCAGGTGATGATGAACTGATGCTCTCCAATGAGCAGTTTGTACAACTTATGAATTACATTGCCGCAGTACGTCGTGAGGGCAGGATAAAACTCAACTATTCATGTGAGGGATTTGTAGGTCCTTATGAGGGCATAGTACGCGACCATCTGTTCCGCTGTGTTGCCGGACTTACCGTTGCCTCAATACGGTATGACGGAGCTATATCAGGCTGTCTTAGCATCCGCAGTGACTACAATCAGGGAAACATCCATACCGATAACTTCTGGGATATCTGGGAAAAAAAGTTTGAACTTTACCGTAACCGAAAATGGATGAAGACGGGCGAGTGCCGTGACTGCAAGGTATGGCGTTACTGCCAGGGCGGTGCGATGCACCTGCGTGACGGCGAGGGCAAAATTCTGGCTTGCAACTACCTTAAAATCAAGAACGCCTGAAAAAATGCAACGGTTTTGAGACGCATTTTTGTTGTATTTGCGTTTTTAGGATGATACTTTTGTCCCGGAATCAATGTTAAACCAGTTGCTTATGATGAGAATAATCCGATTTTCAGTAATTGCCCTTTTCTGTGCTATATGCAGTATAGTATCAGCAGAGGATTATGTTGACTTGGGTCTGAGTGTAAAATGGGGTACGGTTAACATGGGTACCACTGAATACAGACCTTACGGTTGGTATTGGACCTGGAACGATGCTATGTCTATCACGACGACCGATGGCAGCCGCATGGCCACCAAGGCAGAGTGGAGTGAACTGCTTGAATACTGCTCATGGAAATGGATTGAGCAGAACGGTATAAGCGGTTACCTTGTAACAAGTAATATTAAAGGATATAAGGGTAACAGTATATTTCTGCCCGCATCAGGATGGTTGCAGGATGGCAATCTGATGCAGTTAGACACTTACGCATCATATTGGGCTGCTACTCCGGGCGTCCAGCCCGGTGAGCAATCAGCTTACGGTTTCAATTTCCAGCGCGGCGCTACTGAATGGCACAGTGAGAACAGGGCATCAGAGCAGTCTGTGCGTATGGTCATGCCTCTGTCAGGTAAAGAACTGGGCAAACTCTCTATTGACCGCAAGAAATTTGATATGGAGCAGGGCACAATTACCAGACTGGGTGTCTTAATGTCAAAGCGTAACGTAAACAGCGCTTCAACATGGAAATCATCCGATGAAAACGTGGTTTCTGTAACAGATGGCGGCCTGATTGCGGCCATAGCTCCCGGAACATGCACCCTTACTGTACAGGCTTACGGCCGTAGTGCCGAATGCACCGTTACCGTTATGCCGAATGATGTGGAATTTGTGGATATGGGACTGGGAGTGCTGTGGGCAACCCGTAACATAGGTGCCGCAAAACCATCGGACTACGGTAATTATTATGCGTGGGCTGAGATTGAACCCAAGGATTTCTATTCCTGGAACGCATACCGATACTGCAGTACTGCTTCCGGATACAGAGTGGGTCTAGATAAATATACTACTGAAGGACAAACCGAGTTCCTGCTTAAACCCGATAATCTGGACCGTCTGGAGGCTATGGATGATATTGCATCGGTCATATCAGGCGATAAATGGCACATGCCTACGTCTGATGATTTCAAGGAGCTGATATTGAACAGCACGTATGAAACTGAAAGCATTGACGGGGTCGAGGGCATGAGATTCACAAGCAAGGTTCCGGGCTTTGAGGACAGAAGTATTTTTATGCCGTTTGCGGGATGTATGAACGGCAATGAGCCCAGAGACAGCGGCAGTGAGTTATATGTGTGGTCTGCAACTGCAGGACGTGGTACCCAGGGTGTATATCTGGATACGCGCAGCGCCCAAGAGGGAAGATACTATGATGCAAGTCTGTTGGACAGAAATTATTCAATTTTAGAAGAAAAGAGAGCTCAGCCCAACCTGGCCAGCATGGAGTCCAGGTTTGTGGGCATGAGCGTACGTCCTGTAAAGTCTCTTGGTAATGATATGTTCACTTCATTGTCATTTGGTGAAGATCATCTGGATATGCAGTACGGACAGATAACAGAAGCTGTGGTCAAGATGATGCCGGCAGGTCGTCCGGTCAATGAAATGAATGTAACCTGGGGCTCATCAAATCCTGATGTTGCCCAAGTTGCTGACGGCTATCTGACTGCTGTAGGCAAGGGCAATTGCATCATAACGGCTGAGTCAGGAGGTAAAAAGGCAGAGCTGGCTGTATCTGTATCACTGCCCGTGCCGGAGCCAGTTGACCTGGGGCTGAGTGTTATGTGGGCATCGGCCAATCTGGGCGCTTCATTGCCTGATGAACCGGGCGGATATTTCATGTGGGGAGAGACAAGCCCCAAGGCCGGCCTTTATACCGGCGATAAATATAAGTTCGGTCAGTATACGAATGAGACAACCAAGTATAATTTCTATACCAATTCATGGGGAGGATCAAAATATCCGCTTGATTACAAGGCCAGTCTTGATCCGGAGGATGATGCAGCCATAGTTCTGCTGGGTGATGGATGGCGTATGCCTACGGCCGATGAACTTTGGGAACTCAAGACCAAATGTACCTTGGAGGCAAAGTTTGTAGAAGACACTCTTGAGTACAAATATGACGATACTGTTGAGGTCTGGTTTGAAAAAAGACTTCTGGGATATGTCATCACCAGCAATGTCCCCGGATATGAAGGCCGTAGCATATACCTGCCTGCTGCCGGTTACATAAGTGATTATATAAGCGGGTTCAGTTCCGGTCTTGTCAATGGTGGGGCCGTTTATTACTGGACATCGACTTTGGATCAATCGTTGGGCAATATGAGCAGACGTTTTCATGGCGTACCCATCAGGCCTGTAAAGGAAATACCTGAATCAGAAGGCCGAGGGAAAGTGAAGCCTGATCCCGTCAAGCCTTTGAAACATAACGCTATGGTTGATTTAGGCTTAAGTGTGCTTTGGGCAGACTGCAATGTGGGCGCTGAGAATCCTGAAGAGATTGGAGCCCGTTTTGCCTGGGGTGAAACCACTCAGAAAATCTATTATTCAGTGTACAACTACAAGTACATGGCTGCTTATAAGGATGAGAACAAATGGTGGTACTCAAAATACGTACCTTTCAGAGAAAACTCCAATGATCCGTATAAGGACGGAAAAACCAGACTGGACCTTGAGGATGATGCTGCCCGGGTCAACTGGGGAGGCAAGTGGCGTATGCCCACCAAGGAGGATTATAAGGAACTGTATGAGAAATGTGAATGGAAAGAGGATTCCATAAACGGAGTAAAGGGTTACCGCATAACAAGCCGGGTTCCCGGATATACGCAGAACTCCATATTCCTTCCTTATAATTCATCTTTAGGGTTAGGGGATGATTTCATAGCAACAAATAATATTGACGGTTATTATCTGACATCAGACTTAAGTTCCGGGTATACAGACCGTTGTGTCATTTTGGCATTCAGTGAAATTAAATTCGGAACATCCGATGAGGTGGAGCTTGACTTTGGAGATGCAGAGGATTCATTTGGCGGATCAAAAATGACTAAGATACATATAACGTCCAGGGATAGGGTGAAAGGTTTTTCCGTCCGTGCGGTGTGTGCAAAAGGGGACAGTCCCCAATTGCACGTGAAAAAGTAGGTGAGAATAAGTAAACGATAATATGTTCAATTGGGGACAGTCCCCTTCTGACACAAAGGAATATTATGAAGAAATTTAGAATATGTTTGATGGTTCTTGCCGGACTGGTGGTTTCGGCAGGCGTGCAGGCTAAGAAAAAGGATATCATAAGCCGTGAGAAAGGAAAGAGTATAACTTTCCGTGTTGATCCTGACCTGCCCGAACCTACAGGTGAGAGCCTGTCGTTTAAAATGAAAAATGCTCAGGGGCTTATCAGCGCAATGTTGAACCGTAGTGAGATTCCGGGTGATGCAGAGAGGGTTGTAGGCTCCGGATTAGGACAAGGGCAATATGCTTACTATGGTGAGAGCCCGTTCTTTGATGGAATGATTGATGCTTTTGCAGACCACAGGCCCGTGGTGCTGTCGCCCGATGTAATATGGTTCCTTATCTGTCAGGGATTTGCACACTATGTTAATGACAACCCTGAGGAACTGCGTAACCTGTTTGTGGATCATGAAGGGAAGATAGACCTGGTGGTGCAGTCCGGCAAAGATATTTTGGAAGGTCATGCTGACTGGGAGGCGATTGTAGACGGTTTTTATGAGCAGATACGTGACAACACCAAGGGTGAGATTGCCGATATCATGGCTCAGAAATTTTCTACAACGGGCGTGAATGAGCACATAGTATCAGAGATTGTACTTATGGAGACCGTAAAGTCATACTTCAATTACATTGTAATGTATCTTTCTTGCGGTATCCCGAGCATCACCCTTACCGGTACACCCGATGACTGGCAGTCAATTCTGGACCGAACCCGCAAACTCAGTGCATACGGCATTGACTGGTGGGTAAAGGATCTGGAACCCATACTGACAGAGTTCGTAAATGCATCAAAGGGTAAGCCCGATGTAAATTTCTGGAAGAGCATTGTCAAGAAATACCGCCCGGGCGATTTGCGTGGACTCAGTTGCGGAGGAATGGATATGGGTGCCACCAAGTTTGACGGCTGGTTCCTCAAACTGCTTCCCTTTGACAAGTCCGGCCGTACTCCCAAAGAGGTCAATATGGATCACGGAATGTTGCCTGAAATGGTCCGTACAGACTATAAGTATATCATATACAATGACTTTACAGGCGAGATTGAAGCCGAGATGATGATGGAGTTCTGGGCCGGAATTGTTGGAATGGAGGTTGATACTGTAACCTATACCATGACTCCAAAACTGGGTTGGTTTACCCGTGTAAAGCAGACTGAAGAGGAACTGTTGGAAGAATTTGAGGAAAAGGCAAAAGATGATTGGGACGGCCTGTCTCTGAGGGTGAACAAGGTTCCTGATATAATCCGCAAGATGGGCCATATAGGGCGCCTCTCACTGACATTTGACGGCAAGGTAATCATTCCGGATTGGATGGATGAGAAGAGGATAGATGAACTCACCATCACCGGCAGCATGACACCTGATGAGGAAGCTGCACTTAAGGCCCGCTTCCCCGAAGCTCGCATCAGACGCGTTAAATAATCACTTATGCACCAGGGTGCCGATGGGCTCGCCGGCGATGACCTTCTTGAGGTTGCCGGGAACATCCATATTGAATACGTAGATGGAAAGACCGTTCTCCTTACACATTGTGGTGGCGGTCAGGTCCATTACCTTTAGGTTGCGGTTGTAGATTTCATCAAAGGTGATTTCATCAAACTTGGTGGCAGTGGGATCCTTCTCGGGATCGGCGGTGTAGACGCCGTCCACGCGGGTTCCCTTGAGCATTACATCGGCCTCAATCTCAATGCCGCGCAGTGATGAGCCGGTATCGGTTGTGAAGTAGGGGTTACCTGTGCCGCCCACCAGGATGGCTACCTGCCCCTGCTCCATTGCGTCTATGGCTTTCCACTTTGAATAGAGCTCGCCGATGGGTTCCATGCGGATAGCGGTAAGCACCTTGTTGGGGCAGTCTATCGATGTGAGTGCGGAACTCAGTCCCAGACCGTTGATTACGGTTGCCAGCATACCCATCTGGTCTCCTTTTACGCGGTCAAAGCCCTTGCCTGCGCCCTTGAGACCGCGGAATATGTTACCGCCGCCAATCACTATGCCTATCTGCACACCCATATCATGTATCTCCTTGATCTGCTGTGCATACTCACCCAGACGCTTCTCGTCAATACCGTATTTCTGCTCACCCATCAGACTCTCGCCGCTGAGCTTGAGCAATATTCTCTTAAACCTAGCCATTGTGTTTATTTTTTTGCGAATTTAATCATTTTCCCGGCAGGATGAACTGTACCTGCTTGAATTCATAGACGCGGTGCTCACCGTTGGGGGTTTGCAGCATCAGGCAGCCATCGGGACGGATGCCTTCTATGCAGGCCTCAAATATGCCGTTTCCATCGCGGAACTTATGATAGCCTTCACGGCGGTAGAGGCGGCTGCGGTACAGTTTATCCGTTTTGTTCCGTAATTCCGTAGTTCCGGCCTCCATATATCCGATGAAACGGTCCACAATATCATTAAGCAGAGCGTCCAGGTCAAACTCACGGCCCGTGATGTTGCGCATTGAAATGGGGTTGGGCGCATCACTTACAAACACCTCCTGGTTCACGTCAAGCCCTACACCTGCTACGGTATCAAGTATGCGGTCACCCTGAAGGGTGTTCTCAATCAGTATGCCTGCCATCTTAAAGTCATTCCAATAGACATCATTAGACCATTTGACAGATACGCCATCGGCATACTCAGCTCCTACGGCGGCAATCACGCTGTCCGATACCGCCAGTGCTATAGCCTCCGATATATAGAACTGCTCCTGCACTTTTATGCCCTGTGGGTGTGCCAGTATGCTGAAAAGCAGGTTCTTGCCGGCCTCTGACTCCCACGTGTTGCCTTTCTGACCGCGTCCTGCAGTCTGGAAAGAGGCTACCGCCACCTCATAGTCATAGTCCGGATCACCTCCGTTCAGTTCACGCAGATATGTGTTAGTGGAGCCAATGCTGTCACTCCTGTGCCACTTGATTCTTGCCATTATTCCACCGGCGGAAAAAACGCCTGCTCAATATGTTCAACTTTAAAATCCTCTCCATCCGTAACGATGGATATTATATCAAACCTGACATCCATATCAATACACCTGAACCTTATGTAGGCATCGGCCGAATTTATTATTCGCTTTATCTTGCGGTTGTCAACAAAATCCTGCGGATCACCATATTGGGTGCCGGTGCGGGTCTTGACCTCCACAAAGACTATTGTTCGGTCTTTCAGAACCACCAGGTCCAGTTCCTTGTGACCGCATCGCCAGTTCCGGTCAAGAATTACGTAACCGTGTTCCTCAAGATATCGGGCGGCTATATCCTCACCTTCATGTCCTAAAATCAAGTGTTTTGCCATGTGCGTCAGCGTTTGTATCGCAAAAATAGTGATAATATGCTGCATTGTGGCTTAAAATCAATATCTTCGTAGTTAATTATGGATAAGAAGGAATATTCTGTAAGAAACGAGCGTTACAGTTTCCTGGTCAATGCTGATGAGAAGCAGACAATTGAGAATTATCTGCGCAAGTACAGGATAGGTAACCGTAGCCGCTGGATGAGAGAGACTCTCATCACTTTCATCATCAGGAATCTGGATCATGATTATCCTACTCTGTTCAATGAACAGGAAATGCGCCGATGAATCAGGAGGAGCAGGATATCAGATTCATGAAAATGGCCTTTGACGAGGCCAAGGCCGCTGCCGCTCAGGGTGAGATACCCGTGGGTGCCGTAGTGGTGTGCAAGGGGATGGTCATAGCCCGTGCCCATAATATGACTGAGACCCTGACTGATGTCACTGCCCATGCCGAGATGCAGGCCATAACAGCTGCCGCTTCATATCTTGGCGGCAAATATCTGGATGAATGTACGCTTTACGTCACGCTTGAACCCTGCACCATGTGTGCGGGAGCGATAGGCTGGTCGCAGCTCAAACGTCTGGTCTATGGTGCAGGCGATGACAAACGCGGCTACACAATCTACGCTCCAAACGTGCTCCATCCCAAAACAGAAGTCGTTAAGGGTGTAATGGCCGATGAATGCGCCCAAATTGTTCAGGAATTCTTCCGCAAACGCAGATGAAGATGCAAAAGGGGACTGTCCCCAATTGCATCCTCAATTTTCTTTCCGGTATTTCCCTTCCTCTTCATCCTCCAGCATGCTGAGGTAGCTGGTGTAGCGGGAAATGTGGATTTTACCCGTTTCCACCGCACGTTTTACGGCGCAGTCGGGCTCAGTGGTGTGCATGCAGTTGCCGTAGCGGCAATCAGCAGAGTACTTGAATATCTCAGGGAAATAGTGGCTTATCTCCTCATGCTCCATATCAAATGTGCCGAATCCTTTTATACCCGGGGTGTCTATGATCCATCCGCCCTCAGGCAGGGGGAACATCTCAGAGAAAGTGGTGGTATGCATGCCGGTATCATGCTTCTCAGATATCTCACCTGTACGCTGGTTGAGTTCAGGCAGGATGCGGTTTACCAGGGTGCTCTTGCCTACACCTGAGTTTCCCGCCATAAGTGAGACCTTGCCCTTAAGCGCAGCGCGGACGTCTTCAATTCCGTCACCGTGCAGGGCATCGCACTGAATGCAGTTGTAGCCTATCTCCTGATATAGTGACGTAAGTTCCTGCAGAGTGGCTTTATCCTCATCATTCAGTAAATCTGACTTGTTGAACACCAGTGTTACCGGAATGCGGTAGGCCCAGGCCGATGCCAGGAAACGGTCAATGAAAACCGTTGATGTAACAGGGTGGTTTATAGTGACCACCAGCATACACTGGTCAAGATTGCAGGCCAGGATATGTGACTGCTTGGAAAGATTTGAGGAACGCCGGATAATATAGTTCCTGCGCTCCTCAATATTTGTGATATATGCCGGCTCACCTTCACGTGCCGGAGCATATTCCACGTAGTCACCTACGGCTATGGGGTTGGTGCTTTTAATGCCTTTTATGCGGAAAGTCCCTTTTATGCGGCACTCCTGATCACGTCCGTCATCGGAACGTACCAGATAGCTGCTTCCGGTGTTACGTATTACTAATCCGCGCATCTAAAAGCTTATACCGTCATGATCTCTTTTTCCTTCTCGGCAAAGAGCTCATCGGCCTTCTTGATATACTTGTCATGCAGTTTCTGGAGTTTCTCCTCTGCATCCTTCTCTGCATCCTCAGGCAGACCGTCCTTCTGGGCCTTCTTGAGAATATCCAGAGTATCACGGCGGGCATTGCGGATAGAGATCTTGCTGCTCTCATTTACCTTACCGCTCTGCTTTACAAGGTCACGACGGCGCTCCTCAGTGAGTGGCGGGATAGCCAGACGTATAATCTCACCGTTGTTGGTGGGCATTATGCCTACTGCGGAATCTATGATGGCTTTCTCAATAACCTTGATCATATTTTTGTCCCACGGACGGATGGCTATGGTGCGGGCATCGGGAGTGGAAAGCGCTGCTACATTGTTGAGTGCCACCATTGAACCGTAAGAATCAACGCGGATATCATCAAGAATACGGATATTGGCCTTTCCGGCACGGATATGGGCAAATTCATCCTCAAGATGCATGATGGCCATTTCCATCTGCTCCTCAGCCTCGCTGAGGCAATTATTTACGTCAAACATATATGTTTCATTTTGTTATTGAAGCAAAGATAGCCTATTTTTGTTCAATTAAACACATTTTATTAGTATTTTTGCATCTCCATACAACCACTTACCTAATTCTAACTTAATGCGGACTAACTTAAATCAGATTCTTGACGGATTTAACACAATCTCGCTTGACGAGATGTCATCAATACGTCTGATGAACAGGATAGACCGCAAGTATCTGGCCAATGAGGAGCAGCTCAGACAGCTGTTGGAGATGGCTTCAGGTGATTATATGGTTCAGTCTGTTGACGGCATCCGGGTATCTGAGTATCGCACACTTTATCTTGATGACAAGGATAACATCATGTATCTGAATCATCACAACGGCCGTCTTACCAGGCAGAAAGTACGCATCCGTACCTATGTTGACACGAGCGACAACTTCTTTGAGGTAAAGCTCAAGAACAATCACGGAAGGACCAAGAAAAAACGTATTCATCTTACAGCTGCCGATACTTACGTAAAGGATGGCGCTGCTGAATTCCTGGCCGGCTACACCATGCTTCCTCTTACCCTTGATGACCTTACACCCAAGATATCCAATCATTTCAAGCGCATCACGCTGGTCAACAACGCCAAGACAGAGCGTCTTACCATAGACCGTGAGCTCTCTTTCCACAATGTGGAGTCAGGCCTGGACCGCAGCATGGATAATCTGGTGGTCATTGAAGTGAAACGTGACGGCAACACATATTCTCCCATCCGGGATATACTGCGTACTCTGCGCATCTTCCCGTGCGGATTCAGCAAATACTGCATAGGGATGGCGCTTACCTGCCCCGGGATAAAGAGAAATATGTTCAATGAGAGACTAAGGATAATAGACAAAATTACAAGAATATGATTACAAACCTGCTTACTTCCCTGTTGGGAGGATTTGGCCAGATGCTGTTGGCTGCTCCCGATGACCTGGATCTGTTTGAAGAAGAGACCGAAGGAATAATAGAAACAGTCAAATCAATAGCGTTCTGGCCTGATTGGTCTGATATGTGGAATTTGCTGTTCCGTCTTATTATAAGTGTCGTTACCGTAGGAATCATAGTCCATGCCTTCTACTATCCCAAGGCCAAGAGACGTGACTACTACTTTACGTTCTCAATCATTGGAGTGAGCATATTCCTGCTTATCTACCTCATGGGAGGCGTCAAGCTCAAGGTGGGCTTTGCCCTTGGTCTGTTTGCCATATTCGGCATCATAAAGTACCGTACGGAGCAGGTACCCATACGTGAGATGACCTACATGTTCGTGATTATTGCGGTAGCCGCCATCAACGGACTGGCATCAAAAGTGAGCTATTTTGAATTGCTGGCCACCAACCTCATCTTCATAATAGCGCTGGCCATCTGTGAGAACACCAAGTGGATGAAACACGTACCTTCCAAGCTCATAAAGTATGATAACGTAAAGCTTATTGCGCACGGTAAGGAAGAAGAGCTCAAGGCTGACCTTGAGAAACGTCTGGGTCTCAAGATCATCCGTATAGAGGTGGGTAATGTGGATTTCCTAAAAGACTCCGCTATCATCAAGATCTACTATGAACCCATTATGGATGAGTTCGGAACCATTGATACTGTAATGAAAACCGGTAAGATTAAATGAAACGTCTTTTGGAAAGTTGCTGTTTTAAAGCATTCATTGCCGCCGCCCTTGTGCTGATATTTTCACAGGATGGCGTTATGGCACAATCCGGAACAGGTTTGTGGACCGGTGTCAGTGCCAAGAAGGATCTGCCCAAGGGCATGAACGCAGAGATTGAAGCCGAGTGGCGACAGACAGGCTTCTTTACTGAAACTGACCGTTGGTCTGTGGGAGCTTCATTCAGCAAACGTCTGTACAGGAACAAAGCCAAGACATTCAATATCAAGGCTGACCTGGGGTACAAATACATTTCATCAAACCGTCAGGCATATACTGTCGATAAAAGTGAACCGGAGGATGACAGGATAGACGGAATGCCGGCACAGTATTATATTGACAATCTTCGTGATTTCAATCTTACAAATGCTTTTTGGGAGAGCCGTCATCGCATATCGGCCTCTCTGTCAGCCGGATATGAGTTGGGCCGCTTTAAGTTTGGCATTCGTGAGCGTTTGCAATACACCTACTCATGCGGTAAGGACAGCATCAGGGAAAAACACAGGTTTGGTAAGATCGATATGTCAACAGGAGACTATTTGATTACCGTGGCAGGTGTTGATCCTTCACAAAAAACAATGCTCAGGAGCCGTATATCAGTTGATTATGATATCCCGCATTTTAAACTGGATCCTTTTGCTTCATATGAGATCTTCTCTGATTTGAGCAACAGTGAAGCCTTTGAAAAAGGCCGTCTTACAGTCGGTGCCGGTTTTTCTCTTAAGAAGAAACATGCATTCCAATTTGCATATATTTGGCAGAACGTAGTTGATGATGATGAATCAGTACGTTCAGCCCTCAGTATAAATTATACTTTCAAGTTCTAAATAAGGATAGGCGTTTATGAAAAGGGTAATGCATATTATACGGCTTTCTTCAGTTCTGTTGGTCACATCATTGCTTTATGTGTCTTGTGGAGAAAAAGAGACCCTCAAACCTGATGGTCCTACGGATAATGACAAGGTAACTTTCTATCAGAGCGACGGAATTATCCGCTATATCGATTATTCAGCCCTGGACAGCATTGTAAATGGAGCTGATGTAACCAAATACTACTTTAATGACAAGCGTGTGGCATGCTACTCCAAGCGGATGCTTGACAGCGTTTCATACAAGTATCCTTCAGGAAAAACCATACTGGCATTCCCTGTTGCATCAGACTTTTTAAGTGATATTGCTGATGCACAGGCTCCGGCTCAGACTGACAAAGCTGAGCCTGGTGCCCCTTCTGATGAAACAGCACCAGATTATGGTGATTACATTGAGAACTATACTGTCAAGACTACTCTTACATTTACGTGGACTGAAGATGGAGTTACTGTTTCTGGCACTGTTCCTAAAGGCGTTACGATTTCCAAGGATAAAGGTCATGTCACTGTTCAGTCAACCCAAAAAAAGATGAGATATCGTCTTGAGGGTTCTACTACCGACGGCTCATTCAAGATTGCCGATATGGACAATTCATCAACAGATGACAACAATAAAAAGTTTATACTTGAACTGAACGGAGTTGAAATTACAAACCCCAACGGTCCTGCCATCAACATACAGTCCGGCAAGAGAGTCCTGGTTAATATGCCAAAGGATAAGGTTAATACATTGAAGGATGGAGCCGCATATACTGAGACTGAGGGAGAAAGCCAGAAGGGTACATTCTTCAGTGAAGGTCAGTTGATATTCAGCGGCCCCGGAACACTTAACGTCACCTCTCTGGGCGGTCACGGAATATGCAGTGATGACTATATCAGGTTACGCTATAACTTAGGTGAAATCAATATCACCTCTGCCAAGGACGGATTCAACACAAAAGACTATTTCCTTATGTACGGTGGAAAAGTTAAGGTGAACGCCACAGGTGACGGCGTGACAGTTCGCCGCGGATCGTTTGAACTTTATGGAGGCACTGTTGACATTAATTGCGTCGATGACGGCGTGGTTTCAGATTATGTGAATGCTGATACAGCTTTTATAAAGATTGGCGGTGGCAGCCTGAATATATTCACCACCGGTCCTAAAGGACATGCTGTTACCACAACCGGCAAGCTTACTCTTGATAAAGCAGTCGTAACCGCATCCACTCAGGGTGCCGCATCCAAATGCTTTACTGCCGGCGGGAACATAACCATTTCCAGTTCTTATGTAAATCTTTCCACAAAGGGAGACCCTCAGTATGATGAGGATGAAAAAGACTGGTCATCGGCCGCCTGTATCCGCGCCAAGAGCGGTCTGTCAGTTACGGGTTCTGACCTGTTCCTGCTCTCTTCCGGCAAGGGCAGCAAGTGCATCAATGCAGCCGCCGGTGTTAATCTGGATGGTTCAACACTTACATTGGCAGCAAAAGGCTCTGACTATGATGGTGATGGCAATAACGTGCGCTCACGTGCCATTGATGCAGTATCACTTACTGTGAATGATGGAACAACGGTCTGCATAAGCGCCGCTATGACAGCCATATATGCAGATACCAAATTTGATGTAAAGGGAGGTAACACTTTTGCCTACACCCAGTCAGAAGATGCAAAAGCTGTCAACGTAAAAGGCACATACTCCCAAACCGGAGGACTTGTCATGTCAGGCCTCTCCAAGTAGTTACTTAATAAGGTTATACCTTTACAAAAAAACAGAAAAAAGTTTGCCTACATTGGTAAAACGAAATATCTTTGCACCCGCTTAACGGCAATTAGAGGTAGATCCGCTAGCTCAGCAGGTAGAGCACATCCCTTTTAAGGATGGGGTCTCGGGTTCGAACCCCGAGCGGATCACCAGAAAATCGCTTCAGAATATCACCTGAAGCGGTTTTATTTTTTCAAAGCCCGAAAAGTGTACCACTTTTGTACCATCATTGTACCATCATTTTCAAATGGAAAATTAAAGACACGTCCCGTAATCATCGCCTTTCACGAAAGCCGATAATTACGGGGCTGCTTAATTAGAGCCGCAGTGCCCAGATTATAGTTTGTAAAACGGGAATTTATTTCCACATCCTTCTTAAATTATATCCCATCGGATGTAATTACCGCTTATTCTGAATTTTTACATCCGATATGATGTAATTTTGTTTTTATTGCATATATTTGCATCCGATCGGATGTAATTATGGATAATATGGT
>JAGBPB010000113.1 GCA_017633615.1 Bacteroidaceae bacterium | reverse complement strand
GCCCTGTGCTACGCACTGGTCAATGATATTGTTTGATACCTCAGCCAGACGGTAAACGTTGGCCTCACGTGAACGGTAGTCACCGCCCTTGATGGTATCGTAGAAAAGACGATATACTGAGTCACCGTCGTTCTGGTAGTTCTTGGCTGCGTTGATACCACCCTGTGCAGCGATTGAGTGAGCACGACGGGGTGAATCCTGGATGCAGAAGCACTTTACCTTGAAGCCCAGATCGCCAAGTGTAGCGGCTGCTGATGCGCCTGCCAGACCTGAACCTACAACGATGATGTCAAGCTTACGCTTGTTAGCGGGGTTGACAAGTTTCTGATGAGCCTTATAGTTGGACCATTTTTCAGCCAACGGGCCTTCGGGAATTTTTGAATCTATAGTAGCCATATTCAAATACTTTTACGGTTTAACAAAGGCTCTTGAAGAAGTAGAAATAAACCACGCTCAGGAAACCAAGGATTACCAGGGTAACATAGATGTTACCGATAACCTGCCAGCGGCGTTGCCATTTGCTGCCACTCCAACCTACAGTCTGGAACATGCTCCAGAATCCGTGTGAAAGATGGAACCAGAGAGCTGCTAACCAAACGGTGTAGATCAATACATAGTACCACTGTGAGAAGGTGTACTGGATCAGGAAAGCACCATCAGTAGGACCGTTCTGTCCCGGAACAAAGTTTGTGCCGCCAATGATTTCCTGAAGCTGCATCTTTGACCAGAAGTTGGCAAAATGCACCAGGAGACCTACTAACACGATGATACCCAGCACCAACATGTTCTGTGAAGCCCACTCAACTGATTTGGGCCTTTCAGAAACGGCGTATCTAACGTTTCCGCGTGCCTTGCGGTTCTGGATTGTCAGCCAGAATGCAAAGACAAAGTGGAGAACCATAAGTACGGCCAGTCCTGCAGTACCTACCAGTGCATACCAGTTAGCTCCCAGGAATTCGCAGATGACATTGTAAGCCTCGCCCGAGATAAGGGCCACGCAGTTCATTGCCATGTGGAATGTCAGGAACAGGATCAGAGCGGCACCGGTGACGCTCATCACAACCTTACGTCCGATTGATGAATCAATTAACCACATAAAAAATGAATTTGTTATTAGTTTTTGGTTTGTTTTCTGCTAAAAAGTCCGCAAATATACCAATAAAAGCGCACACTTACTGATAATAATTCACAAAACATACGCTACTGATAGAATCAGTAACGTAACACCTTGTACGAATGAGGTCTTAAACTGACTCTGAATGTCGATGCCGGATTACGACTGCCAAACTGCATCTGAGAGCTGCCTTTTATCTCTGTTCCCTGAAGCATATCCGTTACATGGTCTATCCTTGAAGCACCTTCAGGACTCTGGATTCTCACGGAAATATCAACGTTTTCATCGAGGAAAGACTCCACTATGATGGTGTTGTTGTCATACACAAACAATGAAACACCTGCAGGTCCCTGAATGCTTACAGGCATTGAACTGCCGCTTATGGTCTGACGTACACTGTTCAATACCTGTACCGGCAGATTGTAAAGATCGGCAAAATTATCAGGAACCACCAGCAAATAGACAGTTCCTTTGGAATAGGTATCCCTGTGCAGGAAAGGCCAGCCTAATCCGGAATCCATTCCGGAAATAACCTCCCATGAATCATTTGTCTTGTACATAACCTGCTGCATAAGTATGGGCTTGCTTACTTCCAGGATACGGCCACCGGTCATAAAACCGGACACAAGAGCCTTGCGGTCAGTGTATTCCAGATCAACAATCTTTTCTATTCCCTTGCCCTGCATAGCCCTAAGGAATCCGGCTGTTATAAGTATGTCCTTGCCTGAACGCAGATGCTTGTCCATCTTTTTGATGATATCCTTATCAGCCTTGGCCTGCTCGGTAAGAATTACCAAACCTGCATCCTCCGGGAACTCCGGAACAATATCCATGGGTATGCCTATCATTCCAAAGTAGTTCTGGAGGAACTCCTCACCGGTTGACTGATACGGCTTATAACTCTTGATACCTATTGGATTTCCAAGGAACCCTATTGTACGGTCAACTTCTTCCATTGTGAATCCCGCTGCACGGGCCATAGTGGTTGGGGTAACTGTTTTACCGTTAAGATTTACCGGTTTCATCATATCATCGTAGCTGAAACTGGTTCCGCCCTCATCCTGCCACGGGGCACGGTAATTATTGCGCAGCGGGCTCAACATCTGGCGGTAGTCAAACATGGTCATCTCAGGTGCCTTGGCAAAAACGGTAAGCCACAATTGCTCACTGTAACGCTCCATGTAACGCATACCGCCGGTATCAACCCAACCGCCGCCGTTGTGACCGGGATTCAGGTTGTCAAAGTAACGCCAGATAAGATAGCTCTCATAAGGCTGCAGGTGTTGGTTGCTGCGCTCTGCATCACGGGTCTCTGTTCCGGTATATATGCCGTCAAAATTCTTGGGGCCAAAATCAAGGTCAAAACCCAGTGCCGGGAAATGATCATACCAGTTGGGATACTTGATAATCACCTTTACATTTTTATTTACTTTTTTGGCTGGTCCCAGAATAACATTCTTGGCTGCATCATCCATCAGCTCCAGACGGTAATCAGTCCAAGTGCGGTCTCCTTTGGCCTCAACGCAATAATCGCATTTGCAGTCTGTAAAGAAGAAATCATCCAGGATGATCTCATCAAACAGGCTTGCTGTGAGCTCTATTATCTCCTTGGCCTTGGCCCTCTCCTCAGGATTCTTGTAGCAGAAGGTCTGGAAATTGTTGGCCTCACTGATTGTATAGGTAATTCCGCCTGCCACCTCAACACCACGGTCCTTGAAGAACTTTATGATGCGTTTCATGTCATCAGCATTGACTATGTTGAGGTCACGATGGGTCTCCAGATAAATTTTGTCAACTTTCATCTGCGATGAGATGATGTTCCAGGTTGAATCCAACCAGGCAGGGTCAGCCATACGCTGAACCTCATAGGCTCTGGTATAGACCGATACCTTGAAATTCTTGTAGTTGCCGGCGGCACTTGAACACAGGGAACTCCCCAGAAAACACATGCATACAGCTGCAAATAAGGTAATCTTTCCTTTCGTTTTCATATCGGACGAGGATTAAATGAATAAAAGGCTTGTTATAAAAGTGATTGTTGGACAAAAATAAATAAAATCTGGAATTTTTATTTACGTTTGCAGCTATCAAACAAACAAATACGAAAAAGAGATGAGACCAATGTTACAGACCACGTTTATGATTACATTGCTTACAGGACTTTTCTCATGCAGCGGGAACGGTTGGAAAGAAGCAACCCCAGACCAATTTGAGGATGCGATGAGATCTGCTGGCACCTGCGTCATTGATGTGCGCACGGCTGCAGAATATGCAGAAGGTCATCTTTACCACGCTGTCAACATAGATTGGCAAAAAGACGGGTTCATAGAAGAAATCAGCAAGTATTTCCATGGAGAAAACCTTCTTGCCATATACTGCAAAAGCGGTAAACGCAGTGCAGCCGCTGCCGCCGCCTTAAGTGAGGCAGGCTTTAAGGTTCTGAACCTTACGGATGGCTATACAGGTTGGACTGCCGCCGGTAAAATGACAAACAAATATCCGGTGGAATGCATCTCTGTCTCTGAGGGAGGTGACCCTTTGTTTGTGACACTGATAAAACACGGTTCACTGGAACTGTCTTATCTGGGATACTCCATACAGGTTGATCCCGTGTCCGGTTATGGCAAGAATACTGATTACGCTACTGAATTCCCAAAAGCTGATGCCATACTCATAACCCATGAGCACGGCGATCATCTGGATAAGAATGCAATTATGGCGCTTTCATCGGAGAAAACCCGTGTTCTAATGAATGCCAAGTCTCATGAACAGACAGGAATAGGAGAGGTTATTTCAAACGGTCAGCATATCACACTTGCCCCTCTTGGAATTATCGTTGAAGCCGTTCCCGCATACAATACCACTCCCGGACGTGAGCAGTTCCATCCCAAAGGGAACGGAAACGGTTATCTGATACGTTTCCTGGGGTCTCTGAGCGCCTATGTAGCCGGCGATACTGAGGATGTACCTGAGATGGCTGACCTTTATAATGAAAAGAGCAGGGTGTCTGTTGCTTTCCTTCCTGTAAATCAGCCCTATACTATGACTGTTGACCAGTGCGTAAATGCTGCCAGAATGGTAAAGCCCAGGATACTGATTCCATATCATTTCGGCCAGACAGATATTTCAGAGCTGCCTGAGCAGTTGCCTGAAATGAAGGTATTGCTGCGCGATATGCAATAATTGACATGGTTTTCTCTACCTTTACAGACTGAAACAATAATTCTTAACCAAATAACCAAATTCAATGAAACACTTCTCAATACTGTTGACTGCCGGAACTTTCCTGCTGTTTACAGCTAACGTTTACGCCCAGACAGAAAAAGACACCGTTTATGTATTCCTGGAAAACATGCCGGATGCCGGTATCTACCTGCCGCCACCACCTGATATGCTCAGTGCTCAGTATGCTGATGATTTTGCCCAGTGGCAGTGGGGCAAGACCGTGCGTCCTACAGACCGTGGGCAGCAGGCTAATGATGATTCACAATGGGGTATTAACGGAATGATCAGGGTACACCAGGGCACCCTGGGCTTTGAGATAAGTAAAGAAAGAACTCCTGCTATCTACAAACTTCTGTATAATGTTCTGTGGACAGAGAACCTGAGTACACACAACGCCAAGCGTAAATATATGCGTACCCGCCCGTTTGCACAGTATAACGAGCACACCTGGGGCCGTTTTGACAATGAGCGTGAACTGCGCTTTAACGGATCATATCCTTCAGGTCACACAGCACTTGGATGGACTACCGCACTTGTCCTTTCCGAGATGGTACCTGAATTGCAGGACACGTTATTGCGTACCGGATTCCAGTATGGTGAAAGCCGTGTGATTGTGGGAGCCCACTACCAGAGTGATGTTGACGCCGGCTTCCTGTGCGGAACAACAGCCGTAGCCGTCATGCACGCAAGTGAATTCTTCCAAAAAGACCTGGAAGCAGCCCGTAAGGAATACTGTAAGATCAAGGGTATCAAAAACGTAAGCCAAACAGAGGGATTCCCCGATGGAACCAAGGTTTTTGACGGACCTGTAACAGAAGAAAGTCACCGTTTTTATGGCGATGTAATAAAGTATTACGAAACATTGCCGGAGAGAGAGACAGAGCGTGGAGAGCAAGCCAAGATTGATGCTGACAACAGCATTGAGGCACTGCTCAAAAACTTCTCCGTACCGGCAGGCAGGGAACTCAGCGCCGAAGCTACTCCGGCAATAGCCGCACTCCTTTCATACGCAAGGGATAATATGGTTAAAACTGCCGGTGAATTGGGTAGTTCCACTTTCCGTGAGCGCCCATATGTAAGGCTTAATCCAAGAAGAAACAAGACACTTATCAGTGATGATGAGGAAGCAAAAAAAGAGACAACCAGCTATCCTTCAACCAACGCTGAAATAGGTTGGGGTGTTGCACTCCTGCTTGTAGAGATTATGCCGCGTGAAACAGCCAATGATATTCTTACCCGCGGATTCGAGTATGGACGCAGCCGTATCATTGCAGGTTACAACTACCCCAGTGATGTTCAGACCGGCCGCCTGTGGGCATCGGCCACACTGGCTCATCTGCATACCATGCCTGAATTCCAAAAACTTCTGCAGGCTGCAAAGGATGAACTCTATCCTCCGGTCAAAGGCAAGAAGAAAAGGAAATAAAAACTCTTTAAAATATAAAAGGCAGGCCTTGATGACCTGCCTTTTTATTTGTTATGAGTTGTCCTGTCACTGTTTCTTCATCTTCTTGATGAGGTAGATTATAGTAGTAATACAAAGAACTGTAATTGCTAAACTCTGAAGGATTCCTAAAAAACTGACGAATCCTGCAATACCGGAAATAGAAGAGATAGACATGATTGAATTCAATTTTTATTATTAACAAAAGGATTAATCACTCACTTTAGCAAATGTAGTAAAAAGTATAATACCTGCTTTGGGGTATAAATAGATTTTGCACTAACTTTGAGGCTTGTATGGACTTCAAGTTTGATGTTATAGTTATCGGTGCCGGACATGCCGGTTGTGAGGCGGCAGCCGCTGCCGCACAGATGGGTTCCAAGACCTGTCTCATCACTATGGATATGAACAAGATTGCGCAAATGAGCTGCAATCCTGCCGTTGGCGGTATAGCTAAAGGTCAGATAGTCAGAGAGATAGATGCACTTGGAGGACATATGGGACTTGTCACGGATTCAACCGCCATCCAGTTCCGCATACTGAATCGCTCCAAAGGTCCCGCCATGTGGAGCCCGCGCGCCCAATGTGACCGTGCCAAGTTTATATGGGCATGGAGAACCGTTCTGGAAAATCAGCCTAACCTCAATATCTGGCAGGATACCGTAACGGAACTTGTTGTCAAGGATGGTCAGGTTTCCGGAGTCAAGACACTTGAGGGTGCAGAGTTCAGCTGCAAATGTGTGGTTCTCACCGCAGGCACATTCCTGAACGGACTGATGCACATAGGCCGCGTAAAGATGCCAGGAGGAAGAATATCGGAACCCGCATCCTATCTGCTTACTGAATCCATTACACGTCACGGCATACGTACCGGCCGCATGAAGACCGGAACACCCGTACGCATTGACAGCCGCTCAGTTCATTTTGAGGAGATGGAACGCCAGGACGGTGAAAATGATTTCCACCGTTTTTCATTCTTAGGTTCAGAACGCCATCTCAAGCAAATGTGTTGCTGGACCTGTTATACAAATGAGCGAGTTCATGAGGTGTTGAAATCAGGCCTTGCAGACTCTCCGCTCTTTAACGGGCAAATCAAGAGCATAGGGCCGCGCTATTGCCCCAGCATAGAGACCAAACTGGTTACATTCCCTGACCGCGAGCAACACCAACTGTTTCTGGAGCCTGAGGGTGAAGAGACCAATGAAATGTATCTGAACGGATTCTCATCATCAATGCCCATGGATATCCAGATTAAGGCATTGAAAGAGATTCCCGCATTCCGCGACCTGGTGATTTACCGCCCGGGATATGCAATAGAGTATGATTACTTTGATCCTACGCAGCTCAAGCACACACTTGAATCAAAAGTGGTGGCCGGACTATTCATGGCCGGGCAGGTAAACGGTACTACAGGATATGAGGAGGCAGGAGGTCAGGGTATACTGGCCGGAATAAATGCACACATAAACTGTCACGGAGGCGCGCCGTTTACCCTGGCACGTGACGAAGCATACATAGGGGTTCTGGTTGATGACCTGATTACAAAAGGTGTTGATGAACCTTACCGTATGTTTACATCAAGAGCTGAATATCGTATTCTTTTGCGTCAGGATGATGCAGACCTGCGTCTCACAGAACGTGCCTACAACATAGGTCTTGCCACAAAGGATCGCTACGATTTGATGTGCTCCAAACGTGATGAGATAAACCGTATAGTGGATTTTGCAAAGGGATTCTCTGTAAAGCCCGCACTTATAAATGAGGCTCTGGAGGAGCTGGGAACAAGTCCGCTACGTGAGGGATGCAAGTTGGCAGACCTCATTGAGAGGCCGCAACTTACGCTTGAAAACCTATCTCACCATATAAAAACGCTCAAAGCAGAACTTGACAAGACACCTGCGGAGCGCAAGGAGGAGATAATTGAAGCTGCTGAGATCCTTATGAAATACAGCGGCTACATAAGCCGCGAGAGGCTTATAGCCGACAAGATGAAACGTCTGGAGGATATACGCATCAAAGGACGCTTTGACTATAATACGCTGCTGTCACTCTCAACCGAGTGTCGTCAGAAACTGATAAAGCATGACCCTGAAACACTGGCAGAAGCCAGCCGTATCCCCGGAGTTTCCCCCAGTGACATCAACGTATTGCTGGTATTATTAAACAGATAGAGTAAAAATGTTCCACGTGAAACAATTTAATCGATATGAGTAAAAAGACACTTATCAGCCATCTCCGCAACATCCCTGATTATCCTATGAAGGGTGTTCAGTTCAAGGATGTAACATCATGGTTCATGAATCCTGCCGACATGAGTGAAATTGTGGATTCTCTCTATGAAATGTACAAGGACAAGGGTATTACCAAAGTCTGTGGTGTAGAATCAAGAGGATTCATTATAGGTGCAGCCCTTGCTTATAAGCTTAACGCAGGTTTCATTCTTATCCGTAAACCGGGAAAATTGCCTTATGAGAAGGTTAACATAGAATACAAGAAGGAATACGGGTTTGACCGCATTGAGATGCATAAAGACTCTATCAACCCGGACGATGTGGTGCTTATTCACGATGACCTTCTTGCTACAGGTGGAACGCTGCGTGCCTCATGTGATCTGGTAAAGACCTTTAACCCCAAAAAAATATATGTAAACTGTATTATAGAACTGACAAACTTCCATTCAAAAGAAAAATTCCCTGAAGATTGCCAGGTGGACAGTTTCATTGAAATAGACGAATTTGACGGCATAAACTGATTGAAAGGAAAGGAAGCATACGAGAAAAGGCTGAAACTGATTGTCCAGAACCTGCCGGAAAAGCCCGGTTGTTACCAATATCTGGATGAGCAGGGTACGGTCATATACGTAGGCAAGGCCAAAAACCTTAAACGCAGAGTCACATCGTACTTTATAAAAGAGAATCAAACCACTAAGACACGGATGCTTGTAAGCCGTATTGCGGACCTCAAGTATATAGTAGTAGAAACAGAATGGGATGCTTTCCTGCTTGAAAACAATCTGATCAAGAGGTACAAACCCCGATATAACATACTTCTTAAGGATGACAAGACATATCCCTCTATCTGCATAACCCGTGAAGACTATCCCCGTGTATTCAAGACACGAAAAATCATACGTAACGGATCTGACTATTACGGCCCATACAGCCATATGGGCACTCTGAACGGACTTTTACAGATTGTATCACAGGCATACAAGATAAGGACCTGCCGGCTGCCGCTTACTGAAGATTCCATAAAAGGCGGTAAATTCAAGGAGTGTCTTGAATATCATATCAAGAACTGCCCCGCACCGTGCATCGGGCATATTACACGCACGGAATATAACGCTCAGATAGCTGAAATCAGGGAGATCCTTAAAGGCCGCAGTCAGGAACTTACCAGATCACTGATGCAGGAAATCAAGCAACTGTCATCACAATTAAGGTTTGAGGAGGCCCAGGCAGTAAAAAACAAGTATGACACCATCATGGAGTTCCGTGAAAAGAGCAGAGTGGTGGATACCGGACTGGATAATGTGGATGTCTATAACATAGACAATGATGACGATGCGGTGTTTGTTAATTATCTGCATGTAGCAGGAGGCTGTATCAACCAGGCATTTACGTTTGAGTATAAGCGTAAGATGGATGAAACTCTTGAAGAGATGCTTATGCTGGCCATAGTTGAAATGCGAAACCGCTATCACAGTACCGCCCGTGAGATAATAGTTCCGTTTATGCCTGATACGGAATATACTGGTGTAACCTGGACAGTTCCGCAGAAAGGAGAAAAAAAGAAACTTCTGGAACTATCTTTCCTTAATGTAAAACAATACCGTGCGGACCGTCTCAAACGCAGCGACAAACTCAATCCCGAACAAAAACATGTACGTTTAATGAAGGAGTTGGGTACGTTGCTGGGAATGGAAAAGACACCTTTACGTATTGAATGCTTTGACAACTCACATATTTCAGGAACCGATGCTGTAGCAGCATGTGTGGTATATGAAAACGGCAAGCCCTGCAAAAAGGATTACCGTCTTTACAACATCAAAAGCGGTGCCGGCGGCGATGATTATGGATCAATGTATGAGGTGATGATGCGCCGATGGATGCGTGCTATGGATGAAGGTAATGCCATGCCTGATCTGGTGATAGTGGACGGCGGTAAAGGACAGATGTCAATTGCAAAGGAAGTAATTGATAATCTGAATATTAATATCAATATTGCAGGTCTTGTAAAGAACGCACATCACAAAACATCAGGCCTTCTATTCGGATTCCCGCAGATGGAAGTTGGAGTAAAGCCTGACAGCGAACTGTTCCGTCTTCTGGAGCAGATGCAGGAGGAGGTTCACCGCGTAGCCATATCATTCCACAAGAAGAAACGCAGCAAACGTCAAACTCACTCAGAACTTACTGATATAAAAGGGATTGGAGAAAATACCGCCACCTCACTTATCAAAAAGTTCAAGAGTGTTAAGAGAATTTCGGAGGCAAGTCTTGAGGAACTTACCGCTGAAATAGGAAAATCCAAAGCAGAAACAATATATAACTGGTTCCACAAATGAGAGCGGTAATACAAAGAGTATCAGAGGCCAGCGTAAAGGTTAACGGAAACATTACAGGCGCTATAAAAGAGGGTCTGCTTATACTGGTGGGTATTGAGGATGCCGATACCGGAGAGGATATAGAATGGCTCACAAAAAAAATTGCGGGACTAAGGATATTCAACGATGAAAACGGCGTTATGAACCGTTCTGTAATGGATGTAGAAGGCGGATTGCTGGCTGTCAGCCAGTTCACTCTGATGGCAAGCACCAAGAAGGGAAACAGACCGTCATACATCAGGGCATCCAAGGGTGATTATGCCCAGCCTATGTATGAAAAATTCTGCCAGGCACTTGAAAAAGAGATAGGTAAAAGGGTTGAAAAGGGTATCTTTGGAGCTGACATGAAAGTGTCACTTCTCAATGACGGACCCGTAACAATAATAATGGATACTAAAAACAAAGAATAATGGAAATCTACGATGAAATGGATGAAAAGTCTGTAAATGAACCTACTACAGACAAGTTCAATGAAGCATTCAGCAAGTATAACATGAAAGTGGATGCGGCGTGGGTAAAATCTGTCATTGAAAAGGCAAAAAAAGAGATTCTTACCGGACATGACAAGGAAACCCTTAAGAAGATTTACAGTTGCATAGACCTGACTACACTCAAACCCACTGACAATGAGGATACAGTGCTGGCTTTCGTTGAAAAGGTCAATGCTCTTGATGACAAGTACCCTGACCTGCCGTCGGTGGCATCAGTATGTACCTGGCCTCTGTATGCATCAACCGTAAGCCGCTCTCTTGAAGTGGAAAGCGTAAAAACATGCTGTGTATCAGGCGGATTCCCCTCATCACAAACATTCTTTGAGGTTAAGGTGGCAGAGACATCACTGGCACTGCATGACGGAGCTGATGAAATTGATATAGTACAGAATGCAGGTCATATCCTGAACTCTGACTTTGAGACCCTGGCCGATGAGACTGATGAGCTGAAATCTCTCTGTGCAGACAAGACACTCAAAGTCATTCTTGAAACAGGAGCACTGGGATCGCTTGATAATGTCAAGAAAGCTGCCCTGATAGCAATGTATTCAGGCGCTGATTTCATCAAAACATCAACCGGCAAGGAGGTTCCGGGAGCTGATCCGGAATCATTCTGCGTCATGTGCAAGACAGTAAGGGAATATGCCGATGAAACCGGCCGTAAAGTAGGTGTAAAGGCTGCCGGAGGAATAAGCACTGTTGATGACGCTCTGCTCTATTGGACCATTGCAAAGATTATCCTGGGTAAGGAGTGGCTCAACAAGACACTGTTCCGCATCGGTGCCAGCCGTCTTGCAGATAAATTACTGGAAGAGATTATTTAGCGCGATGGGTAATAAGCTCCAGATAGCTCACAAATGAGTTACGGAGGTCAGAAGATAAGGAAGCGGGCAGTCCCTGGATAGCCTGCTTCTTTAATTCATCCATCTTGGCAACAGCATATTCAATTCCTCCGTTGGAAACGGAATAATCCGTAACTTCACGGATCTGCTCAGGAGTAGCCTCAAGAGAACGGATGGCCTTTATATGGCCGGACCAGTCAAGGTTACTGTTATTAAGCGCATAAATGGCGGGTAAGGTGAATTTTCCCTCCTTCAAATCATTGCCTGAGGGCTTGCCTGTCTCAGAGCTGTCATGATAATCAAGGATATCATCCATAATCTGAAAACAGAGTCCTGCCACATGACCGAACTGACGGAAAGCCTCAATATCAGCCTCAGAACCCCCACTCAAAAGGGCGGAAAGTGAAGTGCATGATGAAAAAAGTATGGCTGTTTTCTTAGAAATGATATCAAAATAAACCTCCTCACAGAGGGTTGTATCATTAAGCGCATTCAACTGGTTTATTTCACCCTCTGATAGCGTTCCTATAAGAGTGGAAAGATTGTCAATGCTCCTGACGTCTCTGGTAGCCGTAATCTGTTGGAGAGCCATAGAGACAACATAATCGCCTAAAAGCACAGCAATACGATTGTCAAAAGCCGCATTGGCTGAGCGCCTCCCACGACGTCTATCGCTCTCATCAACAACATCATCGTGTATGAGACTTCCCTGATGGAGCAGTTCAACGGCAGCAGCCAGATGATAAGCGCTGTCCGGAATCTCTCCGTAACACTTGGAAACCAGCAGCACCAGGATGGGGCGCATCAGCTTTCCGTTTCGTCGTGACAGGAACTTAAGCAGCACATCCACAGCCGGATTCGAGCATGAAAACAGTGATGAGTAACGTTTCTGAAACTCATCAAACTCCACCTCAATAGGCTTGCATATCTGCTGACGTATATCCATATCAGCGGCAAAATTAGCAATAATTGTCCGATTAGAGAATAAATTAGTACATTTACAAATCAAATTCCTCTATATGGACAAACTGTTTCTTCTTGATGCTTATGCGCTTATATACAGGGCATATTATGCATTCCTAAAGGCACCCAGAATAAATTCCAAAGGTTTCAACACATCGGCCGTACTGGGATTTGTAAACACTCTTGAGGACATTCTGAACAATGAAAAACCCACACATATAGGTGTTGCATTTGACCCTAGGGGAGGAACATTCCGTCATGAACTCTACAAGGAATACAAAGCCCAGCGTGAAGAGACGCCGGAGGTAATACGTGAATCTGTTCCCGTAATCAAACAGATACTTGAAGCATATCGCATTCCAGTGCTTGAAGTGGCCGGATTTGAGGCCGATGACGTGATAGGTACTCTATCCAAAAAAGCCGATGAAAAGGGCATTACCACATACATGATGACCCCTGACAAAGACTACTGCCAGCTGGTAACGGACAGAGCGCTGATATACCGCCCAAAATACGGAAATAACGGTTATGAGATTATGGGCCCCGCACAGGTAAAGGAAAAATATGGACTTACCAGCACCGCTCAGGTAATAGATATGCTGGGCCTTATGGGTGACAGTTCTGACAATATTCCCGGCTGCCCGGGCATAGGTGAGAAGACTGCCGTCAAACTCATAACAGAATATGGAGGAATAGACGGACTGTTGGCCAATACTGACAAACTGAAAGGTGCACTCAAGGAGAGGGTTGAAAACAATGTTGAACAAATCAAGTTCAGCCGGCTGCTTGCAACCATAAGGACCGATGTCCCCATTGAATTGGACATGGAGTCACTAAAGTTTGCCGAACCTGATGAGCAGAAACTTTTATCTATTTTTGAAGACTTGGAGTTCCGCACTCTGATGAACCGTATCAGATCAAAGCAACCTGCTCCCGTTCTCCTTCCTGAAACTGAAGTTCAGACCTCACAACCTGAACAGTCCGCTCCCTCCAAGCCAGCCAAAAATGACGGTTTTCATGGCGATCTCTTTGATTTATTCCAGCCTGGGATACAGCCTGCGCAGGAATTTTCAAACCTCAAGGACATAAAAACAGTACAACACAGTTACTATCTTATTGAGACTGAAAAAGATGCTGAATCATTAGCCCGCAAAATAGCTGCACAGGATTTCTTCTGTTTTGACACAGAAACTACGGGAACCAACCCCATTGCTGCGGAAATTGTAGGTTTGAGCATAGCACTGCGTGAACATGAAGCCTGGTACGTAGCGATACCCCACGACAGAGAAGGTAAGCAGCACATGCTTGAAATTTTCCGTTCCGTATTTGAAAATAAGGCCACACTTAAGATAGGACAGAACATAAAATATGACATCCTTGTTTTGGGCAATTACGGCATTGACGTGGAAGGTCCCATGTTTGATACCATGATTGCCCACTACCTCCTGCAACCGGAGCTTCATCATAACATGGACTATCTGGCTGAAATCTACCTGGGATACAAGACCATTCATATTGAAGAGCTCATAGGTGAGAAAGGCAGGAACCAACGCAACATGGCAGACCTTAATCCGCAGGCTGTTTATGAATATGCCTGTGAGGATGCAGATATAACCCTGCAACTTAAGACCATCCTTGAAAAAGAACTTGAAAAAGACGGTACCACTCCGCTATTCCGTGATGTGGAGATGCCGTTGGTAAGTGTACTTGCCTATATGGAGCGAAACGGTGCCATGATTGATCCTGCTGCACTGGCTGAGACGTCTAAGCTCTTTACTGAAAGGATGAAGGCTCTTGAAAGCCAGATATTCCAGGAAGCTGGAGGCCAGCCTTTCAACATTCTTTCTCCCAAGCAGGTAGGTAACATCCTGTTTGACAGGATGAAGATTATTGACAAGCCTAAGAAAACCAAGACCGGCCAGTATGTTACATCAGAGGATGTTCTGGAATCCCTGCGTGCAGAACATAAGATAGTAGACCTTATTCTCAAGTACCGTGGTCTTAAGAAACTCTTGGGAACTTACATTGATGCCCTGCCTCAACTGGTCAATCCGGCAACCGGAAAGATTCACACATCATATAACCAAACTGTAACCGCCACCGGACGTTTAAGCTCCAGCAACCCCAATCTACAGAACATACCCATACGTGATGAGGACGGCAAGGAGGTACGCAAAGCTTTCATCCCTGAACCAGGCTGTAAATTTTTCTCTGCAGACTATTCACAGATTGAACTCCGTATTATGGCTCACCTGAGTCAGGACCAGAATATGATTGAAGATTTCCGACAGGGACATGACATACACGCTGCCACTGCTGCCAAGGTGTTCCATAAATCTTTAAATGAGGTAACCAAAACAGAGCGCAGTAAAGCCAAGACAGCCAACTTCGGAATCATTTACGGTATATCCGCCTTTGGTCTGGCACAACGTATGGGTGTGAGCCGTACTGAGGCCAAGGAACTGATAGAAAACTATTTCAAGACATACAGCGGTATCAAGAACTATATGGATCACGCCATAGAGGAGGCACGTCAAAAAGGATATATAGAGACAATTCTCAAGCGCAAGCGTTATTTGCCCGATATCAACTCACATAATGCCACGGTGCGCGGATTTGCAGAACGTAATGCCATTAACGCACCTATCCAAGGCAGTGCTGCTGATATCATCAAGATTGCAATGATTGCCATCTACCGCCGGTTCAAGAGTGAAAACATCAAATCAACCATGATCCTGCAGGTTCATGATGAACTTAACTTCAACGTAGTACCCGGTGAAGAAGAAAAGGTAGAAAAGATTGTAATTGAAGAGATGCAGAAAGCCTGGCCTATGTCTGTTCCGCTTGTAGCTGATTCAGGATGGGGAACCAACTGGTTGGAGGCACATTAAAAAAAATCCTTAAGCTGTCTGGCAAACTCCCATATAACGAGACCTGCACTCACTGACACATTCAGTGAGTGTTTTGTTCCGTATTGAGGTATCTCTAGTGAAAAGTTACACAGGTCAACAACAGCCTGGTTGACACCTTTTACCTCATTACCCAAAACAAGTGCATATCTTTTGGTTTTGTCAACAATCAGGTCATCCAGTTTTACGCTATCTTCAACCTGCTCAACAGCTACCGTTATATAGCCCTGATCATTAAGTTCTTTGACAACACTGACACAATCCTTAGAATAAGTCCACTCTACACTCTCTTCAGCGCCAAGTGCTGTCTTGTGTATTTCAACCAGGCAATTTTTAGGTGTAGCCGTTATACCGCACAATATTATACGCTCTACCCTGAAAGCATCGGATGTACGGAATACAGAACCTACATTATAAAGACTGCGTACATCATCAAGTATCACAGTAATAGGCAGTTTACGGCTTGTTTTGAATTGCTCCGTATCCATTCTGCCAAGTTCTGTAACATTTAGCTTTCTCATAGGAAACTCTGTTTGTACGGTGTAAAATTAGTTCATTTTATCCTTTTACCTGTTCAAAACAGTGTAAATAAGTGTTGATAAAAAAAAGGTAAAAAAAGCCTTTGAAATTTGGATTTGGAAAATTTACTTGGATATGGAAAAATAATCTTAAGTATGATGTCCATAACCCATTTTTATTTCTCTTTTTTTCTAACCGGTAATCAACATATCATTATGATATCAAAACTTCATTAATATTAAACAGGTATTATAAACAGAGTGTTTAAAAAAAATTATATGTTTCATTATAAGGCATTAATAAGTTAATAAAACAGTTTATAAGATGTGAGTTAAAGTGAATAACTTTATAAAGAAAAAACTGCTGAAAGATATCAACAGTTTCAACACCCTATATACATAATCAAATCATTTAAAAAATAAAAACAAACATATATGATAATGTTTACCTGATGACTGTGACTGATGCACTTTCACTCCTGTTATTTTCAAGGTTGGTTATAATGGCGTGATAAACTCCTGACGGTACAGGGTTACCGTTCATATCAGTAAAATTCCAGCTGTATGATCCTCCGTTTGATATTCCCTGATGTATAAGACGTCCTGAATTGGCTATTATCTTTACGGTACTTCTTTCAGTAAGGCCTGTTACGGTAACAAAGCCGTCAAAATCAGGTTTTACAGGATTAGGATAAACCAGAATATTTGATTCTGACAGACTTTCTTCAGGGTCTCTGGCTGTACCACCATATTCTATCATTCCTAGGCTTGTACCAAAGAAAACAGAGCCATCCAAGCCATTTTCTGTTATGCTTAGTATATTGTTTGATGGAAGCGGACTGTTACTTACAGTAAAATGTTCAAGAGTCTCTGTACCGTCTTCACTCATTAGAAATACTCCGTCATCGCGGGTGCCTATCCATTTACGGTTTCCCTGATCAACATAGATAGCTGTAGTATATACTCCGTTAAGCAGATAATCGGCCAAATCAGAACCGTCATTACGTGGTATTTTTATCCTTTCAAAAACAGGATTTGATTCAGTGATGAACTTTTCAGGAGTCTTAAGTACAAATATACCTCTGTTTGTTCCTATCCACATCTGACCGTTCAAATCAAATTCATAGCAGAAAATATCATAAATCTCCTCCTTTGTTCCATCCTGGTTAACCCAAAAGGAACCTGAGAATCTGATTTTATCATCTGAATTGTTTTTTGGTGTATTGTTGATATCAATACATATTATTCCGGGCTTGCCTCTGGATGAATTTAGCCAAATGCGACCATCAGAATCAAATCTCATCTGTTTCAAAGTAGGCAATCCAGCTATTTCACTGTAATATAACCCGAACCATTTTCCGTTTGGTTCAAGCACCTTAATTACAGTGTCTGTTTCATTGTTGGCCATCCATAGATTTCCATCTTTATCATACTGCAGGGCGCTTATACGGACGTAATCATATTTATATTCGTCAAGTATACTGGTAAGACCACTGTTATCCCACGTATAAAGCTTTTCAAACTTATTGTCTCTGAATTCATATAGACCTTGTCCGGTTGATCCTACAAAGATATGATTACGGTCTGCCGGATCCTGAACGGCTTCTGTAAGATTAATGTATTTATGTCCTGTTTTAGAAGGAATATCTTCATCCAGTGATGTCCACCTACCGTTTTCATAAATCATCAATGTACCAGGATAATCAATGCCAAGATAATTGTGATATCCGCCAACCACAAGCAGTCTCCCTTTTTCAGGCCATGATACGGAGTGAAACCAGTTGCGACGCGGACTGTTAGGTTTAATACCCTGTGCTTTACATACAATACTTTCATCATTAAGTGTGTATCGGCATAATCCGTCAACGCCTTGACTTACCCACCAGTCATCATTGTCAATCATCAAATGATTGATATGAGAATTGAAATGATATTCAACGTAATCAGTATAAGATGAATAAAGAGTAACAACTGAATCCTGTATCAAAGCCAATTTGTCCTGATTAAATGATATGGCGGTTACTTTGTTCAAGATATTTGTAAGTGATGCATTAGCCTTGTTGATAGTCCATAATCTATTGTAATATGAACGACCTGATAATTTTCCGTCAAATTCAAAAAGGTCCATGAACTTTATGTCACAGAACATTTTCCATTTTGATTTATCCAGCAGATTATCTTTTGTGTTACCAAGATAAATACCCGCATCAGTACCGCAGAAAAGTGAATCACCCATAATAACCGATGTATTTACTGCAGCGTCAAAGCGGTACGTATTCTTTATTTCCCTCTGTTTGACATCAAACAAGACAAGCCCAATACTAGTGGATATGTAAGCAATGTTCTCATTGATTTTAACCTCGTTTACACTCACGCTTCCAATATTATTGTTCTTAAGGTCAGTGAAGTTGTAAATGGTCTCGTCACTATATATAATGTCTATGTTACCGTTTGAATAGACCAGAAGAACAGCGTTCTGAGGCTTACAGTAACATATGGTAGCTATATCGGTGTCTCCAAGTCCACCTGTCTTGTCAATGGTATAAAGACCCTCATCAGCAGGGTCATAGAAATAAATGGCTCCTTCACTCAGAACAAATATCAGGCCGAATGCCTTTACAGCCTGGGTGGCGTTGTTATATGCCGGATGTGATCTCCAGGTACCTACAGGAATACCTGCATTGACCTTATTAAAAGGCAAAAGGAGCATTACCGCAGTAACTGCGATAATGACTCCTCTTGTCAAAACTTTTATCATAATTGCTTCAGATAGTCTGCCAGTTTCCTTACGGCGCGTCCCCTGTGACTTATCAGGTTCTTGCCTTCAGAGCTCATCTGAGAGAATGTTTCGGAGTAACCATTAGGTATAAATATAGGATCATATCCGAACCCTCCGTCACCGTAATGACGCTCGGTTGCAATCTTTCCTGTTACAATTCCCTCAAACAGAAGCTCTTGTCCGTTAAGTAATAACGCAATAACTGTGCGGAATTGTGCGCTGCGGTCCGATTTTTTTTCAAGTTCACCTAAAAGTTTGGTCATATTGGCCTCTGAGTCATGGTCACCGGCATAACGTGCGGAGTGTACTCCGGGGGCTCCGTTCAGAGCCTTTACCTCCAGACCGGTATCATCGGCAAAGCAGTCATAGCCATAATGCTCCTTGACGTAACGGGCTTTCTGGAGGGCGTTTCCCTGAAATGTATCTGCTGTCTCAGGGATATCCTCGTGGCAGTTTATGTCATTCAGTGAGAGCACCTTGAAACCGTCGCCAAGTATCTGGCGGACCTCCTCCAGCTTGTGGGCGTTATTTGTGGCAAATACCAGCTCCATCTATTAGAGTACAATGTTCACGATTTTGCGCGGTACTACAATCACCTTGCGGATAGTCTGACCGTTGATGTAACCCTGAGCCTTCTCGTTGGCTAGAACTGCGTCCTGAATCTCCTGCTGGGTTGCATCGGCCGGGAAGTCCATTGTGAAACGGGTCTTGCCGTTGAATGAGATGGAGTAGGTTATGCTGTCCTCTTTGAGGTACTCCTCATTGAACTTGGGCCAAGTGGCATCACATACAGAACCGGTGTTACCAAGTGAACTCCACAATTCCTCTGCTGTATGAGGTGCAAAGGGAGCGATCACCTTGGCCAGGTCAGCCAGAACGGAGCGCTTGTTGCACTTAAGGCCTGACAGCTCGTTTACGCATATCATGAATGCGGCGACCGATGTGTTGAATGAGAAGTTCTCAATATCCTCAGTTACCTTCTTTATAAGCTTGTGGATTGACTTGAGTTCATCCTTTGTGGCGGCATCGTCACTTACAGCCAGATTACCCTCGCGGTCAAAATAGAGAGCCCACATCTTGCGGATAAAGCGGTGGCAACCGTCAATGCCGTTGGTATCCCAGGGTTTTGACTGCTCAAGCGGTCCAAGGAACATCTCGTACATGCGCAGTGTATCGGCACCGTATTTCTCAATGATGTCATCGGGGTTGACAACGTTGAACATTGACTTACTCATCTTCTCAACGGCCCATCCGCAGATGTACTTGCCGTTCTCAAGTATGAACTCGGCGTTGTTGTACTCGGGGCGCCAGTTCTTGAATGCCTCAACATCCAGGACATCGGCACTTACAATGTTTACGTCAACGTGTATGGGAGTGGTGTCATACTGGTCCTTGAGGCCGTATGATACGAACTTGTTGGTGTCTTTGATGCGGTATACAAAGTTACTGCGGCCCTGTATCATACCCTGGTTGATCAGTTTGCTGAACGGCTCCTCGACCTCGCTTACGCCCAGGTCCTTGAGGAACTTGTTCCAGAAACGTGAGTAGATAAGGTGACCGGTGGCGTGCTCTGAGCCTCCCAGATAAAGGTCAACGCACTTCCAGTAATTATCGGCCTC
>JAGBPB010000112.1 GCA_017633615.1 Bacteroidaceae bacterium | reverse complement strand
TGGCCATCCGGTGCAATCTGTACCTCATCGACCGACAACAGTCCCAGGCGTTTTCCCCTGAACCTGTCGGTGCGTGCATCTGAATCAGTTCCGGATTGGGCAAATCCATCTTCACCCAACGTCTTATTCTGCTCCTGTTCCTTTTCGGTGCGGGTCTTGAAATCAACCACAACTCCGCAACCGGCCAGCAGATAGTCATATCGACCCACTTTTATCAGCATGGCGCCACCCTCGGGCCATTGCGTTCCGTCGGTGGCACGCGGGTCCCAAGGCAGAGTATAATAGTGACGGCAGGTCATTACTGTGCCTTCATCATCGATAATCCGCTCTGTATCCTCCTGGTCAAAGAGCAGTCCCCATGAGTTCTTCCTGTCGGCCGGTTTCAGATTTGAGACCTGTCTTAGCAGATTGTAGGCTTTTGTGATGTTATCGGTCTCATCGGCCGATGCCTGGTCTATAGCAAACGGCGAAAAGCCCAAAGCGTCATGTTCGCCGAACGCATACATCGCCCTCACTCCGCAATCCCTGCAGCATCGGGTCTCGGGGATGAACAACCTGTTCCTGACGACACCGCCATCCTGCGGACGTGCGGGAATGGCATACCTCCCGGCCCACATTCTGAACCCGGTATCGTAAATATCGGGAGCCAGGAAATCTATGCTGGGAGCACCTGCGTTCCAGAAATCTATCAGATGCGCCAAAGGGCCGGCCGACGGATAGTCACCCGGCTTGCGGCCGCGGCTGTTCATGGCGGCATTCACATAAAGCGGCATGTCGTGGATGGAGCGCGCCGCAAGAGCCAGCTGTTCCACATAGCAGGCGTAATGGTAGGCCATGAATTTTTCATCGGCATATTCATCGGCTCCAAATACCTGCGCCCAGGTGCCTCCTTTCTTTATGCCCAGTTTCTTGAGCAACACTTCAGGGACCTGGCCGATGTATGCCTTCTCTGCAAGCCTGGAGTGGTCGCGGGCCGATTCCAGCATACCTATCTCATTCTCAATCTGCATCATCCTGACTACCTGATGCTGCGGATCTTTCTGACCAATGCGTTCCATCAGGGCGCTGAATGCCTTGAGATCGGCCTTGAGAACGTTGTCACTGAAACAACTGGCTATCTCCAGCGGCTTTCCGGCAGCTGTTTCGGCCCTGGGAAAGCGCTGGGTGTCCTGCTTGAACCATCCCGGAGCATAACAGGACATTGAGTTTTTCCACGCCCCGAACCAGAGGAACACTATCTTAAGGTCCTGGCTGCGTGCCACGTCGATTGTCCGGTCAATGAGCGTAAAGTCAAACTTGCCCTCAACAGGTTCCAGCAGCTCCCAATAAGCGGGTACCAGCACTGTGTTCAGACCCAATGATTTCATGCGCGGCAGGACCTCATCTATATCATTGACCGATGTGGCTGCCGAGTTGCTCAACTCACCACCCAGAATCATACTCTGCGATACCGCATTCACAACTGGCCATAACAACACAATCAGCGCAATAAAGACCTTTTTCATATG
>JAGBPB010000111.1 GCA_017633615.1 Bacteroidaceae bacterium | reverse complement strand
TGTAAATGATAACGCAAAAGTATACCAACAAATAATTCAATAGTATACCAGTCCAAAAGAGCGCTGCAAATATACAAAGAGTTGGTTATACATTACTTTTTCTCTATTAATTTTTTTGTTTCTTTAATACGATATGACGTACCCGTCATGTTGACAAGATACGATTTGTGACATAGTCTGTCGACAAGTGCAGAGCACAATACCTTATCCTTGAGCACTTCTTCCCACCTTGTAAAAGGTAGGTTCGTGGTGATGATGGTAGCCCTCTTTCCAGTCCTTAGTGAGAGGTGATTGAAAAGCATCTCAGCCCCTTCCTTGTCAAAGCCGACATATCCCAGTTCATCACATATAACAAGGTCGTAGCGTTCAAACTTGAGTTCCAGACTCCTTAGTGTCTTTTCTGTTTTGGCCTCCCTGATGAGCGTCAGCAAATGTGGTACAGATGTAAAGAAAACTGTATATCCTTCAAGACATGCTTTTACACCGAGGCCTATGGCGATATGAGTCTTGCCAGTACCTGGATTTCCATACATGACGATGCTGCGTCCCTCCTTGATAAACTCAAGCGTTTCCACCTCTGGCAGGAGCATCTGCCCCTCAAGGGGGAGTTCATCCCGTTTGAGTTCCTCCAGGTACTTCATCTGTGGGAAGTCAGCCCTGTGTATGCGTATGATCTTGCTTTTCTCACGGCGGCTGGTCACTTCCTCCTCAAACAGTCTGCGGAGAAACATGAGATATCCCCACTGCTCCCTTGTAGCATCTTCCACGAAAAGAGAAATGTTTTCCCTAATCGTTGCCAACTTGAGTTCCTTTGCATACTGGCATATGATATCCTTCTCATTCATGGCTCACACCTCCTTCCCGTAGCTGTTCCCTGCATAATACCGTCAAGCTGCGACAAGACGTCCTCGCTGCCGAGTTCTATCTCAATGAATTCATCCGTTTTCTGACTGTCCGTAAACACAAGCGGTGCTGCATCTCTCGTCTCCAGTGCCACCTTTATCTGATCAAAAGTGATATGCCTGGCGCCACGCATCCTGATCTTTCTCACCGCATTCAAGATGTCCTTGTAGTCGTACTTGTTATCCCTGCAGTACTTGAGCAGCTTGAGGAAGTCCTTTCCGTTTTCTGCAAAGTGCACACGAAAGAGCTCCTGCATATTCTCCGGCATCTGTTTGAGTGCCACCGAGCCTTTGAGCGCCCCAGGCTTCTTCATCAGGGTATTGATGTAGTGATTGATGTCAAACGTCCACGATCCGTTAGAGTAGCTGCGCTCATGCTCTGCCATCTTCTTGTGGTCTGCGTCATAGATACGCACTTTCTCGCTGTACAGTTGTACGATGACAGTCGTGCCTACGAGATGGTCAGGAACCGAGTAGTGGGAGCCCTTTATTGAGATGGTTGACTGTTTGTCCACAATGCAGTTGAACAAATCAAAGCAGCCAAAGTCGCCAGGGAAGCGAAGCATGCACTCCACGTCCCTGCGCAGAGCCTCCTGCTTGTTGCCTGTTGCGATGCTGCCACTCTCTTTATTTATATTGTCACATATGCGGCTCAGCCACTGCTGTGCACTTTGGATGGAGTCAAAGTCGACCCGTGTGGTGAAGGCACGTCCCCTGACATAGTCCACACTACGCTCCACATGCCCTTTCTCCCAGCCTGCACGCGCATTGCAGAAACGGAAGTCAAACCCGTAGAAAGTATGCATGCGAAGCAGTGTCTCAGTAGGTTTCTTGCTGTCTGGCTTAAGTATGACGGCCACCTTCATATTATCGTACACCATCGTATGGGGCACGCCATGTATGTCATGGAAGAAATTGCGGTGCGACTCCATAAAGGCCAGATTGTCCTGATGGCGGAAAAGGTATGCCCAGCGCCCCTCGCTGTGACACAAGGCAAACACGGCCATCGTAAAAGTCACAGGCTTGCCTCCTATGCGCAGTTTTACCTCTCCCCAGTCAAACTCACACTCCTGTCCTGGCTCATAGTACTGCTTGACGAATACGTCCTTCGGCTTCTTTGACTTCTCTGCCTTGCGACGCTGGATGTACTTGCAGACACTGGAGTAGCTAATGTCGAAGCCCTTCTCTATCAGTACACGATGTATGTCCTGTTTTTTCAGACATTGTTTGCGCATACCAGTCTGTCTACGCTTCGCATTTTCCTGCAGCCAGTATTCAATCTCGGCGCATACAGGCTCTGTCATGCGAGTACACTCGACATGGCGCGCAGGATACTTTGGCTTGCTGGCAAGACAGATGTCCAACCCCTCCTCAGGATCCTCCCTGATAGAGTCCTCATACTCACGGATGTAACGTGTTACGGTCTTCCTGTTAAGACCTACTCTACGGGAGATCTCCCGCAAACTCAAACCATCAACACGATGGTAATGAAGGATTTGTTCTTTCTGATCCATCTCAATCATCTTTAAACTCTATGTACGTTAAACAGCACTCATGCGAGCTACTATTTTATAACGTAGAGCTCTGATTGGATGGTATACTTTTCGATTATTATGGTGGTATACTTTTCAATTATTATCTACATAATAGTAGTATGTTTGTACATAATAGCATTATAAAACTTGATTTAGTCAAGGGGTAATTTCAGCCAGTTCCATGATGTCTAACATCTTGAATAGGACTCCA
>JAGBPB010000110.1 GCA_017633615.1 Bacteroidaceae bacterium | reverse complement strand
TACCGGCGGTCAGGCCTCTAAGGCTACTCCTCTGGGTGCTATCGCTCAGTTCGCCGCTCAGGGTAAGCGCATCCGCAAGAAGGATCTTGGTATGATCGCTACCACTTACGGTTATGTATACGTTGCTCAGATTGCAATGGGTGCCGATCACGCACAGTGCCTCAAGGCTATCCGTGAGGCTGAGGCTTGGCACGGTCCTTCAATCGTAATCGCTTACGCTCCCTGTATCAACCACGGTCTTAAGGCCAAGGGTGGTATGGGTAAGAGCCAGGCTGAGGAGAAGAAGGCTGTCGAGTGCGGTTACTGGCACTTGTGGCGTTACAACCCCGCTCTCATTGAGGAAGGCAAGAATCCGTTCTCACTTGACTCTAAGGAGCCTAACTGGGAGAACTTCCACGACTTCCTGATGGGTGAGGTTCGTTACCTCTCAGTCAAGAAGGCTTATCCTAACGAGGCTGAGGAGCTCTTTGCTGAGGCACAGAAGATGGCTCAGCTCCGCTACAAGTCTTACATCCGCAAGACACAAGAGAACTGGGAGAACTAAAAAAAATGTATTGGGGTCTGTCCCCAATCATAAATAAGAGCACCTGAATTTTCGGGTGCTCTTATTGTTTTGGGTAGGTAAAAAAATGAGGATGACCTAAAGCCACCCTCCTGGTTAATAAAAAGGACTATAATTTATTTATGAATAAAGGACTGTCGAGACGAGAGCAGTATAAGACTTAATCAGTCTTTGTTTTCTTTCTGATGCAAAAATGTGGCTTTTTAAAAGAACCTTTGTCAAAATGCGTATAAATATTGACTCGGTTTTGTAAAACAGAGTAAAAATCTTTACTTCATTGTATAGCCTCAGTAAATTTTTACTGATTTTGACACAATCGGGCCGTCCGTTTTTGTGCTATTTTTCCAGCTGATGAAGTATGTTGTAATAGGTCTGTCTGGTGCCGAATCCTGAGGCTGAAGCTATCTCTTCAACTGAGGCATCGGGATTCTGGACTTTGAACTGCGCAGCGTGGGCTAGGCGGCAGCGGTTTACGTAGGTGTAAAAGCCTCCCATGCGTTCGCTGATAACCTGTGATACATAGGTGCGGTTGATTCCGCAGGTTCTTGAAAGGCTGGCTAATGTGAGATGGTTATCCAGGTAGGCTTGCTCATCTTCCACAAAGTGCCGTATAGTGCGTGCAATCTCTTCCTTGCGCTCCTGTGAGATGGATTCTTCATTGGGTTGCGCAACAGGCTTGATGGGACGCTCCGGCTCTTGTGTGACAGGTTCAACGGGGTTTTCATTTTCCTGCTCCAGTCTTGTGACATCGAGAGACCTGTGTGGCGACAAGGCACCAATAAGAAATAGTGTGTTAAGTATTGAAACTATGATCAAGCCGATTGCAAGTGCAGTTTTTGTACCTATGAATGTACTGCACCAGCAGGTTGATATGTTCAGGACCGGAATCCATATTACTTCAGATGCATATTGATGAGGAAAATCATCGGGATTGGAGTAATTGCTTTCGGAAAAACGCCGTAGAGCCCGGACTATCATGATGAGCGCCTGGGCAAAACATGCCAAAAATAGCAGCGCCGTTATTCCTGTGATGGAAAACAGCCATTTGCAGAAAACGCTTCTATAGACTATCTGATTGCCCGGAATCAATGCCAGTGTGGTGGATGTTCCCATCAGCAATGCGAATATCATGGCCATTATGTAGATGGGCTTGTGCCAATTGGTCTTTTTCAGGCTTTTGCCGAAATATACAAACATAAGGGTGGCGCAAAAGAAAGGTGAACCCAGTATGAGCATCATGCGCAACTGCAGAATGGCATCCTCATCATTAGGCATGAAGATGACCGTACTCAGTATTATGTTAGTCAGGAAACAGGCAATGATGGCTTTCCAGGCAGGATAATAGTAGTCCATGTGTTTTGCGTAGGGTTCACATCTGTGGCCCCATCTTACTGCTGCAACCATTATTGACACTACTACGTTAACGGTAGCTGCGGCGCTTAAAAGCAGATCCTGAAATGAATACATCATATCTTCATGGCAAAGTTATGCTAAATCATTTATAAAACAAAAAAAGGGAAAGCCTTGTGGCCTTCCCTTTATCTGATTATAAGTCAATCATTATGAGATAGCTATAGTCTGAACTGCCTGCGGCTGCTTTTCGGCCGGCATCTTGGGGACATTGATGGTCAGCACGCCGTTCTCAACCCTGGCCGATATCTTGGCGCGGTCAGCGTCATCAGGCAGGATGTAGCTCTGGTTGAACTCCTGATAGGTGAACTCGCGGCGTATGTAGTTACGCTTGCTGTCCTCCTTGTTGTCCTCATTCTTGCGGGTCATTGAGATTGACATGATGCCGTCATTGTCAACCTGTAGGTTCAGCTCTTCTTTCTTGAGACCCGGAACTGCAAACTCAAGTTCGTAATCCTTCTCGTTCTCAATAACATTCAGTGCAGGAACTGCGCTGCTTGTGCGGGTAGTGAACCAATCATCATTCATAAAATCGTTGAACAGACTGGGTAACCAATTCTGGTTGTAGTTCTGATTTCTTCTTGCGAGTAACATAGTTGTAACCTCCTATACTTTAAATTAAACATTGCTTTTTATTCCGGCCTCCCTTTCGGGCTGCCTTCGCAGTATAGAAGACAAATGTGATGCCAACAAAAAATGCATGGCAAAATGTCATACAATTTTGTATTCAATCTGACAACCTGTCAAAGTTCAGCGAGTGGAGTGGACCAAATGTCACCGCTCAGGTGCTTGCGCTCATCGTCAATCTTGAGCAGGGCAGAACGTATATCGTTGTCAAGAGCGTGATCCAGGTCACAATATCCGCTGCAGTTGATAGCAGACAGGACGTTCACCACCGTGAGTTTCTGTGTGTCAGTTGATGGTACGTACGCCGGTTCACGTTCATCGGCCTGGATTGTTTCAAGCAGGCCTGAGTCAGTAAGCGTGTCCAATGATGATATTACGTAGCGGTGGGGAATCTGCAGTTTCTGGACTATCTCCTTCATCTTGAGGGGGGGAAGCCCCTTGTTGAACCTTTTGCAGATGAGAGCCATAACCATCAGGCAGTAGAAATCCTCATGACGGCGGCTTATCTTATCGGGCTCCTTAAAGTAGTTGAAGTTATCATTGTTCTGGCTCACGTAAGCAAGTTCGCAGCCAAACAGTATGATAGACCAAGAGAGGTTGAGCCAGAAAAGGAACAGAGGCAGGGCGGCAAAACCTCCGTAGATGGCGTTGTAGCTGGATAGTGAGAACTGCCCTTTGAAGTAGAGGTTCTGCAGCAGCTGGAACAGACAGCCGGCTATAATTCCGGGAATAATGGCGTATTTGAACTTTACTTTGGTGTTAGGCATGAACATGTAGAATCCGGTAAAGATGAGACCGGCAAGCAGAAATGGCATTGCTGAGATGAGGAACTGAACGAATCCACCCAGCAACAGATATCCCTCCATGCCTTCAAGAATACTCCTTGTGGCCACAGAGAGACCGCTCAGACAGATAATGCCTATTGGAATGAGCAGAATGAGTGAGAAGTAGTCCGTAATCTTGCGGCCCATGCCTCTTGCCTGCTTTACATGCCAAATCATGTTGAGGTTGGCTTCAATACCGTCGGCCAGTGAATAGACAGACCAGAGCAGGAACAGAAGGCCTATGCCTATGAATGCGCCGCTTGAAACGTACTGCATGTAGCCGTCAATGAACTGCATGACGGTGTTGAGGCTCTCATTCTCTCCTATGATTCCGTTCTTAAGCAGGCTGGTTACAATATTCTCAAAACCGAATCCGCGTGCTATTGCAAATATCAGGGCCAGGATAGGCACTATTGCAAACAGGGTGGAGTAGGTCAGTGCTGCGGCTTTGGTCATGACCTTGTCATCAAGGAATGTGCGGACGGCTATAACAATGACTTTTACGGTGTTGCCTATTGCGCGGCGCAAGGGTCCTTTCTGGTAGAATTCAAATGACCATATATCTTTGGTTAGAAAGGTCTTGACCTTTTGGACAGAGGCCTTGATTCTCTTATTCTCTGACATGATAATTTCTTATAAGCCAGCGACAAAAATAAGCAATAAGTAACAAATGTGCTATACAATTACATTTTTTCTCCCTGAAAACAGCAATCCCTCCGGTGCTGATGGCGGGCCGGAGGGATTGGTATAGAGTGAAACGTTAGATTGGGGAGAACCCCTGTTTCACGTTTTCACCAAGTGGTTTATAGATCGCGGATTAATCGTACAGCGCAACCAAAATACCTTGGGCCTTTATTATAATCTGAATTATAATTATATACACTCTGAGTGCCAAATTGCAGATAATATGCTCTATCTGCACCGTAATAATCTGCAGACCAATATATTGCGCCACCGCCATAATTTGAAGTGGTTGTTCCAACCCGATGACCACCTGAAGGCAAGAATATTGCACCTGCAGCTTCCATCTTGGCCCAGTCTGCGGCATAATAATTGTTTATGGACGTACTTGAAGGTTTGGCAACATTAATTTCAACAGGATTTGCCACTCCAGCAGGGTGATTATATACATCAGGGAATATGATCAAGCCTGCTTTAGTTCCAAACAGTTTTGCATGAGCATATCTGGCGTTCTCAACACCGCCTACCGTTGAAGATGTGCGGCAGTTAACGCCAGGTTCAGCAACTGTGTTGGGATCTCCTTCCGGTCCAATAAGCCATACCCACTCGTCAATATAAGGTGTGCGCCAGCCATGATTTCCTTTGCTGCCACCATTTGAGATAGTGTTTTTACCCCAATCTGCATTTCCTGAGGCAAAAGATAGTGAAGCTGAAGAGTTACCGTGAACATAATATTTGGAATTATCCATATCTGTACTCCAAGGCTGATAGCATGTTGCTCCGCATGAGATGCCGCTGGTGCCCCAACCGAACAGGTCAATCCATCCATCGTAATCTTCAGCAATGTTGTCATTTCCGCCACCAATATAGTCCCACTGATTCTCGGCAAAACGCCAAGTGTTTGTGCTGGCCTGATACTGCAGGTTACCCGGCGATAATACAACCTTCTTTGTGGCACTTACCGAGAAATAAATATCCTTATTGAAGTTGGAGTGTTTAAGTGCTACACTCAGGCAACGGTCCTGTTGGGTCGCATCCAAAGTCTTGTTTGTAACATAATAAGTCTCAGTGAGACTTGTCTCCATATCTTTCAGAGTGAATAATACATCCTGATCGTCTGCTGCAAAAGACATATAATAGAATGCTATACCATCGGCCTCCTGGACACCGCCAGTCCAACCTTTTTCATAGGCACCACCATCTAATACTTTGATATGATTATTCGAATAAAGAATGCGGAATGCACCTTTCTCTGTGGCAAGTTTGCCATTTGCAGTATTCTCAACCTTAAGACGGTAACGGTCAGCTGCTTTTGTAAGGCAATTATCGTCATCCTTAACAACTACCTTGAACATGGTTTCATAAGTCCAAGAAGCAATAGTTGCAGTCAGGGTATTACTTGCAAAAGTATATGGGATTTCTGATGCCGCAAATACCAGTGAGTTGGAGAAACAAGAGTGAAATTGATCACTATTATAGGCATACATACTAAAATAAGAAGAATGATACGTATATGATGATATATCATTGTATCCTTCATACAATATAAGCATCTCATCTCCTGATGCATCGATAGCGGCACCTTCACGGAGTGCGCCTGCGGTCCATTTGGTACCATTGAAGGTGATGACAAGGTCTGGGGCAGCATGATTGAGATCTGAATGATTTGTAGTAAACCAGATATTTAGCTTATCACCGGCTACCCATGTGGTCTTGGCGGCTTTGGTACCACCGGGAAATGTGATGTTTATCTTTATTGTCTCAGAATCATTCTCTTCAGGGTCTATAAGATTGTTGAAACCCTCTTTTGAACATGAAACAGCCATGATAGTAATGACTGTCAAAAGAAATGCATATATCTTTTTCATAATCGTAGTCATTTTAAGGGTTACCATTCAATTTCAGAGTTGAACTGGAACGGGTCAGACATCATCAGAGCGTTGGTCACATTGGGATCAGGACTCGTACAAAGAATTCTCTCAGTCTTGAGCTCCACGGAGTCTGTCACGGGAGCTACATAAGCTTTTTTCTTTTTCGTCATTTTGTATAAATATGTTTGGGTAAATGTTTGAGTACGGTTTTAGAAAAGGCACAAAAAAAAGCACGCGGACTCCGGGCGGAATCTGCGTGAAATATATGTAATGCGTTGATTAAAAGTCTTTTGCTGCCCCCCCCTAATGCATAGAAGGAAGTTTCAGTAATCTCATTATGGATAAGACTATTGCGCATTTTTGACTTAAGTTGCGCAAAGTTAACAAAATAATTAAAAACTATTAATTCGAGTTTGTTTTTTTTCCTCTCGGCTTGTAGTATCTTCGCAGTCCAAAACGAAGCAAAGGGTGGAGAACGACAACAATTCAATACGTGTTAAGGGTGCAAGGGTTAACAACCTGAAGAACATATCGGTTGATATTCCGCGCGATACCTTTACCGTCATAACGGGTCTTTCAGGATCAGGCAAGTCATCACTTGCTTTCGATACGCTGTACGCTGAGGGCCAGCGCCGTTATGTGGAGTCACTCTCGTCATACGCGCGCCAGTTCCTGGGCCGTATGAAGAAACCTGAATGCGATTTCATTGAAGGCCTGCCGCCCACAATAGCCATTGAGCAGCGCGCCGGCAACCGCAATCCCCGCTCTACCGTAGGCACCCAGACTGAGATTTATGAGTATCTCAAGCTGTTGTTTGCACGCATAGGCCGTACCATATCGCCCGTAAGCGGCAAGGAGGTACGCAAACACAGCGTGGATGATGTGGTTGCATTCGTGCTCAAGCAGCCCAAAGGCGTAAGGTTTACAGTGCTGGCTCCCCTACCCATCCGCGGTGGCCGTAACCTTGAGGAGCAGCTGCGCACATCGCTCAAAGAGGGTTTCACTCGCATTGAGCATAAGGCTGAGATGATCCGCATTGAGGATTTGCTCTCTGACAGCAAGCGGCTCAAGGAACTCTCAACGCTCACCAAGGAGATTTACCTGCTTGTGGACCGCCTTACTACCGATGACTCCAAGGAGACACTGAGCCGCCTGACCGATTCTGTTGAAACAGCTTTCTATGAAGGCTCCGGTCAGTGCATGCTCCGCTTTTACGACACTGCCGACACCACCTTACACCATTTCAGCAACCGGTTTGAGGCCGATGGAATACAGTTTGAGGAGCCCACAGAGAACCTGTTCTCATTCAACTCGCCCGTAGGCGCATGCCCCAAGTGCGAGGGATTCGGCCGGATAATAGGAATTGATGAATCGCTGGTTATCCCCAACCGTGCGCTGAGCGTATATGACGGTGCAGTGGTATGCTGGCGCGGTGACAAGATGGTTGATTGGAAGGATGATTTCATTCTGCACGCACAGGAACACAACTTCCCGATATTCACGCCCTATTATCAGTTGACCCAGGAGCAGAAAGACTATCTGTGGCATGGGAGCGGCCGCGGCAAGGATGAACGCGGCTGGGATGAGACATGCATAGACACATTCTTTGATATGGTAGCCAAGAACCAGTACAAGATCCAGTACCGCGTCATGCTGGCCCGTTACCGCGGCAAGACCATCTGCCCGGATTGTCACGGAATGCGCCTGCGCAAAGAAGCCGGTTATGTGCGCATAAACGGCACTTCTATCAATGATCTGGTTGAACTGCCCATATCGGAACTCAAGAAGTTCTTTGATAATCTGAAACTTACTGAGCATGAGGCACAGACTGCCAAACGTTTGCTAATAGAGATAAACAGCCGCATCCAGTTCATGCTTGATGTTGGCTTGGATTACCTCACTCTGAACCGCGCAAGCAGCACTTTGTCAGGCGGTGAGAGCCAACGCATCAACCTGGTAACCTCACTGGGCAGCAGCCTGATGGGTTCGCTCTACGTGCTTGACGAGCCAAGCATAGGTCTGCACAGCCGCGATACAGAGAAACTCATTAAGGTCCTCAGACAGTTGCAACAGATAGGCAACACCGTTGTTGTGGTGGAGCATGATGAGGAGATTATACGTGCATCGGACTATATAATAGATGTGGGGCCTGAGGCGGGCCGACACGGCGGCGAGATTATCTATCAGGGACCTACAAACCAGCTTGAGAACAATACTGAAAGCTGGACTGTAAAGTATCTTACCGGAGCTGAGACCATTCCCGTACCTCAGTCACGCCGTCCGTGGAACAACTACATTCTTGTAAAAGGTGCGCGCCAGAACAATCTGGACGGTATTGACGTTAAGTTTCCGCTCAACGTGATGACGGTTGTTACGGGCGTGAGCGGATCAGGCAAGAGCACACTGGTGCGCGATATTCTGTACCGCCACCTCAAGAACATATACAGTGAATCATCGGAACGTCCGGGTGAATGCCTGGGTCTGGAAGGTGATATACAGATGGTAAAGTCGGTAGAGTTTGTTGACCAGGACCCCATAGGCAAGACTACCCGCTCTAACCCCGTGACCTACGTAAAGGCGTATGATGAAATCCGCAAGCTCTTTGCTGACCAGCCGCTGTCACACCAGATGGGTTACCGCCCCACACATTTCTCATTCAACTCTGAGGGCGGACGCTGCGAGGAGTGCAAGGGCGAGGGTGTTGTAACCGTATCCATGCAGTTTATGTCAGACCTGCAGATGGTGTGCGAGAGCTGTCACGGCCGCCGTTTCAAGAATGATGTTCTGGAGGTAACCTACAAGGGCAAGAACATCTGGGAGATACTTGAAATGACCGTGAACCAGGCCGTAGAGTTCTTCTCTTCCAATGACCCCGCCGAGCGCCGCATAGTACGTAAGCTGGAGCCGCTGCGCCAGGTTGGACTGGGTTATGTCAAACTGGGACAGTCATCATCAACCCTGTCCGGCGGTGAGAGCCAGCGCGTGAAACTGGCCTATTTCCTTAGCTTAGAGAAAGCTGAGCCCACCATATTCATATTCGATGAGCCCACCACCGGCCTTCACTTCCATGACATACGCAAACTGCTAGATGCATTCGATGCCCTTATCCGTCGCGGCCACACCGTAATCATCATCGAGCACAACATGGACGTGATAAAGTGCGCCGACCACGTCATAGACCTGGGCCCCGAAGGCGGCGAGCGCGGCGGCCATCTGGTAGTGTGCGGCACTCCCGAGGATGTCGCCGCCTGCCCCGACTCCTACACCGGCCGCTTTCTCAAGGACAAACTTTTTTAGAACGTGAAGGTGTCCGGATCGGATGTGAATGATGAGATAGTGGCGGTTGCGTTGCGCATGTAGAGCACAATGGTGTTGTCATCATTCTCATTGTACATGGAGCGCAGGGACTCATTCTTGTCCAGCATATCCTTTTTGGCCGATACGCGGTCATCGGGAATAAGTTCACATACTATGCGGATCCACTTGCCGTCCTTGAAGGCGCAGATCTCAGCCTTGGGATTGGCAATGAGCTGCTTATAGACATTCTTGACCTTGCCGGTCTGGATGTAAAGTTTACCTTCAAAGATCTCGGCAGTGCCAAATGGACGGACGTGGGGCTGGTCACCGTCAACAGTTGCCAGATAGTATGTTCCTGCATCCTTGAGGAACTTTTGGGCGCGCAGGGCGTTCTCGGGGTTAGGGGTAGTCTTTGTGATCATAGTTCCGTTGCTTTCAGTAGTTTGTTTCTGTGCGTTGTTACCGCATGACATAACCATCAATGCGGCCACAGCAATCAAGAAATATCTTTTCATATTGTAGGGTTTAATATCGCAAAGTTAAGATAAATCCTGAGTTATGCGCGCTTTGAAGAATGCCAATATCTCGGGGTTGTCCATGTGATGCAGGTAACCGGTTCGCACCAGGTCCAGTGCGGCGTAGGGGCGGAGCTCACGGTTAAGCGCCTCAACATCCTTTGTGCCGGTATAAGCCTTGGCAAAAGCGTTCCAGAAATCTATCATCTGCTGCTGTGTCAGATGTGTGAGATCCTGCACCTGAGGAATCATACTGTCCTCAATCATCATCTTATAAAGGTGCGCCAGATCCATCATGTAATAGCCCTGTGACAGCCAGCCCAGATCAATCCAATAATACTGTCCGTCCGCAAAGATTATATTGCCCGGCTGGAAATCGCCGTGCAGGCAGTTGGTGGTATCCGGCATGGAATCCACCAGGGCCGATAAGCGCTCACGTTGCTCATCGGTTACTAAAGCTGATGATTGCAGAGCCTGTTTGAGCAGCGTTTTCAGCGGAATCACATACTCATTCGGGGTGATAGGCATATTATGTAGAGCCTTTCCGTACTCCGCCATCATCTGGGCGTATTCCGATATGCGGTCGGGGGCATCGGCACACAAGCGGGCAATTGATTTCTTGCCCTCAATTACCTGACACATATATCCATGGTAATTGCCGTTGCGTACTATCTCGTAAACCTGCGGTGTAGGCAAGCCCGTCTCATAGGCCGTCTTGGCTGCATAGAATTCCTGTTCAACTTTCAGGACACTGCCCATATCAGTCGTTATCAGCTTGAGCATTACGCCGGGGTGCGCATGTGATACAAAGGCCTGTCCGTTAAAGCCTTCACCCACCATTGTCCATTCACTGAGCTCTATCTGCGGATACTCTTTCATAATCCTCTGTTTTATAATATCTCACGTGCAATCCAGGCACAAGCCTCAGCGTCAGCCAGTGCGTGGTGATGATTCTCCAGATGAAAGCCGCAGGCGGCTGCTACTGTCTGCAGTTGGTGGTTTGCTAATGATGGCAGTTTCCTGCGTGAGCAGCACAGGGTATCGTAGAATTCATAGTCGGGGTAATCCATCTGATATGTGCGGAATACGGCCTTTATACAGCCTTCATCGAAAGGGCTGTTGTGCGCCACAAGGGGCAGCCCTTCAATCATCGGCTCAATCTTAGCCCAGACATCGGGAAACACGGGCGCATTGTCAGTGTCGCGGCTGCATAAACCGTGCACTCGCTGGCACCAATAGTTGTAATAATCGGGCTCCGGCTTTATGAGTGAGTAGAACGAGTCTACAATCTCACCATCCCGCACAATTACGATACCCACTGAGCATACTGAACTGCGCTCGCTGTTGGCTGTCTCAAAATCTATTGCTGCAAAATCTTTCATCCCTGGATAAATCAGAGGCAAAGATAAATAATTATGGACGGTTGCACAATCTAAAGCCGATGGGTGGACGCGGGTTGTTTTTCTTCTCCTCAATGCGTGAAGCAAGTTCTCCTATTGCCAAATAGAGATTGTCTATGTCTTTACGGACATCCTCTGACAGATCATTGACGGCAGCCAGATTCTCCTCTTGTTGGAGTTGAAGCAAATCAACCCTTGCTTTGAGTTCCTTCAGTTCTGCTGATAGAGTAGAGGTGGTCATCAGGTATTCCCTTACTTGTACGAATGCTCGCATTATTGCGATGTTTGCAGCGATTGCAACATCACTCTTTAGAACTGATGATAGCATTGCAACTCCCTGTTCTGTGAAGGCAAAAGGAGCGTATTTGGGGTATTTTCCACGTCCTTTTTCTAAGGTCACAAATTGTGACCTTATATTGAGTATCAATGAGTTATACTCGGAGTCAGAGAGCGTGAACATAAAATCAGACGGAAATCTTTCAATGTTTCGTCTAACAGCTTGTTTCAAAACTTTGGTTTCAATTTGATACAATTTAGCCAGATCAAAATCCAGCATCACTCTCTTGCCACGAATCTCATAGATAAGATTTTGGACAGGTGTAATAGGGCTATTTCCTACATTACTCTCTAATTCTTTGTCTTTCATTGTCATAAAACAAACAAGTTATAATTCGGTTAAATATGATATCAAAAACAAAGGGCATCCCAACCTGACACCTAAATGTCTTACGGAACACCCTTTGGTATCAGATACTGCAAATATAGCAAAAAGTGGAAGCGATACAAAACAGAACCATCTTTTCAAGGTCACATATTGTGATCTTGAAGATGTCAACGATTAGCGATTATTAAGGATATCCTCAAAAATGTGGCGCAGAAGTACTTCTGGTGGATGATATCACAAATTGTGATCGCATAAGCAATTCAGAACGTTCCGTTCTTCTCCATCTCGTCAAGCAAAGACAGCTGAGTATTTGCCAAATCCTTTGAACTGAGAATGATTTCGCGGAGTTGCTCATAAGACTTGACAAACGTGTTGGGTATCATCAGGAAGGTGATGTTCTTTTTACTGCAGATCTCTGATTTGCGTTTATCGGCTGCCTCGCGGGCTTTGTTGCCAAAATGTTCTCCGCCGTTTATCTCAATCACAATTTTGGGGATAGGTGTGCGTGAGAACCATCTCTTTTCATATAGCACGCAGTCAAACTCATACTGTAATTGACTCAGTTCGTTGTCATCGGCAAAGATT
>JAGBPB010000109.1 GCA_017633615.1 Bacteroidaceae bacterium | reverse complement strand
GCGAGCAGGGACTCGTATAAACCATAGCTCTCTTAGCGTTAGCTACCCTGGCTGGAAGCCAGCCGTTCGCGGAGCGAACTAAAAAAAGGCCTGCTGCCGCAGGCAGCTAACGCAATGTGCGAGCAGGGACTCGTATAAACCATAGCTCTCTTAGCGTTAGCTACCCTGGCTGGAAGCCAGCCGTTCGCGGAGCGAACTAAAAAAAGGCCTGCTGCCGCAGGCAGCTAACGCAATGTGCGAACAGGGTCTTGTATAATCTCTGACAAATTGATAATTTTGGGCTGGCTTAACAAAAGCCGGCCCAAATTTTTATAAAAGGATGGAAGAGAAGGAGAGACATCATGCTGATCTCATGGCCAGGAGGATCCGCCGGATACTCTTGGTATGCAACAATTATGACAGCTACTCACTTGAGGAGGACGGTCATATTGAGGCACAGATAGCACAGGACTATGCGGAGTTGAATTTGAGCAACCCGCCAGACATTGTACGTGTATCGACCACTGTTGAGGCACTGGAACTGTCCAAGTCAGATATGTCATTTGACCTGGTCATAACCATGTACAATGTAGGTGAGATTGATGTTTTTGACTTCTCCAAGCAGATGAAGGAGATTGCGCCCGATACACCTATCGTATTGTTGGCCACATTCTCCCGTGAGATATACAACCGCATTCAGGACCGTGCAAACAGTGCCATTGACTGGTTTTTCTGCTGGAATAACTCCACAGACCTGATGATTGCTATCATCAAGCTGCTTGAGGATCGCATGAATGCAGAGCATGACATACTGGAGGAGGGAGTCCGCGCCATACTGCTCATTGAAGATTCGGTGCGCTACTACTCTACATATCTGCCTGTTCTCTATAAGTTGGTTCTGCAGCAGAACAGTGAGGCCATCCGTGATACCCTGAATGAAAAACAGCAGACGCTCCGTAAGCGTTCACGCCCCAAAATTCTCATGGCAACATGTTATGATGAGGCCGTTGAGCTGTACGAGCGCTACAAGCAGAACATACTTGGAGTAATATCGGACATAGGATTTGTAATCCATAAGGATGATGCTCCTGAGACTGAGAAACTGGATGCAGGTATAGACCTGTGCAATCATATCCACAAGGACAATCCTACCATGCCTATCCTGATGCAGTCATCACAGGAGAGTATGCGTGAGGTGGCCGAGCAGCTGGGCGTGGGCTTTGTGGTCAAGACCTCAAAGACCCTTACCCATGACCTTTCAGAGTACATAGGCCGTGAGTTCGGATTCGGTGATTTTGTGGTGATAGACCCCAATACCGGCGAGGAACTGCTGCGTGCCAGTGACCTGTACGGATTTGAAAAGATCATAAAGAATATATCGGACCGTGATTTCCGCCGGTTGTCCGATAAGAACTACATATCCCGATGGCTGTTTGCGCGCGGTCTGTTTGCTTTGGGCAAGCAGTTGCGCCCGCTCACCATTCATGATGATTCTGAACTGCCTGAGATACGCCGTATCAACCTCAAGGTTATACATGATTTCCGTATCAACCAGGGAGTAGGTGTGGTGGCCAAGTTTGATCCTGCCACTTACAACGACACTATCCGTTTTGCCCGTCTGGGTAACGGCTCGCTTGGCGGTAAGGCGCGTGGCCTGGCATTCCTGAACCACATCCTGGTCAAATATGATATGTATGACAAGTATGAGGATGTGCGCATTACGGTGCCCCGCACCCTTGTCATCACTACGGAGTATTTTGACCGTTTCATCATAGACAACGGCCTTCAGTATGTCATCAACTCCGATATCTCTGATTCTGAGATTCTGGCTGAGTTTGTGGCATCCACGCTGCCGCGTGACCTGATTGATAACCTGAAGGTATTCATACACAATATCCGCAAGCCGCTTGCAGTGCGCTCATCGTCCAAGCTGGAGGATTCATATTATCAGCCCTTTGCAGGAGTCTATTCCACGTATATGATTCCGCGTACGGATAATGAGGACCAGCAGTTGCGCCTGCTCTCCAAGGCTATCAAGAGCGTATATGCATCAATCTTCTTTGCATCATCACGTAGCTACATTACCGCTACGGCCAATGTGATATCAGAAGAGAAGATGGCAATCATACTGCAGGAGATATGCGGCAGCAGTGATCAGGGTTACTATTTCCCCACGCTGTCTGGTGTAGCCCGCTCGGTCAATTTCTATCCCATAGGTCATGAGAAGGCTGAGGACGGCATCGTCAAGGTGGCATTCGGTCTGGGTAAGGCCGTTGTTGACGGTGACCAGGTACTCAGGTTCTCACCCAAGTATCCCAAGCACGTTTTGCAGACATCGACCGTAGAGCAGACTATGACTGAGACCCAGAAGTCAATGTTTGCCCTTAACCTCAAGCCTGAAAAGTTCACCACATCAATTGATGATGCCGTGAACCTGGAGCGCATATCAATTGCTGAATGTGAGAAATTCCGCAACCTGAAACACGTGGTATCTACCTTTGACCTGGAGAACCAGCGGATGGTGGATTCTGCATACCCGCAGGGACCGCGTTTTGTCACGTTCGCCCAGATGCTCAAGTACAAGACCTTCCCGCTGGCAGAGATTGTTGATGACCTGCTTGACATAGCCCGTAAGGAGATGAAATGCGGTGTGGAGCTGGAGTTTGCCGCCGATATTGACCGCGGGGGTGACCAAAACAAACTGCCCAAATTCAACGTTCTACAGATACGCCCCATATCAGTTGACAGCCGCAACGTGGATGTTGACTGGGATGAGATAAACACAGATGGTGCCCTTATAAAGTCAGAAAGCGCTCTTGGTACAGGCTGGATCAAGGGACTGACAGATGTCATTTATCTCAAGAAGGATGTGTTTGATACACAGAAGACCGTCCAGATGGCCCGAGAACTGACCGCCATGAACAACCGTATGCGTGCTGAAAAGCACAACTATGTGCTTATAGGCTATGGCCGCTGGGGTTCCAGCATACCGTCATTGGGCGTGCCCGTTCAGTGGGGTGATATATCGGAGGCTAAGGTCATAGTTGAGTGCAGTCTGGAGGATTTCCGTGTGGATCCCAGCCAGGGAACCCATTTCTTCCAGAACTTGACATCATTCAACGCCGGTTACATAAACGTTGACCCGTACTCAGGCAGGGGTGATGTGTTTGACTATGATGCACTTGAAAAGATGCCCGCCATTGAGGAGACGGAGTATCTGCGCCGGGTAAGGTTTGACCGTGAACTGGAGATATGCATTGACGGCCGCAACAACAAGGCATTGGTGAGATAGTAATAATAAAGCCAGTTCCGTACTCCAAGTTTGGGGTGTTGAATTATAGGTGATTATGTGAAACAAAAAAAAGCAAATAACAGTAAATTAAAGAAGTATGAAAAAGAAATTGATGATGCTCGCAGCCGTCCTTTGCTACTGGGTGACAATAACAGTGCTTGCCGCCTGCGGTGATGATGACGCCACCTCGCCCGTTGCTGGTCCCTACCAGTATTTTGTGGAGTTCGACATGACGAGTTCCTATGAATATAATTCTGCCGAAGCATCGATGTTGAGGAATGCCTTGAATAAGGCTGTAGGTTTGAATGGTCAAACCTACGAGAAGACTTACTTCAGCAATCAGGACTCACAGATGAAGACTGCTTGTGAGGCGGTTCTGGCTCAATATCCAGACTTAGAGAGTCTTCTTTTGAGCTTTAATCTGTATGGTAATGACGGTGTTGCCGGTCAGGCATTGGTTGTTGCAAACCTGAAGGCAGGAAAGAGCCTCAAGACACCCTATGCTATAATGTTGCTTGATACAAAATATAATTTAAATGCAATGAAGGTCATCAGGGATTCTCTGTATTCATTGAAGACAGCTTCAGACAGCGCTATGGTTGAAAGACTGAGAGAACGAACCAATGACTTTAGAACAGAGATATATCTGGATATAAAGGATGCAATCAAGGATGTCAATGAGGTATGGAAGCTTGATGAGGACCTTGACGGGTATGATCAGACTTTCTTCAGTCAGATTGCAGATGCAGTTCAAGAACCGGATTCGCTGTTCTACGACTTTTCCATTCTCGTTACCAAAGTAAGACTTCCTGAAGTAGAAAGATCAATGGTTTGGGAAAAGAATTACAAGGCCTACTACAACAAGTAACATAACAACATAAATGATAACCTTTGCGATAGCTTTGATAGTCCTGGTGCTGGGCTATGTGTTCTACGGAAAGTTCATTGAGCGTCTGTTCGGTGCTGATCCTAATCGTGAAGTACCCTCCAAGAGTATGGCCGACGGCGTGGATTACATTGCTATGCCCACCTGGAAGGCTTACATGATCCAGTTCCTGAACATAGCAGGTCTGGGTCCGATATTCGGCGCCATCATGGGTGCCAAGTTTGGAACCGCATCATACCTGTGGATTGTGTTCGGAACCATCTTTGCCGGTAGCGTTCATGACTATCTGTCGGGAATGATATCCATGCGCCACGGAGGCGAGAGCCTGCCGCAGCTTATCGGCCGATATCTGGGCGGCAGCATCCAGAAGGTTTTCATAGTCTTCTCGATGATACTGCTCGTTCTGGTGGGTGCGGTATTCGTATCACAGCCGGCCGATATCCTGGCACGTCTGACACCCAACAGTCTTGGCGTAAACTGGTGGATTGGCATCATCTTCATCTATTACCTGATTGCAACGCTGTTCCCCATTGACAAGATCATAGGAAAGTTCTATCCCATATTCGGAGCAGCCCTGCTGTTCATGGCAGTGGGTATAATGGTGGCTCTGTTCATCAACCGTCCCGAGCTGCCTGAGATCTGGAACGGATTCGGCACCAAATATGACAAGAACCCCATCTTCCCGATGATGTTCATATCAATTGCCTGCGGTGCCATAAGCGGATTTCACGCAACCCAGTCACCCCTGATGGCGCGTTGCATGACCAATGAGACCAAGGGCCGTATCGTGTTCTACGGCGCTATGATATCCGAGGGTATAGTGGCTCTTATCTGGGCTGCCGCCGCAACCGCATACTTTGGCGAGCACGGAACAGACCAGGGTGCTGCCGCAATAGTACTTGATATTTCAAAGACCTGGCTGGGTAAGGTAGGCGGACTGCTTGCCATACTCGGTGTTGTGGTTGCTCCTATATCATCGGGTGATACCGCTCTGCGTTCAGCACGTCTTATTGTGGCCGATTTCTTCCACATCAAGCAGAAGTCCATTGGCAGCCGTCTGGCCATCAGCATCCCGCTGTTTGTAATCACCTTCTTTGCGCTGTTCTACAGCCTGCGTGACAAGGAGGGGTTCAATATAATCTGGCGTTACTTTGCGTGGTCCAACCAGACGCTTGCGGTATTCACCCTGTGGGCTGTGACGGTTTATCTGACCAAGCACAAAAAACTGGTACTGGTTACCCTGATTCCGGCCATGTTCATGACCGTAGTGACTGTTACCTACATCTTCATGGCACCTGAGGGATTCCGTCTGGCTCCCTGGATTGCCTATATCATTGCGGGAGTGGTGACACTGACCTTCCTGGCTATTTATCTTATCTGGAAAAGTCGTTTTGACAAACAAAATATCGCAGAAAAATGAAAGAACCGTTTGTTATAACCATCAGCCGCGAGGTTGGCTCAGGCGGCAGGACTATCGGCCGTAAACTGGCAGAGAAACTGGGCGTACGTT
>JAGBPB010000108.1 GCA_017633615.1 Bacteroidaceae bacterium | reverse complement strand
GAAGATGCTCTCAGACATTGAGAATGTATGCCGCGCCGAGAATCTGAACGAGGATGGCAAGACCGCCATGATTGAGGACCTCAAGGATGAGTACACTGAGAAGTTCAGCACAGTACTGGTTACCGCTCAGAATGAGGTTGCCATCAACAGCATCCCGATGGAATACATCAACGCTCGTATAGCAAAGTAAATCACAATATAAGATTTTCATAAAAGTTTAGGGTTAAAAGGACGAGACAGCCTGGCCGATGAGGTCAGGCTGTTTCGTTTTATACCTTTTCCTCCCCTATCATTATGAAGCGGTACAGGTTGCAACCTATGAAATTGCCTATGACCAGGCATACATAAAGGAGCAGGACATCCCAGATATTCTCCTTTATGAAACTGAAGGGAACCGTAAGATAATAGAAAGCATCGGCAATGCAGTGCGGAAAACCGCAGAGTATGAACATGGGGACAGCAAACAGCAGCGGCAGCCACTGGTTACGGCGTGCAAACGTGACAGCTGTAGTCATCAGGAATCCGCAACCTATGGCAAGCAGACCAGCACGTACAGGACCAATGGCAAGACGTCCGGCCAGGATCTTCTGGGCTGCAGCCTGAAGCTCCATAGGTGACACTCTGGCCAGCATTGACACCAACAGACATCCTATGATATTGCCTATAAGAATGAGGAGCAGATCACCCACCTGCCCTTTCTCAATGAAACCGGCCGTACCGGTGTAAAGCTTAAGCTTGTAGCAAACTACGGTTATCAGTCCGAAAGCGAACATGACGGCACCTACCACTCCGCCCAAAGCCAAAAAACCGAACCCCGCTATACCAATGCAGATTCCTGCAAGAATTGAAGACTTGATAATTGTACTGAACTTTCCCATATTCAATTAAATATGGTACAAAGGTAGTTTCCAAATCCCAATTCTCAACTCCCAATTCCCAATTACTTATGAACAGCCGTCATGACGCTGCTTTTCATCAGAAAAATTGTAGAGGTTTGTAGGATAATCGCCGTTGAAGCATGCTGTGCAGAGTTCGCATCGGCCCATATCTCGGCCTGAAGCTTTGTACAACGCCTCTAGCGACAGATAGTACAATGAATCCGCCTCAATATATTCACGTATCTCATCAACGGTATGACTGGAGCCTATCAGTTCCTCATATGTGCCGGTATCAACACCATAATAACAGGGATAAGAATATTTTGGACTGGCTATGCATACGTGCACCTCAGTAGCTCCGGCCTCGCGAAGCATCCTAACAATCTGCCGTGAAGTGGTTCCTCGTACAATTGAATCATCAATAAGTATGACACGCTTGCCGTTTACGATACTGCGCACAGGTGATAGTTTCATCTTTACACCCTTGTCACGCAATTCCTGTTCGGGCTGAATGAATGTACGCCCCACATACTTGCTCTTGAGCAGTCCCATCTCATACGGTATGCCACTGGCCTCAGCGTAACCCATAGCGGCGCTCAGACTGGAATCTGGCACACCTACCACTATATCGGCATCAACAGGATGCTCCTCATAGAGCAGACGTCCTGAGAGCTTGCGGAACGAGTGGACATTACATCCCTCAATATCGCTGTCCGGACGTGAAAAATAGATATACTCCATTACGCACATACGGTGACTTTTCAGTTTGGAGTAATCATTTGACCTTATACCGTGATGATCTATTGAAATAATCTCACCGGGATTAACGTCACGGATGAATTCTGCTCCTATCGCATCAAAGGCGCATGTCTCACTTGCCACCACGTAACCGTTGCCCAGTTTGGCTATTGAAAGCGGATGGAACCCGTATTTGTCACGGCAGGCATATATCCTGTTAGGAGTCATTATAACCAATGAGAAAGCACCCTCAATCATATTCAGGGCATTTATCAGATTTACTATCCTGTCTTCCTCACTGGGATCCTTTTTGATAAGATGGGCAAACAGCTCGCTGTCAGATGTGGTCTGCAGCAGGCTGCCCCTGCGCTCCAGATACAGGCGCAGCTCCTTGGAGTTTATAATGTTACCGTTATGGGCTATGGCAAAATCGCCGGTATAATGATGGAACGTAAACGGCTGGATATTCTCCATGCCGCCTACATTGGTTGTGGGATAACGCACGTGACCTATGGCAATGTTCCCGGTAAGTTCATCCAAATGATTCTTACCGAATATCTCAATCACCAGACCGGCCCCTTTGTGCAGGTGCATACCCTGCTCATCGGAACTTACAATACCGCAACCCTGCTGACCGCGATGCTGCAAGCTGTGTAGTGCATAATAGGCATACTGTGCGGCATTCTCCACACCGTATATACCAAACACCCCACATTCGTGATGTATCTCTTCCATATACTATTCAACTGTTACTGACTTGGCCAGGTTACGCGGCTGATCCACATCACGTCCCTTGGCAATAGCCACATGGTATGCCAGCAGCTGCAAAGGAATCACTGTCAGCAGCGGCACCAGGCACTCCTCTGTATCGGGAATCTCAAAATAGTAATCCGATATGTTGCGCACATCCTTATCGCCTTCAGTCACAATGCTGATTACCTTACCCTTACGTGCCTTGACCTCTTGTATATTGCTCAGGATCTTGTCATAGTGACCACGTTTGGGGGCTATGACCACAACCGGCATCTCCTCATCAATAAGGGCTATAGGACCGTGTTTCATCTCTGCTGCGGGATAACCTTCTGCATGAATGTATGATATCTCCTTGAGCTTAAGAGCACCCTCCAAAGCAATAGGATAGTTGTATCCGCGACCCAGGTATATGAAATTGTGTGCGTAGGTAAACGTCTTGGCAAGCTCAGCAATATCTTTGTCATGCTTAAGAATCTTCTCTATTTTGCCTGGAATATTAGGCAATTCAGCTATGATACGCTGACGCTGTTCAGGAGATACGGTACCTTTCTCCTGGGCAATATTCAATGCCAGGAGCAGCAACGTCTCCACTTGTGCCGTAAATGCCTTGGTTGATGCCACACCTATCTCAGGGCCGGCATGTGTATAGCAGCCTGTATCAGCGGCACGGGCTATTGATGAGCCCACCACATTGCATATACCGAACAGGAACGCGCCCGATGCCTTGGCCTGCTGCATGGCAGCCAGGGTGTCGGCAGTCTCACCTGACTGTGAAATTGCTATCACCACGTCATCAGGGAATATCACAGGATTACGATAACGGAACTCCGATGAATACTCCACCTCAACAGGGATGCGGGTCAAATCCTCAATCAGGTACTTTCCAATGAGCGCTGCATGCCATGATGTACCGCAGGCGCAAATAATGATTCGGCGAGCAGCCAGAAGCCTGTTCCTGTGGTCAATCACACCTGACAGTTTGACTATTCCCAATTCCGGATGAAGACGACCGTTCATAACGGTTTTGCATGTATCCGGCTGCTCATGAATCTCCTTAAGCATGAAGTGCGGGAATCCACCTTTCTCTATCTGGCTCAGGTTGAGCTCCAGTTTCTTTACCACAGGAGTCTGCTCCACGCTGCGCAGATCTGTGATCTTAAGTTCCTTACCACGTTCAATGAAAGCAATCTGCTCCTCGCCCAGATAGACTACCTGGTCTGTATATTCCACAATAGGAGTTGCATCAGAGCCTATCAGGAACTCATCATCGCCCACACCTATTATAAGCGGACTGCCCTTACGCGCCGCAATCATACGGTCTGGCCGAGTCTTATCAACTATCACTATGGCATACGCACCTATCACGCTGTTGAGAGCCAACGGAACAGCCTCCTCAAGCGTAATGGAATGACTGTCCATAATATACTGGATAAGCTGTATTACAACCTCAGTATCTGTCTCACTTTTAAAGTGATAACCCTGATTCTGGAGCTCAGTCTTAAGTGAACGGTAGTTCTCAATTATACCGTTGTGAATAAGCGCCAGGTTACCTGATTCTGAAAAGTGCGGATGCGCATTGACATCATTCGGCTCACCATGAGTAGCCCAACGGGTATGGGCAATACCTACATTACCGCTCAGGTTCTTGCCCTCAACGGCACGTTCCAGATCCGCCACCTTACCCTTGGTCTTGTAAATGACCAGGTTTCCGTCATCATTTATAAGTGCCACACCAGCACTGTCATATCCGCGGTACTCCAGCCTGGAAAGACCTTTCACAAGTATGGGATACGCTTCACGTTTGCCTATATAACCTACTATTCCACACATAGTTATAATCCTTTTATTTTTTATACGTATTCATCAATTCTCTTTATTGCCAATCCGTCCACACCTATCTTGCAGAACGCATAGATGAATGCGCTTGCCTGACGTGCATTGGTGATGAGCGGAATGTTGAAGTCTACGGCTGTACGCCTGATCTGATATCCGTTCTGAAGCTCACGTGCAGTGTTGTTCTTGGGGATGTTGATGGCCAGATCTATCTTACCGCCGCGCATATAGTCAATAACGTTGGGTTTCTCATCGGAATCCGGCCAGTGGAGAACCTCCTTGACGGTTATGCCGTTCTCCTCAAGGAACTTGGCGGTACCGCTGGTGGCGTAAAGGTTATAGCCGTAATCACTGAGTATGCGTGCAGCATCCAGCAGGTCAATCTTGGACTTTGTCGGGCCCGATGAGAGCAGTATACCCTTCTCCTTTGAAGGAACGCGTGTGCCTACCGATATCATACTCTTGAGCAGAGCCTCATGGTAGTTGTCACCTATGCAGGCAACCTCACCTGTCGATGCCATATCAACACCCAGTATGGGATCAGCCTTGAGCAGACGTGCAAATGAGAACTGTGAGCACTTTACACCCACATAGTCGATATCGGCAAACGTCTTACCAAACGGCTCTACCTCCTTGCCCAGCATTATCTCAGTAGCCATGCCTATGAAGTTGAACTTGGTGATCTTGCTCACGAACGGGAACGAACGTGATGCACGAAGGTTGCATTCTATAACCTTGATGCTGTTCTCCTTGGCCAGGAACTGAATGTTAAAGGGGCCAGAGATGTTCAGGGCACCTGCAATCTTCTTTGATATCTTCTTGATCTGACGGATGGTCTCGTAGTAGAGTTTCTGAGCCGGGAATACCACGGTAGCGTCACCGGAATGGACGCCTGCAAACTCAATGTGCTCACTGATGGCGTAGCACTTGATGACACCGTTCTGAGCCACGGCATCAATCTCTACCTCCTTGGCGCGCTGCAGGAACTCGGTCACCACAACGGGATGCTCCTGGCTTACCACAGCGGCATTGTTCAGGGCGGTCTCAAGCTCGGCACGGTCACTTACCACGCGCATTGCAGCACCAGAGAGCACGTATGAAGGACGTATCAGCACAGGCAGGCCCACCTCATCGACAAAACTCCAGATGTCATCCATGCTGGTAAGCTCCTTCCAGCGCGGCTGGTCAATACCCAGAGAGTCACACATCTCAGAAAACTTCTGACGGTCCTCAGCCATATCGATTGACTTAGCCGATGTACCCAGAATGTTCACGCCCTCATGGTCAAGCAGCAGTGCCAGGTTGTTTGGAATCTGTCCGCCGGTTGATACTATAACGCCCTTGGGAGCCTCCAGGTCACATATATCAAGTACACGCTCCAGAGTCAGTTCATCAAAGAACAGACGGTCACATGTATCGTAGTCAGTACTTACGGTCTCAGGGTTGTAGTTTATCATCACTGAGCGGTAACCCATCTCCTGGATCTTCTTTACGGCAGCCACACCGCACCAGTCAAACTCAACGCTTGAACCTATTCGGTAAGCACCGCTACCCAGAACAATCACGGATTTGCCGTCCTGCTCAAACTCAACATCATTCTCTGATCCGTTATATGTCAGATACAGATAGTTGGTAAAGGCGGGATACTCACCTGCCAGCGTGTCTATCTGCTTTACAACCGGCAGGATACCCAGGCCCTTGCGGTACTTGCGTACAGCAGCCTGTTTCTCATGCGGATTCATATTGTCACCAGGTATGACTATCTTACCAATCTGATAGTCACTGAATCCCATGCACTTGGCCTCATGCAGTAACTCCTCACTTACCTTCCTGAGGTCTCCTGCAGCTGCCAACTGCTCCTTGATATTGTGAATGTTGGCCAGACGGCACAGGAACCACTTGTCAATCTTGGTCAGTTCATGCAGCCTGTCAACGGTATAACCCTGAGCAAAAGCCTGCTCAATGGCCGGCAGACGATGGTCTGTAGGATTGCAAAGTTCAGCCTCAATATCAGGAACCTTTATGTTGTTGCATACAAATCCGTGCAATCCCTGGCCAATCATACGCATACCTTTCTGGATAGCCTCCTCAAAGGTACGGCCTATTGACATGATCTCACCCACAGACTTCATGCTGGAGCCTATCAGGCGGGATACGCCCTCAAACTTACCCAGGTCCCAACGCGGAATCTTGCACACCACATAGTCAAGAGCCGGTTCAAAGCAGGCCGATGTAACCTTGGTAACAGAGTTTGGAATCTCATCCAATCCATATCCCAAGCCCAGTTTTGCAGCCACAAAAGCCAGCGGATAACCCGTAGCCTTTGATGCCAGAGCCGATGAACGGCTCAGACGGGCATTGACCTCAATCACGCGGTAATCATCAGAGTTGGGGTCAAGGGCATACTGTACGTTACACTCTCCCACTATACCCACGTGACGTATAATGTCTATTGCTATGCGGCGCAGTTTATGATACTCATGGTCGCTGAGTGTCTGTGACGGAGCCACAACCACGCTCTCACCGGTATGAATGCCCAGCGGGTCAAAGTTCTCCATGTTGCAGACCGTGATGCAGTTGTCATAACGGTCACGCACCACCTCATATTCAATCTCTTTCCAGCCCTTGAGTGACTCCTCAACAAGAATCTGCGGAGAATATGAGAATGCCGATGCAGCCACTTTCTTGAGTTCCTCATCATTGGAGCAGAATCCTGACCCAAGGCCGCCTAGTGTATAGGCAGCACGAACGATAACGGGATAACCTATCTCCTTGACCACCTTAAGGGCCTCCTCCATGTTGTTTACAGCCTCACTGCGCGGTGTCTTTACACCTATGGAGCGCATCATATCGGCAAACAGTTCACGGTCCTCAGTGTTTATTATAGCCTGAACGGGAGTTCCCAGCACCCTTATGCCGTATTTCTCAAGGATTCCGCTCTTATAGAGTTCAACACCGCAGTTCAGGGCTGTCTGACCGCCGAATGCAAGCATTATACCGTCCGGATGCTCCTTCCGGATAACCTTCTCCACGAATGCGGGAGTGATGGGCAGATAATATATGGCATCGGCCACGCCCTCGGATGTCTGGACTGTGGCCACATTGGGGTTTATAAGTATTGTGAACTTGCCGTCCTCACGCAGTGCCTTGAGGGCCTGTGATCCGGAATAGTCAAACTCACCGGACTGACCTATCTTGAGTGCTCCTGAACCGAGCACAAGTACTCTCTTCACATCTTCCATAGCATCATTTCTTAGAGTATTGTTTCATGTTTTCCACAAACACACCAAACAGATTACCTGTATCGGTAGGTCCGCTCGATGCCTCAGGATGGAACTGGGTTGAGAAGAAAGGCTTGCTCTTGTGCTTTATGCCCTCATTGGTGCCGTCGTTCAGATTCTCAAACATACGCTCCCAGTCAGCTGGCAGTGTGTTGTCATCAATGGCAAAACCATGGTTCTGTGATGTCACAAAGCACTTGTGAGTGCCGGGAATGCGTACAGTCTGGTTGTGACCGCGGTGACCGTATTTGAGCTTGTAGGTCTTGGCGCCTGCAGCAAGAGCAAGCAACTGGTTACCCAAGCATATACCCATTATGGGGCGGTCCTGCTTCAAAGCCTCGCGGATATGCTCTACAGTAACTCCGCACATGGCCGGATCACCGGGGCCGTTTGAGATGAACAGGCCGTCATAATCCTCATTACTGAAGTCATAATCCCAAGGCACACGCTTGATCTGAACGTCATAGTCAAGCAGACAACGCAGAATGTTGTTCTTCATTCCGCAATCCACCATCAGAACCTTGTATTTACCGTTACCGTAGTGCTTTATCTCCGGGCATGAAACCTGTGCCACCAGATTATCCTTGTTGGGGTCATAGAACGGAACATCCTCATCACCGAACACTATCTTGCCCAGCATTGCGCCTTTCTCACGCAGACGCTTGGTAAGTGCCCTTGTATCAATGCCATATATACCTGGCACCTGCCATTTCTTAAGCCATTCACCCAGACTCTTGGCTGAGTCCCAATGACTGTATTCCGCCGAATACTGAGCAATGACAAGAGCCGAACACTGTATTCTGTCCGACTCATAAAACTTTGATATACCATTGACCGTCTCGTCACCAGGCACACCGTAATTGCCTATCAACGGAAATGTAGGTACCTGGATCTGCCCTTTGTATGACGGGTCACTCAAACTCTCCGGGTATCCGGTCATAGCCGTATAGAACACAAGTTCGCCCGATACGGATTTTTCATATCCGAACGAGCGTCCTTTGTAACGGGTTCCGTCTTCAAGTATAAGAACTGCTTCTCTATCCATCTATATCTTTTACAATATCTTCTTAATTCTTTCCATTGCCTCAATCGTGCGCTGGCGGTCGGCAAAGGAGGTTATACGGAAATAACCTTCACCGGCCGGACCGAATCCGCTGCCAGGCGTTACAACAACCTGGGCTTTCTCCAGCAATTCATCAAAGAACTGCCATGAACTAATTCCGCCCGGAGTCTTGGCCCAGATGTATGGAGCATTCTCGCCACCTTGAGGTTCAAGTCCGCATTCAGCCATACTCTTTCTGATTATACTTGCAGTCTCAAGGTAATGATCAATGGTGGCACGTGTCTGGGCTCTGCCCTGCTCTGAATATACAGCCAACGCACCACGCTGTGATATGTATGAGGCTCCGTTGAACTTGCAGCTTTGGCGACGCTCCCACAGAGCATTAAGGTTCACTGTCTGACCGCTTTCATCCTTAACCATAAGTTCCTGAGGGATAACGGTATAACCGCATCTCACTCCAGTGAATCCTGCAGTCTTGGAGAAACTGCGGAACTCAATTGCGCACCTCCTTGCACCCTCTATCTCATAGATGGAATGCGGGATCTCAGGATCACGTATAAACGCTTCATAAGCGGAATCATACATGATGATTGCACCTGCCTCAAGTGCGTAATCGACCCACTGCTTGAGTTTGCTGCGGGTAATCACGGCACCCGTGGGGTTATTCGGGTAGCAAAGGTACACAACATCCAGCTTTTCCTTAGGTATATCGCCCGTAAAACCATTCTCCGCACTGCATGTAATGTACTTGATTACATTGCCGCGCATTAGGTTGGTATCCACATATACGGGGTAAACAGGGTCTGTTATTCCAACTACTGTACCTGGCGCAAGAATATCACCTATATTGCCTGTGTCACTCTTGGCACCATCATTTATAAAAATATCATCGGGTTCCATCTGAACTCCCAGCGGAGTGTAATCACCTTTGACGATAGCCTCCCTCAGCCAAAGGTAACCGCGTTCCGGGCCATAACCGTGAAATGTTTCAGATGCTGCGCAGTCATCGACAGCCTTATGCATGGCCTCAATCACAGCGGGAGCCAGCGGACGTGTCACATCGCCTATACCCATGCGTATGATATCCGCACCGGGGTGTTTCTCACTGTAAGCAGCAACCCTCTTGGCTATATCCAGGAAGAGGTATCTCTGCGGCAGTTTTGAGAAATTCAGATTAGCTTTTATCATTTATCTTACTCTGTTACTGTTCCTTCAAAAACAAATTCAGCGGCACCGGTCATAAGAACCTCCTTGGTCTCAGGGTTCCAGGATACCGTAAGCGTACCGCCGTCCATTATCACATCACACCCGTCAGCGTCAGTATATCCCTGCATAGCCGATGCAACCGCCGTAGCGCATGCACCCGTTCCGCATGCAAACGTAATGCCACTGCCGCGCTCCCATACACGCATGCGTATATGCTTGCGGTCCAGCACCTGTGCAAACTCAATGTTGGCACGGTCAGGGAACATAGGATGATGTTCCATAAGCGGGCCTACCTCCTGTACACGTGACTTCTCGGCATCCTTTACGAACATGACCAGATGCGGGTTACCCATATCAATGGCAGAGCAAATAGTAGGTCCCTCACCAACATTTAGAATCTGTCCAATAAGAGTATCCTCACCCGCATGGTCGCCAATGCCAACGCCAACGCCAATGCCGACGTTAACCCTAAGCGGCAGGCCCTGTCCCATATTGACCGAAACGGTTTCTACCTTACCGTCAGCGTCAAGGTTCATCCTGAGTATTTTGATGCCGGAGAGTGTCTCTAGACGTATTTCAGTCTTATCAGTCAATCCCTTTTCATAAAGATACCTGCCAACACAGCGTGCGCCGTTGCCGCACATACGGGCCTCTGAGCCGTCAGCATTGAATATTCGCATGCTGAAATCGGCAACCTTTGACTTACCTATCATGATAAGCCCGTCAGAACCTATTCCCTTGCGGCGGTCACTCCAGCGTATGGAGAACTGTTCAGGATTGCTTATGGGGCACTCCATGGTATTGACATAAATATAGTCATTACCAAGGCCCTGCATCTTTGTGAAACGGATTACGCCCATATCATTTGTTCTTTAGATATGCATCAACCTGTGCTGCAACCTCGCGGCCACTTGCCAGAGCGCGAACCACCAGACTGGCACCGTTCTTGGCATCGCCTGCCAGGAACACGTTCTCAGCATACTGCGGATGCTCAGGCTTGAGGAATCCCATAGCCAGCAGCACCATATCGCATTCTATAATCTCCTTGTTGCCGGTCAGCTTCATCTGCGGACGGCCGCCGTTAGGATCCGGTACCCACTCCACAGTCTCAACTTCGACACCTTTCAGATTGCCCTTGCCGTCATCCAGGAACTTGTTTGACGTAAGGCACCAGCGGCGCTCGCAACCCTCCTCATGACTGGTTGTAGTCTTGAGAATGTTAGGCCACTGCGGCCAAGGTGTTGCGGGGTTGTAGCCGATAGGCGGCTTGGGCATGATCTCAATCTGTGTAACGCTTACTGCACCCTGACGATGGCATGTTCCGATGCAGTCACTGCCTGTATCACCGCCACCAATCACCAGCACCTTCTTGCCCTTGGCTGAAACGGTCTCATCAGCGCTGAACTCCTGGCCGGCCAGACGCAGGTTCTGCTGCGTAAGCATCTGCAGGGCAAAATATACGCCCTTGAGCTCACGTCCCGGAATCTTGAGGTCACGTGCGGTAGGTGTACCGTTTGAAATCACGTATGCGTCAAAGCCCTCAGGCAGTTTGTTCAGGTCAACCATTGTGTTGAACTTGAATTTGATACCCTCCTGCTCCATTATTTTCATACGGCGGTCAATCACATACTTGTCAAGCTTGAAGTTAGGTATTCCGTAACGAACCAGACCGCCTGCTGAAGGCATCTTGTCAAACAGAGTCACCTCATAACCCAGGCAGTTCAGACGGACGGCTGCTGACAGTCCTGAAGGACCGGCACCTATTATAGCCACCTTCTTACCGTTACGTGCGTATGTATGAACCTTTATGTAACCCTCACGGAAAGCATGTTCTATTATTGAGCACTCGTTCTCACGTATGGTTACGGGAGCATCTATGCAGAGATTAAGTGCGCAGCTCTTCTCACAAAGAGCCGGGCAGATACGACCCGTAAACTCCGGAAAGTCATTGGTTGCAGAGAGCAGCTTGTAAGCCAGTTCCCACTTGCCTTTGTATACGGCATCCTGCCATTCGGGCTGCTTGTTGCCCAGCGGGCATGCCCAGTGGCAGAACGGAACACCGCAGTCCATGCAGCGTGAAGCCTGCAACTGGCGGCTGCTGTCGTTCAGGGTCTGCTCCACCTCACTGAAATCAGCTATTCTCTCATGTATTGGTCTATGACCGGCATCCTGTCTGGGTACGGTCAGAAAAGCTCTTGGATTTCCCATATCTCTTTCAGTTTAAACGGGTCAATAATCACGCTGCACACTGTCAATCTTCTGCTGCAACGCCTTCATCCTCTCCTCCTGCAGTATGCGGCGGTACTCGATAGGAGTAACCTGAATGAACTCACCTACATACTGGCTCCAGTTATCCAGCATCTTCTTGGCCAGAGCAGAGCCAGTATATTTGTAGTGCTTCTCAATGAGGCTGTGCAGTTCATCACGGCCGACCTTGTCCTCTATGAGGTCAAGCTCAATCATATCCATGTTGCAGTAGTAGTCAAAGTCATGGTTCTTGTCCCATACATATGCCAGACCGCCTGACATACCGGCTGCAAAGTTTCTGCCTGTTGTACCCAGCACAACCACACGGCCGCCGGTCATATACTCGCAGCAGTGGTCACCTGTACCCTCCACGACTGCGGTGGCACCTGAGTTACGTACTGCAAAGCGCTCACCTACGCGGCCGTTTATGAAGATCTCACCACTGGTGGCACCGTACAAGATAGTATTACCTGCAATGATGTTCTCTGATGCCTCGTATTTGGTCTCTGCAGGCGGGCATATTGCTATGCGGCCACCTGACAGGCCCTTGCCTACATAGTCATTTGATTCACCCTCCAGCTTGAAGTTTACGCCCTTCATCAGGAATGCGCCGAAGCTCTGGCCTGCGGAACCCTTGAACTCCACATTGATGGAGCCGTCCTCAAGTCCGTCATGACCGTAACGCTTTGCAACCTCACCTGAGAGCATTGCACCGGCTGAACGGTTGGTGTTGATTATGTCATACTTGAGATATACCTTGCCGCCATTGTCAAGAACACTCTTGCTGTCAGCAATCATCTTGCGGTCCAGAACATCATCAATAAGGTGATGCTGCTCCTGAGTCTTGAACAGGCTGCCGTCAATCTTGGTCAGCAGCTTGCTGAAATCAAGATGAGAGGTCTTCTCAGTAAACTTGGTGCTGTCTATCTCAATAAGGTCCGTACGGCCTATGATATCCTCAAAGCGTGTGAAACCTAACTGTGCCAGGTATTCCCTTACGCCCTCGGCCAGGAAGTTGTAATAGTTGATAAGATACTGGCTGTGTCCGCGGAACTTGGCACGCAGAGCAGGATCCTGTGTAGCCACGCCTACAGGGCAGGCATTGGTGTGGCACTTACGCATCAGGAGGCAACCCAGAACAATAAGCTGTGCTGTTCCGAATCCGAACTCGCCGGCACCCAGCAGAGCCATTGATATGACATCACGCGGAGTCTTGAGCTGACCGTCCACCTGGACCTCAATCTCCTTACGCAGGTCATTGAGAACCAGAGTCTGCTGTGTCTCTGACAGACCTATTTCAGGTGATACGCCTGCATAACGTATTGATGATGCGGGTGATGCGCCTGTACCGCCCTCAGAACCAGAGATAACCACCAGGTCGGCCTTGGCCTTGGCCACACCGGCTGCGATGGTACCTACGCCGCTCTCAGCCACCAGCTTGACGCTGATCTTGGCTTCAGGATTGACGTTCTTGAGGTCAAATATAAGCTGTGCCAGATCCTCAATTGAATAGATATCATGATGTGGCGGAGGTGAAATCAGTGATATACCGGCTATTGAGTTACGTGTACGGGCAATAATCTCGTTCACCTTGAAGCCGGGCAGCTGACCGCCCTCACCTGGCTTGGCGCCCTGTGCTATCTTAATCTGTATCTCCTTGGCATTGACCAGATACTCAGCAGTTACGCCAAATCGGCCTGATGCCACCTGCTTGATCTTGCTGCTCAGTGAAACGCCGTCCACATCAGTGTGGAAACGCTCGCTGTCCTCACCGCCCTCACCGGTGTTGCTGCGTGACTCAAGAGTATTCAGAGCTATTGCTATAGCCTCATGAGCCTCCTTGCTTATGGCACCGAATGACATTGCGGCACCGATAAAACGCTTTACTATGTTTGATGCGGGTTCAACCTGATCAACAGGTATGGGATTTGTCTTGAATTTGAAGAAGTCACGCAGGAACAGCGGATCCTTCTTGTCATCAATTATGGAGCAGAACTCCTGGAATTTCTTGTAGCTGCCCAAGCGTGTGGCAAGCTGCAGTGTTGAGATAGCCTCAGGTGTCCATGCATGACGTATTCCGTCCTTGCGGAAAGCATACTGACCTATGAACGGAAGCACATCGGCCGGCTCATCTGAGCTGAATCCCTGTGCGTGCATACGCTCGGCATCCCTTGCTATGCCCTCAAGCGTAACGCCTCCTATGGTCGATGAAGCTGTACCAAAATACTTGGAGAGCAGCTCCTGGCTCAAACCTATTGATTCAAATATCTTGGCACCGCGATATGAACGTATGGTGCTGATACCCATCTTGCTGAGTATCTTCTTAAGCCCCTTGTCAACAGCCTTGATGTAGTTGTGACGTGCAGTCTCAACATCCAGCTGGAGCTCACCTTTCTTAACCAGGTCATCTATCACGGCAAATGCCATATACGGGTTCACCGCACTTGCGCCGTAGCCCATAAGCAGAGCAACATGCATAACCTCACGTATCTCACCGCTCTCAACAATCAGGGCGGTCTGAACGCGCTTCTGGATTGATACCAGATAATGGTGGATAGCACTTACGGCAAGCAGTGACGGAATGGCTGCGTGCGTATCATCAATGCCGCGGTCACTCAATATAATGTAGTTGATACCTGCCTCAACTGATTTCTCAGCCTGGTGGCACAGGTCCTCAATGGCATCGGCCATGCCCTTGGCACCCTTTGATTTCTCAAACAGTATGGGCAGAACCTCAGTGTTGAATCCCTTGTAACGGATATTGCGCAGCGTGTCAAGCTCAGTGTTGGTCAGGACAGGCTGCGGCAGACGTACCATCTTGCAGTGGCCCTCACTGGGAGTAAGAATGTTCATGCCAACAGCGCCGATGTACTCGGTCAGTGACATTACAAGTTCCTCACGTATCGGGTCAATAGGCGGGTTGGTAACCTGTGCAAACTGCTGGCGGAAATAGTTGAACAGCAGCTGCGGACGGTCTGACAAAACCGCCAGCTGTGTATCGTTACCCATTGATGAGAGCGGCTCCTGAGCCGTCTGGCACATGGGCACGATAACACGGTCAATGTCTTCACGGGTATAATCGAATGCTCTCAGGCGGCGTTTAAAATCGGGAACAGCGTCCTCAGCCTTTCGGCCGCTCTTAAGCTTGGCCAGCTCAACCCTGCCCTCAGAGAGCCACTCTCCGTACGGGCACTCGCTTGCCAGCATGTTCTTTATCTCATCATTCCTGATAATAGTGCCGTTGTCGGTATCAACCAGCAGAATCTTACCAGGCTGCAGTTTTCCTTTTTCTATGACTTTTGCAGCGTCCACATGTATGGTACCGGTCTCGGAAGCCATAATAAGCTTGCCGTCATCAGTAATAAGGTAACGGGCCGGACGCAGGCCGTTACGGTCAAGCATACCTCCGGCATAACGGCCATCGGTAAACAGCATTGCAGCAGGACCGTCCCACGGCTCCATAAGTATTGAGTGATACTCGTAGAAAGCCTTGAGCTTGCTGCTTATGGGATTCTTTTCATTGAATGACTCCGGGATCATCATGGCCATTGCATGAGGCAGTGACATACCTGAACGTACAAAGAATTCAAGCGCATTATCAAATGATGCAGAGTCACTCATGCCGGGCTGTACTATAGGATGAATATCGCTCACGGGACCAAGTACCTCCGATGAGAGCACGCTCTCACGGGCCTCCATCCAACCGCGGTTTCCGCGAATGGTATTGATCTCGCCGTTGTGAGCCAGCATTCGGAACGGCTGGGCAAGTGACCACGTAGGGAATGTGTTGGTACTGAACCTGGAGTGTACCATTGCTATGGCGCTGGTAAAGAACGGGCTGCTCAGATCAGGATAATACTCCCTAAGCTGTGTAGAGGTAAGCATTCCCTTATAGACCATGATACGGCTTGACAGTGAAACTATATAGAAATCACCGTCTGAAATCCTCTGCTCCACATGCTTGCGTACCTTATACAGCAAGGTCTCCAGACCCTCCTGTTCAGGTGAGCCCGTAACAAAGATCTGTGCAGTGAAAGGCTCGGTTGCACGGGCCGCATCACCCAGAATATTGCTGTTTACGGGAACCTCACGCACATGAGTAAGCTGGAGTCCCATTCTGGTTACCTCCTCACGTATAATGTCAAGGTAACTCTCTTTAAGTTTCTTGTCCTTGGGCAGGAATACAAGTCCTGTACCGTATTTAAGTCTTTCGGGTACCGGGATACCCTGCAGGAGAATGAACTCATGAGGTATCTGCAGCAAGATTCCGGCTCCGTCACCGCTCTTGTTATCAGCAGCCTCGGCACCACGGTGCTTCATGTTCTCCAATACTGTCAGAGAGCTGTCAACAAGTTCATGCGTCTTGTTTCCCTTCAAATCAACCATCATGCCTATACCGCAGGCATCATGCTCGTTCTGGGGGTCATATAATCCACGTGTCTTTATCATAGGAATTTCTTTTTCTGCAATGGTAATAATATCTACACTCCTGTTTATTTCAAAAAGGGAGCCGCTCTAAGCGGCTACCCTTAATTAATTATGCTGTAATTAGTTAATGAACAGCAGCTCACGATACTTCGGCAGCGGCCACATATCGTTGTCGACAACCTCCTCGAGTTTGTCAATGGTCTTGCGGAGCGGGAAGAGAGACTCGGCAATCTCGTGGTAAGCGAGAGCCTTCTCGTACTCACCCTCAATTACGTTAGCCTTCTTGCGGGCCTCAACCATATCGTCAACCTGAACTTTCAGCTTGTTGACAAGCTCAGAGATCTTTGTAACGAATCCCATGCTTACTGCAGCCATATCCTTGTAGCTGTCACCGTAAACATCCTTCATCAGGTCAATGTTCTTGAGCAGCTTGGTCTGGTAGTCAAGAGCGGCGGGAATGATGTGGTTCAGAGCCATACGGCCTGTCACGCGGGCCTCAATCTGTACCTTCTTGGTGTAAATCTCCCACTTAACCTCATTGCGGGCCTCAAGTTCCTTCTCGGTGTAAACACCCAGCTTGGTGAACAGCTCGATAGCCTTGGGAGTGGTGAATGACTTGAACATCTCAGGAACGTTGGTCAGAGTATCCAGACCACGCTTCTTGGCCTCAGCCTTCCACTCATCGGTATAACCGTTACCGTCAAAGCATACAACATCAATAATACTCTTGATGATGGGCTTCAGAGTATCCATAATGGCTATATTCATTGCCTTACCGGCCTTGATCTCCTTGTCAACGGCAGCCTTGAATGCAATCAGCTGCTCGGCAACGGCTGCGTTCAGAGTGGTCATGGCACCTGCGCAGTTTGCGCTTGAACCGACAGCACGGAACTCAAAACGGTTACCGGTGAATGCAAACGGTGATGTACGGTTACGGTCGGTGTTGTCAACAAAGATCTCAGGAATCTCAACCAGACCTACTGACTTACCCTTCTTGCCGGCAATTTCAATAGGAGTATCTGACGGAACCTCAAGCAGTTTCTTGAGCACGGCGGTCATTGTGCGGCCCAGGAATGCTGATACGATTGCGGGAGGTGCCTCGTTGGCGCCCAGACGGTGAGCGTTGGTAGCGGTAGCGATTGAAGCCTTCAGTATATCATTGTGCTTCTGTACGGCTGCCAGAACGTTCACAAAGAATGTAACGAACTGCAGGTTGCCCATAGCGTCCTTACCCGGAGCAAGCAGCAGTGTGCCGGTATCGGTACCCAGTGACCAGTTGTTATGCTTACCTGAACCGTTGATGCCATCAAAAGGCTTCTCGTGGAACAGAACAACGAATCCGTGCTTGCGGGCTATGCTGTTCATCACGTTCATCATCTGCTGGTTCTGATCGTTTGAAAGGTTGGTCTCACCATAGATGGGAGCAAGCTCAAACTGGTTGGGAGCAACCTCGTTATGACGTGTCTTAAGAGGTATACCCAGCTTGTAACCGGCAATCTCGATGTCGCGCATGAAAGCGGCGACACGTGACGGGATGGCACCAAAGTAGTGGTCATCCAGCTGCTGGTTCTTGGATGAGGCGTGACCCATCAGCGTGCGGCCTGTAAGCATCAGGTCAGGACGTGCTGCGTAGAGATCCTCATCAACCAGGAAGTACTCCTGCTCCCAGCCCAGGTATGAATAAACCTTCTTGACCTTGGGATCGAACATCTGGCAGATAGGTACTGCAGCATCGCTGACAGCCTTAAGAGCCTTCTTAAGAGGAGTCTTGTAGTCAAGAGCCTCACCGGTATATGAAATGAATACGGTAGGTATGCAGAGAGTGTCATCCTGTATGAACACAGGTGATGTGGGATCCCATGCAGTGTAACCGCGGGCCTCGAAAGTGGCACGGATACCGCCGCTGGGGAATGATGATGCATCAGGCTCCTGCTGTGCCAGGGCTTTACCGTCAAAGGTCTCGATCATACCGCCCTTGCCATCGTACTCCATGAATGAGTCGTGTTTCTCGGCAGTACCGTCAGTAAGCGGCTGGAACCAGTGTGTAACGTGTGTTACTCCGTGCTCCATAGCCCAGGTCTTCATACCTGCTGCAACGCCATCGGCAGTCTTGCGATCCAGAGGCTCGCCATTGTCAATGCAGTTCACAATAGCTTTGAAAGTAGCGTCATCAAGATACTTGCGCATCTTGTCACGATTGAACACCAACTCACCGAAGTACTCCGAAGTCTTCTTGGCGGGGGCCTCTACTACAGCAGCCTTCTTCTTGAAAGCATCCTGTATCACATCAAATCTAAGTTCACTCATAATTGTATTGTTTTGTGGTTTTGTTTTCTGTTTTTATTAAAGACGAAAGGCCAGTCCAAGCGGGCCAGCCTTTATGTTTGTATGTAAAGATAAGTGTTGCTGATGGGCTTACTCCCCGGCTGGAGAGAGAATAGCCAAACAGCCGCAGACATTACGCTTGGGATTGAAACCAACCTCCAGAGCATATCTGAAACCATATTCTATCAACACTTTCATACTTTTGTTTGTCTTTATGTTTCAAAAACGTTGCAAAAGTACGAATAAATGTTGCAATTTGAAAACTATTTCTCATTTTTTTTCACAAAATGACATTAAAAAAATGTTATTTGCAGCAAACCGATACTTAAAAAGCTTATTTGTAAGCATTTTCGTGTACACCCTTTACAGCACGGCCGCTCGGATCGTTCAGTTTGCTGAAACTTGCATCCCATTTCAGAGCCTCGGCAGTAGAGCAAGCTACGCTTGGAACACTGGGTACGCAACGTGCTGCTGACTCACTGGGGAAATGCTCCTCAAATATGCTGCGGTAGTAATACTCCTCCTTGTTCATGGGAGTGTTGATGGGGAACCTTTCGGCTGCATGAGCCATCTGCTCATCTGATACTGCAGCTGCGGTAATCTCCTTCAGCGAATCAATCCAACTGTATCCTACTCCGTCGCTGAACTGCTCCTTCTGGCGCCATGCAACGCTCTCGGGAAGCATATCGGCAAAAGCCTCACGTACAACACGTTTCTCTATGTTCTTGCCCGGGCACATCTTGGCCTCAGGGTTCATGCGCATGGCCACATCCAGGAACTCCTTGTCAAGGAAGGGAACCCTACCCTCAACACCCCATGCTGCCAGTGACTTGTTGGCGCGCAGGCAGTCATACAGGTGCAGTTTTGAGATCTTGCGTACGGTCTCCTCATGGAATGCCTGCGCATCGGGGGCCTTATGGAAGTAAAGGTAACCGCCGAATACCTCATCGGCACCCTCACCGCTAAGTACCATTTTGATACCCATGCTGCGGATTACGCGTGCAAGAAGATACATCGGGGTGCTGGCGCGCACGGTGGTGACATCATACGTCTCAATGAAATAGATTACGTCACGTATGGCGTCCAGACCCTCCTGTACCGTATAGTTGATTTCATGGTGTACTGTACCTATGTGCTCGGCAACCTCGCGTGCCTTTGCCAGATCAGGTGCGCCCTTAAGGCCTACTGCAAACGAGTGCAGACGCGGCCACCATGCCTCCTGCTGGTCATCGGTCTCAACGCGGCGGGCAGCGTTTTTCTTTGCTATGGCCGATATGACAGAGCTGTCCAGACCGCCGCTCAGCAGCACACCGTAAGGCACATCACTCATCAGTTGACGCTTAACGGCAGCCTCAAGAGCCTTGCGCAGTTCAGCCACATCGGCCCCGTTGTTCTTTACGGCATCATACTTGAACCAGTCACGTGTCCACCAGCGCTCCACATGACCCGTACGGCTGCTCAGGAAATGTCCAGGCAGGAACGGCTCATACGCAGTGCATATACCCTCAAGAGCCTTGAGCTCACTGGCCACGCAGATATGACCCTCGGCATCTTTTCCAATATAAAGAGGTATAACGCCTATGGGATCACGGGCTATCAGATACTCGTCACGCTCAGCATCATACAGTGCAAATGCAAATATGCCGTTCAATCTCTCAAGCATACGGATAAAATCCTCCTGGCTGCCGCCTGCTGCAACCGCATCACGATACAGAGCCAGTATAACCTCACAGTCACTGCCGGTACTGAACGTATAACGTCCTTCATACTCGCGGCGTATAGCCTGATGGTTGTAAATCTCACCGTTAACGGCCAGCACCTGCATGCGGTCCATGCTGAACAGAGGCTGACCGCCGGACTGGGGATCAACAATGCTCAGACGCTCATGGGCCAGAATAGCAGAGCCTCCGCACCATATACCGCTCCAGTCGGGACCGCGATGACGTATTCTCCTACTCATTTCCAACGCACGCTGTCGCAACTGTTCTGACTGCTCCTTAATCCTGAAGATTGAAACTATTCCACACATAATATTTTTGTTTTTGTTATTTATTCTGCCTCAAGCGTATAAAACAAAAAAAAGACTGATCAGATTGACCAGTCTTTATTGTTTTTTCTTGTATTGTCTTTAATGATTAGCTTTCCCGCTGGCCAAAAGAAGTAACCATCAAAACCTGATTATTATTCTGGTTCTGATTATTATTCTGATTATTATTGGTTACAAAGACCAAACCTTTAGCCATATCTCTTTTTGCTAATTACGAGCACAAAATTACGCACTTGTTTTTTATCCACCAAGAAAAAAACAGAAAAAAAAGCACTTTATCATTAAAAATTTTCAGTCATTGACAAATTGCCACCTTTATATATAATAGGCTATCATTTTGTCACCACCCCAACCTTCCCGCCAAAGTGATTTGCAAATAATTGCAGTCAACTTATGTAACTTATTACATGTTAGAAAAAAAATGATTAATTTTGGGGCACGAAAAAGAAAGAATAACCAACAATTATTAATCACAAACTTAGTTCATTATTAATGAAAAAGCTTTTTACTATCGCTCTCATTGCATGTGTTGCATTGAGCGCATGCGGTCAGAAAGACCCGGGTCTTAAGGACGCTTACAAAAACTATTTCAAGATTGGTGTTGCCGTTACCCCGCGTAACGTAACTGATTCACTTCAGGCAGCCGTTATCCTTAAGGAGTTCAACAGCATTACCGCTGAGAACTGCATGAAACCGGGTGAGATCCATCCTCAGCCAGGTGTATGGAACTTTACTCAGGCTGATGCCATTGCAGATTTCTGCCGTGCCAACGGTATCAAGATGCGTGGTCACTGCCTTGTATGGCACAGCCAGTTTGCCAACTGGATGTTCAACAAGTATGACGAGAACGGCAACCAGGTTGTTGAGCGTGACGAGAACGGTGATACCATTTGGGTAGAGCAGCCCGCTCGTGGCGGATTCGGCGGCTTTGGCGGCTTTGGTGGATTCGGTGGCTTTGGCGGTGGTGCTCCTCAGGGCGGTCAGCGTCCGCAGGGTGCTCCTCAGGGTGGCCAGCGCGCACAGGGTGCTCCCCAGGGTGCTCCTCAGGGCGGATTCCCCGGTGGCTTTGGCGGCTTTGGCGGCGGCCAGCGTCCTCAGGGTCAGGGCCAGGCTCCTCAGATGACCAAGGTTCCCAAGTATGCCAAGGCAACCAAGGAAGAGTTCTACGATTCACTCCGCGCCCACATCCAGGTTATCGTAAACCGTTATAAGGACGTAGTTTACTGCTGGGACGTTGTAAACGAGGCTATGAGCGATGGCAACAACGCCGATGTTCCTTACGAGCAGTCATTCCGTCAGTCAACAGCTTATCAGCTCTGCGGTGATGAGTTCATCCTCAAGGCGTTCCAGTTTGCTCATGAGGCTGATCCCAAGGCCGGTCTGTTCTACAATGACTACAGCGCTTGGACTCCTGCCAAGAGAACTTTCATCTACAATATGGTCAAGAAGCTGCAGGCCGAGGGTGCTCCTATCACCGGTATCGGTATGCAGGGCCACTACAACATCTATGATAACCCCACCATTGAGGACTTTGAGAAGGCTATCCAGATGTATCTTGAGCTGGTTGATGACATCCAGATCACAGAGTTTGACGTTCGTATCAACCACGAGGCCGGCGGTCAGCTCCAGTTCAGCCGTGGCGAGGGTCAGGTTCTTACCGATTCTATCGCAGAGCTTCAGAAGAAGAAATATGAAGAGCTCTTCACCGTACTGCGCAAGTACAAGAAGAACTTCTCTTGCGTAACATTCTGGAACCTTGGTGACCGCGATTCATGGCTTGGAGCCAACAACTTCCCGCTGCTGTTTGACGGTGAGTACAACCGCAAGCCCGTTTACTACACTGTACGTGACTTCAAGAAGTAATTCAAGGAAACAGCATAAAAAAAGACAGACCCCAAAAGGGCCTGTCTTTTTTTATATACCATTTTCAAAATAAAACTTAAAATGACGTAGTAGGACCTTTTTTATTGCGGCACATATCGTGTCATTTGCTAAATTAGCACACTCAAATAGTCTATGAAAAGTATATTGGGTTTTAAGTGGGCGACACTGCTGTTGCCTGCTATATTTTGTATAACATTTAACATGGCGGGATGCCATCGTTCAAATGACACCAAGATATATGGTAGGCGTGCCATCACTGAGGTAATGGACAGCGCTGAACGTATTATCGACTATGATCCCACTCATGCATATGAACTGATGTCCAGAATAGACTCAAGTTCAGTTAGGGGACGAACACTCCAGGCCCGATACGCGCTACTCTATACGGCCGCCATGTATAAGAATTACAAGCCTATCAAGAGTGATTCACTTATCATGAAAGCCACGCTCTTCTATTCCATAGACAAGTATCCCGATTATCTTTTCCTCTCATATTACTATCTGGGCTGTGTTTATGTAGAGTTAAAGCAATATACTGATGCCGCAGTAGCTCTGGCCCAGGCTGAACAGCTAAGTGACAGAGTTGACAATGACTACTGGAAAGGCCTGCTCTACTCCAAACTGGGCGATATCTTTGACCAGGCATGTGATTATTATCGCGCAGAACAGTATTACACCAAAGCCAAAACCTACTACTGGTATGCTGACAGGGAACTGCACAGAGTATATGCGCTCTCTGACATAAGCCGGTGCAAAGTCAACAATCTTGATTTCCGTACCGCCGATTCACTGTTGCAGATTGTTGAGGATAAAGCCATTGCGTTTAATGATGATGAACTGTATGATGGGTGTCAGTACTACAGACTGTACTGCGCGTTATGCATGAATGAGACCAAAAGGGCTGTAGCATTGTATCGTGCCCACGCCCACAGTTATGAGCGGTTCGCTGATTCACCGGGATATCAGGAACTGATGGCCCTCTATTACAACTCCATCAGGGATTATGCCCGGTCAGAATCATATATGGAGAAAGCCTGGAACAGCGCTCTCTCAGAGGGCGACTCCATATACCTATATTATGTAAGCTCGCTTATAGCCAAAAGCCGTGGTGAGGCCGATGAGTCCCTTGAATACTATGAGAAATACAACTCATTCCAGAATGCCAACCTGAGATCAGTCCTGAGCCAGCCACTCCTGGGTGCCCAGAATGAACATTACAAGATAATGGCTGAGAATGAACAGCTCAAGTACAGACACGCCATGTCCAATCTGATTCTTTTCATTGTCATCTTCCTGTTGATTAATGTAATAGCACTGGTTACCTACTACTACAAGAGAAAACAGATGAAAGAACAGCTCTTTGATTCACTCACTGTGGTTGAAGAGCTCACAGCCGTGAACCATAAGAATAAGGATATGATAAAGAAGTTGAGGCATCAACTTCTCACACAGTTCCATGAACGGCATGATATGTCCAACCGCCTCTATTCAATGTATTTTGATTCTGAGAACCAGGAAAAGATAACAAAGCAACAGCTCACCGTAACAATAAACAACCTTATCCGTGACTACACCGCCCCTGAGAACGTAAAGAAGCTGGATGCACTCATCAATGAATCATATGACGGAATTATGGACAAGCTCTCCGTTGAGGATATAGGTCTTTCCGAGAAAGAGAAACAGCTGTTGCGTTTTTCATTTGCAGGCCTTTCATCAAAATCTGTAAGCGTCATCATCAAGGAATCCCCCCAAAATATTTATCAGATCAAGTCCCGCCTTCTCAAGAAGGTAAAAAAGAACTCAGAGGACTTGTGGATGGCTCTGACAGCCATTTGGCAATGATTGTGCAAAAAAAGCACCCCTTTTTGGAGCCAAAAACAGGCCTGTCAGAAAAAAACAGACGACCAAGGTTATATCTTGTTCATTGTCAGTCATTTACAGAGAGGTGTGTCAGACTTTAAAAGGCAAAAATATTTGGTCAGCACAAAATAGTACCATAATTTTGTATCAAACGAAATTTACGATTTCAGTAGTCTTTAAACCTAATTACAAAACAAGATGAAGAATTACGCAAAGAAAGTTTTAATGATCCTTGTGACATTACTACTGTGTTTACAAATGCCTGTAACGGCCAGTGCAGGTGATCCCAACAACATCCCTGTTACTCCTTTCCCAAGACCGGGAGGCGGCGGTACTCGCCCGCGTGCAATCAGATTCCCGCGCGTTGATTCAATGCCTGAGTGCTATTTCTCAAATGGTATAATAGGTATTGAGGCACAGAGTAACATTACCCATATAAGTGCTTCTGTCACTTGTCTTGATAACGATCTGCAGTGGAACAATGCTGCCAGCGGAAACGTACTCACACTCAGTGTATCTGAGGAGCCTGGCACATATTTCCTCCTGATATCGTTGTCTGACGGCAACAGCTATTACGGGGAATATACCCTTGAATAAAGCGAACTAACTCTTTTCTCAAAATTATTTTTTAGATGAACCTGTTTGTAGGGTCAGCTTTAGTGCTGACGGCCATTCTTATGCCCAGTTGTAACAGCCAAACCCTTGTTGTAGAGGTCGTGGATTCAGCCGACTCCCACCCCACAGAGATGGAAGTCGTGCTGGATCACCACCGCACCACCACCGACTACAATCCCCGACGGTTTCCCTATGATCTTGGGAAAAAAGACATTACTTCCAAGTATTATCTGGCCAGTAACGCTGCTATGCACGTTACGGCAAATCCATCAGAATTTTTTATTGTATAATCCTTATAATTGAATTTTAGTATGAGAAATAGTCGTTTTAAATCAATCATCGTTTTGATATCTTTTATTCTTGTTTGTGTCTGCACCACAAAAAGTTGCTCCGCAGTAGTAAATACAATTCTCCCCGGTCCGGCCACCGCTTACCACCAGCACAGATGATGCAACAATAAACAGTAACAGGTACTACCGTGTCATTTCAAAAACTCTAATATACTTTTCATAAACGCCACAACTAATGGCACCGTAGTACCTTTTCTTTTATTATAATGGCACAGAAGGCATTTCCTTTTGTGCCATTATTTTTTTTTGCGCAGCCCATTAACAAAATCAGGACAGCTACGTCAATTAGGTGTTCCAATAATTTAAATTACGCTTATGAAAAAGATTGTTTGTACAGTGTTTTCACTTGTTTGGGCTGTAACTGCTTTCTCACAGTCAGCCGCAGAGATTGTTTTAAAAATGCAGGATTATGTCGGTGAACATGAATCAGAAGGCATTTCATTCAAGGAGAATTTGATTTCCTTTTATAATGCAGGAAACAAATACTGCGTTATATCAGACAAGAGTATCTGGTACACAGACTTTGACAACCAGAGAAAGTGGGTCTATACCGCCGATAACAAGGAGATTGAAACATCGGCCGCAACTGTTGAGGATGCCAATACAATAGGCAATTATTACAATGGTCTGGATTATATCAAGCCGGCTTACAGATACAAGATCACAGCTGAGACAGATGATGCCTGGGTTATTACCGGTAAGAAGAAGCTGCTCACCCAGTATCAAGACGCCGCAAAGAAAGTAGAGTTTACCATAAAGAAGGATACCTATCAGCCTGTAAGCGTAGCTTTCTATGATGTAATTGACGGAGAGCCCTCTGACATAGTTGAGATAACCCGTAAGACCGATATCCGGTTCGGAGTATCAGAGCAGGAGGTTACTTTCAACTCCGGTGATTATCCCGATGTAACCTTTATCAGTTCGCTGTAAGCATAATACAGAATACAAGAAGGGACGGTACTAAGAACCGCCCCTTCTTATTTACTTTTTCTTGTTAGGAGTAGGCCTATATGTTTTTAGCTTATGTTCCGTCCAAGTAAGTATAACTGGAACAAATTTAATTAATATTTCTTTATCTTTGCATCCAGTTAATAACCAATAAACTGAAATATAACAATGAAAAGAACTATTAAGGCATTGTTCCTTATCCTGACAGTAGGCCTTTTTGCCACATCATGCACAGAAACCGCACGTAATGAAATAGCCGTTTCCGGTACGTGGGAACTTATCAAGACAGTATATCAAGATAAAAACACCGTGATTGCTGAAGTGTATGAGATTGAATTAAAGGATGTTTCTCCCCACTATTATCAGTTCAGCTCTAACAATGATTTCCTGGAAATAACAGGAGCCGGCTCCAGATATGAATCAATCAGCAGAGGAACATGGCAGGTTGATGAGGATGTTCTGCTCATTACACGTCAAGGATATAGTGAGAGATATTTGATTGACAAGACCTCACTCTTCAATATGAGCCTCAGCCAGGATAATTTCATGTATCAGGGAAAGAGTTGCACCCGCATCCTGTACTTCAAGAGCGCTACCGGAAAGGTTGAATAATCCGGAATCAGATTCTACAAATAGCATTTACATATAAAAAGTACAATTGGGGTCCTTCCCCAATTGTATTTTTTTATGCTTTGCGGCGGGCAAAGAGATTGGCCAGGATGGTGCCGCTGATGCTGTGCCAGGCGCATGAGATGGCGCAAGGAACCACAGCCATAGGATTGGTGGCCACAAAGAAAGACATTGCCAGGTTGGTGCCCAGGCCCGCATTCTGCATGCCTACCTCAATTGAGAGGGTACGTTTCTTAGCGGTATTGAACTTGAACAGCTTGCCCACAAAGTAGCCCAGCACATAGCCTATCGTATTGTGGCAGAACACCATTCCGAATGTGAGCAGGAACAGCACAAGGCCGTTCTCCACCAGCGGATCATGAACGGTGGTGATGACTCCGCCCACAATGCAGGCCAGACAGATAACTGATACGCCCGGCATGCAGCCCTGAATCTTGCGGAACACATCCTTGTGCCCCAGCCATACGTTCAGCAAGAAGCCGATGGCAATAGGTATGATTGTAACTATGAGTATCTGGCGGAACATACCCCAGGCATCCACATCCACCCTCTCACCCGCAAGCATGAGCACCAGCAGCGGAGTGAGCACGGGAGCCAACAAGGTCGATACGCAGGTCATGCCCACGGAGTAAGCCACATCGGCCTTACAGAGAAATGACATTATATTGCTGGATACGCCGCCCGGACAGCAGCCCACCAGAATGATGCCTATGGCCATAGCGGTGCTGTACGGAGCAAAGGCGGGTACCTGGCTGAACAGCCACGAGAGCGAGAACGCCACCAGCGGCATTATGGTAAACTGAGCCACCGCACCTATCAGTATGTCAAACGGGCGCTGCGCCAGGAGCTTGAAATCATGCGGTGTAAGGGTAAGCCCCATAGTGAGCATTATAATTCCCAGGATGATGGTCTGCATATTACCCTTAACCCAGGCAAAGAGCTCAGGGAAAAAGAATGTCACCACAGCAGTCAGAATAATGAACACGCTGGCCTGGGCGCTTAACAAATCACTTAGTTTCTTAAGCATAACAGTCTATAGATATACAGCAGATAGCGTCTAAAAGGGCGCAGCCAGTACCACACACGGGCCCCTGCCCTGCGCCATGCATTATACAGATCACGTTTGCGGCCGCGCTCACTCACCACATGCGTGGCAATAGCCTTGACATCGGCCTTGGTGCAGCGCTCAGTGCCCCGAACGTTACCGTCACCCATCAGCGTGATGCGTTCAGCGTCAATCTTTATAATGCGATGCACCACATATCGGCCACCCTCCACCCAGGCAAGCACCACATCACCGCGACGCAGCTCAACGGGCTTGCTCAGGATCACGCTCTCACGGCCGCCAATAATGAACGGCAGCATGCTCCGTCCCTTTACTGGGAAGGTCACGCTCACCCCCTCACCAACCAGGCGGATTGCCTCTTCTATGATAAAATCATCAGTCATTGGGCTATAGAATTCCGGCAAAGCAGCGCAGCCTCATCATTGGGCAGACATTCCAGATGCCACACAGGCACGTTCCGCACCAGACTATTCTCTGTAGCGTGCAGGCCCTCAGCAATACATCTGTCCCAGCGCTTACCCGATATGCTTGCCACCAGCGATGCGTATGCCTCAACGCCTCCCAAACGGCGTATTTTATTGTACGGAGCCTGACTAAGCTGCACAATGCCGCCCAACGGATAACTCACGTTCCTGTAGCACGGCGTCTTGCCGCTCCAAGGAGTGCCGTAAATAACAGCGCTGCCGTCAGCATAAACACGCACCACAGGGTTATCATCATTAATCAGTTCCGTACCCTCAATATGACGCAGCCACAAAGCGGCATGAGTGCTTTTACCCGTGCCGCTCTTGCCCAGGTTCATATACGCCCTGCCCTTATAACTTACTGCCGATGCATGAAACACCGCCGTACCCTGTTGCGCCGTAGCCAGCGCAAACAGCACCATTAAAGCATTGTCAATAGCCGATTTACGCTGATACCCGCTCAGCACCAGCTGCCCCCGGCGGTAATCTGTAGAGCACACCAGCCACCCCGCCGTACGTCCGGCCCACAGGAAGCTGAACGCAGGATCACTCCCCGCCTTGCCGCACACTATCTCCTGCCCCTCTTCAGACTGCCTAATCTCCTCATTGAAACTAACCGCATCACCATCACTCACGCTCAGGGAGAAAACAGGCTCAGTCCCGCATTCAGGCTCGCAGCAAAACGGCGTATAGTTCTGCATCAGACCCAGATCATCAGCCTGAGCCGTAACGCAGAACAGGTGTCCTGCCACCTTATAGTAATTTGTTATAATCATTTTTACAGGTTGCAAATTTCGGCATTTTTTAGCAAATCTGTACAACAGCAAAGCTTCTTTTGAAACAGCAATCCCTCCGGGGCTGATTACGGACCGGAGGGATTGGTATAGAGTGAAACGTTAGATTGGGGAGACTCCCCTTTTACGTTTCTTGGTTATTATCTGACGGGACGGACAGAGAATCCAAAAAAGCGGGCTTTAGTGCTATTATTGGCAACAACTAAATTAGTCGGATAGCCATTAATACTCCATGCGAGATAAGGTGTATTATCACGTACTGTAGAAGCCCAGATATTCATGTCCGTACCTTCATTATTCAGAGACTTATTCCAATAATTACCGGCGGCAGGGAAGAATATTATCTGACTGGTAAATCCTGTCTTTTTGCTGGTGAAAAGATAACCGTTAACACCGGAATCAAGATAATTCTCTACATACGTTCTATTGCAGTTATTAACAAGTTCAGCAATATCATCATAGGTTGGCATGCGGTAAGGACTGCCGTAGGCTACGGTTGCGGCATCATCGGCAGCCTCAAGGGTAATCTTTCCGTCGGCAGTGCCTGAAGTAGCATAGCTGTCTTGGTCGTAAGTGTATTTAGAGAACTTGCTGTTATCGCCTGCGGTTGCCATATCATAGGATGTCCAGTAATAGCCGGAGCCCTTGCCTGTTTTCCAGGTAAGAGGACTCTGGCTACTGTAATAAGGAGAGGTCTCACCCCAGGCGTAGTAGTCACCGTAGCCAGTCAGGTAGTCTGCACCCAGGTTGCAGGCAGCCCACTTTGTTCCGCTGGTAAAGCCCATATCCACAACGAACTTCTTGAACGGGATCTTGATAGCGTTGATCTTTGTTTTGTTACTGGACAGAGAAGCCGTCAATGTCTTGCTGAACTCATATTTCACACCGGTAGTGTTGTCAATGAGGAAGAATGTCATGGTTTCCCCGGAAGAGAAAGATGTTCCCAAACAGCCCACAAAAGCTACACCATCTGCGTTTTGAATGGCTGCAATGCGGCCATAATCGGAACCGGTACCATTCCTACTCACGGAAACTTCGTACGGAGTACTTCCAGAATGCGTATTAATCATGTTTACGTTCTGAATCTCAGAATTAGGTGAAAACAAAGTATATCTGCCTGCTTCGAAAGTCAGTCCGCTTACTACAATCTGCAAATCGGTTTCAAAATGCCAACTGTTGATGCTTGCCTCCAGTATGCTTCCATTATAGGTGTAGGAGATATTACTGAAATCGGCAACCAGATGGTCGGCAATTCCAGTGGTCCCATCTTTGCCATTATCAGGGAAATCGATAACTGCAGACGATTTGCCCCAACTTGCATCAGTCATGCATGAATTGCTGCTCTCCCAGAAACCGCGGAGTTTGCCTCCGGTTGTTTGCAGTCTGCCAGCAACAGCGGCGCTGATGGAAGAGGCTACCCAATCTGTTCCATTGAAGGTAAGGTCAAAATCAGGAGCGTAAGTTGCAGCATCATCAAGATAAATATGAATGATATCACCATTTTCCCAACCGGTCTTAACGGCTTTGGTGGAGTGCTCTTTATTACCTACGGTGATGTTTACCCTGATGCTTCCGGCGGGAACACCCTGCTCTTCAAAGAGCTTATCATTGTTACATGAAACTGTAACTACGGCAATGACTGCCATAAGAATTGAAAAT
>JAGBPB010000107.1 GCA_017633615.1 Bacteroidaceae bacterium | reverse complement strand
TGGTTATTATCTAAAACCTTGTTACAGATATGCTGTAGAGGGGGTAAAACATTTTCAGATGTAACAAGGTTTTAACAAGGTTTTTTAAATAGAAATGCCCTACAAGGCTTGTAGGGCATTTTTTAGCGGTGCGTATGGGACTCGAACCCATGACCTCCGCCGTGACAGGGCGGCATTCTAACCAGCTGAACTAACGCACCTCGCTGATTTGCGGTGACAAAGGTACTCACATTTTTCGTACCCACAAGCGTTCAAACACTTTTTTTTCAAAAAAATTTCTGCAGAATAAGAACGTCTGAGTAACTCTCCTCATGCACAAGCCACTGCTGCAACCGACCGCTCTCACCGAACCCGTTGCTGGCAAACAGTTTAACACTTGTCTCGTTATCGGCGGGCACCAGACAGAACAACTGCCTGAGGCGCAGAACCCTCTTGGCGTATCCCAGCACAATCTTCAACGCGGCCGATGCTATACCCTGCCCCCGGTACTCTGAGAGTAGCGCAATACCCACCTCGGCACGTCCGTTGTACGGGTCTATATCAGTCAAATCTACTGTACCCATAACAACATTATCCGCTTCACGTTCAATCATGAACCTTATCTGGCGGTCAGTGTAGAAATCATGCTGAGACTGCTGGATATATTTTTTTATCTGGTAGCGTGAATACGGCACAGCATTACCTGACACCATCCAGATAGAACTGTCATTCTCCATATTGAACAGCACGTCCAGATCCTCCGGTTCAGGAGCACGCAGACGGTACGTACCGTCGGTCAAAATATCTTTCTCTGTCATAAGACCTCGTTCTCTGTTATAAGTTTACCTGTCTTCTCTGAATACAGGCCCATTGTATACCGTTTCCCTTCCGATGCCCGGCCGTACATCCAGTCCATGATAGCATCATAAGAGAATACGCCAGTATCAAACAACACCGCATCCACACCTGAGCCCAGGCGCCCCTGCAGCGCGCCATCAATATCGCCCTCACCCTCAACATACTGAGGGTTACGCAGCACCTCACTGCCTGAGATAAGACCCGCCACATGAGCAAACGTCTCCTTGCGTCCCACATAGAGGCAGTTCTCCGTATAAACGGCTAAGCGGCGGCTGCCAGCATGCAGGTTCTCTCCAATATATGTGCCAATCTTCTTGAAGCCCACCACCATACGCACAATGAGCGCAAACAGACGGCTGTAACGGTGAAAATGCTTATTGAAGAATATAAGCATTGCATCATAGAACACTTTTGCATAGCGGTATGATGTCTTATTGGTGCTCTCACCTTTATAATGTACTATAGGCAGCGGCAGATAACGGTTCTCATACCCCTGCTGCATTATGCGGTATGAAAGGTCTATATCCTCACCGTACATAAAGAACGCCTCATCAAAGCCTCCCGTCCTGTCAATCACCTCCTTGCGTACAAACATATATGCGCCCGATACCACATCAATGGGGCACTCACTGTCCTTATCAAGATATGTCCGATGATATTTTGCAAATACCTTTGACCTAGGGAACAGGCGGCCTAGCCCCGTCATATGCCAGAATGATACTGACGGCGTAGGCAATGAGCGGCGTGACTCCAGCGCAAAGCGGCCGTCACCATACTGCATGCGTACGCCTACTGCACCCACCTCCGGGTGCGCATCCATATACTCAATGCAGCCGGGTATGGTACGCTCAGCCACAACAGTATCAGGATTAAGGAACAGCACATATCGGCCTTGAGCTTTGGCCAGCGCCATATTATTGGCCTTACCAAAACCGGCATTATAGTCATTGGCTATAACCTCTATCTGCGGGAATCGCTCACGCAGGTACTCCACAGAGCCGTCATCGGAGTTGTTGTCAACCACAAGCACCTGTGCATCAGGGAGTGAACGGAATACAGAGTTCAGGCACTGCTGGGTGTAGTACCTTACCTTATAGCTGACTATGATGACGCTTACTGCCGGCATGAACAATTAATAGAAACCTGTCTCATGTTCTATGCCCGCCTTGGTGGGGATGGCAAACATAGAGCATATTGCGCCTATGGCTGCTATGTATAAACCTATGGAGTCATTCAGGATGTAATAGAGCACCACTCCAAACTCAATGACCAAAAAGAAGGCCAGGAGCCTGAGCAGGGAGCATGTCATATAAATCTTACCTATCTTCTCCTCCGGATACTCCTTCTCATCCAGACGGTCCACCATCTTCTTGAATCCGCGCAGCGCCAACGGAATCAGTGCCAGTGATGCAAGCACTCCCACTACCTCCAGTATATAAATGGTTTTGGTATCAGTAACAGATACACCCTTAAGCGGTCCGAATTCAAACAGCAATGCGGTTATACCTGCAATCACATATATGGCTATCCATGCTGCCAGAAGCTTAATTGACATCTTCTTAGTATTCATTCTGCATCAATTTATTTTAAAGGAGTACGATCCTGGATGGAACGGCCCAGTGAGACCTCATCGGCATACTCCAGATTGTTACCTACAGCCACGCCACGCGCTATAACGCTCAGCTTCACGCCAAACTGCTGCAGCTTGCGCGATATGAAGAAGTTTGTGGTATCGCCCTCCATTGTGGGGCTGAGCGCCAGTATCACCTCATTTATACCACCTGCCGCCACTCTGTCCACAAGGCTTGCTATCTGCAGATCCTGCGGCCCCACCCCGTCCATAGGCGATATCACACCACCCAGCACATGGTACAACCCGTTGAATTGCATGGTGCTCTCCACAGCCAGCACATCCTGCACGTTCTCCACCACACACAGCGTTGAGCTGTCACGTTTGGGATTGGCGCATATGGCGCACGTATCGGTGTCCGATATGTTATGACACACCTTGCAGTACTTAATATCCTGCTTGAGTGTGGAGAACACACGGCCAAACGTGCTCACCTCCTCATCTGGTTTGGAGAGCATGTGCAGCACCAGGCGCAGGGCGGTCTTGCGGCCTATGCCGGGCAGTTTTGCAAACTCCCCCACAGCGCGTTCCAATGCGGCCGACGGATACTCGCGGTTCATAAATAAGCCTCTATTTTTCCACAAAAATAAACAATAATTGGCTACTATGGAAACGGATTCTGGCCCATTAAAGTATAAATTCGTATTTTTGTAAAACAAAACCCGCACAATATGGAGATTAAGACCGCAGAATTTATAATCAGCAATACTGACATAAACAAATGTCCGCAGCACACTCTGCCTGAATATGCATTCATAGGCCGCTCCAACGTGGGCAAATCCAGCCTCATCAACATGCTTACAGGCCGCAAGGGGCTGGCCATGACATCGGCCACACCCGGTAAGACCCTGCTCATAAACCATTTCTTTATTAATAATGAGTGGTACCTGGTTGACCTGCCGGGCTACGGCTACGCCAAGCGCGGACACAAGCAGCAGGAGGAGCTTAAGCGCATCATAGACAGTTACATTCTGGAGCGCCCGCAACTGACATCCCTGTTCGTGCTCATTGACAGCCGCCTGGAGCCCCAGAAGATAGACCTGGAGTTCATTGAATGGCTTGGTGAGAACGCCGTCCCCTTTGGCATAATCTTTACCAAGGCCGATAAGCTGGGCCGCGGCCGCCTCAATGAGAACGTAAACAAATTCCTTGAAACCTTGTCTGAGCAATGGGAGGAACTGCCTCCCCACTTCATCACCTCATCACTTGACAAATCGGGCCGTGATGATGTCCTGGACTACATAGCAAGCATAAACAAATCACTATAAAAACTTTTTTTCGTCCTTTTTCCAAAATTTCCCAACCTTTTCCGGCCTGCTTACGTCTAACTGTTGAAACCGCTCAGGAAAGCAAGTAAGCGGAAAGGTTAAACAATTAAATTATAAGCATTATGTATTATCTTTTTTTAATCGGAGTTTGCGTGATTATGCCAATCGTGGTAGTTTGGATGAACAACCGTACCAGTCAGAATGAAACCAACAAGAAGACAGAGCTACTGCTCAAGTCAATTGAAGCAGGTGCCCCAATTGATCCTGAATACTTCAAGCCACAGAAGAAAGAAAAGACCCTGAAGGAGAAAATGCTGGGCAGGCTCACCGGAGCATGCATAGCAACAGCCATAGGCGCATCCATATGCATTACAGTACTCATCCTCTCCTACGCAGGCGGAAACTTTAGGACCACAGAGTATACCGTAATGGGCAGCGTGGTATTTGCAGTAGGTATAGCTCTCTTCATTTCATATTTTGCAGGCAAGCGCATGCTGGCCAAGGAACTTAAGGCCGAAGAGGAATCACTCAACAAGTCACAGAAGTAAAAAATGACTCAAGAGCGATTCATCGACCTTGTCAGAACTGAGCAGGAGCCTTTACGCAGGTTTCTGCTTGGACTGTGCAGCGGCAACGCCTCTATGGCCGATGACCTGGCACAGGATGCCCTGGTGCGCGCTTATGTGGCATCGGGCTCGTTCCTGGGACTCTCCAAGTTCAGCACCTGGCTCTTCAGGATTGCGTACAACTGTTTCATAGACCACTGCCGCAAGGCTACTCTTGACACGGTATCCAGTGAATCCTACGAAGCGCAGAGCGTTCTCTCTGAAGACTCCACTGATGACGCTTTCCGCTATCAGCAACTATATCAGGCGCTTGACAGGATTCCCGATAAGGAACGTGCCGCTATCGTGCTCCATTACTTTGAGGACCACGACATAAAAGAGATATCATCCATAATGCAAATCCCGTCCGGTACAGTGAAATACCTGCTCTCTACCGGCCGTAATCACCTAAAAGAATATTTGAGCATATGAACGGAAAGGACAATATTGAAGAGTTTCTGCGCAGCACCAAGCCACAGGTAAAGGATGACCCCACATTCCTGCTTGAGACCCAGCGCCGCATGAATCAGGTTGAGGGCATCAAGGCTGAGGTGGACCGCCAGCGCTCCCACGGACGCATAACACTTATCGTTACGCTTGTTATAGGTATCATAATAGGTGCCGCCGCCATGTTTATAGGCTATCTGTATCCGGTAGATATGAGCCAGGTCGATGCCGGCACATTTGACAAGATATGTATTTTCCTGACCACATGGAAACAATACCTCTTCATACCTGTAGCCGCCCTCTCCGTCTCCCTGGCTCTCCTGCTCTCCCGCACCCGCAAGGTACAGTTCTGATTACACTCCGCCAAAGTGTCCCACAACGACCCCGCCCACAAACCCTGTGAGCGGGATTTTTGTTTGTTTTTGCAATTGTTAACTAAATAAATCGTTGAGTAACTATTTTAGTAGTTACATTTGCATCGGTACTAGTTACAACCGAATTATGAAAAAGAAAGAAATAACCAAGCTTAGTGAGAAGAAAGAGGTCATCATGAACCACTTCTGGGACAAGGGTGAACTCTTTGTCCGCGAACTACGCGAACTCTACCCCGAACCCAAGCCACATTTCAATACGCTATCCACACAGGTGCGTGAACTGGAGGTTGACGGATTCCTGGACCACAAGGCATACGGTCCCACCTATCAGTACTTCCCTATTGTAACACGCGATGAGTACAGCCGGTTCTCAATGGGCGGATTCATAGGCAACTACTTTGGCAACTCCTATCTCAATGCGGTATCAGCATTTGTGGGTGACGGCAAGGTCTCCATAGATGAGTTGAAAGAACTTATTGAACACCTGGAAAAGAAAGAAAAATGATGACCTTCCTTATATACCAATTGAAAGTTGCGGTCATAATGGCCGTCTTCTACATATTCTACCGTCTGTTCTTAAGCAAGGATACGTGGCACAGACTCAACAGAGTGGTGCTTCTGGGAACGGCTTTACTGTCATTCTTACTCCCTGTTTGCATTATTACCATCCACAAGACACAGGTCATACCTATGCCTGCGGCCTCATTTATGCAGGTTGCTACAGATGCACCTGCATCAGCTACCCCCTGGTGGCATATAGCCCTCATAGCGTTATATGCCATAGGTTTGGTCTGGGGCCTGCTCAGAATAACAGCATCTATCCTGCGCGTGCGCAGTATAATAAGGAGAGCTCGCCGGGAAGTATTGGCTGACGGCACCATCATATATGTTATGGAAGCCGCTGTCCCGTCATTCAGCTGGATGGGCCACATAGTAATATCAGAGGCAGACTGGAAATGTGGGAATCAGGCTATAATACGTCATGAGAAAGCCCACGTGGCACTCCACCACTCCATTGATGTCCTTATAACAGACCTTGTTACGGCAGTCCAGTGGTTCAATCCCGCCATCTGGATGCTCTGCATTGACCTGCGCGCAGTACATGAGTATGAGGCCGATGACGCCGTACTCCGCGCCGGCACCGATTTACGCAGTTATCAGTATCTGCTCATAAGCAAAGCGGCCGCGATGAACGGATACACAATAGCTAATAATTTCAATCACAGTATTTTAAAAAACAGAATTTTTATGATGGAAAAGGAAACATCAACCAGAAGGAGTCTGCTTAGAGCACTCTATCTTCTCCCCTTGGTTTGCATTTGTCTGGCTGTAAATGCACGCACCAAGGTCAGTTACGTTTATGACAACGCAGAGTCCGCCCAAACGCCCCAAAAAGTAGTAGGCCGTGTCGTCCTTGACTATGACACGCTTAAGTATGAAGGAACACTCAAATATGAGAACCTGAATCCTGAAAAGGAGATTACTTGGGAGGCTGAGGCCTACAAATTACCGGATGGAAAATCTGTTGATGAGCTCATCAAATCTTTACCCGGTGTCCAGGCTGATGATGACGGAAACATAACCATTAACGGCAAGCCTGTAAGAAGAATTCTGGTCAATGGAAGAGAGTATTTCAGCGACGCCGAAAAACCCATTTATGCCAATGATATAGTTGATGAAGTTGAGGGTAAAACGCCTGAAGGATACAGCCGGAAAATAATGGTAAACGTTGATGAAAACACAGACCAGGTTTCAATAACAAGTGAGGACAAGAAGGATTCCCAATTTAGCGCAACCGCATACCGCCTTCCTGAAGGCACGGATATCAACGAATTGATAAAGAAACTCCCAGGTGTTGAAATTGATGACGATGGAAATATCACGGTTAATGGAAAGAGTGTCAAACGAGTTCTTGTAGATGGCAAGGAAGTCTCCCCGAATGAAGCAGATTCCATATCCCGCACATTCTTTAATCGCGGAATTTTAAGAAACCAGATTGGAGAATAATACAACATTCAAATGACAAAGGGGACCATTCAGTCCCTTTTGTCTCTTTATAACATTTTTAAGTTTGGTGCGTCTATTGTAAGACTACTAAACTTAAAACATATCTCAATATGATTCCAAGAACAACCTTAAAGCGTTTGTCAGGAGTATTCCTGCTTATGATTCTTGTTTGTATTCCACAGTCTGCAGGTGCCCGGAACACTGTTACTGAAAGTGGAGATTCTATCAATACAATGATTCGTCTGGACAACCCCAAGATAGGCCAGATTTGGGGATCCCTTAAGGATTTCTTTAATGACATAGCCGATAACTACCCTGGAGGTGTTGATCCTGTTAATCTGAATTTCAAGCTCGATCTCAATTTTGATCTTAAATCCAGCCATCCTTTCCTGCTGGTACAGGTAATCTACAATACTCTGGCAGGCGATGACGGCATGCTGAATCAACTGAAAGACAAGAAAATTGAGAAGTTTGACGCCAAGACTCTCAAAAAACTTAAAAGGCAGTTCACCCGTAGATCAAACAAAGAAATCAGGGAACTCTGTGAGGGAGACCGCCAGACCCAGAGAGAGCTCAAGAAAAAGATCAAGGAACTGCTTGACGGAATCCAAATTAAAGAGTAACACTCCAAACAAGCCTCTATTGTTAACAAAAGTTATTCTGTAAATTTTGCTTGCAATATTGTAAAGTGCGTGTTACATTTGTCGCATCAAACTTTACAATAATGAAAGATTACAGGAAACATCTTACGCTTTTGCCGCACAGGTGGCAGGTGATTGGGCTTGTGGTGTGCGCAGTTATATTTGCCTGCGAGATTGCCCTTTACACAGTTCTTAAACAGGATGTGGGTGAGGATTGGCTCCAAATTATAGAAGAGATTCTAACGGTACTGTATTGTCCTTTTCTGTTAGTGGCATGCCTATCCCAGGAGGGTACTGAGGATGAGTATGTCAGAGCGGTACGTTATCGGGCATTGACAATTACAGCGATGATACTGATATTGTCAAGCGGGATGGCTGAATTTATAGGCTGGCGTTTTCAGAAATTTACCATTTTGCGGACTGTACCTTTGATGAAAGGTGAGGCTGATGGTTTTATGCTCTGGAATTACCCTGTTCTGGAGCATTTACTTGGTATCTTTGGTTATTTCAGGTTTGCTGCTAACCTGGAACTGTTATACATAGTGTTGTTAAAGGTTCTCAAGCGCGTAGGCGTGGGTACCGTTTATTCGTCATTGCTGCTTCCAAACCGTTATAAAAAGACAGGATGGTGGTTGCTTGGAGTGACTCTTGTGTTAGTTCCGGTAACGATCATTATAAACAAGTATGTGAACGTGTTGTGTTGGTATGGTAAGATGCTATGGCTGGTCAAACTGTACTTGTGGGTATGTCTGTTTCTGCCGCTGGTGGCATATACAGGAGTATTCATGGTGTGTCTTTCCAAAGAAAAGCAGGAGGATGAGTTCATACGGCATATAAGAGTACGTCTGCTGGTTATATTTGTAATCGCTTACGCGCTGCTATCATGTCTTGAGAATCTGAACGTTGCCGGAAAGTATTTGTACAGGGTTCTTGCGCAGCCTACTTTAGAAGAAAATCATGGTTATTATCTGTATTCTATTATAAGCCGACATCTGTTGTTATGGTTGACGTGGATTCCCGGTCTGGCAGTTCTCTATGCGCTGGTGCTCAGGATTGTGCTGTATAAGAATATGAAAGAAAGTTCAATAGAATAATACAATACATTATGAAAGATTACAAGAAACAACTCACTCTGCTGCCGCATAAATGGCAGGTGTATGGATTGGAGGTTCTGGTAGTATTGGCTGCTGTATTTGCCTTTTTGTATCTGAATCAGGGCAGCTGGTCCGCCAGTCATCAGAAATTGTTTACCTTCCTGTTAGGTTTGGTTGACATTCTGTTTGCAACCACCCTGCTGGTCATCTGCTTCTCACAGGAGGCTATAGAAGATGAATACACCAAATCAGTACGCCTCCGTGCCGTCACAATAGCCATAATCATATTCTTCATTTCCAAATGTATCGTTGAGATGTTCTACGGACCTATACACCGTGCCCTGATTCCTCAGACCACATTTGTTAATGATGCCAAATGGGAATTCATGCTAAAGCTGCAGCACAACCTGCTGCATCGTGTTGCGGGGTTACTCTCCCAGCCCAACTATATACAGGTCGTTTACATCATACTGCTCAAGGTCCTGCTCCATACCGGCGGCGGCAACATATACCGTTCAATGCTGCTGCCATACAAATGCAAGAAAGTGGGTTGGATCATGCTCTTTACGTCATTTGCCGTCATTGCCACATACATAATAGCTACAAGGATACACTTCAGCCTTAAGGCCGATTTCACAATGCAGGATGTATTCAATCCCGTAGTCCGCATACTGCCTCTGTTCCCTTACCTCTCCATATTCCTTATATGCCTTAGCCGTGAGGAGCAGGAGGATGAGTTCATAAGCCATATCCGAATCAGACTGCTGGCCTTCTTTGCCATACTGTTCGTACTGATATCATTGTTCAACAGGCATTATTTCTGGATGGACATGATTGTTTACAAGCATGCCAACAGATTTGTACCGTTATTCATAGCATTAGAGAAAGTGTATTTCTATGTATTAAATGCTGCCTTGTGGGTACCATTGCTGGCAGTTATATACTCATTTGTACTCAAGATCAAGTTGAACCGTTATAGAAAGGAGAGCTTAGACAATGACTAATACAATACGCGTAGAAAGGGCTATCCGCCGTATATCCCAGCAAGACCTGGCCAACGCCATAGGCGTCTCCCGCCAGACCATATTTGCCATTGAGAATGAAAAGTTCATTCCCTCAACTGAGCTCGCGCTCAAACTCTCAGCCTATTTTGGCAAGACCGTAAACGAGCTCTTCCAGCTCTGAAATATGGCCTCTCCAACTGGGCCGTAAAATTTCTCTAACTGGAGCGCAAGTTGATTATGATTCAAGCTGCGCATAACTTTTAGGGGTATCGGTATCGGAAACCGTCGCCACCCTCGGCGCGTAAGGAGGCCACTGAAAAAGTCCTTAGGGTATAACAGAATCCACATTTAAATAGTCCGCAAATTTTTTCCATTATTTTTGGTGGTTTGCGGATTATTTTGTATCTTTATCTTGTTGAAACACAAATTGTTATGCTTCCTTCTCAAGGCTCTCTACACTTCTCTGACTACTCATCATTATATGATATTGTAGTCCCAAAGGATAATAAACTTCGCCTTATCAACGAGCTTGTTGACTTCTCTTTTATATATGATGAACTGAACAATAGATATTGTCAGGATAATGGTCGTATGGCAGAAGATCCGGTAAGGATGTTCAAGTACCTGATGATAAAAAGCATATCTGGGCTGTCGGACGTGGACCTCGTTGACAAGTGTATGTATGATATGTCCTACAAATACTTCCTTGGTCTGGCTCCGGAGGACAGGGTTATAGAATCCAGCACTCTGACCAAGTTCCGCAGGATGCGTCTTAAGGATATAAACCTGTTGGATATGCTCATCAACAGATCAATAGATATAGCCAAGGAAAAGGGTATCGTTCTCAGTAAGAAGATAATGGTTGATGCCACCCACTCCTTGTCCAGGTCCAATCCCGTCCTTCCGGCCGGTGCGTTGGAGAAACAGGCAAAGATACTACGCAAGTCGGTATATGAGGCCGATGCCAACATGAAGGGAAATATGCCACCTAAATACGAAGGCGATGACCTGGAGAAACAGATGGACTATGTAGCAGGATTGCTCTCCTTCCTGAAGGAACAGAAGGTTGCAATCCTACCAACGGTATCGGAAAAGATGAATCTATTATCGGAGATGATGGAAGACATCAAGGACCACTATACAGTATCTTTCGATCCCGATGCCCGCGTGGGACACAAGGCCGCTGACTCCGAGTTCTTTGGATACAAAGGCCATCTGGCAGTAGTCCCGGAGCGTCTTGTCGTGGCGGCCACCATGACATCAGGTGAGAAAGGCGACGGACCGGAGCTTCCGGTACTGATAAGCAAGACCAAAAGGAATATCCCAGACTTGGAAGAAGTGATAGGTGACGGCGCTTACTCAGGTCAGAAGAATCTCGAGAACGCGGAACAGGAGAATGTTTCGATTATCGCAAAACTCAATCCGATTATTGCAAGCGGAAACGTAAGGAATCACAATGGCTTCACATACAACAAGGATGCGGGAATGATGGTATGCCCTGCCGGACATATGGCAATCCGCAAAATCATCAAGGATCGAAGTTATGAGAACAAGAACAAACAAATCCGTTTTACCTTCGATGTCCACAAATGCAGGGTGTGCAAGCATGCCGAGGAATGCGGATATAAAGGTACCAAAGACATGCGATACTCAATCTCTATCCTGTCCGAACAGCAAGAAGACCTGAAAAAGAGACAGGAGACAGAAGAGTTTAAGGAAAAATACAAGGAACGATATATCGTTGAAGCCAAGAACTGGGAACTGAAACATCCTTATCACCTAGACAGAGCCATCAGTTACGGTCTGGATGCATTTACAATGCAGAGCGCAGTGGCTATCTTTACGTCCAATCTTGTGCGAATAAACAGGATATTAGCTGAAAACAATGGGAAATAGAGGGTAAAGAGCCCTCTTTTCAATAAAACATCCTTCTGAGAATCCGTTATAACATAGAAAACCGATAAACTCAGAGGGATGCTCAAATATACCTTCCTCGAAGGCTTATAAAAACGACACCTTTTTCAGTGGCCTCCGCGTAAGAGGGAGGGGCCCGCGCCACAGGCGTGGGAGGGAGAGCGCTTTAGCGCGAAGTTTCAGATACTGATACTCCTAAAAGTTCTCCTGAAAAACACACAGAAAGAACCGTACCTATTGTGTGGTTTTGAATTTATTAGTACATTTGCACCCGTAAGCCGTAAGACAGTCCCGTTCAGGGCACTCCGATAGCGGCCAACAATCCGGACACATTTTTCTAAAAACAATCCCCAACTGCTGTTGTACAGTTGTTTGCACGTTGTATGCAGCACAGGGAGATATAACAAAACATGTACGACATACTTCAATTAAAGAGCAAGAGCCTGGAAGAGCTCCAGGCCGTTGCAGCTGAGATGGGCCTCAAGTCAGCCAAGTCAACTGACAAGAACACACTTGTTTATGACATCCTTGATGAGCAGGCAATATCGGCCTCCAAGAACAGCTCAGAGAGAGAGCGTAAACCCAAAAACAGAATTGCCCGTAAGGACAATCCTGAGAAAGTCTATACCGCCAACGGTGAGAAAGGCAAGCACAATCCTGCTGAAAAGAAGAGAGAGAAATCTGAGCGTCAGGCTCAGGCTGAGTTAGCCAAGCAGGAAAATGCGCCTAAGCAGGAAGCACCTGTAGCAGAAAAAACCACAGAGCCGCAGCCCGCACAGGCAGAGCCTGCAGCACAGGAGGCTCCGCGCAAGAAAAAAGCCGGCCGTCCGCGCCGTGAACAGCCAGAGGAGGCACAGAAGAATGAACAGCCCGCTCCCGCCCAGGAGGTTAAACCCGCTGAGCAGCCCATACAGGCTGAGCCCGCAGCTATAGCACAGCCTGCAGAGCAGCCACAGCAGGATGCCCAGAAGGCCGGCAAGCGCCGCGGCCGCCCGCGCAAGGGTCACGCCGTTGAGGTTCCGCTGCCTGAGATTGATGAGGAGAACATAACAGCTTCAACTGATGCCTATGAGGAGCCTGAACAGGAGCCCCGTATGCAGCAGCCCGAGCCCCTGCCCCAGCGTGAGCAGCAGGAGGAGCCGCAGGAGCGCAGGGATAACGGCCACAAGTTCCAGCAGAACCGTGAGCAGAACGCTCCGGCCGAGCAGCCCATGCCGCAACAACAGCAGAATATGCCCCGCCAGCAGCAGTTCAACAATCAGAACAACCAGAACAACCAGAATAACCAGCAGAACCGCCGTCAGGAGGAGCGCATGTATGACTTTGGTGACTCCCTGCGCGGTGAAGGCGTGCTGGAGATTATGCCCGATAACTACGGTTTCCTGCGTTCATCGGACTATAACTATCTGGCATCACCTGATGACATATACGTATCACAGTCACAGATCAAGCTCTTTGGCCTTAAGACCGGCGATGTTGTGGAGGGTGTTATCCGTCCGCCGCGTGAAGGTGAGAAATATTTCCCGCTGGTAAAGGTGTTCCGCATAAACGGTCTGGAGCCCTCTGTGGCACGTGACCGCGTACCGTTTGAGCACCTTACCCCACTCTTCCCGGATGAGAAGTTCACACTGTGCAACGGCCATAATGACAATCTCTCAGCCCGCGTGGTTGATATGTTCGCCCCCATAGGTAAGGGACAGCGCGCCCTAATAGTTGCTCAGCCCAAGACCGGTAAGACAATTCTGCTTAAGGATATAGCAAACTCAATTGCTGCCAACCATCCTGAGGCATACATGATAATGCTGCTCATTGATGAGCGCCCTGAGGAGGTTACCGATATGGCCCGCAGCGTAAAGGCAGAAGTAATTGCTTCTACATTTGATGAGCCCGCCGAGCATCACGTAAAGATAGCCAGCATCGTTATTGAGAAGGCCAAGCGCATGGTTGAGTGCGGTCATGACGTGGTGATATTCCTTGACTCTATAACCCGTCTGGCCCGCGCCTACAACACCGTAGCTCCTGCATCCGGTAAGGTTCTTTCCGGTGGTGTCGATGCCAACGCACTGCACAAGCCCAAGCGTTTCTTCGGTGCCGCCCGTAACATTGAGAACGGAGGTTCACTCACAATCGTAGCCACCGCCCTTATCGATACCGGCTCCAAGATGGATGAGGTTATCTTTGAGGAGTTCAAGGGCACCGGTAACATGGAGCTCCAGCTGGACCGCAACCTGAGCAACAAGCGTATATTCCCGGCCGTAAACATCGTGGCATCAAGCACCCGCCGCGACGACCTGCTGCTTGACCAGACCACCCTGGACCGCATGTGGATACTGCGCAAGTACCTGAGCGACATGAATCCCATCGAGGCTATGGAGTTTGTCAAGTCCCGCCTGGAAACCACCCAGGACAACGCCGAGTTTTTAGCCAGCATGAACTCGTAAAACCGTTTGATAAAAGAAAAGTCCCGCCGCCCAGCGGGACTTTTTTGTTTTTATTCATATATTTACAGCTGTAAACCTTTGTTTTTACGGCTATGAACCGTTTATTGAACCTTGTTACTGCCTTTGTCCTTTTTAGTTCGGGAGTGTTTGCCGCCAATCCCCCCGAAACATCCGTAGATTACTCCAGGGAGCTGATGCGCTTTTCCGGCAATATCCATCAGTTCAACAGCATTTACCCGCAAGAGAAGGTATATCTGGAATTTGACAATACAGCTTATTTTCAGGGTGAGGTAATATGGTTCAAAGCTTTTGTAACCCATGCAACTACTCTGCAGCGTGCTCCCAGCAAGGTACTTTATGTGGACCTGCTTTCCCCAAACGGGCAGGTCTTGACGCGCCAGAAACTCAAAGTGGTAGCCGGCCAGGCGGACGGGGCAATTGTGCTGTGGGATGTAGGAACAGAGCAGACCCGTGAGAAATATGGCATATTGGAATATCCAAGCGGTTTCTATGAGATAAGGGCCTACACACAGAATATGCTTGACTTCAGTCATGAAGCCATTTTCTCCCGTGTCATTCCGGTTTATACAAAACCTAAACGTGAGGGTGATTTCAATCATTCCAAGGTGCTGTCTGCCCAAGAAAACAAACTGATTACAGATTATCGCAAGGAGTCCAATGAATCTGACGCAAAAGTCAATGTGGCATTCTACCCAGAGGGCGGTGACCTTATAGCCGGTCTGCCCTGCAACGTGGCATTCAAGGCTACCGGCCCGGATGGTCTGGCACTTAACGGAGCGGTTGTGTTCCAAGAGCGGACTGACACCGCCTATACAGTACATGACGGAATGGGACTGTTCACAATCATCCCCAATGGAAACGAGACTGTCCATTTCATCCCTGAGAACGGCAAGGCCACAAGATTCTCTCTGCCCAAAGCCCTCAAGAGCGGATACTCCATGACCGCCCTGCCCTGCTCTGATTCACTTCTGCAAATAAGCATATCCCGAACACCTGACCTTATTGGAGAGAAGACCGCCATATCCGTTACATGCAGGGGCGATGTTGTCTGTTTCCGGGAGATTGAGGATGATGACAGTTCACAGCTGGAGATAGACTGTTCAGAGTGGCCTTTAGGCGTATGCCGGATTACTCTGTACAACACAGAAGGCAGGATACTGTCATCACGCAGCCTGTTCCACAACAACTCTGAATTCAAGTCACCGGCTTTATCCCTGGCTACCGACAGCCTTTCTGGCAAACCGTTTGACAAGGAGATAATCAATCTCAAGCTGGCCGATAAGGACGGACAGCCCATCCGTGACCGCTTCTGCCTGTCTGTACGTGATGCAACAGACTATGGTAACGGTTTTTCAGATAATCTGCAGACTAACCTGCTTCTCTCTTCAGACCTTAAAGGATACATACATGATCCCGCATGGTATCTTGCTGCCGATGATGCCGAGCATCTTGAGGCACTCAACCTGCTTACACTTGTACAGGGCTGGGAACGCTATGAGTGGCAATACATGACAGGACTGAAACAGTTTACAGAAAGACACAGGGTTGAGGACAGTCTTACCATAAACGGCTGGGTACTCTCAAATGGCAAACGTGAGCCGGTACAGGATATAGATGTGTATGCATCGGTCGTTCCGTATGATGACAAGAGTAGGTACGGGTCATTTGTTTACCACACTGATACAACCGGTTATTTTGGCTATGATATGATGGATTTCTACGGAAAGGCCAAGATGAAAATCCATCTGAGGAAGCAAAAGAAAAACGGAAAGACCAAGTATCCCAAGCGTATCCGAATCAGACTGGAACGCGGGGAGAAACCTGCCCCCAGGCCAATGCAGAAACAGGAAATGGATCTGAGCCTGGTCAATTCCAGGCAAGATGCACCAGATTTCACCAATGACGGACTGACACCTGAAATGAGAGAGAAAATGGGCATCTTACTTGATGATGTGGACATTATAGAGACTACCCCTATTCCATATATAGACTATGACACCTTTACCGCGTGGAAATCTCAGGAGGAAGCTGAAAGTGAATTGGACATGGGAGAATATGCATCAGACATATGGGATTACCTTGAAGAACGGGGCTTCAATATTATTGAAGAGTTTCCCCCTGGTTCAAATCGTGCTGAATATAAAATGGCATTCGGAAAGGGAGCTGCATACCCCATACACTTGTATATTCATCATAATATGAAACTTGCAAGCAGAAATTTGTTTCCGGTTCCGGATATTCCATTATTGATTGATATGGTTGATGTTAAAAGCATACTGGTATATGACAAACCTATGTATGAGCGTGACTATAAAAGGCTCTGTCCCCTTGAAGCCGACTATCACAGTCTGCGCGGAGAATTGAATTGGTTCATTCCGAACGACAGCACAGGTGGTACAACCAAATACTTCCTGATAGATGTATATATTAAAGAAGAGTGGGAACTGATGAAATTCAAGGATATACGTAACCTCAGCGTCAGGGAAACGACATTTGAAGGATATTCCAAACCGGTGGAATTCTATGGGCCTAAATACCCTGACGCCCCCATTGAGGGAACGGTTGATGTGCGCCGCACACTCTATTGGAACGCAAATGTAACGACCGATGAGGACGGCCGCGCCCGCGTGGAGTTCTACAACAACAACTTTACCCGCCGCTTCAGCATCAACGCCGCAGGCATCACCGCCTCCGGCATCCCCTATATCCTGAATCAAGTTTGGTAGAAAGCTTGCAATATGCAGTTATAATAAACGAAAACAGCCGCAAAATGCGGTTGTTTTCGTTTATGCGACCGGAGGGAGCCTCGTTTACGGAGTAAACTAAAACAAGGTCGTTTCACGACTTACCGTTCTGACAAAATCAGAACGGTAAGTCGTCCTTCTCGTTTGATGGAGCGAAGGGATCCGGAGCTGTGGCAGCGGGAGCAGCCTGGACGTAGGGCTGGGCTGCGGGGGCGCCGCCGTTAACATCATGGCTCACGCGCCATGCACGGATGTCATTGTACCAGCGGCCGTTGAACTCACGTGCGTTAATGTCAAAACTAACTACAACCTCATCGCCTATATTGATGGCGGCCTGCTGTATCTTATCCTCGCCGAAAATACTGAACATCATCTTTTTAGGATACTGCTCGCCGATTGTTTCCAATACGTACTCCTGTATTTTCCACGGATTACCTGATGCCTTGGCCACACCTGAACGGGGCTCAAGAGCTGCAATAATTTTACCTGTTATATCCATTTCCAAACGTTTATTTTTAATGTATGCGCGAAATTAAAACTTTTCCCTTTTAGACCGCACTTTTTTCCAGGCTATTTTTTCCACTTACCATTACTTTTCTCTATCTTTGTGAGACGCTCAAGCGGATAAAAAACAAAAAGTATCATATATGAATTTTACAGTATCTAGTTCGGCACTTTCAAGCCGTCTGTCGGCCATCAGCCGCGTTATTAACCCAAAGGCTATCTATCCTATTCTTGAGGATTTCCTGTTCCGTATTGAAAACGGTAAACTGACTGTTACCGCAGCCGATAATGACACCACCCTGGAGACCATTATCGACCTTGTTGAATCAAGCGCCGACGGCCAGATTGCACTGCCCGCCAAGACTCTGCTTGACGCACTCAAGGAGATACCTGAGCAGCCCCTTACATTCAATGTAAACGAGAGCAACTATGAGGTAGTGGTAAACTATCAGAACGGTGAGTACAAGATGATGGGCCAGAACGCTGATGAGTACCCCACCCCTGCGGTGCTGCAGGAGAGCTCCGTGAGCCTTGAGATATCAGCCCAGATACTGTCTGACGGTCTGGCACGCACCATATTCGCTACGGCCGATGATGAGCTTCGTCCAGTAATGAACGGTATATACTTTGACATAAATGAGGAGGGCGCCACATTCGTTGCTTCTGATGGCCATAAGCTGGTATGCAACCGTAACAGCAATGTTAAGGCTGACGGCAAGTCATCATTCATACTGCCCAAGAAGCCGGCCGGACTGTTCCGTTCACTGATAGGCAAGGATGATGAATCCATCAACATAGAGTTTGACAGCCGCATAGCACGTTTCTCACTGCCTGAGTTCCGTATGGTATGCCGCCTCATTGACGGACGTTATCTCAACTACGGCTCTGTCATACCGCAGAACAACCCGCATCATCTGGTTATTGACCGCCAGACACTGGTTACCGCACTGCGCCGTGTATCAGTATTCTCACCTGCCAGCAGCGGTCTTATCAAGCTGCGCATAGAGAAAGATAAGGTTGACATCTCTGCCCAGGATATTGATTTCTCAACATCAGCCAAGGAGAGCCTGGCCTGTCAGTATGAGGGCACCAACATGAGCATTGGTTTTAAGGCCGGATTCCTGATTGACATACTGAACAACATTCCCAGCCAGGAGATCACCCTGCAGCTTGCCGATCCTTCACGCGCAGGTGTGATTGTTCCCACAGAGCAGGCTGAGGGTGAGAATCTGCTTATGTTGCTCATGCCAATGGTTCTGAACGACTGATGAAGCTCAATCTTGACAAACCGGTAGTGTTCTTTGACCTGGAGACCACAGGCACCAACACAGCACAGGACCGTATTGTGGAGATCTCTTATCTTAAGGTCTCCCCTAACGGCAATGAGGACATGCATACCCGCCGCATCAACCCAGAGATGCATATCCCTGAACAGGCCAGCGCCGTACACGGCATCTATGATGATGACGTAAAGGACTGCCCCACCTTTAAGGAGGTGGCCAAGGAGATAGCGCGTGACTTTGAGGGCAGTGACATAGCGGGGTTCAACTCTAACCGTTTTGATGTGCCCCTGCTGGCCGAGGAGTTCCTGCGTGCAGGCGTGGACATTGACTTGAGCCGCCACCGTTTCATTGACGTACAGGTTATTTTCCACAAGATGGAACAACGCACGCTATCGGCAGCATACAAGTTCTACTGCGGCAAGGAGCTGACCGATGCCCACAGCGCTGACGGTGACACCCGCGCCACCTATGAGGTTCTGATGGCCCAGTTGGACCGTTATCCTGATGACCTCAAGAATGATATGGGTTGGCTGTCTGAATACTCATCATTTACACGCAACGTTGATTTTGCGGGTCGTGTGGTACGCAATGACAAGGGCCAGGAGGTGTTCAACTTCGGCAAATACAAGGATATGCCTGTGGTTGAGGTGTTCCGCCGTGATCCGGGATACTACTCCTGGATACTGCAGGGCGATTTCCCGCTCAACACCAAACAGGTACTTACTAGAATAAAACTACAGTCCAGATAATGGAGATACTTAAAGGAAAACATATTGTCTTAGGTGTGACCGGAAGCATTGCTGCCTATAAGGCCGCATTCCTGGTGCGTCTGCTCATGAAACGCGGAGCAGAGGTTCAGGTGGTAATGACGCCTGCCGGAAAGGAATTCATAACTCCGCTCACCCTCTCCACACTTACCCGCAAGCCCGTGGTAAGCGAGTTCTTTGACCGTCGCGACGGCTCATGGAACAGTCACGTTGACCTGGGGCTTTGGGCCGATGCCATGCTGATAGCCCCCTGCACCGCATCTACACTGGGCAAGATGGCCAGCGGAGTGGCTGACAATATGCTCATAACCACCTATTACTCAATGAAAGCACCTGTGTTCATAGCTCCCGCTATGGACCTGGATATGTATCTGCATCCTGTTACGCAGCGTAACATGGAGACTCTGCGCTCCATAGGCAACATTATCATTGAGCCGGCCAGCGGTGAACTGGCCAGCCAGCTTGTAGGCAAAGGCCGCATGCAGGAGCCTGAGGATATAGTTGCCGCACTTGAGGAGTATTTCACGCAGCAGGCCCAGCTTTCAAAAAAAAAAGTCCTGATAACAGCGGGGCCCACTTATGAGCAGATAGACCCCGTTCGTTTTATAGGCAACTGGTCAACCGGCAAGATGGGATTCGCGCTGGCTGAGGAGTGTGCCGCACGTGGTGCTGACGTAACCCTGATAGCAGGCCCTGTAAGCCTAAAGACCGTTCATCCCGGAATAAAAAGGATTGATGTAAAGTCTGCCCACCAGATGTATGAGGCCGCGATGGCCGCTTTCCCGGATTCTGACGCCGCCATACTGTGCGCAGCTGTGGCTGATTTCACGCCCGCAGTTACATCGGACACCAAGATAAAGCGTAAGGGCGAGATGACCATTACCCTTAAGCCCACTGAGGATATTGCAGCCGCACTGGGCGCAATAAAACGCCCGGACCAGCGTATGGTTGGCTTTGCGCTTGAAACCAATGACGAGCAGAGCAATGCCCAGGGCAAGCTGGAACGCAAGAATCTGGATTTCATTGTGCTCAATTCCCTGCGTGATGAGGGTGCGGGATTTGGTTATGATACAAACAAGGTTACGCTCATAGACCGCAAAAGCAGCCAGGAGCTGCCGCTGCAGTCTAAGAAGAATGTGGCCAAGGCTATAATTGACAAGCTGGCCGGCTTGCTGTTCTGCCTGGCGTTCCTGCTCATGCCGTTCAGGGCACAGGCACAGGAACTGGACCCCACCCTGACGGTCAACACCTCAAAGATTCAGGGAACTGACAAGGATGTGTTCAAATCACTGGAGAACGCCATCAGGGAGTTTCTAACCAATCAGGTCTGGACTGATTATCATTTTGCCGAGAATGAGCGCATTCAGTGCAACTTCAATCTCACGGTAAACAAATTTGAGAAAAAGAGCAACAAAATGACCTGTGAGCTCACCGTGCAGAGCAGCCGTCCGGTATATGGCTCCACATATAACACTACAGTATTCAATTTCCGCGATACGGAGGTGGAGTTCACATACACGGAGCAGGACCGTATTGAGTATTTACAGGGCATTACCCCTGACAATAATCTGACAGCCATTCTGGCCTACTACAGTCTGCTTATAATAGGACTGGATTTTGACACAATGTCACCCAATGGCGGAACGGATATACTGCGTCAGGCTGAGAATATAGCCGCCAGCTCACAGTCACTTGGAGGCGGATGGCGTTCTTTTGATACCAAAGCCAACCGTTACTCCATTATCAATGATTACATGAACGGCACTCTGGCTCCATTCCGCCAACTGCAGTATGACTACCACCGCAAAGGGCTGGATGATATGACTGCCAATGCAGACCGCGGCCGTGCCACCATTACGGAGTGCCTCAATCTGCTGTGGGATGTTAAACAGGCCAAGAGCACATCGGCCCTGCCTACCCTGTTTACTGAGGTAAAAAAGAATGAACTGGTAAGCATTTATTCATCAGGACTGGCCAGTGAACGCAACAAGGTTTCTGACCTTCTTAAAAAGATTAATCCATCACTTTCAAACTCTTGGAATACCATTAAGACACAAAACTGATGCTTAAGGAAGTACACATACGCAATTACGTTCTGATAGACCGCTTGGACATAGATTTCAGGGAGGGTTTTTCAGTTATGACCGGTGAGACAGGTGCCGGTAAATCCATTATATTAGGTGCCATGAACCTGTTGTTAGGCGGCCGTGCTGATTCCAAGACCATCATGCAGGGCGCCGATAAATGTACTATTGAGGGCACTTTCTCTATCGCGGGCTACGGCCTGGAGCAGTTCTTTACAGATAACGGTCTGGATTATGATCCTGATGACACCATTCTGCGCCGCGAGCTGCTGCAGTCCGGTAAGAGCCGCGCATTCATAAATGACACCCCCGTTTCACTTACTGAGATGCGTGACCTGGGTTGCCGCCTTATTGACATCCACTCACAGCACCAGAATCTGGCACTTGGTACTCAGTCATTCCAGCTGGATGTTGTAGATACCATAGCCGCTAACAGTGATATCAAATCCCGTTATGAGCAGAGTTTTGACAACTGGTTCAGCCTGAAAGCTGAACTGGCCCGCCTCAAGAAGGAATTTGAATCAGATAACACTGACCGTGAATACTTGGAGTTCCAGCTTGAAGGCCTGGATAACGCCCGCCTCAAGGACGGAGAGCAGGAGGAGCTTGAACAGGAGTCCGATATACTTGAACATGCTGAGGATATCAAACAGGAACTATTCAGTGCATCAGAATTGATATCAGGCGATGAAGACGGTACGCTGACCCGTCTGCGCAGCGCCCTGCAGTCTCTCCGCTCTGCACAGAAAAACTGGCCGCAGGCTCAGGAGCTTGCAGAACGTCTGGATAGCTGCATCATTGAGCTCAAGGATATATCAGAGACAGTCTCTGACGCTCAGGAGAATATCAGTTTTGATCCAGCGCGCCTGGAACAGGTAAATGAAAGGCTGGACCTTATTTATTCCCTCCTTAAGAAGCACAAGAAAGAGAATATCGTCCAGCTCCTGGAACTGTCTGAGAGCATACGCACCCGCTTGGACCGCAGCGGTTCTTATCAGCTTGACATTGAGAAGCTGACCGCCCAAGTGGAGCGCGCCCGCACGGAGATGGAGAAACAGGCTGCTGAACTCTCCAAGTCCCGCCGTAAAGCCGGCGATGCAATAATAAAGGATATCAAGGCTCTGCTTGTGCCGCTTGGCATACCTAACGTACAGTTCGGCATTGATATAAAACCCTCTGCGGCCTATGACCGTACGGGTCACGATGACCTGAGATTCATGTTCTCTGCCAACAAGGCCGTTCCCATGCAGGAGATATCACAGGTGGCATCAGGTGGTGAGATAGCCCGCGTCATGCTATCCGTAAAATCACTCATAGCAGGAGTACGCACCCTGCCTACCATTATCTTTGATGAGATTGACACCGGCGTATCGGGTGCTGTAGCTGAGAAGATGGCGCTGCTTATGGAGCAGATGTCAGGCGGCGGCCGCCAGGTGCTGACCATAACCCACCTGCCGCAGATAGCCGCGCTGGGACATACCCATTATAAAGTTTACAAGACAGAAGACAAGGACGCTACACGTACCCGCATAGCCAGGCTTGACTACGATGAAAGAATACATGAGATTGCCTCAATGATGAGCGGTGCTACACTTACACAGGCAGCTCTTGACAACGCAAAAGCACTGATTGACAATAATGGAAGATGAAATGATATTCGGCATACGTGCCGTGATTGAGGCTGTTCAAGCTGGTAAGGAGATTGATCGCCTCCTTGTTAAGAAGGATATGCAGGGAGACCTCTCAAGGGAGTTGTTCGCAGCTATAAAAGGACTGGATATACCGGTTCAGCGAGTACCTGTGGAGCGTCTTAACCGCATAACCCGCAAGAATCATCAGGGAGTCATAGCCTTTACCACGCAAATCACCTATCAGCACGTCGAGGACCTGGTGCCCACCCTCTTTGAGCAGGGCAAGGATCCCTTCTTTGTTCTGCTTGACGGAGTGACCGATGTACGCAACTTCGGAGCCATAGCCCGTACGGCTGAATGTGCCAGCGTGGATGCCATCATCATCCCTTCCAAGAACAGCGTAAGCGTTAATGCCGATGCCATAAAGACATCAGCCGGCGCTCTGCATACCCTGCCCGTATGCCGTGAGAATCAGATAAGTTCAACAATCAAATATCTCAAGAACTGCGGCATCCGCATTGTTGGCGCTACAGAGAAAGGTGATAAGGACTACACCAAAGGTGATTACCGCGGTCCGATATGCCTGATTATGGGCGCTGAGGACAAGGGTATCCCACAGGAGCACCTGGCCCTTTGTGACGAATGGGCCCGTATTCCTATCTTAGGCAAAATAGAGTCACTCAATGTCTCTGTTGCAGCCGGAGTCCTTATGTATGAGATAGTTAAGCAAAGACTCTAATCTGCTGATTGTCAATCTGTCAGCACTGTTTTGTTTTTCTGTGACAAATTGTCGCAGAACGGCTCTTGGTCTGCTTGTTGCGTACCTTATTGCAGAAATAAAAACATGCAATTATGGAATACAGTCAGAACAATCAGAACAAACCGCAGAACCTTGAGCAGTTTGCCATAAACCTTAATGAGCGGGCGCGCAAGGGTAAGCTTGATCCGGTCATAGGCCGTGATGAAGAGATAAGGCGGGTTCTCCAGATACTGAGCCGCCGAACCAAGAACAATCCTATTCTTATAGGTGAGCCGGGTACAGGTAAGACTGCAATAATAGAAGGTCTTGCCCAGCGTATTGTACGAGGTGATGTACCTGAGAACCTTAAGTCAAAGACCGTCTATTCACTTGATATGGGTGCTCTGGTAGCAGGCGCCAAATATAAAGGTGAATTTGAGGAGCGTCTTAAGGGCGTAATAAATGAGGTGATCCAGTCAGACGGCAGTTTCATACTGTTCATTGATGAGATTCATACTCTGGTAGGTGCCGGAGCCGGTGAGGGCGCAATGGATGCTGCAAACATTCTTAAGCCTGCCCTGGCCCGTGGTGATTTGCGCGCCATAGGCGCCACCACCCTTAACGAGTATCAGAAATACTTTGAAAAGGACAAGGCACTTGAACGTCGATTCCAGACCGTTATGGTTGATGAACCGGATGTGCAAAGCTCAATATCCATTCTGCGTGGACTTAAGGAGCGCTATGAGAACCACCACAAGGTGCGTATCATGGATGAGGCCGTTATTGCCGCCGTAGAACTCTCAAACCGTTATATCACAGACCGTTTCCTGCCCGATAAGGCCATTGACCTAATGGATGAGGCCGCAGCCAAACTGCGCATGGAGCGCAACTCCGTTCCGGAGGAACTGGATGAGATTACCCGCCGTCTAAAGCAGCTTGAGATAGAGCGCGCGGCCATCAAACGCGAGAACGATACCGTCAAACTCAAACAGCTTAATGCTGAGATTGACGACCTGCAGAAACAGGAAAAGTCCATACGTGAGAAATGGGAATCTGAAAAGAATCTTGTATCACGCATACAGCAGGACAAGCAGCGCATAGAGCAACTCAAGATAGAGGCTGATAACGCTGAGCGTGACGGCAACTACGGCCGCGTGGCTGAGATACGTTACGGCAAGCTCAAGGAGATGGAGAAGGATATTGCAAACATACAGGAGGAACTGCACTCCAAACAGGGTGACAGCGCTCTTGTAAAGGAGGAGGTTACCGCCGATGATATAGCAGAGGTGGTTTCACGCTGGACAGGCATACCTGTAAACCGTATGCTTGAGAGCGAGCGTGAGAAACTGCTCCATCTTGAAGAGGAACTGCACAAGCGTGTGGTTGGTCAGGAGGAGGCCATAAGCGCCGTGGCAAACGCTGTGCGCCGCAGCCGCGCCGGTCTGCAGGACCCCAAACGACCGATAGGCAGTTTCATATTCCTGGGTACAACCGGTGTAGGTAAGACGGAACTTGCCAAGGCTCTTGCAGAGTATCTGTTCAATGATGAGAAGCTGATGACCCGTATTGATATGAGTGAGTATCAGGAGAAGTTCTCAGTGACACGTCTTATCGGTGCGCCTCCCGGATACGTAGGATATGATGAAGGCGGTCAGCTTACTGAGGCCGTACGCCGTAAGCCCTACTCCGTGGTGCTGTTTGATGAGATTGAGAAAGCCCACCCTG
>JAGBPB010000106.1 GCA_017633615.1 Bacteroidaceae bacterium | reverse complement strand
GTGGGCGGCGTGGGCTCATGGTGTGCCGAGAGTCTGGTGCGCAGCGGTATCCGCCATCTGACCATTGTGGACAGTGACCGCGTCTGCATCACCAATATCAACCGTCAGCTTATGGCCACCACTAAGACGGTGGGACAGGTCAAGGTTGAGGTGCTCAAGGAGCGTCTGCTAAGCATCAATCCACAGGCGGAAATCATAGCATTACAGAAGATTTTCACTCAAGATACAGCCGATGAATTTGACCTTGAGAGTTATGACTATATAATTGATGCCATAGATTCTCTCAAGGATAAGGCACTGCTTATATTGATGGCTACCCGAACTAAGGCCAAGTTCATCTCATCAATGGGTGCCGCACTCAAGCTGGATCCAACGCGTATCAAAATCACGGAATTCTGGAAGGTTCAGGGCGATCCTCTGGCCCGCGCACTCAGAAAGAAATTCAAGCAGTTGGGAGAGTATCCCAAGCGCAAGTTCAAGTGCGTCTATAGTGATGAGCTGCTCTCCAACAAAGGTCATAACGCTACCTGCGGAACGGGGCAGTGTGTGTGTCCAAAGGCCAAGATGGGGCCTGGTGATCCCTCGCTCCTTAATCACGAGTGGTGCTCGTCTAAAGCCCAGATCAACGGAACTGTGGCTCACATTACCGCTATATTCGGATTCATGCTGGCCAGCCTGGTCATTCAGGATAACGTGCTTTCCTAAAAAAGTGTTTGCTCTATTTGGTATTTTAGATTTATTGAGTAATTTTGCTCACTCCATTGAGTAAAATTTATAATCTAAATGTAATTGACTATGTATGAGAGGTTTCAGTTTGCGACACTAAAGAGTAGATTGGCCGAGAAGCGCCGTTTCATCCAGGTAATCATGGGGCCTCGACAGGTCGGAAAATCCACTTTGATGAAACAGGTGGTTCAGTCTCAGGAGATACCTTACGTATTCTATACGGCCGATGCTGTGCCGGTAACCAACTTCTCATGGATAAGTGACTGCTGGAGTGCGGCACGTGTCAAGATGAAAGTGGAGAACCTTACGGATCTGATACTTGTAATTGATGAAATCCAGAAAATCAATAACTGGAGTGAAATTGTAAAGAAGGAGTGGGATTCCGATACTTTCAACAATATTCCCTTGAAAGTCATTTTGCTGGGTTCATCGCGTGTGATGCTTGACAAGGGGCTAGCCGACAGTTTGCAGGGACGTTTTGAGAGGATAATACTATCACATTGGACTTATGCCGAGATGCGTGATGCATTCGGGTTTACTCCGGAGCAGTTCATATATTATGGTGCATATCCCGGTGCCGCTGAACTTATAGGTGACCCTGAGCGTTGGCGTAATTACATAAGCGGCTCAATAGTTGATGCTACCATCAACAAGGATATTCTGGTTAATGAGAATATCGCAAAACCCGCACTTCTGCGTCAGACGTTTGAGCTGTCATCGGCTTATTCCAGTCAAGAACTTTCACTTACCAAGATGATGGGGCAGATGACCGATGCAGGTAACACCACTACCATAACAGGTTACCTTAATCTGCTTTCACAGGCAGGGTTGGTAACCGGGCTCAATAAGTATGCCGTTGATATGGCTAGAAAACGAAATTCAGTGCCCAAACATCAGGTATATAACAATGCACTCAAAAACTTGTATTGTGAGAAATCGTTTGAGGAGGCTGTACAGGACCGCAAACTATGGGGCCGATTGTTTGAATCGGCTATCGGAGCACATATCATGAGTTATGCTTATGCAGGCGAGTATCAGGTGTTTTACTGGCGTAACGGCCAGAACTGTGAGGTTGACTACGTACTTCAAAAGAAAGGTAAACTTATAGCTATAGAAGTCAAGAGCAATGACAGTGACTGGAATTCCGGTCTTACTGAATTCAATAAGGCATATAAGCCCTCTTTGTCTCTCGTGGTAGGTAACGGCGGCATGAAAGCTGAGGATTTCCTCTCTCTTAACCCTGCTGCTTTGTTCTAAAAAGTAACTGGCTCGTTCATTTGATGCTGCGGAACGGTTGTTCACATAACAGCCATATTCGGCTTCATACTGGCGGGCCTGGTCATCCAGGATAACGCCTGAGAGCCCTAAAGGTAGAAGGCTTTGATGAGGCGTTTTATGTATACGCCAAAGAACATCTTCTCCAGAAGGCTGCATTTCTGGAATTCATATCTCAGTATCATATCAAAGCAGGCAAACCTACCGGCCTGACTGTCAAATTCACTGTGGTCATCCTGTCCGGTGTATGCTTTTGCAAATGCATCCCAGAACAGATTGAGCTGCTGCTCTGTCATGTGGAAAATATCCTGTACCTGTTTCATGGGCGCATACACATTGCAGATCTGATAAAGATGGCCGATGTCAAACATCGGGTCTCCGTAGCCAAAGCGGTCCAGGTCTATCCATACCGGCTGGTCACCTGAAAGTACAAGATTCCCCATGTTGAAATCACCGTGACTGCAGGTCTTTATGTCTTGTATGGTTTGGGCAAAATCTTTAAGTATCCGGCGGTTCTTGCGGCTTATGAACTGAACCTTGTCCAGAGCTCTCATCAGTTGCTCTTTGCGGCTTGGGAAGAAATCAGTATCGCATTGGGTGCTGAACAGTATCTTGCCGTTGCGGCACATCAGCTGCGCCATCTCTTCTATGCGCTGCGGCTCGTCGTGGCATATTCGTGAAAGTGATCTTTTGTCCTTTATGCGCTCCGAAATTGTTGCGTACAGGTCTCCTACACGTACCATCTCGTGCATTTTGGGAGTAGGTAGCCCCAAACTTTCCACGGCCTTGGAAACATCGAATTCATGTTTTACAAATTCCAGTGTGTTGATCTGTTTCCTGTCAACTTTCAGAATTACGTCGGGCTGAGCCGGATTTTCATATGTGATTCCGTTGCCGCCTTGGCCTAC
>JAGBPB010000012.1 GCA_017633615.1 Bacteroidaceae bacterium | reverse complement strand
GGTATGGGTAAGTGCTGCGTATCAGGTGCCGGTGCCCTGAACGTTGACTACGTAAAGAAGACAGTAAAGATTGAGGACGTTGTCCTTAAGGAAGGTGATTATATTTCAATAAACGGTTCAACAGGTCAGGTATTCGAGGGTCAGATTGAGACCAAGGCTGCCGAGATCAGCGGTGACTTTGCAGAGCTGATGGATCTTTGCAATAAGTACACACGTCTGGTTGTACGCACCAATGCCGATACTCCCCACGATGCTGAGGTAGCCCGCACATTCGGTGCCGTTGGTATAGGTCTTTGCCGTACCGAGCACATGTTCTTTGAGGGTGAAAAGATCAAGGCTATGCGTGAGATGATTCTGGCTGAGAACAAGGAGGGGCGTGAGAAGGCTCTTGCCAAGCTGCTCCCCTATCAGACAAAGGACTTCTACGGAATCCTGAAGGCTATGGACGGACTGCCAGTTAACATCCGCTTGCTTGATCCCCCATTGCACGAGTTCGTACCTCACGATAAGAAAGGTCAGCAGGAGATGGCCGATGCCATGGGCGTAACTTTGGAGCAGATCAAGGCTCGCGTTGAGTCTCTGTCAGAGAACAACCCGATGCTGGGTCACCGCGGTTGCCGTCTGGGTAACACCTATCCTGAGATTACCGAGATGCAGACCAAGGCTATCATAGGCGCTGCCATCCAACTGCGCAAGGAGGGCATGAACCCGAAGCCCGAAATCATGGTTCCCCTGGTAGGTAAGCACTATGAGTTCGAGCAGCAGGAGGAGATCATCCGCTCTACCGCAGCCAAGCTGTTCGAGGAAGAGGGTGTCAAGCCGTTCGAGTTCAAGGTCGGTACAATGATCGAGATTCCGCGCGCCGCTCTTACCGCTGATGCAGTTGCCGCCCGCGCAGAGTACTTCTCATTCGGTACAAATGACCTGACTCAGATGACATTCGGTTACTCACGTGACGATATCGCTTCATTCCTGCCGGTTTATCTGGAGAAGAAGATACTTAAGGTTGACCCGTTCCAGGTTCTTGACCAGAAGGGTGTAGGCCAGCTCATCAAGATGGCTGTTGAGAAGGGACGTTCTGTACGTCCTGACCTCAAGTGCGGTATCTGCGGCGAACATGGTGGCGAGCCTTCATCAGTTAAGTTCTGCGACAAGGTTGGTCTTAACTACGTGAGCTGCTCACCGTTCCGCGTGCCTATCGCAAGACTGGCAGCCGCTCAGGGTGCAATTGAAAATTGCTAATCGCAATTTCCAATTACACCAAAACCTTCTTTTAGTTTCCTAACGGAAACAGGCCGTCCTCCGGACGGGTACGGCTGATAGCCGTACTACAACTGCAATAAGGAGGTTCTACATAAAATAATCTGGTGGAGGTCCCTTTGGGTCCTCCACCTTTTTTATATCTACATAATTCCCGTTTTCTGGGGAACTCCAAGTATATGTCCAGAAAACTCGCCTAAGTTCGTTTGGTTATTTCTTACCTCTTGAAGGTGTAGAACCAGAAGTAGGTTTCGTGGAAGTCGATGAAGGTGCTGTTAGCCTGGAACTGCTTGGGTTCAGTCTCTATGGGTTCCAGGGCCTCACAGAAGGAATCATAGGTTGAAAGTTCCTGAGCATACTGCTGCGGGAACTTGGCACGGCTGGCGCTGTCATTGGCCAGTACAAGTGCTTGCATGTAGTATGTAGGGAGTTTTTGGTATGAATCTATATTTATTCTGTCGGAGAATGATTGGATATTACCTTCCAGAAGACAGGATGCAAGATAAGCCTCATCATTATCCAACTCTTTTAGCGACTGCGACAATGCAATAGGATTTGAGATGCTGTAACAGAAGAGATGCTCCCCTATTCCACTGCCTGCAGGATTGGAATCAGACGGCAGGCTTAGCATGGCCTTGGCTCTGAGCAAGTCTATTGCCGGGTCTGACTCCTCTTCGTAACGGCCCACTTCAAGCAGGCCGTCGTAATCGCCATCTGCATAAAGACGCTCCATGTGGAGACGGCGATGAAGGTTCTCATCTGTGTTACCCAAATAACCTACCATACAGAACAGCATTGACAGTAAAAGCAGATTACCTGCAAGGGTACGTGGGCGGTCGTTGTATTCAGAACGGGGTAATGAGGCAACTAACTTGCAAATCAGAAAGAGCACTACAGCAAATACTGCAGTAACCATCCATATGGTAGAACCTTGCCCAAGCAGATTGTCACCATCAAAACCTGTAATCAATCCAAGGAAGGTTGCTGAGAAGAGATAATTGCAGGCATACAGCCCCTTCTTGAAACGCAGGATAATCCTTCCGGGTATGGCGAGCAGCAGTGAAAAAATTGTAAGCAGCGAAATAATAAAAAGAGAGCCGGACAAGTGCTCGCAAAGACTTTCATTCCCGGCAAATGCACAATTGATTTCCGCATTCAGCAGATCCCTCTGAAAGAAGAACAGCCAGCAGAACGCGAAAGCAGAAAACAGTATTCCGCACAGCCAGCGGACGCACTTGTCACATGACTTTTTTTCCATTTGCTCTGACTTTTTTAAGTACTATTGCAGAACGGGCCGGGAGATAAAGCTTAAGCCACTCCTTACGCTGTTTCTTATAGAGCGGATCAAAAAGAGTAAAGTGTTCCAGATTATCATCTATCCTGCCATATCCTCCAAATTCTATACTATCACTGTCCAGCACGGTCTTGTATGAACCCTTAGGAACAAGGAAACCGTAATCAGAGAATGAACGTGTGGGATTGAAGTTGAAGACGAACACCAGGTCACCGCGTCCGAAAGCCAGCACTTGGTCACCATCGTTATGCCAATACTCCACCACATCCTTATTCTGGAAGTTCCTGACTGCACCCAAGAGTTTTATCATTGCACGGTCAAAATCACCCAGCCAGCAATACGCAAGCTGTTTGTTGTCAACCAGGCTCCACTGACGACGAGCATACTTATGGCTCCAGCCATTACCCTCGCGCGGGAAATCAATCCACTCGGGATGGCCGAACTCATTACCCATGAAATTGAGATAGCCTCCGTTTATGGTTGATGCGGTAACAAGCCTTATCATCTTATGCAGTGCTATACCTCGCGATGTCACGTCATTTCCACCGTCTTTGGTGAAATGCCAGTACATATCGGCATCAATAAGACGGAAGATAACCGTTTTATCACCCACAAGAGCCTGATCATGACTCTCCACATATGATATGGTCTTCTCATCCTTTCTACGGTTCGTAACCTCCCACCATATACCTGCCATAGACCAGTCCTCATCCTTTTTCTCCTTGATGGTCTTGATCCAATAGTCCGGTATGTTCATGGCCAAACGATAATCAAATCCGAATCCGCCATCAGTAAAAGGAGCAGCCAGTCCCGGCATGCCACTTACCTCCTCAGCTATGGTAATAGCGTTAGGGTTGAACTGATGTATGACGCGGTTGGCCAGCATCAGATAACAGATGGCATCATCATCCTGATGACCGTTGAAATAATCATCATAATTACAGAATGCCTCACCCAGACCGTGGCTGTAGTAAAGCATTGAGGTTACACCGTCAAAACGGAACCCGTCAAACTTGAACTCATCAAGCCAGTATTTGCAGTTGGAAAGCAGATAATGAAGCACCTGCGTCTTACCGTAATCAAAACAGAGTGAACCCCATGCAGAATGCTCATGACGGTCACCCGGCAGGAAATACTGGTTGGGATCACCAGCCAGATTACCCAAGCCTTCATACTCATTCTTTACTGAATGCGAGTGCACCAGATCCATGATAACCGATATGCCCATACCGTGGGCAGCATCAATCAGTTCCTTGAGTTCCTCAGGAGTACCGAAACGTGAAGACGGAGCAAAGAAACTGGATACATGGTAGCCAAAACTTCCGTAATAGGGATGCTCCTGAATAGCCATCACCTGTATGCAGTTATAGCCGGCAGCCTTAACGCGAGGCAGGACATTATTCTTGAATTCCATGTATGTACCCACACACTCGCGTTCCTGCGCCATACCGACGTGACACTCATATATGAGCAGAGGATCCTGCTTGGGCTTAAAGTCCTTATGCTTAAAGTGAAACTCCTTTTTAGGATCCCACACCTGTGCCGAAAAAATCTTGGACTGCTCATCCTGTACAACTCTGCGGCACCAGGCGGGAATACGGTCACCCTGACCACCGTTCCACTTGACACGCATCTTGTAATGCTGGCCGTGACCGATCATACCCAACGGAATGCGGACTTCCCAATCGCCCGCATCATTAATGCGTCTGAGACGGAAACGCTCCTGCTCTTCCCAGCCAGAAAAATCACCTATTAGAAATATTTCCGTTGCATTGGGAGCCCACTCCCTGAACACCCAGCCGCTGTCTGTACGCTGAAGACCGTAATAGAGATAGCCTGAGGCAAAATCCGCAAGACTCATCTTACCGCCGGTAAGCTCACTCTCACGCCATAATGCATGATCATGCCGGCCTTCAATGGCAGCCTGATAAGGCGACAGCCAAGGGTCATTCTCTATTATTCTCAACATGATTTCCTGATCTTTACTATAAGTTTCAGAATGCCATCCTTTGTGATAGCCGGCGCATGCCCTTCGCCCGGAAAAAAGACCACAAACATACCCTTTCTTACATTCAGGTATGTATCGCATAGTCCCGTATAGAACGCTACATCCTTTTCATTGCTGTAAGGCACGGATGGTTCCGGCATAAAACCGGCAGCCACATATCCCATCTCCTCTTCCGTTGAAATAGGAACCTGTATGTCAATATACTCTTTATGAGCCTCAATGGGTACCTGTTCACGTGTCTGGGCACCCTGGCTATTTACATTGACAAATAGGTCATCACCCTGCAGAACAATCCGGCCGGGTTTAAGTGAGGTGAGATCTGTAATGCGGAAAAACTCCACAACCTTACCCATCAACGGACTGATATATCCGTAACTCTCAAGTTTGTCAAGCGTATCAAGTATCATCGGTTCAATATATGATTGTCCTAATCTTTTTACCGGATTTATCTTTCACCGTAAATGTTCCTGTACGGAATCCATCTTTAAACACACCTTCAAGCCGTGTTCCGTCAGCCTCTTCAACTATACCTTCACCGTCAACCACTCCATTGACAAACGTACCTTTGAACTTGGTTCCGTCAGACAGGCTCATGGAACCGTCGCCCCACGGCATGTCATTCTGCCATTCGCCGTAGTAGCTGTCACCATTGGCCCAAATCATGCGGCCGGTACCTTCACGATGATTATCCTTCCATTCTCCGTCATATTCTGAGCCGTCAGCCCATCTGAACACGCCCTTGCCGTCAGCCAGGCCATTTTTGAGCGAGCCTTTATAGGCATCACCGTTGGCGTAGGTGTATTCACCGTTTCCGGTTATGATTCCATTGCGGAACTGACCTTTATAAGAATCACCATTAGGCATTGTGCAGATTCCGTTGCCGTTCTCCATGTCATTCTTCCAGGAACCGGAATATGTATATGTGCTGCTCCTGAACTCACCCTGTCCCTCACGTTGTCCGTTATCCCATGAACCACGATACTGGGAGCTGTCACTCCAGCACATTACTCCCGTTCCGCTGCGCAGGTCATCCTCCCATTGTCCCGAATAATATGAACCGTCAGCCCACATATATACCCCCTTGCCGTCTCGTTCATCATTCTTCCATCCGCCCTTGTATACATCACCTGATGCATACTGAAGTTCACCTTCACCTGAGCGGACATTGCTGTCCCAGAAACCCAGATAAAGATCTCCGTTGGCATAATGGCATATTCCTACACCACAACGCTGTCCCTTCTCATACGCGCCCTCATAGACATCACCGTTGATATGGTCTGTACGTCCGGTTCCCGACGGCTTGCGCAACTTGAGGTGACCTGTATAGACGGAACCGTCACTGAAAACATAACGGTTCTTACGGTCTTGCCTGGTACTGTCCTGTTGCGTTCCCCTGGCCATAGACAGTGCGGGGATAAGAAGAATCAACAGCAGAAAGTATAGTCTATATCTCATATTGATTGTGTACTAAGAAAACGCTCGGCTGCCGCCAGATCGTCGGGAGTATCTATACCTATTGTCTCAACATCAGTGACACCCACCTTAATGCGATAACCGGCAGAGAGCCAGCGTAACTGCTCCAGGCTTTCAGCCTTTTCTAGCGGAGCCTGCGGCAAGCGGGTTACAGCCTCCAGAACGGAAGCACGGAATGCATACAAACCTATATGCTTGTAATATGTATGCCTGGACGGCCACTCATCTTCAGGTATTCCGCGAAGATAAGGAATCACGCTGCGGCTGAAATACAATGCGTTCCAGTTATCGTCAACCACCACTTTCGGACTGTTGGGATTAGCCACCTTATCAAAAGTAGTATCGGGAGCGAAAGGCTTGACTAACGTAGCAATATCTGTTTCATCACTCTCAAAGAGGCCTTTGATAGTCTGCAGTTGAGAAGGCTGGATAAAAGGTTCATCACCCTGAATGTTTACCACAACATCAGCTTTTACGCCACACTTGCAGAAAGCCTCATAACAGCGGTCTGTTCCGCTCTTATGATCGCTGCGAGTCATTATAGGGATAAAACCACCCTCTTTTACCACATTGAAAATACGTTCATCATCCGTAGCCACGAATACATGGCTGAACACTTTAGCGGCCTGCTCACACACACGGATTATAACCGGCTTACCGCCCAGCACCGCAAGCGGTTTGGCTGGAAAACGCGTAGAGGCGTATCGGGCAGGTATAATTGCAGCAAATTCCATCAGAAAGATTCTATTGAGTAATTGTCAAGTACATCACCATGTGCATTCTGATAGCCTGCACAAGGATCATAATTTTTTGGTATGTCAAATTTAATGCTGGGAGAATAACCCAGATTTACAGAATCAGCATACACCTTATCCATAAACTTTCCCCATATAGGCAGAGCGGCATGAGCGCCTTGACCATGATCCATATCATCAAAGTGTATGTCACGGTCTTCACCGCCTACCCAGCACCCGGCCACAAGATCAGGTGTGTAACCCATGAACCAGGCATCGGAATGGTTATCAGTTGTTCCTGTCTTACCGCCACAATCAACCTTATACAACGTGGGGAAAAGACGTGAACTGCGCAGACGAGTACCGGTTCCTTCATTCACGACAGCACGCATCATATCAATCATCTTGAATGATGTCTCTTCACTGACCACCTCATTGCTGCGGGCTGTGAATTGTGAAAGTATATTACCCTCAGCATCCTCAATACGTGTCACATAGAGCGGGGATGTACGTATGCCGTGATTTACGAACGCGGTATATGCACTAACCATCTCCTGTACTGATACGTCACAGGTGCCCAGACATAATGAGAGAACCGGTTCAATAGCCTGATTCCTGAGGCCGTACTCATGCAGCAGATTTACGAAAGCGTACGGACTGAGCTGGCTCATAAGGTACGCCGTCACATTGTTGTTGGAACGTGAAAGACCCCACTTAAGGGTAACAAGCTGTCCAAGCATCTGCTTGCCGTCATCCTTAGGCTGCCATATCTGCCCCCCTTCAGTGAGGATAGTCTGAGGCTGATTGACAACTTGGTCACACGGAGAATAGCCACTCTCCATAGCCATTGAGTAGAGGTACGGCTTCATGGTGGAACCCACCTGGCGACGGCCGTCCGTAACCATGTCATACTGGAATGCACGGTAATCCGGCCCGCCCACATATGCCCTTACAAATCCGGTCTTGGGCTCCATACACATGAATCCCGCACGCAGATAGAACTTCATGTAACGGATGGAGTCCATTGGAGAAAGAACGGTATCAATATCACCGGCATAAGAGAAGACGGTCATGGGACACGGAGTATCAAAAACCTTACGGATTTCTGATTCATCCATTCCTTGTGCAGACAGGCCGCGGTAACGGTCTGTCTGCTGCATGGCACGGGTCATGATCCTATCCACCTCAGCAGTTGAAAGATGGGATGTGAACGGTGCAGTCTTAACTTTCTTCTTTGCCTTGAAGAAATCAGGCTGCAGATAATCCTGCAACTGTGCTGCAACAGCCTCCTCTGCATACTGCTGCATGCGGGAATCAATGGTGACATAAACCTTCAGGCCATCCGTGTAAAGATTATAAGGCTCTCCGTTGGAATTGAGATTCTTGTTGCACCAGCCGAACAGCGGATCCTGCTCCCAATCCAGTGAATCCTCATAATACTGCTGCATCTGCCAGCCACGATAGTTTTTGCGTTCAGGTTTCTGCTTTCTCATGATCTTGCGCAGATATTCACGGAAATAGGTAGCCTGACCAACCTTATGGTCAACCTTGTGGTAGTTAAGTATCAGTTCAGTCTCTTGAAGTGAATCTGTCTGTTCCTCTGTCAGGAATCCCGCTTTAGCCATCTGACTGAGCACCACGTTGCGACGTTCCATCGTCTTCTCCTTGCGGCGCAGCGGATTATACAGGGAAGAGTTCTTGCACATACCTATCAGCATGGCGGACTCTTCAGCATTCAGTTCTGATGGCAGTTTGCCGAAATAGGTTCTGGCTGCAGTATAAATACCTATGGCATTATTACCGAAATCATATTTGTTCAAATATAGGGTAAGGATCTCCTCTTTGGTATAGCAACGTTCAAGTTTGACAGCAACCACCCACTCTGAAGGTTTCTGCAAGGCTCTCTGAACGGGGTTGCGTGCCACATGCTCTGTATAGAGCTGCTTGGCAAGCTGCTGGGTTAGCGTACTTCCGCCACCGGCATTGTTCTGCTGCAGTATAACAGTTTTTACGATAGCCCTGACGAGCGCTTTAAAATCAATACCGGAATGTTCCTGAAAACGGACATCCTCAGTTGCCACCAACGCCTTTACAAGATACGGTGAGAGATCATCAAAATCCACCCATACGCGATTATCCTCACTGCGTGCAAACGTACCGAGCACAACTCCGTCGGCGGATATTATCTGAGTGGCAAACTTATCAATGGGATTCTCCAGATCATCAACAGACGGAGTATTGCCTATCCACCCTTTGCTGATTCCGACAAAAATGAGACACACGGTCAATATTCCTACGACAAATAGGATCCACAATCCAAGAACTATTCGTTTTATCGTCCTGCTCATTAATAAAAATGTTTTGGAACTCCCCCATACGCGGGAGCACTTGCAATATCCTACAAATTTAGCACAAAAAGACTGTATGGAAAATACTCTTAATACAAAATTTATCTTTTTAGGTAAAGTTATCAACAGGCACTTATGCAGTTGGTATTTTATTAGTAATTTTGGACTCCAAAACAAACTCTAATCAAATGGACCAAACAGGCAGAAGTCTGATTTCACTTGAAGGGCTTGACAGGAATGACATCCTGTGGCTGCTGGGGCATGCCGCCCAATTTGAAGCCAACCCTGACAGAAAGATTCTGGACGGTAAGATTGTGGCCACACTCTTCTTTGAGCCATCCACAAGAACCCGTCTGAGTTTTGAAACGGCAGTGAACCGTCTTGGCGGACGCGTAATAGGTTTTTCTGATGCCGCAACCACCAGCTCATCAAAAGGTGAGACGCTTAAAGACACCATTATGATGGTAAGCAACTATGCGGACCTTATCATCATGCGCCACTATCTGGAAGGAGCTGCGCGCTATGCCAGTGAGGTATCGCCTGTACCTATCATCAACGCAGGTGACGGTGCCAACCAGCACCCCTCCCAGACCATGCTTGACCTCTACTCCATGCTTAAGACCCAAGGCCGTCTTGATGACCTGAACATTTATCTGGTAGGTGACCTCAAGTATGGACGCACGGTACACTCCATGCTTACAGCCATGAGGTTTTTCAACCCTACATTCCATTTCATCTCACCTGATGAGCTGAAGATGCCCGATGAATACAAGGAGTACTGCCGCAAGAATGCAATACGTTTTGAGGAACATACACGCTTTGATGAGGAGACCATTGCTGATGCCGACATCCTATACATGACACGCGTACAGAGAGAACGCTTTACAGACCTCATGGAATATGAGCGCGTCAAGGACATGTTCATCCTCAAGAATGACATGCTCCGTTCTGCCAAACCGAATCTGAAAATACTGCATCCGCTTCCCAGAGTAAACGAAATAGCACAGGATGTCGATGCAAATCCCCATGCATACTATTTCCAGCAGGCCAAAAACGGACTTTATGTCCGCGAGGCTCTGATTTGCAATGCCCTTAACCTTCTAAAATGACAGATATGGAAAAGACCGGAAAATCAGAACTGCTGGTGGCAGCACTTGAAAACGGCACCGTTATAGATCACATCCCGTCAGATAAGGTTTTTGATGTGGTCAATCTGTTGGGGCTCACCAATATTGACACGCCCATTACCATAGGTTCCAATCTGAGCAGCCGCAAGATGGGAAGCAAGGGAATCATCAAAATTGCAGACAAATACTTCTCAGAAGAAGAATGCAGCAAACTCTCCGTCATCGCCCCCAACATAGTGCTCAATATAATCAGAGACTATGAGGTGGTTGAAAAAAAGAAGATTGCCATGCCTGATGAAGTACGCGGCATAGTAAAATGCGGCAACCCAAAGTGCATCACCAACCACGAGCCCATGCAGACCGTATTTGATGTGGTTGACAAGACCAACGGAACCCTGAGATGCCGTTATTGCAACAAGGATATACACAAAGGAGATATAAAACTGTTATGACAACAAGACGTTATGTGCTGACGCTGCTCGCAATGCTCCTTCCGGTTCTGGCCATAAACGCAAAGGAACCGGACAAGAAAGAGAGTGACATGCCCTCTTTCACATGGGGAGCCAGAATAGGCTTTGCTGCATCCGGCACATATGTCACAAATGCCCTCATTGACGGACACAAACTCACCGATTATACTCAGGATACGCAGGTAGGAAACTTTATCGCCCTCCAGTTCAAGCTGAATTCAAAAAGATTCCTTTTCCAATCAGGTGTGGGGCTTGGTTACAACAATTCATCGTTTTACATTGACAAAAACAGCTGGAATCCTGAAGCCACGTCCAAGTCAGACATTCCCTGCTCATACTCAATGGTTTCACTGATGGTACCTCTTCAGATAGGATGCAATATTGTAAACCAGTCACCGTACTGTATGTCAATATTCACAGGCCCCAGACTCAGATATATTCCCAATAAATACTTCACTTCATCCATCGGCAACACCACACCGTATGAGTTCACGGAAAAGCCTGTGGACCTTCTGGTGGGATGGACCGCAGGATTAAGCGTACAGATAGGAAGAACGTTTCTGGATTTTGAATATGAAGCCACTGTGAACAACATCTCAAAATCCCTTATTGAGACCTCAGGAGCCACCCCGCAGCCCGATTACAAGCTTGAAAGACGGATGGGTATCATTTCTTTCTCGTACGGATTAATGTTCTAGAAATATAAACCAACACAAAAAAATATGAAAAGAGATCAAGAGATTTTTGACATCATCGAGCGCGAACATCAGCGCCAGGCTAAAGGCATTGAGCTGATTGCCTCAGAGAACTTTGTAAGTGACCAGGTTATGCAGGCCATGGGATCATGCCTGACAAACAAGTACGCCGAGGGTTATCCCGGTAAGCGTTACTATGGTGGCTGCGAGGTTGTAGATGAGGCCGAGAGCCTGGCTATTGCACGTATCAAAAAGCTGTTCGGCGCTGAGTACGCCAACGTTCAGCCCCACTCCGGTGCCCAGGCCAATGCTGCTGTTCTCCAAGCCGTACTGATGCCGGGAGAAACCTTCATGGGCCTTAACCTTGCACACGGCGGTCACCTTTCACACGGTTCTGCAGTCAACTCATCAGGTATCCTCTACCACGCTGTAGGTTATGACCTCAATCCCGAGACCGGTCGCGTGGACTATGACAAGATGGAGCAGCTGGCACTTGAGGTAAAGCCCAAACTAATTATCGGTGGTGGTTCAGCATATTCACGCGAATGGGATTACGCCCGTATGCGCAAGATTGCCGATGAGGTTGGTGCTCTCCTTATGATAGATATGGCCCACCCTGCCGGCCTTATTGCAGCCGGTCTGCTTGAGAACCCAGTAAAGTATGCTCACATCGTTACCTCTACCACCCACAAGACACTGCGCGGTCCCCGCGGCGGTATCATCCTGCTGGGTAAGGACTTTGAGGATCCCCGTGGCCGCAAGACCCCCAAGGGTGAGACCAAAATGATGTCACAGCTCATTGACTCAGCCGTATTCCCCGGCACACAGGGCGGTCCTCTGGAACACGTTATCGCAGCCAAGGCCGTTGCATTCGGCGAGGCTCTCCAGCCTGAGTTCAAGGAGTATCAGATTCAGGTTCAGAAGAACGCCAAGAAGCTGGCTGAGGAACTGACCAAGCGCGGTTTCACAATCGTATCAGGTGGCACTGACAACCACAGCATGTTGGTTGACCTGCGTTCAAAGTATCCAGACCTGACCGGTAAGGTTGCTGAGAAGGCGCTTGTTGCTGCCGATATCACCGCCAACAAGAACATGGTTCCGTTTGACTCACGCAGCGCCTTCCAGACATCAGGTCTGCGCTTTGGTACCCCCGCCATCACCACACGCGGTGCCAAGGAGGACATGATGGTAATCATTGCAGAGCTCATTGAGGAGGTTCTGAATGCGCCAGAGGATGAGGCTGTAATTACAAAGGTCCGTGCACGTGTAAACGACATGATGAAAGACTATCCCATGTTTGCATATTGATTTATCAGACAGTCATAATACTGAAAGCCCGGCCAGAAGGTCGGGCTTTTATGTTTTCATAACAATGATTAATCACATAAATAATTGCAAAAACGTAAAAAAGGCCATAATTTTACAACGCTGTTTTTTAAGTGGATATACTGAGTTGACCGGTTCTGTCTTTCACTTTTTACCATTTATAACATGCCTGTTCTGGCTTGTACTGTTATTGCTCGCAAAGAAAAATGACAGGCGCTCCCGCATGCTCATTTTATTGCTTACTACACTATGTATTGCATCTGCCGCTCAAGCCGGACTGCCATACAGTAGCGGTAATATTATGCTTGCATCCTTTTTTATCAAGCAATTCACTACCCCCATGATCATCCCGGCCGCACTCCGGTATTACTCCTTTCTATCTACCGGCCGTGAATGGAAACCTTCAGCGCATACATGGATGGCAATACCGGTCTTATTGCTCTTTGCAGAAATCATACTTTTCATATTAGCCGGAACTGACAGTTTCATAGACAGCATTGAAAATATCCCTGCAAAGACACACCAAGACAGAATGGAGCAAATAATACATTTCTGCTCATTCCGGATCTTTTACGGCATACTGGCAATTGAACTGATCCTGTGGTTAATTTATGCTTCAATCAGAGCGATAAAGAAACCACGCCATTCTCAACTCTTTAATTGCACTGTTATCATAATTGCATACTCTCTTCTGGAAACAGTTATCATTTCAGCTGGAGACATTACATCATGGCATGCATATACCATCTGCATAATTCTCTCCGTTTCAATATTCATCCTCTCATACACCGGTCTGTCAGACGATATAAACAGTATCGGTTCAGAAGACATACGCCCCGTCATTTCCATAGCAGCCGATGCCTCTCTGGACTATGTCAACGAAGGGGCTCTGCGCCGCCGGTTTGAGGATCTGGTTCTCAACAAACAAATGTTCCTTAAACAAGGAATCAGAATATCTGACATAGCCTCCATGCTCAACACGAACAGGACATATATCTCTAAACTTGTGAACAATACATATAACATGAGTTTCTCTGATTTTATAAACACATTGAGAATTGACTACGCTAAGCAGTATCTGCTACAGCACAATGAAGCCAAACAGTCCGACATTGCAACAGCCTGTGGCTTTCCTAACGCATCAGCCTTCAATAACATATTCAAGAAAACTACAGGTGTCACTCCAAAGATATGGCTGGCCACCACTCATAAACCAATAATCAGCAATGAAAGTAGTCTGTGATTCACATATTCCGTTTCTGAAAGGGGTACTTGAACCCTACTGCGATGTTTCATATGTCCCTGGCCAGGAAATAACTCCTGAGATAGTCCGGGAAGCCGATGCTCTTATTATCAGGACAAGAACCAAGTGTAACGCACAGCTCCTGGAGGGTTCCAGAGTGCGTTTCATTGCCACCGCAACCATAGGATATGACCACATCGACACCACATGGTGTGAATCAAACGGAATCAGTTGGACCAACGCTCCCGGATGCAATTCATGGTCCGTACAGCAGTACATAGGTTCACTACTTGTCAGTATGGCACGGGACATGGGTTTCAGTTTCAGGGACAAGACGCTGGGTGTTGTTGGTGTGGGTAATGTAGGCAGTAAAGTGGCGCGTCTGGCTGCTCTGCTGGGATTCAGGGTACTGCTCTGTGACCCACCCCGAGCCCGCAGGGAAGGCGCGGATGCTTTCAGAACACTGGAACAGATAATAAAAGAATGTGACATAATATCCTTGCACGTTCCGTTGTCCCTTGACGGAGATGATGCCACTTATCATCTGTTTGACAAAGCCAGGCTCTCCATGCTGAACGCAAATCAGATTCTAATAAACTCCTCTCGCGGTGAGGTTGTTGACGGTGAAGCGCTCAAAGATATCCTAAGGCAGAAAAGAATACGTGCAGCCGCTCTTGATGTCTGGGAGAATGAGCCCGATATTGACAGTGAACTGCTCCAACTGCTATACTGCGGCACGCCCCATATAGCAGGATACTCAGCTGACGGTAAAGCAACCGGAACCATGATGTGCGTACAGGCACTGGGGCGTTTCTTTGACCTGCCCTGCCAGAACTGGGAGATAAGTGATATGCCACTCCCTGCGTACCCCGTAGAATTCTCTATCGATACAACCGGCAAAAAGCCGCAAAGCGTACTTGCTGAAGCTATCCTGCATTCATATGACATCAAATCAGATGATTCAATGCTCAGAAAAGATGTATCCGGATTTGAAGGACTGCGCTCCGGCTATCCCGTGAGGCGTGAATTCCCGGCTTTCAGCGTCAGGCTGATCAACGACGATTCCGGTCGTTCAACCGTTTTTTTAAGAGAAGCCGGATTCAATATTTGCGATTGAAAACATATCTTTGTAATTATGAAAATAGGAAAATATTCTTTTGGAATTGGTGACCGTTTCTCACACGAGGGGAAAGCCCAGCTCGCTGCACTCATTGAAGCTGCCGGAAAATATCCCTTTGAGTTTGTACCTGTATGGAACAAATCCAACCGTGAGCATCAGATTATAGGCACCGAACCCATCCACACGCGTCAGGAAGCAGATGAGGCAGTAAAAGCTCTCGGGTACAAGAAACCTTATTTTGTTGATGCAGACCACATCAATATGAACAACGTGGACCGTTTCATTGACGCCTCTGATTTCTTTACGATTGATGTAGCTGATTATATAGGCAAAACCGCCGATGCGGATTCTATAAGCAAATTCGTTGACAGCAATCTTAAATACACTGGTACGTTATGTATCCCCGGTATTGATGAGCCTTTCAAAGTTGACCGCAAGCTTTTGGAATCCATGGCCGGAAAATACCTATATGCGACACAGGAGGCAGGCCGCATTTACCGCCATATTGCAAGCAGAAAAGGTGCCGACAATTTTGTGACAGAGGTTTCAATGGATGAAGTGGATGCTCCGCAGACTCCCATTGAGATATTCTTCATACTGAGCGCTCTGGCTCAAGAGCAGATTCCCGCTCAGACAATTGCGCCAAAGTTTACAGGCCGTTTCAACAAAGGCGTTGATTATGTGGGTGATACCGTGCAATTTGAAAAGGAATTCCGTGAGGATCTCATGGTAATAGACTTTGCGGTAAAAGAATTTGACTTGCCCGCAGGGCTCAAATTAAGCATACACTCAGGCAGTGACAAATTCTCAATCTACCCCATTATGGGCCGGCTTATCAGACAGTATGACAAAGGCATACACATCAAGACCGCAGGAACTACCTGGCTTGAAGAGAACATAGGTCTGGCTCTTGGTGACGAGCAGGCTCTCAACCTGGCCAAAAAGATAGCCGTATCGGCACTTGACCGTATGGAGGAGCTGTGCATACCATACGCCACAGTCATTGACATAAATCCCGCCAAATTACCTACAGCAAAACAGATTGAATCATGGAGCGGCAGTGAATATGCACGTGCCCTGAGGCATAATCTCCAGGATCCTCTCTACAACCCTGACTTCCGCCAGCTTGTACACGTAAGCTACAAGATTGCGGCAGAACTGGGCGATGAATTCTACCCCGCTCTTAAACGTAATGCAGAGGTAATAGCCCTGCAAGTAAAAGAGAATATTCAGGACAGACATATAGCACGTCTGTTTTAAACCTATTGCAAACCATATTATTACAACCCATATGACCAACAAACCGTTCATTCATGAGAACTTTCTGCTTCAGTCCAAGACCGCAGAACATCTGTTTCACGACCACGCAAAGAAACTGCCCATAATAGACTACCACTGCCACCTTAATCCTCAGGAGGTAGCTGAGGACCACAAGTTTCGCTCCATTACAGAATTGTGGCTGGGAGGTGACCATTACAAATGGCGTGCCCTGCGTACCAACGGTGTAGCAGAGAAATATATTACCGGCGATGCATCTGATTGGGACAAGTTCCAGAAATGGGCTGAGACCATGCCCTACTGCATGCGCAACCCGCTCTACCACTGGACACACCTGGAGCTCAAGACCTGCTTTGGAATAGACAAGGTCCTGAATCCCGATACCGCCAAGGAGATATATGATGAGTGCAATGAGAAACTTGCCAGCCCTGAATTCAGCGCCCGCAACCTCATGCTCCACTACAATGTTGAGGCAGTATGCACCACCGATGACCCCGTTGATTCACTTGAATACCACAAGCAGGTACGCGAGAGCGGATTCAAGGTAAAGGTACTGCCCACCTGGCGTCCCGATATGGCAATGACCGTCGAGAACCCCGCTGCATATCGTGATTACATTGACAAACTGTCAAAGGTAAGCGGTGTATCTATCAACTGCTTTGATGACATTGTAAAGGCGTTGCTCATACGCCACAAATACTTTGAGGAGCAAGGATGCCGTCTTAGCGACCACGGAATGGAGGAGTTCTACGCCGATGATTTCACTCCCGCTGAACTGGATGCGATATTTGCAAAAGTTTACGGAGGCACAGCCCTTTCTGATTCAGAAATACGCAAGTTCAAGAGCGCCATGCTCATAGAATTCGGAAAAATGGATGCAGATACCGGCTGGACCCAGCAGTTTCACTACGGCGTAATACGCAACCAGAACAGCAAGATGTTCAAGCTCATAGGTAAAGATACAGGTTTTGACTCAATGTCACAGGTAATGACCGCCAAGGCCATGAACCGTTATCTTGACACCCTGAACAGCATGGACAAACTCACAAAAACCATAATCTATAATCTTAACCCGTCTGACTTTGAGATGGTGGGCACCACCATAGGCAACTTCCAGGACGGAAGCGTACCCGGCAAGATACAGCTTGGTGCAGGCTGGTGGTTCCTGGACCAGAAGAACGGAATGGAACAGCAGATGCAGGTTCTCAGCATGCTTGGACTGCTGTCAAGATTTGTAGGTATGCTTACTGACAGCCGTTCATTCGTATCATACGCCCGTCATGAATATTTCCGCCGCATACTGTGCAATCTTATAGGCAACGATGTGGAAAAAGGAGAGATTCCCGCAAGTGAAATGACACGTATTGAGCAGATGATTGAAGATATCTCTTATTGGAATGCAAAGAAATTCTTCAAGTTTTAAATATTTTTTGAATTCTATATTTAACTTTACGGCCATGAATGTATAATTATTATAATTGATACTATAGTAACCGATTAACATATGAGAAAGTTTATCCTTGGAGCATTCATCGCCAGTTTGGCGTTGTTTTCATTAACCTTTTCCGGATGCTGGGAAGAGCAACACCCCGGCACTTACTACACCTTCAGTGGCCAGACAATAGCTTCAAACCTGGAAAATAATCCTGATTTCAGCGAGTTTGTCAAAGTTCTCAAGAAAGCCGGCGTATGGGGAGAATTGTCCACATACGGAGAGCATACCTGCTTTGCACCCAACAACGCAAGTATTCAGAGATTTCTTGAAGAACGCTCCATTAAGGACGGTACTGTCTACACCTGCGTAGAAGACCTCCCCGGTGAAGTGTGCGACACACTGGCCTGGACACATCTGCTTGACATTACCTGTTTTGTTGGAGAAATGGTTGAAGGACCGTTCCCTAAGGTCAATCTCAACGACAGATATCTTATTCTCACATTTGATTCGGCAGCCAAAGAAGGCGCCCCGGATGGTGTATACGAACTTAGAAGACGACTCAATCATAATTCTGTCATCATAGCAAGGGATGACACCTGTGAGAACGGTGTAGTACATCTCATAGACAACTGCATAGACTTTACAGGTGACTACGTCTACGACCTTGTAGACAATGATCCTAATACCAGACTGTTCAGTGAGGCTCTCAAACTGACCGGTTATCATAATCTCCTGAACACGTATTATGATGATGATTACAAAATAGACTATGATTCCGTCTACAAAGGCATTGAACTGACATCTGCAGGCAACAAGTACAAAGTGTACTATTGGGAAAAAAGAAAAACCATGTTCACCCTGCTTGTTGAACCGGACACTTTATATAGGAGTCATGGAATCAGCTGCGTTCTCCCTGATGCTTCTGCACCGGAAAAGTCAATGCTTGAATATGCCAAGAAAATATATGATGAGTATAACGGAGTGGATTCCATTATGCAGGATTACACCAATCCTTTGAATCCGTTGAACAGATTCATCGCTTATCATATCCTGCCGTTCTACGCAGATATAAACATAATCAATGGCCGAAAGGATATCATAGGAATCTACAATGCAAAGATTACTGATCCGGAGGACTACTTTGAACCCGTGGCTCAAAGAACTCTGATGAGAATATCAACTGACTACACAAACGGAAAGCTCGGCTCTGTTTATATCAACCGTCGCGACAGAGAGGGTAACGGAACATTGGATTTCAAGGGATCAAAAGAGAGAGGCATAAAGATACTTTCTGTCGGTGAAATGAAGGTAGACAAACAGTCGTCCATGAATGGTAACTATTACTACATTGACGGAATCCTTCAATATGACAAAAAAGTAAGGGAAGATATTCTTGACCGCCGCATCAGGGTAGACTGCACCACCCTCTCACCTGACTTCATTACATCCGGAGGACGTCAGCGCAATCCTCAAAGCGACGAGAAGATTGGCACAGGATACAAAGATCCTACAAACTTTGTATCATTTATCTCAGACTACACACTGTCAGTGCGTGCACCAGCCAAGAACAGCTATGCCTATGAAGGTGACGGCATTGACATTGAGGGTAACTTTGACATGTATGTAAAACTGCCGCCTATTCCGCATGACGGAACCTGGCAGATCAGATTGTCAATACGATGCAATAACCTGTGTGGCATTGTTCAGAACTATCTGGCCGGCATTGCACCGGGACAGGAGCTGCAGATGACAGACTGGGTTCCTCTGGGTATTCCCGTAGACCTTAAGGCCAGCCAGCTTAATGACACCCGCAATATTGGTTGGTTCTCAGATGATGATTATAAGATAAACGATGATGAATATGATGAGGAGGCCATTGATGCCTTGGATAAGGCAATGAAGAACAGAGGATGGATGAAAGGTTCGGTCTCTCAGCAAACAGTTAATGGAGATCCACATCGTTCAATAAACACTATGGGACGCCTCATTATGGCCACAGAGTATTTGACTAGCAACACTGTATATTATCTCAGAATCAAACAGCTTCTGGACAGCAGCAAGGCAGAGTTCCTGTTTGACTATATAGAACTCGTGCCAAAAACCGTTTACGATTTTGGTGAAGACAGGAACTGATTAATATGTTTTCTCTATTGATGCCCTGGACAGTTGTGTTCAGGGCATCATTTTTTTGTAAAAAAGTTATCTTTTCTTTTTGGAGAATCAATTAAAAGCAATACCTTTGCAACGCTTTTCAGGAAAGCATTTGCGCGATTAGCTCAGTTGGTAGAGCAATTGACTCTTAATCAATGGGTCCAGGGTTCGAATCCCTGATCGCGTACACGAAAAAGGAGGTCTCGATGACCTCCTTTTTCGTATTCGCGCCAGGGATTCAGGGTTCCTTTTTTTATTTCGCTTCCGCGAAAGCGCTCCCTTCGGGAGCTTGGCGGCCCTCCGGGACCGCGGTCTCGTTCGTCGCCTCACTCGCTCCAATACGCTCGTACCTGCGTCAATTCTCAATTATTCAAAAATATAGAGTTGGCTGGGGGTGGTGCGCTTTAACGCACAGAGTTGGACATCTTTGCCAGGGATGATGCCTACGCTACGGAGTTCGTACTCTACGGTCTTGTAAGCTATTTCAGGGTGGTTATTCTCACCGCTAAGATGACAGAGCCAGATGTTCTTAAGGTCCGGCGTCATATTCTCTGCCAGGAACCTGGCGGTAGTCTTATTGCTCAAGTGACCGCGAGGACTCGTAATACGGTCCTTAAGGAACTGCGGATAGTTACCCATACGCAACATATCCTCATCATAATTGGCCTCCATGATGAGATAATTGGCCTGCAGTATATACTTGGAAGCAGTCTCTGTAATATGACCAAGGTCAGTCACAAAGCAGAACACCTTGCCGTCCACCTCAATACGATAACCCACATTGTCTGTACCGTCATGAGGAACCTCAAACGGAGTTATCACAAATTCATGAAACCGGAAGGGAGCCTCCTTCTCAATAAAACGCACTGAACTGGACAGTTTCTCTGTCATACAGTAGTTGTTGTTTATACCCTCATGAGTTTCACGGGTGGCATAAACAGGTATGGCACATTTCTCACCCAGGTTACCAAGTGCCTTGATGTGGTCAGCGTGATCATGGGTTACAAACACTGCCATAATCTTCTCAAACGGGATACCCACATCCTTGAGATATCCCTTGATCTGTTTTACAGGGATGCCGGCATCAATCAGGATTGCATGTTCGTCTGTACCAAGATAGTAGCAGTTGCCGCTGCTTCCACTTGACAGACTCATAAAATAAATCTTCATTTTTATATTGTCTTATTTCTTTCTTCATAATCCAAATGTGTTTTAATGGTCAGAACGGATATCCTACCGCAAGATGGAGAGTGAAATCTCTGTTCATGGAAGGATGAATCAAAGGAAGTTTCCTGTACATGGTGGTCCCGGACGGATTATATGCTTTGATACCACCATCCAGTCTCAACACAAGGAAACTGAAATCAAGCCTCAGTCCCAAACCGTAGGAGACTGCTATCTGCTTGTAGAATGTGTTGAAGCCAAATGCACCGCCCGGTTGCTCCGCGTAATCACGCATAGTCCAAATATTACCGGCATCCACAAAAGCAGCACCATTCAACTTCCAGAATAACTTGGAACGGTATTCAATGCTGGCTCCAAGTTTTATGTCACCGGACTGCTTGATGTAATCAATAGTCTTGTCATCACCACTGTATGTGCCGGGACCCAGCCCGCGTACGGCCCAACCTCTGACGCTGTTGGCTCCGCCGGCAAAATATCGTTTTTCAAAAGGCAAACTGGTAGAATTGCCATACGGTATTGCTATACCCCATTCCAGATGAGCCACCAGGTTGTTTATCCTGTTTAAACGCCAATTGGCCGTAAAAGAGAAGTCATGCTTGACATATTGGGCAAACGCTACTCCAAGAAACTTATACTGACCGTTGTCATTCTTGTCAAATCCCAACGGCTCAGACAACAGGTTCAGCATATTACCCGATGTTTCTATTCCCACACGGACTGAATACTGGAACGGTGCGACTGAATTCACGCCTGCATTGGAGTAATAATATGTGTATCCCAGTTTTGTGATAAGCAGATCCTCATAACTGTACTTGAGGATAGATTTGGCCGATGTAATCTGATCCAGATACTCTGCCCTGAAATGATCCGATATCCAAGGAACAACCACATAGTTCAAGTCAAGTACATCAAGCTGATGAGTCTTCTGCCAGGACTCATTCCTGGCACTCCACTTGTAACTCCAGCCGGCAGAGAAAATAGTCTTCTGGAACTCCGGACGGCGCTGTGCATTAATCTTGAAACTGAAACGGGACGTGGCCTGACTGCGACGTTGCAGTTCCTGACTTATGAACGGCGCCAGAAACTCAGGGAAATCAAGATTAGCCTCCATACCGTATTCCAGATAGGTATCACCTGAATAACCCGGCAGATTGGTAATGGATTCATATGCGCCGCGCAGTTTAAGAGTCAACTGCTCAGAACCCCTGAACAGGTTTCTGTCAGTAAGTGACATAGATGCGGCAGCACCCAGATCACCGGCAGTATTTGTACCCTCCATCTCCAACGAGAATGAGTGTTTGGGCTGACTCACCATGAGAACATTGGCTTTAAGCTTATTTCTCTCACCGCCAATAGTATCAAGACTGATATTGGAGTATCTCAGGATACCCAATCGTGAAAGTGATGAATATGTCTTGGATATGGAATCTGAATTGTACAGCATACCCTCCCTTAGGTATGAATGTACATCCACAACCTTGGAACGAAGCTGTGGTTTATCATCAGTAGCAGAGTGAATGAGCCTGAATCCGTTGCATGTATCGGCAACAGCGGCAATCGTAGTCCCCGGGATATTACCATCCCTGTCTGACAGGATATAATCAATAGATGAGATGTTGTATTGCCTGTGAGGATGAACCTTTCCGTACTCGTCAACACTCTCCGGCGCAACAATCATCCTCAAGCCCACCTTGTCACTCCCGGCAGCGGTATCAGCCACAAAAGATATGTAATCCCGGTTAAACCGGTAGTATCCGTAACGATGCACCAGTTCCACTATACGGTTACGTTCATCATTCAGAATACTTGCATCCAGGTTCATACCCGGAACCAGAAGAGTCTGACTGCTGTTGTTATAGATAATGCGTTCTATCAGACTGTCCTGAACAGTATATCTTATGGTATCAACCACAAACATCTTACCCGGAGTGACATTATATTGTACTGTAGTCTTAGGGCGACGGCCCTCCTTGGTTGATACTGTAACATCGGCATTGAGATAACCGGAGTTCATCATAGAGCGCTTCATGTCAGCACATGATGTCTCTGCCAGCAGCTGGTCATATATAACCGGCGGCTCACCTGCATTACGTAACATACGGTTCAACCACCTGCCCGTATTATCCGGGTTGGAAAGAGAATATATCCGTAGCGGGAAACGGAACAGACCGAACCAGCGCGAATTTGGAGTCTGACTGGAAAGGTTCTTAAGTTTAGAGACATCCTGCACTGTCTTGTCTGTTGATACAACCTCAACTTTATCAAGCAGATATTGACCTTCCGGCACATATTTGTATACAGAACAGGATGCCAGCCCCATAAGAGCCGTCACAGCAATCACCATATATTTCAGCACCCTGTTCATTTATCATACAAAGATAGTGCAAGCCGAGAGAAAAAAAGAAGTTTACTTCTTTTTATTCCGAGACACCGCCTTTCTTGGACCGAAGGTCAAAGGTAACTAAAGTCAATGGCAAGTCAAAAACCTATTTTAAAAAATAGTTATCTTTACGCAGCCTAAATAAGTCTGTATGCTGAGCAAAAACGATATAAAAAACATCAAGAGTCTGGAACAGAAGAAGTTCCGCGCAGAAAAAGGCCTTTTTGTAGCTGAAGGACACAAGACCGTACAGGAGCTTATGGGCATTTTCAGCTGCACTCTGCTCATCTCCACTCAGGACTGGATTGAAACCCACCGGCATATCTCCGCTCAACGCATTGAGGCCGTCACTCCTGATGAACTGAAGAGAGCAAGCCTATTGCAGAACCCCCAGGATGTGCTTGCCGTATTCCGCATTCCCGATTACGCCACAACACTCTATGATACTGCAAAAGAAAATCTCGTGCTGGCGCTTGATGACGTTCAGGATCCCGGTAACCTGGGAACAATAGTACGCATTGCTGACTGGTTTGGAATAAAAGACATATTCTGCACCAGGGGTACCGCTGATATTTACAACCCCAAAGCCGTTCAGGCCACCATGGGCGCCATTGCAAGGGTCAAGGTCCATTATACGGATCTGGCAAAAGCCATAGGCCAATTACCCGTCAACGTTCCCGTTTACGGCACATTCCTGAACGGGGATATAATCTATGATGCAGAATTATCCCGCAACGGAGTGATAATAATGGGAAATGAGGGAAACGGCATCAGCGCAGAAACCGGCAAGGCAGTCAATCGCAGGCTTTATATACCCAACTGGCCGCAAGGAGCCAAGACATCAGAGTCATTGAACGTGGCAATAGCCACAGCCATAGTCTGCTCAGAGTTCAGGCGCAGGAACAGATAGAACGGATTGCGCGGTATCTATCACAGCCTTCTCATGATACCTCATCAGTTCCAGATTTGAAAGGATCATCAGGCCGTTCCTGTTATCGGTAGAATCCAGGTAATTGATTGAACCGCTTATACTTGTAAAATCCTTTTTAGAGTCAAGCACTACAGATAGTTCCACCCTGCCCGAGCTCTCAAGTATGGTATCGGCGGTAGTCAGGGTATCACCATAATATGCAGACAACGATATATATGCATAATGGGGTAAGACTGTATCAGTTGACACAAACAACCCGTCCATATTAAGGCAGATGGTATCACCATTGTAAAATGTGGTATCCTTATTGACACGATATGTCAGTTTGCCCATCATGCCCGATGTATTGAGCAGAGCCGTCTTACCCAGATACCACAGGTCAACGCTGTCACCGGATTGGATTGCAATGGATTTCTTCTCTATCTGTGATAACGCCTTACTGGCCGCCTTGTATTCATCATCCACCCTGTTTGACAGGCGCTTGTAAATCTTGGCAAACTCTTTAGGATAACGTGTGTACCATATGAGTGAACGGTCAAGCTCCTCTTTGGTGATGCCGTTTTTCTTATAAGCCCAATCAATATAGGCATCAGTAGTATATTTCTCCTCACGGGGCAGCTCCTGCGCCACAGCCTGTGCCAGATGATAATCATAGAGGAACTGCTCCATTTTTTTGGGAGAAAGGACATCATCAGGACGGTTCAGACGGCAACCGGACAGAATGACGCAAAGCAGCACCAGGGCCAGGAAATCACCCCTCCTCATCAGCACCGGTTGTTTGGGTTGTTTCCGGCTCCTCCGGTTCATGATAATGAAGGCCCATATTCACGTACCTGGTATAGAACAGGAGCAATGCCAGCACTCCGCATGTTATGCAGGCATCGGCAAAATTGAATACCGGACCAAAGAATATATCCCCGCCGATGAACGGAACCCAATCAGGCCATGTCCATAGCGGGAAATAGAACATATCCACCACCTTGCCGTACAGGAACGGCGCATAGCCGTCACCTAACGGCATAATGACGGAGATCCCATCCGGACCGTACATACTCTCGCTGAACATCAGCCCGTAGAACATGCAGTCAATGAGATTACCCGTTGCACCGGCTACCACGAACGCCACCGTTACGATGTAACCCGTAGGGAAGCCTTTATTTACAATCTTGAACAGATACCAGAGAAAGAACGCTATGGCTATTATCCTGAAAATGGAAAGGAACAACTTACCCATTATCTCCATTCCAAAAGCCATACCATTGTTCTCAACAAACAGTATCTTGAACCAGGATGTAATGTCTATGCTTTCACCCAGGGACATGTTTGTTTTGACCAGAATCTTGATAATCTGGTCAATAACAAGCACCAACAAGATTATTGCCAGCGCAAGCATCCCCTGACGGGAGCTCTTTTTGCCCTCCGGCTGAAAAATATCCATCTCTTTAGATCAATGCTTGTTCTGCTTAGCCTCTATGCAGAGAGTAGCGTGAGGCACTGCGCGGAGACGCTCCTTGGGGATGAGCTTGCCTGTCTCACGGCATATTCCGTAGGTCTTGTTCTCTATGCGGACCAAAGCGGCCTGAAGTGACTGGATGAACTTCATCTGACGCTGGGCCAGACGTGTGGTCTCCTCTTTTGAAAGGGTGTTGGCGCCCTCTTCAAGAACCTTATAGGTAGGCGATGTGTCATCAGTACTGTTGTTGTCGGCATTCATGAGTGAAGCCTTGAGAGCATCATAGTCCCTCTGTGCAATCTCAAGTTTTTCATTGATTATCTGACGGAACTCCTCAAGCTCTTCATCAGAATAGCGGTTCTTCTCTGCCATAGCGGGGAATTTTAATTGGTTAAGGTTATTGTTATATTTTCTCTATTATCAGTTTGAACGTGTAATCGTCGAATGAGATATCCTCACCCTGCTCCATGCCGGGAACAAGTTCAATTGAATCAGCCAGTACCTGGCTCTTGATCCACTCCTCATACTCACGGACGGCAGGATCAGTCTCTGCACCGGAACTCAACATCACCTTGATGCGGTCAGTTATCTCCAGACCGTTCTGCTTACGCGAATCCTGGATACGTTTCTTGAGTTCACGGGCTACACCCTCACGCTTAAGTTCATCAGTAAGCTGTATGTCAAGTGCAACGGTCAGTGTGCCCTCGTTGGCTACTACCCATCCCGGTATATCCTCACTGAATATCTCAACCTCAGTGGTATCAACAGTAGCGGAAGTACCGTTTATATCAAATGTAAAGCTGCCGTTCTGCTCAAGAGCAGCCACATCCTCCTGACTCATGTTCTGTACTGCTGCGGCTACACCCTTCATAAGCGGACCGAACTTCTTGCCCAGCACCTTGAAGTTACACTTTACCTTCTTGACCAGAACGCTTGTAGCACCCTCCACGAACTCAACCTCCTTCACGTTCACCTCATCACGGATAAGCTCCTTGACAGGCTCCAGATGTGAGCGGAGCTCGGCGGTAACGGGAATAAGTATCTTCTGCAACGGCTTGCGCACGTTTATCTTTACGTCATCACGCTTACGCAGGGCAAGTACCATTGAGGTGAGCTTCTGTGCCAGCTCCATACGGGTCTCAAGTTCCTTGTCAACAAGAGCATCATCACACTTGGGGAACTCAGCCAGATGAACAGACTGCGGAGCACCTAAAGTAACTGCGGTAAGGTCACGGTACAGACGGTCTGAGTAGAACGGAGCTATAGGTGACATGAGTCTTGCCACTGTCTCCAGGCATGTATAAAGAGTCTGATATGCGGCCAGTTTGTCCTGGCTCATGCTACTGCCCCAGTAGCGGTCACGTGTAAGGTGAACATACCAGTTGGACAGGTAGTCATTCACAAAGTTGGTAATCAGACGGCCTGCACGTGTAGGCTCGTAGTCATCAAGACTCTCGCGGACATCCTTAGTGAGTGAATTGAGCTCACTCAGTATCCAGCGGTCCATTACAGGACGCTCAGCCACAGGTATCTGCACCTCTGAGTTGGTGAAACCATCTACGTTGGCATACTGGGCAAAGAACTTGTATGTGTTGTGCAATGTGCCAAAGAACTTGCGGGTGACATCCTTAACGCCCTCCTCATCAAACTTAAGGTTATCCCAAGGCTGGGCATTGGTTATCATGTACCAGCGCAGGGCATCACTGCCAAATTTCTCAATCTCCTCAAACGGATCAACGGCATTACCCAGACGCTTGGACATCTTGTTGCCGTTCTTGTCAAGCACAAGACCGTTTGAAATCACAGTCTTGAATGAAACACCACCCTTGACCATTGTAGCAATGGCGTGCAATGTATAGAACCAACCGCGTGTCTGGTCAACACCCTCGGCAATGAAATCGGCCGGGAAAACTGTACCGTTATCAATCAGTTCCTTGTTCTCAAACGGATAGTGCATCTGGGCAAACGGCATGGCACCGCTGTCAAACCACACGTCTATCAAGTCAAGTTCACGCTTCATCGGGCGGCCGGCCTCTGATACCAGTACTATGTCATCCACGTACGGACGGTGCAGGTCAATCTTATCGTAGTTTTCAGCTGTATATACACCGGGTACAAAACCTTTCTCCTTGAACGGGTTGGATTTCATCACACCGGCCTTGACAGCCTTCTCAATCTCGTTATAGAGTTCCTCAACAGAGCCGATGCACAGCTCATCGCCCTCATCATTGCGCCATATGGGCAGCGGAGTACCCCAGTAGCGGCTGCGGCTCAGGTTCCAGTCATTCAGGTTCTCAAGCCACTTGCCGAAACGGCCTGTACCGGTTGACTCAGGCTTCCATTTGATGGTGTTGTTGAGTTCCATCATCTTCTCGCGTGCGGCCGATGCCTTGATAAACCAGCTGTCCAAAGGATAGTAGAGCACAGGCTTATCAGTACGCCAGCAGTGCGGGTAGTTGTGGACGTGCTTTTCAATCTTAAAAGCTGTGCCCTCCTGCTTCATGCGGATGCACAGATAAACGTTAAGATCCTCAGCCTTTGATGCGGCAGCCTCATCATACTTGCCACCCTCATTGAACTTGGGATCATATGCGTTCTTGACATAGGCGCCCTGATACTCCTTGTAAAGGTCTGCATCAACGCAGTTCTTTACAAAATCAGGATCCAACTCATCCATCAGCCAGTACTTACCGGTAAAGTCAACCATGGGACGGGTCTCCATCTTGCGGTTGATCATAAAGAGTGAAGGTATGCCGGCGGCCTTGGCTACGAATGCGTCATCGGCACCGAATGTGGGTGCTATGTGTACTATACCGGTACCATCCTCAGTGGTTACGTAATCACCGGGAATTACGCGGAAACCGGCATCGGATGTCTGGATTGAGCCGTCATCAGCTTTGAATACAGGCTTAACCCACGGGAAGAGCTGCTTGTAGTGCATGCCTACCAGGTCTGCACCCTTGTACTCGCCCACAATCCGGTAAGGGATTATCTTATCACCCTGTGTGTATGAGTCAAGAGCCAGCTCAGCGCCCTTGGGGTCAAGGTAGGCAGAGAGACGCTCCTTAGCCATAACAGCGGTAATGGGCTGACCGTTATACGGATTGTAAGTACGTACTGCCACATAGTCAATCTTGTTACCTACGCAGAGTGCGGTATTTGAAGGCAGAGTCCACGGGGTTGTGGTCCATGCCAGGAACACCGGTGTGCCCCACCCTGTCATCTCAGGCTTGGGATCAGTCATCGTGAACTGTGCGGTAACGGTGGTGTCCTTGACATCACGATAGCAGCCGGGCTGGTTCAGCTCATGGCTGGAAAGGCCTGTACCTGCTGCGGGTGAATAAGGCTGGATGGTATATCCTTTATAAAGATAACCCTTGCCGTAAAGCTGCTTGAGCAGCCACCAGAGGGTCTCTATATAGCGATTATCATATGTGATGTAGGGATTGTCCAGGTCCACCCAGTAACCAATCTTCTGTGTCAGGTCACTCCAGTGGGCCTTGTACTTCATAACCTCGGTACGGCAGTTCATGTTGTAGTCATCAACAGAAATCTTCTTGCCTATATCCTCCTTGGTTATGCCCAGTTTCTTTTCTACTCCAAGCTCAACCGGCAGTCCGTGGGTATCCCAGCCGGCCTTACGGTTTACCTGATAGCCGCACATGGTCTTGTAGCGGCAGAAAGTGTCCTTAATGGTACGTGCCATAACGTGGTGGATACCGGGCATTCCGTTAGCCGAGGGAGGTCCCTCATAGAATACAAATGAAGGGCAACCTTCACGCTCCTTTATGCTGCGGGCAAAAAGATCTTCCTTAAGCCAGTCTTCCAACACCTCCTTGTTGACTTTTGACAAGTCAAGTTGTCCACGTTCAGCGAACTTTTTCATTATAATTTACTGATATTCAAACTATTGCTACTTTAATCCGGGGACCCCGCCCCGAAATTTGCCGCAAATTTACTCATTTTATCCCTAATTTTAAAGATGTATATTGTGAAATGTAGAATTACGGCTCCCCTTAAGAAAAAAAACTCCCCTTCTTAAGGGGAGCAAGAATTTAGTGTATAGTACAATTGGGGACAGACCCCAATTGCACGTTTTGTATCAAAATACTGCAGAATGAGCCAGCTCATCAACAATGGCTTTATTAATAAAGTCATTGATAGTAGTACCCGTGGCCGATGCAAAATGAGCCACACGTGAATGAAGTTCCGATGACATTCTCAAATTCAGACGTCCGCTGTATGGTTTATCGGGCTCCTTGCCATCAGCCATACAACCCTCAATATAACTGTCAATGCCAGCCTCAAAATCCCTGCGCAACTCGTCCAGAGTCTGACCCTCATAAAGGATCAGAGCCTTGCTCATGCCCTGTACCTTACCGCAAAGACAATTGTCCTCCTTGCTGTACTCAACGCTTCCCTTATAGCCCTTATACTCCAAAAAATCCATATTTTCGTTCATATCAGTTTGTTACTCTTTAAGTGTTCATAAATGGTATTAATCATCCACTCTTTCATAATACTCCCCGGGTGAGGCCGATGAATATCAATGTATTCACCAATTTGCTCATTTTTAAACCGCACACGAGAGCCCGATGTCGCCCCCTTGTTGTGTACCTTGTACCCCAAATATTCAAGCAAGCAAACGGTCTCCTCATAAGTAAAATCCTTAGGTTTCTTCTTAAACCTTTCCTTTAGTTTTTCCTTAGTACTCATAGTTTTCATTAGGCATTTGCGCAAAGGTACTAAATTTGGTACCAAACCTCCAAATATTCCGCACAAAAAAGTTCACTTCAGTCTGATACTTTTGTGTTACTTACCTTTGCTTTGAGTATTAATAAGTCTATATTTGTGAACCAGTAATTGTTTTATTATGAAAAGGATTATCACATTTCTTTCAATATCTGCTCTATTCCTGGGAATAATATCTTGTAATGATGAGAAAGGCTTAGAAACACAAGAAAAGGCTGTGGCTGTAACCGGTGATGCTACTGAGGTTTCAACACATACGGCAGTATTATCCGGAACTGCAAATATTACACCTGGTAATGGTGAGATTAAAGTAGGAATACTATATTCTCTGGAAGAGAACATTACATCCGATAATAGCACAGAACTATTTGCTAAAGAATTAGACAGCCACAATAACTACACCCTGACAGCCTTAGATTTGAAAGCTGGCCGTAAGTATTACTACTGTGCTTTTGTATATCAAGGTGGCGTATGGTTCAAAGGAGAAGTCAGAGCTTTTAACACTCTTGCTATTCAACTCGTTAAAGAATATGTAGACTTGGGTTTGAGTGTCAATTGGGCGACGTGTAACGTAGGAGCCGAAAAACCAGAAGACCTTGGAGACTATTATGCATGGGGCGAAACTGAGACCAAAAATAAATATAACTGGAATACTTACAAGTGGTATATGAGTGGTAGTCCTACTTTAGCTAAATACGATGGCGATAATCATTTGTCTAGCCCATTGGATGATGAGGATGATGTAGCCAACGTTTTATGGGGCGGAAATTGGAAAATACCCACCCCAGAACAATATCAAGAACTGATAGGAAATACCATTTGTGAATGGGTTGCTCAAGGTGATGTAAATGGCTATAAGATTACTAGTAAAATTGAGGGTTACACAGACAAGTCAATTTTTATACCGGCTAAGTTGGATAAAAGTGGTGCTAGCCTCTATTACGCATACGGTCAATACTGGTTAAATGATGGTTGGGGTAAAGGTGCACAAACCATTCAAATTGTGAATAGGGATTACAATGAGATGGGATTTATATTGAGTTCCGCTGAACGTTGTCGTAGTTGTTATGTAAGACCTGTATGTAAATCTGAAACTTGGAAAGGCATTTCTAGGGTTGAATTAAATAAAGATACTATCGTTGCTTTACAAGATTATCGGTACTTAGAATTATATGCTGATGCCAAGATAGATAGCGTTAGTTACAATTACTTTCCAATTACATGGAAATCGGATAATCCTGCTGTCGCATCACTTTCTGCATCCACATGGGGGTATGATGAAATAACAGGTCGAGATGTGTATGTTATCCTGGGTTCTGAAGGCACAGCCACTATTACTGCAACATGTATGGGTGTAACCGCCAAGTGTGTAGTTATTGTAAAACATGCTGTTAGCGAGTATGTAGATCTTGGATTAAGTGTAAAGTGGGCGACATGTAACATAGGAGCATCATATCCTGAATATTCTGGAGGCACATTTCAATGGGGCGACACTACTTATAATTATAATAATGGTTGGACAGAAAACAGATTCTGCAAGAACGGTAGTGGAACCCAACTGACTAAATACTGTACCGATAGTTCTTATGGATATGAAGGATTTGTAGATTATTTAACCACCCTACAACCAGAAGATGATGCAGCACATGTTATGTGGAGCGCTGAATGGCGTATGCCTACAAAAGATGAAATGAAAGAATTGATTGATAATTGTACATGGGAAAAGATTGAATGTATTAAGAATAATATTTTTGGTTATAATCAATCCTATACGTATTTTAAAGTAACAAGTAATAAAGATGGATTTAAAGGTCATTTTATACTTATACCTATAGGTAATTATTGGGCAAGTACGCTAGATGATGATCCAAATTCGTGGATGACTCCATCATATGCAGCATCATATTTATTATTATCATCAGATAACAGTGGCACTTATACGATTGGATCCAAATCACGCAGTCAGTGTTTTTACATTCGACCCGTTTGTCCTTAACCGAGCTTTTAACTAAAAATAGCTGGTGGGCACGCGCTCACCAGTTTTTGTTTTCCCCCCATACACTGAGCCGAGAAAGGGCAAAGAGTGGCTGTGAGTATTTGTGGAGGGCGTAAGCGGAAGGCCCACAGAGATGCCGTTAAGAACACCGTTGCGTCCAACGACCGTTAAGTCCCGAAGGGGATTAAAAGGGAGGCGATCGGTGTTTAGGCATCGGATGGGTCTGGAGTAGCCTGGAGCAACTGTCTCACACCCACCTTTGTCCTTTCCGGCGGGGCATGAATATTAGCAGTTACTATTATTCGTAATACAAATAGAAACAATCCCTTTGTGTCATATTTGGATTCTTAGTAACTTCGCGGCTGAAAAACGGATACCGACACTTTATGAATATTGCAATAGTCAAATACAATGCCGGAAACATACGCTCGGTCTTGGGTGCGCTGAAACGTCTTGGCGTTGAAGCGTTGCTGACTGACAATGAAGAGCAGCTGAGGCGTGCCGATAAGGTGATATTTCCCGGTGTGGGTGAAGCAAGCACCACAATGGAGTATCTCCGTGCCCACAATCTGGACCGCATAATAAAGGATCTTAAGCAGCCTGTTTTAGGTATCTGCCTGGGGCAGCAGCTCATGTGCAGCCGCAGTGAGGAGGGTAACGCCCAGTGTCTGGGTATATTTGATGTACCCGTACTTAAGTTCATTCCTGGCAAGCATGAGGACAAGGTTCCGCATATGGGCTGGAACACCATTGAGACCACAGGTAAGGGTCTGTTCAAGGGCTTTGACAAACCAGAGTACGTATATTTTGTACACAGTTTCTACATTCCTGTCTGTGAGTGGACCGCAGCAAAGACTGAATACATACTTCCGTTCAGTGCCTCACTGCATAAGGACAACTTCTACGCCACTCAGTTCCACCCAGAAAAGAGCGGTGCTACAGGAGAGCGTATCTTGAGAAATTTTCTTGACATTTAGCGTTTATGGAGATCATACCTGCAATAGATATAATAGACGGCAAATGCGTACGTCTGACCAAGGGTGACTACAACATCTGCAAGACCTACAGTGACAACCCTCTGGATATGGCTCTGCGCTTTCAGGATGCAGGTCTTACCAGGCTCCACCTGGTTGACCTGGACGGAGCCAAGAGCAAGCACATTGTCAACTACCCCACCCTTGAAGCTATAGCCGGGCACACGGACCTGACTGTTGACTTTGGAGGCGGAATAAAATCCACGTCTGATTTGGAAACAGCTTTGGGTTGCGGCGCCGCTATGGTGACTGTAGGCAGCACAGCAGTAAGCCAGCCGGAGCTTATGGCACAGTGGATTGAAGACTTTGGCCAGGAGCACATAATACTGGGTGCCGATTCCCGTGACGGCAAGATATCTGTAAACGGATGGAAAGAGGACAGTGCGCTGACTCTGAGCGACTTTATACACGACTATATAGAGAAAGGAATAACTCAGGTACTCTGCACTGACATAAACCGCGACGGAATGCTGCAGGGCCCCGCAGTAGAACTATATAAAAAGATACTGACTGAGTTCCCGGGGCTGGGTCTCATAGCCAGCGGAGGCGTGAGTTCAGTCGATGACCTTATAGCACTGAAACAGGCCGGTCTGCCCGCCGCCATAGTAGGTAAAGCCTATTATGAGGGCCGCGTAACACTGGCGCAGCTTGCTGAACTGAACAACAATTGAACTATGCTTGCCAAAAGAATAATTCCCTGCCTTGACATAAACAAGGGACGCACCGTAAAAGGAACCAACTTTGTAAACCTGCGTGATGCGGGCGATCCCGTTGAACTGGGCCGCCTGTACAGTGAACAAGGTGCCGACGAGCTTGTGTTTCTGGATATAACCGCATCGTTCGAGGAACGAAAAACATTTACAGAATTGGTTGAGCGCATAGCCGCCAACATATCAATCCCCTTCACTGTAGGCGGAGGCATACATGAGCTAAAAGACGTGGAGCGTCTGCTGAGTGCAGGAGCTGATAAGGTATCAGTAAACTCTGCCGCTCTCAAGAACCCCGGGCTGATTGATGAGATAGCCCACAATTTCGGATCACAGGTATGTGTGGTGGCCATTGATGCCAAGCAGTTACCGGACGGTTGGCGCTGTTTCCTCAACGGAGGCCGCGTACCCACGGAGCGCAAACTGTTTGAATGGGCCAAAGAAGCCAATGAACGCGGCGCCGGTGAGATACTTTTTACCAGCATGGATCATGACGGAGTAAAGCAAGGATATGCAAATGAGGCCTTGAAGAAACTTTCTGACGAGCTTACCATTCCAGTCATAGCATCAGGCGGAGCAGGCAAGAAAGAGCACTTCAGGGATGCATTTATTGAGGGAAATGCCGATGCCGCTCTGGCAGCCAGCGTTTTTCACTTCGGTGAGATACCGATTCCCGAATTAAAACAGTACCTTTGCAGTTTGAAAATTCCTATAAGATTATAATTATACCATAAGATGGATATAGATTTTGCAAAAATGGGCGGTCTTGTGCCCGCTATCATTCAGGACAATGTAACACGCAAGGTCCTGATGCTTGGTTTCATGAACAAGGAAGCATATGACAAGACCGTTGAGACCGGAAAAGTCACATTCTGGAGCCGCTCCAGAAACTGCCTTTGGACCAAAGGTGAAACAAGCGGCAACTTTCTGAACGTAAAGGAGATCCTGTTGGATTGCGACAAGGATACCCTGCTCATAAAGGCTAAGCCCGCAGGCCCCGTATGCCATACCGGAGCTGATACCTGCTGGAACGAGCAGAACTCCGTTGACCTGAACTTCCTGTCATATCTACAGGATTTCATAGACCGCCGCTTCAAGGAGATGCCTGAGGGCTCATACACCACATCACTCTTCAAGAGTGGAGTGAACCGCATGGCCCAGAAGGTTGGCGAGGAGGCTGTTGAGACCGTAATCGAGGCCACCAACGGCACTGACGACCGCCTGATTTATGAGGCATCGGACCTGATCTACCACCTCATTGTGCTGCTCACCTCAAAGGGACATCGCATTGAGGAACTGGCCGCCGAACTGGTAAAACGACACAAGGAATAAATGGATATAATTGATTATCGGAACGTTGAGGTGCGCCAGGAGGATATGTTCGTCCTGGGCGATGTTACCTTTACGGTACAGGAGGGTGATTTTGTCTATCTGATAGGCAAGGTGGGCTCAGGCAAGAGCTCACTTTTCAAGACACTCTACTGTGAACTGGACGTGCTCTGTCCTATGCCTGACAGCTACGCTACGGTACTGGGAATGAACCTGATGACTATCAAGAAACGTCAGATACCCCGCCTGCGCCGCCAGATGGGTATAGTGTTCCAGGATTTCCAGCTGCTCACTGACCGCAACGTGTTTGATAATCTGAGTTTTGTACTTAAATCAACCGGATGGAAGGACAAGAAGCTCATACACCAAAAGATATTCCAGGTGCTTGACCTGGTGGGAATGGAGACCAAAGGCTACAAGATGCCGCATGAGCTCTCCGGCGGAGAGCAGCAGCGTATATGCATAGCCCGCGCCCTGCTTAATGACCCCAAATTGATTCTGGCCGATGAGCCCACCGGCAATCTGGATCCCGAGACCGGGCACCAGATCATGGAGATTCTGCACAAGGTGGGCAAGAGCGGAACCACCATACTCATGATAACCCATAACCTGCAATGGATTCAGGAATTCCCCGGCCGCGTGTTCAAATGTGAGAACCGTAAGCTCGTGGTTGATGCCGAACCGCGGATACAAGAAGAATAACAACAAACCTACCATATGAAAGTATTGAAATTCGGAGGCACATCAGTTGGAAGCCCCGAGAGAATGAAAGAAGTAAGCCGCCTTATAACTGAGGACGGCCAACAGAAGCTGGTTGTACTGTCAGCCATGTCCGGTACGACAAACTCACTTGTAGAGATAGCCCAATACCTGTACGGCGGCAACAAAGCCGGCGCCGATGACGTGATTAACCGCCTGCGCACCAAGTATTTTGCGCACGTTCCGGAGCTCCTTTCCGATAAGCAGAACAGAGAGGACCTGATGAACTTCCTTGAGGACAAGTTCACATATCTGCAGTCTTTCTCCAAGGACAGTTTTTCAGAAAAAGATGAGAAGATAATACTTGCCCAGGGTGAGCTCATCTCCACATATATGGTAACCTGCTACCTCCTGGAGCAGGGTATCAAAGCCACACTGCTGCCGGCACTTGATTTCATGAAGACCGATGCCGATGCAGAGCCCGATATGGCTTATATATCAGAACACGCTAACAAGCAGCTGAAGTCTATTCCAGACATGCAGATATATATAACCCAGGGCTTTATCTGCCGCAACGCACAGGGTGATATTGACAACCTGCAGCGCGGAGGCAGTGACTACACCGCTTCAATACTGGGTGCCGCCATCAAGGCTGATGAGATCCAGATCTGGACAGACATAGACGGCATGCACAACAATGACCCGCGTGTGGTTGACAAGACCCAGCCCGTGCGCCATCTGCACTTTGAGGAGGCAGCTGAGCTTGCTTACTTTGGAGCCAAGATACTCCACCCCACCTGCATACAGCCTGCCAAGGCAGCCAACATACCTGTACGCCTGCTCAATACAATGGAGCCGTCAGCTCCCGGCACGCTCATAGACAACCGTTCAGAACCGGGCCGCATAGCAGCCGTTGCCGCCAAGGACAAGATCACCGCTATCAAGATCAAATCCAGCCGAATGCTGCTGGCACACGGTTTCCTCAAGAAGGTATTTGAGGTGTTTGAGACCTATCGCACATCAATTGATATGATATGCACATCCGAGGTAGGTGTATCAATGTCTATTGACAACACCAAGCACCTGGATGAGATTGTAGCCGAACTCAAGAAATACGGCACCGTGACCGTGGACAGCGGCATGTGCATAGTATGCGTGGTAGGTGATATGGTATGGGAGAATCTGGGATTTGAGTCACGCGCCATGGACGCTCTGGCCGATATCCCCGTACGCATGATCTCATACGGCGGTAGCAACTACAACATATCATTCCTTATCAAGGAGAGTGACAAGAAAGCCGCCCTGCAGCGACTGAGCGATGTACTTTTCAACGGTAAGGCCTGATGCGTACCCCCTGCTACCAATATGACCTGGGTATCTTAGAGAATACCCTCAAGTCAATAAACAGCGCTGTTGCCGGCAATCCTGACTGGCACGTACACTATGCCATCAAGGCTAATGCCAATCCGCTTATTCTGAAACTCATCAGGGAGTACGGACTGGGCATAGACGCAGTAAGCGGCGGTGAAATCAAAGTTGCCCTTGACAACGGTTTCAAGGCATCATCTATAGTATTTGCCGGTGTAGGCAAGGCAGACTGGGAGATTGACCTGGCACTCCAGGCCGGAATAGCATGCTTCAATGTGGAATCAGAGGCGGAACTTGACGTAATTGCCGAGCGCTGCGCCGCACTGGGTAAGACAGCTCACATCGCTCTGCGTGTAAACCCTGATGTTGATGCCCACACCCACAAGAACATAACCACAGGAAAGGCAGAGAACAAGTTCGGTATTGAAATACCAATGTTGCTGCCCATAATCCGCAAGGCTCAGCAGAACCCCTGCTTCAAGTTTGAAGGTCTGCATTTCCATATAGGTTCACAGATACTTGATATGGACCCGTTCCACCAGTTATGCCGTAAGGTCAATGACCTGCAGGATATGCTGGAGAAAGAGGGTATCAGGCTGAACAGCATCAATGTAGGCGGCGGCCTGGGTGTTGACTATGAGAACCCGGAGCAGAACCCCGTACCGGAGTTTGACAAGTTCTTCAGCCTGTTCCGTGATGAGCTTAAACTGCGCCCCGGACAGCAGCTTCACTTTGAGTTGGGTCGTGCCGTAGTGGCACAGTGCGGACGTCTGGTCACCAAGGTGCTTTATGTTAAGCAGGGTACTATAAAGAAGTTTGCCATTGTTGATGCCGGTTTCACGGAACTGATACGCCCCGCACTCTACGGAGCGCATCACAAGATAGTGAACCTGACCTCAAACGGCCCGCTCCAGAAGTATGATGTGGTAGGTCCTATATGTGAGTCATCGGATGTATTCGGCAAGGATGAGATGCTGCCCGAGACACACCGCGGTGACCTGATAGCCCTAATGTCAGCCGGAGCATACGGTGAGGCCATGTCATCACAGTACAACTGCCGTCCCCTGCCACCGTCTGAGACGATATAATCAGAACTTCCAGAGTACACCTACTGAGAACGGGATATCAAGGTAATAGTCATTATTGTGCTCAAAGACGCCGGCACCGGCGCTCAGGTCAAGCGCAAAATCCCGGGTTATGAATATGTCATAGACAGCCTGACAGGTCAGGAAGTTCTCATCATATCGGCTGGTGGACGGTTTGCCTCTCAATGAGAGTGAGAAAGCGCCCAAATCAAAACCCACACCGATACTCCAGGTAAAGCCCGGGTCAAAGAGGTTTCTCTCATTCATGGAACCGGTGGTGTAACCCATATCGGCCAGGAGAGACATGCCGCCGTAGTTGCCGAAACGGTACTTGAGTTGTACTACATCACGCATGGTTCCGGTCTGGGTAAAATACTGCATCTGCGGTGAGAATGAGAAATAAGGGAAGCGGTCATCAGGCACATCCCATTGCTTGCTCACGGCAATGGCCATCCCTACCGATGCAGCCGCAACGGCAGCCGCTCCTATAAGAAGTGCAGTATCATCAAGCTTATCAAGATTGATATCCTTTGGGGCGGAAGTACTACCGCCATGTGTCTTGTTATACTTGCTTGTGGAGGGTGTCCAGTCTGTATAGTGCTTATTGTGATAATAACGTGCACGGTGTGCCGCATCCCACCAGAATATATCACGATACAGGTCAAACATGTCAACCAGCAGCATAGCCAATACAGGATCATCAGGATCCTTGGTACGATATACCTGACCGTCTTCCTGCAGGGCGCTGTATATTATATTGTCAAGAACCACCTCTTTTACAGGTTTCTCAACCGGTACGGGATCAAGAACCTCTGCTACGCTGTCAGGCATGAACATATCATACATGACTGACTTGGTCTTGTCCTTATATATAAAATGGAACTGGGCCGTAACCTCAGCAGGACAGTTTTTGTACATGGTGAGATAGTCCTTGCCGTCAGAGGCAGTCTGAACCTCTCCCCACACCATTATATTCTGTTTCTCTTTCTTGGCAGCCATTGCCATTACAGGCAGCATTAAGGCCATCATCAATACCAGATACTTTTTCATTTCTTTTGTTTTAGACACCGCGAAGATAAAGAGGAAAGTTTACTCCGATAAGGTATTTTCCCTAAAAGATTCGGGGAAATCCCTTTAATTTTGCCTTACATTTGCATTATGATGAAAAGACTCCTTATCTGTATAGCCACGCTGTGCGGTTACTGCATCATGCATGCGCAGGCAGTAAACCTCCCACCCTACGCCACCGAGCATCTGAACGGTAATGTGGCGTACTATGAGGAGTGTACCTTCAATCTGTGGAACCTGCGTCTCACATCAGAAAGCGGGCAGACAGTCCAAGCCATCAAGCGCCCTGAAAGCATAGTATGCCATGAGTTTGATGAGTACGGAAACGAGACCGTGATAACCCGTTACGTACAGCGTGATGCAAATGTGGGGAGCGTAGGTATGGACGATGAGGGCAATATAGATTTCCAAGCCAATGAGATAAGCCGCGATGTTCCCGATACCCGCACCCTGCAGTTTTATGATGAGAACAAACTTGTTACAAGATGCGTATGGAGTTTCAATGCCGGTGACAGCGTGATTACGGAGTCTGATTCATGCATATATGACCCAACCGGATTGTGGAGCGATATTATCGTGATGCGTGACAGCGCGGTGTTGACAGGCCGACTCCAGAAACAGGGCCGCACAGGCTGGAACATAATAACCGATGACGGCAAAACCCGGGAGTACCGTTTTGACTCTGAGAGGAACCTGATAAGATACACGGACCGTGACGGAATGACCACCAGATACACGTATAATGAGCGCGGTCATATCATAAAGCAGTTGTCAGAATGGAAAGACGGCAGTGAGCTGAACGTGATTTTTGAGGATTTTGAGTATGATGAAAACGGAAACTGGACCAGGTGCACCCGTAAAGTAAAAGACCCGGGTGAAACGCCCAGGTCTGTAAAAATCATAGAACGTTCTTATATTTATCGATGACACAGAAGGGACACAATAGGGACGGATGGGAACCGTCCATATTGTATTATTCAAGCTCTTTTGTATTGTCATCAATAACATCAGCATCCTGTAATTCAGGGATGGGATTCTTGGTGCTTTGTTTTGCACCCAGTTTCTGCAGCTTGCCACAGGTCTGCAGTATGCTCTGTCCGCCCGGCTGCAGCTTTTTCTCGCCGTCCTCATACGCCTTAAGGGCTTTGGAAAGCGCATCACCCATATTCTTGTACTTACCCACAAACTGACCTACGCGGTCCATCAGCTCATTGGCCAGCTCAAACACCTTCTCATGGTTCTGAGCCTGGGTTATCTGTGTCCAGGTGAGGTTGATGATCCGCAGTGCGGCAAAGAGAGTCTGCTCATCGGCAATATAGACATTGCTGTCCATGGCATTACGCCACAAATCCGGCTGAGCGTTTACTGCTGTCCACAGGGCACCGGTATTGGGCACGAACATTATGACGTAGTCCATCTTTACCTTGGGAGGCTTCACGTATGATGAGTAGTCCTTGGTTGAGAGTTCCTTTACATGTTTGCGGATGCTATCTACATGTGCCTTGAGGTACTTCTGGCGACTGGTCTCATCCTCTGCGTTCACATAATCCATGAATGCGGTAAGTGACACCTTTGAGTCTATTATGACATCACGCTTCTGGTCCAGGTGAAGTATAACATCGGGGCGCATGCTGTGTTCATCATCATTACGCACCACATCACCAGCAGCATCGCGTATGGATGACTGGATATCATAATGCACACCTTTGGTAAGGCCTTGTGACTCAAGCAGTTCATCCAGTATTATCTCACCCCAGTTTCCCTGCACACGGCCGGCGTGACGGAACACGCGGGTAAGCTCATCGGCACTGTTCTTGGCGGCCTCACTCTGACGCATCATATTTATGGCCTGGGTCTTTATCTCACCGCCTATCTCAGTCTGCTTGATAGTGTTCTCCTTCATGGCCTCCTTCATCTTGTCAATGGTCTCCTTTAGAGGATTGACTATCTGGCCTATGCTGGTATTGCTTGTGGCCGCGAACTCCTCCTGACGTTTCTTGAGCATCTCAGCAGTGGCATCACGCATCTGTGATGTCACCTTGGCAATGGTCTCATCAAACTTGGCCTGCTGTGCGTCAAGAAGTTCACGGGTATGTGCCTGCCACTCCTCCTTGGATTGCTTGAGCTGCAAGTCTGAATCCGCAATGCGTTGCTCCAGAACCTTGACCTGCGCCTCCAGTTCATGCTCTCTCTTGCGGTTACGGCCTATCAGGAAGCCTATTGCTATGCCTAAAACGGCACACAGTATGTATATCAGTATTTCCATAATCTATTTATTCAAACCTTATTGACTTAGACGGAACTATACGCGATATTACAGCGCTGGGTATAAGCATCATCAGCATGGACAATAGGAACATGACCACGTTGAGTATGATAAGCCAGCCCAGACCCACCTGCATAGGCACGCTGTCCAGATAGTAATTGGCGGGATCAAGCGGAATGATGCGCAACCACTGCTGTACAAGACATATTACTATTCCTATCACGTTACCTATCACCATTCCCTTAATAATGATGTATGACGCCAGACGCATGAACACCCCGCGGACTGCCTTGTCCGATGCGCCGAGAGACTTTAGCGTTCCTATTGTTGCCGTACGCTCAAATATGATTATGAGCAAGCCCGATATCATTGTAAAGCTGGCTATGCCCAGCATCAGTGCCAGTATTATCCAGACATTGAGATCCAATACATCAAGCCAGGCAAACAGGCCTGAATGTGTATCATACATGGTCTGTACCAGGTAATCCTCACCGGTCTGTTTCTCCAGCCCTATCAGCACCTCACGCACCTGCCCGTATCCGTAGTCTATCCTGTCTATGTCTGTTATTCCTATCTCAAGGCCGCTGTATTCATAAGGCTCCCAGTCATTGAGGCGCTGCAGCAGCTGCAGTTCAGTTATTCCGTACATGCGGTCATATTCCAGGAACCCGGTTTCATAAATACCCGTAACGGTAAGACGGCGTATGCGTACCTGATCCTGCATGAAATAGACATCGGCACGGGAACCAACATCAAGCCCCAACATACCGGCTATATCGGCAGACAGTATTATCCAGTTGTTACCAAGAGAATCCTGCGGTTCGGGGAAACCGCCTTTAACCATATAATGATTAAGGAATGTGCGGTCATAACCGGCATTGACGCCCTTGAGCATGAATCCGTGGAAAGCCTCCTGTGTCCTGATTATGCAGGGCTTGTTTACATATGGCTGCACACGCTCTATCAGGCTCTTGGCGAGCAAGGCATTCATGGTTGAATCCGTACAGGTGACAGGATCCTCTACCGTGCCCATACCGATACGGTAGTTGGTTACGGTGATATGCTGTGAGAAGCCCATTACCTTGTCACGTATCTGGCTCTTGAATCCGCGCGTCACAGCCAGAGTAATTACCATAACCGCAATACCCACCGCAATTCCGGCTGTGGCAATGATTATGGCCGGACGCGAGCCGCCTTTTACGCCCTCGTCCCTACCGTACAAACGTCTGGCCAGAAACTTCTCCATATCTCAACGCGAAGATATGCATTTTCAATTTATCTTTGCCCTTATGAAACGGCTAAAACATATACTTATTTTCCTGTTTGCCCTATACGCAACCGGCCTTGGTGCAAGGGAAGTTATCAACTTCAATAAAGATTGGAAATTCAGTCTTAATGTAGGGGCCAAGGAGAACCCTGAAGCACCCGGATATGATGACAGCGGCTGGCGGAAACTGAATCTGCCTCACGACTGGGCCATCGAGGGTGATTTCGACGAGCACAACCCCTCCGGCACAGGCGGAGGTGCACTTCCCGGCGGCATTGGCTGGTACCGCAAGACATTTAAGGTTTCCAAGAAGGATAATGGAAGCATAATCAGGATTGAGTTTGACGGCGTATATATGAACAGCTCGGTCTATTTGAACGGACACTTGCTGGGCACACGCCCCTACGGATACATATCGTTCAGTTATAACCTGAATTCTTACATCAACTGGGACGGAGACAATGTCATAGCCGTCAAGGTAGACAACTCTGACCAGCCCAACAGTCGCTGGTACTCAGGCTGCGGAATATACCGTGATGTGAGGATCGTAAAACTGAATCCCATTCATATTCCACAATGGGGAACAGCTGTCATATCCGATATCAATCCCGACGGAACGGCTACCGTTAAGGTCAATTGCGAGATTGTAAAACCTTATGATAATACCACTCCTAGAGAAACCGTAAAAATAGGACAAACCGTATTTGATGCAGACAACAATATTGTTGCAAAGACAGAGCCATCCAGACAAATTGTCCTGAGCACTGCATACACGCAGGAAAGAACAGATACATTACAGATAAACAATCCCGTATTATGGGATCTGGAAAGGCCTTACCTTTACACTGTAACAACCGATATTTATGACAAAGACGGAAAGAAGTTGCTTGACAGTTACAGTACTGTATTCGGTATACGTTCAATTGAGTTCAAAGCCGATAGCGGATTCTTCCTTAACGGAGAGCATGTACGTATAAACGGAGTGTGCCTTCACCATGACTTAGGCTGCCTGGGTGCCGCAGTCAACGAACGTGCCATAGAGCGTCAGTTGCAGATACTCAAGGCTATGGGCTGCAACGGCATACGCTGCTCACACAACCCGCCCTCTCCCCAACTTCTGGACCTGTGTGACCGTATGGGATTCCTGGTCATGGATGAGGCCTTCGACATGTGGCACCGCCGCAAGACCGAACGCGACTATGCCCGGTTCTTTGAGACATGGGCAAACCTGGACCTGAGCGACCTGGTAAAACGTGACCGAAACCACCCGTCAATAGTAATATGGAGTATCGGAAATGAGGTTCAGGAACAGTGGTCCGATGCACGCGCAGACACCTTATCGGACGAGCTATTCGAGACTCTTTCTTCCAGGGAAGATAGCTTTGTTTACGACAGGAAAGAGGATGTAGGTAACGTAAACTCTTTCATAACAAAAAATCTGGTAGAGATCATCAAGCAATATGACAATACGCGTCCGGTAACGGCAGGCTGCAACGAGCCCAGCCCCGGCAACCACCTGTTCCGTTCAGGCGCCATTGACGTTATAGGATACAACTACCACAACCAGAACGTGCCCTCAGTACCGCGCCTGTTCCCGGGCAAGCCCTTCATCATAACTGAGAGCGTATCGGCCCTGATGACACGCGGATTCTATGAGATGCCGTCTGACAAGATGATGACGCGCCCTGTACGCTGGGACCGCCCCTACTTTAACGAGACATTCTCATGCTCTGCGTATGATAATGTGGCCACCCCGTGGGGCAGCCACCATGAGGAGAACCTGATATTCCTTAACAGCCAGCCTTTTGTGGCAGGTCAGTACATCTGGACCGGATTCGACTACATTGGCGAGCCCACCCCTTACGGCTGGCCCGCCCGCAGTTCATACTTTGGCATTGTTGATCTGGCCGGGTTCCCTAAAGACATCTACTACCTCTACCAGTCAGAGTGGACCGATACCCCCGTACTGCACCTGTTCCCGCACTGGAACTGGACACCGGGTGAGCAGATTGACATGTGGTGCTACTACAACAATGCCGATGAGGTAGAACTTTACATAAACGGCAAGTCACAAGGCGTTCGCAGCAAGGATGCAGAGCATCTGCATGTGGTTTGGAACGTAACCTTTGAGCCGGGCACGGTAAAGGTTGTGGCACGCAGGAACGGCATTGAGACCGCCAGCCAGGAGATACATACCGCCGGCGAACCCGCACAGATACGTCTCACACCGGACCGCTACACTATAAAGAGCAACGGAACAGACTTGAGTTTTGTAACCGTTGAGATACTGGACAAAGACGGCAACCTGTGCCCCAATGCAGACAATCTGATTGAGTTTGAGATTGACGGAAAAGGTTTCATAGCCGGTGTTGACAACGGCAGCCCCATATCACTGGAACGTTTCAAGGACAATAAGCGCAAGGCATTCTATGGGAAGTGTCTGGTAGTACTCCAAAATGACGGAAACAAGGGAAAGATAAAACTTAAAGCTACATCAAAAGGACTAAACTATGCACAAACTACCATCAAGTGTGCACAGAAATCCAAATAATGACAAATAAAAAATTTGTAGTTACAGCCTCTAAGTAACTTTGCAACGCTTTTCCAACTATGGATATAAAAGAGAACCTGAACAGAATCAAAGCCACCCTCCCCGTAGGAGTAAAGCTTGTAGCAGTATCCAAGACCCATCCGGCAGAGATGCTGCAGGAGGTTTATGATGCCGGCCAGCGCGTATTCGGCGAGAACAAGGTTCAGGAGATGACGGCAAAGAGCCAGGTTCTTCCCAAAGACATAGAATGGCACTTCATAGGCCACGTTCAGAGCAATAAGATCAAGCTTATGGCTCCGTATGTATCGGTCATACAAGGCATTGATACATATGACAAACTTGCTGAGATAGACCGCCAGGCCACCCGATTCGGCCGTCACATAACATGCCTTCTGCAACTCCATATTGCACAGGAGGAGACCAAGTTCGGTTTCTCGGCCGATGAATGCACCGCAATGCTTGACGAGGGTAAGTGGAAGGAGCTTAAGAATATAACCATAGGTGGTGTGATGGGAATGGCCAGCAACACCGATGATGAGGCTCAGGTTCTGGGCGAATTCCGCCGCCTGAAGCAGCTCTTTGATACATATAAGGAGAAATACTTCAAGGAGAGCCCTGATTTCAACACCATATCGGCAGGTATGAGCGGTGATTATCAGCTGGCCATCCGCGAGGGAAGCAATATGGTGCGCATAGGCAGTTCCATATTCGGTGAAAGAAACTACAATATCAACAAATAACCCATAACATCCATGATTGATCATTACGACAGATCAGACAACGTCTTTACGGAGAAGAATCTGAATGCTTTCATAAGCAACGCCATCATCAACAACTGGGACCTGGAGGCGTTCACCGACTATAAAGGTGCCACATTGCTTTACCGCGATGTAGCCCGCCGTATTGCAAAGCTTCATATCCTGTTTGAAGAGACCGGGCTGAAACCCGGCGACCGCATTGCCCTGTGTGGCAAGAACAGTTCCAACTGGGGTACCGCCTGTCTGGCCGCGATCACATATGGAGCCGTTGTTGTACCTATCCTGCATGAATTCAAGGCCGATAACATTCATCATATCATCAACCACTCTGAAACCAAGCTGTTTTTCTGCGGTGACCAGATCTGGGAGAACCTGAATGAGGCCTCGATGCCTGACCTGGAAGGTATAATCCTGCTGGATGATTTCCAGATAGCAATATCACGCAACAACAAGCTCACAGAGGCCCGCGAACGTCTTAACGAACTGTTCGGTCGCAAATACCCCAAGGAGTTCACCGCCAAGGATATTAAGTACTTTGAGGCCGGCTTTGATGACATGGCCATGATCAACTACACATCAGGCTCAACTGGATTCTCCAAAGGCGTAATGCTCCCCTACCGTTCACTCATAAGCAACCATATGTTTGCACGCAGGGCATTGTATGTGATGAAGCCGGGTGACAAGATCATATCCATGCTGCCTATGGCACACATGTACGGATTTGCATTTGAGTTCTTCCATGAGTTCCTAATGGGATGCCACGTATATTTCCTGACACGTCTGCCCAGCCCCAAGATCATTTTCCAGGCTCTTGGTGAAATCAAGCCCATGCTTATTGTATCCGTTCCGCTGGTAATTGAAAAGATCATCAAGAAGAACATACTGCCCAAACTTGAAACTCCTTCAATGAAACTTCTGCTTAAGGTGCCCATCGTTAATGACCAGATCAAGAAGAAGGTTTGTGAGGAGATGATCAAAGGATTTGGAGGTAACTTCTATGAAGTAATCCTGGGCGGCGCAGCCTTCAACCAGGAGGTTGAGAAATTCATATCATCTATAAGATTTCCATATACCGTAGGTTATGGCGCAACAGAGTGCGGTCCTATCATAGCATATGATGACAAGACCACATTTGCACCCGGTTCATGCGGCAAGCCCGTACCCAACATGGAGGTTAAGATCCTGAGTTCTGATCCAGAGCATGTACCCGGTGAGATTATCTGCCGCGGTCCCAACGTGATGCTGGGTTATTACAAGAATGAGAAGCTGACCGAGGAGACTATTGACAAGGACGGCTGGATGTACACCGGTGACCTTGGTATCATGGACAAGGACGGCAACATATTCATCAAAGGCCGCAGCAAGAGCCTCATACTTGGACCTTCGGGCCAGAACATCTACCCCGAGGAGATTGAGGATCACCTCAACAACATGAACCTTGTAAACGAGTCAGTGGTAATATCTGAGAACGAGAAACTAGTGGCTCTGGTATATCCTGACTTTGATGAAGCCATGAAAGCCGGCATGTCCGATGAGCAAATTGCCACCATAATGGAACAGAACCGCGTAGAGCTCAATGAGATTCTGCCGGCATATGAGAAGATATCGCAGATACGTATCTATCATGAGGAATTTGAGAAAACTCCCAAAAAGAGCATCAAACGATTCCTTTATCAGAAAGAATAGCTAAAAACTTTTACTACATTTGCAAAAAGAATATTTATTACAAACCTTTTAACCAATTATTGTTTTTTACAACTATGAAAAGAAACAAAGAAATCAGAGCGGCCGCACGCCAGGCGTTGAACGGCCATTGGGGATGGGCAATTCTTGTTTGCATTGTTTTTGGAGCAATTTCAGGTGTATTAGCTACCCCGTCACTTATTTCATCACTTACATCATCTGCAGTTAACGGAGGTATGGGTGTGTTCAACCCTGCCGTTTTGGTTACAGCACTCTTCACCTCAATGGCACTGTCTCTTGTGAGCGGTCTGCTGAATCTGTTCGGTGCAGGTCCTTTATCAGTAGGTTTCCAGAATGCATTCAACAGATACTACTCAGATTCTGACTACAACACCATTGGAAACATGTTCCGTCTGGGATTTGCAGGAGGACGTTACTGGAAGAATGTTTGGGGTATGTTCCTGATGGAACTGTTCACGGCCTTGTGGACTCTCCTCTTTATAGTACCCGGTATCATCAAGGGATTAGCTTATGCGCTGACTCCCTATATTCTGGTTGACAATCCTGAGTTGGGTCCCAATGAGGCCCGTCTTAAGAGCATTGAGCTGATGCGCGGATACAAAGGAAAACTGTTCGGTCTGTGGCTGAGCTTCATCGGATGGTTCCTGCTCTGCATACTCTCTCTTGGTGTAGGTTTCATATGGCTCACTCCTTACGTCAGGACTTCATTTGCCGCATTCTATCGTGAACGCATAGAATCAGAAAAGCCTCAGATTGCAGAACAAGTTACCGAGTAACAAAATACTGATATGAAAAAAGCCCGCTCATTCAGAACGGGCTTTTTTCATATCAGTATCTCCTTAATCTAATTTAAGAACAGCAAGGAAGGCTTTCTGAGGCACCTCAACATTACCTATCTGTTTCATACGTTTCTTACCCTTCTTCTGCTTCTCCAGCAGTTTGCGTTTACGTGATACGTCACCGCCGTAGCACTTGGCGGTTACATCCTTGCGCACCTGCTTGATGGTCTCGCGGGCTATGATCTTGGAGCCGATGGCTGCCTGGATGGCAATATCAAACTGCTGGCGCGGTATGAGTTCCTTAAGTTTCTCGCACATGCGACGGCCCAGGTCATACGCATTATCCACGTGAGTAAGAGTTGACAGAGCATCCACGGGTTCACCGTTAAGCAGGATATCCAGTTTGATAAGCTTTGACGGACGGTATCCTGCGGGATGATAATCAAATGATGCGTAACCCTTGGATATGCTCTTGAGCTTGTCATAGAAGTCAATCACAATCTCACCCAACGGCAACTTGAAGTAAATCTCCACACGGTTACCGGCTATGAACTGCTGCTTTACCAGCTCTCCGCGCTTGTCAAGGCACAATGTCATGATGGGACCGATATAATCAGTAATGGTGATTATGGATGCGTCAATATAGGGCTCTTCGATATGGTCTATCAGTGTAAGGTCAGGCATTCCACTGGGGTTATGGACTTCTGTAGCGTTACCCTGCTTGTCATATACCATGTATGATACGTTGGGCACGGTTGTGATAACGCTCATGTCAAACTCACGGTCCAGACGCTCCTGCACAATCTCCATGTGGAGCAGGCCCAGGAATCCGCAGCGGAATCCGAATCCCAGCGCTGCCGATGATTCCGGGAAGAAACTCAGTGAGGCATCGTTCAGCTGCAGTTTCTCAAGTGAGGCACGCAGGTCCTCAAATTCATCGGCCTCAATGGGATAGACGCCGGCAAATACCATAGGCTTGGACTCCTCGAATCCTGCAATGGCACTGCTGCAGGGACGGGCCACATGGGTAATTGTATCACCCACCTTGACCTCGGTCGATGTCTTTATGCCCGATATGATGTAACCCACATCACCTGTGGTCATCACGTCGCGCGGCACCATATCCATACGGAGTACGCCAACTTCATCGGCATCATACTCCTTACCGGTATTGAAGAACTTGACCTTGTCACCCTTGCGGATGCTTCCGTTCTCAATCTTGAAATATGCTATTATTCCACGGAATGAGTTAAATACGGAGTCAAATATCAATGCCTGCAGCGGAGCATCGGGGTCACCCACGGGATGCGGCACGCGCTCAACGATTGCGTTCAGAATCTCCTCAACGCCCATTCCGGTACGGGCCGATGCGCGGATGATCTCGTCACGCTTGCAGCCCAGAAGTTCTATGATTTCATCCTCAACCTCATCAGGCATGGCACTCTGCATATCACACTTGTTTATGACCGGGATAATCTCCAAGTCATGCTCTATGGCCATGTAGAGGTTGCTTATGGTCTGAGCCTGCACGCCCTGAGTGGCATCAACCACCAGGATTGCGCCCTCGCAAGCGGCTATGGATCGGCTCACCTCATATGAGAAATCCACATGTCCCGGAGTGTCAATAAGGTTCAGAATGTATTTCTGTCCCTGATACTCGTACTCCATCTGGATGGCGTGGCTCTTGATTGTGATGCCGCGCTCCTTCTCCAGATCCATGTCATCGAGCATCTGACCCTCGGTGATATTGATGGTATGAGTGTACTCTAACAGGCGGTCAGCCAGCGTTGACTTACCGTGATCTATATGTGCAATTATACAAAAGTTGCGGATATTTTTCATCTCGTAGAAATTACGCTGCAAAATTAGTGAAAAAACCGCAAACACAATGGGTCATTTAGGACATACGGCACGGACCCAACCGCCTTCATGCCTGCTTCTTGAAGGCATATGGATCTCTGAATTCGGGTAGCCCCAATCCTCATAGTTCTCCAATCCCAAATCTACCTCATCATTTGTACCTGATTTGTATTTGGAGATTGTAAATGCCACACAACTGTTCTCATAACGGAAAGAGGCATCGGATGTAAGATATAGACCTCTGTCGGCCTTGTATATTCCTCCATTTGTAAACGGCAAAAAGATGGAATTTGAAGTGTATCCCGGGACCTTGCTGGTAAACAGGAATCCTTCTACGCCATTAATCGTCGTATCTGCCCATTCACAGTTCTTGAAGAGTTCAGCATACTCCTCTTTGGTGGGCATTCTCCACTCTCCACCCCAATTTACATGAGCAGCATCATGGGCAGCATCAAGCTTATTTCTGTCCTCCCAGGAATTATACTTGCCATTCAGTTTGTAATTATACTTGGTATAATATGTCTTCTCGGCTGTTTCACCCCATGCAAAACGAGCACCACATTCCTCCGGAGAGTCGGCGCCCACATTACAATCGGCCCACAACACACTTAAACCCAGGTCAACCATTGCATCATGGTTTAACGGCTTAACCGGATCAGGCCCAGCCTTTTTGCCTTCACCTGTGTCCAATACAGGTCTGATGGGACAACCTTCCCACTTGAAAGTTGAACCCAGGCTCACATCTGCGACCAAAGTGTTATATGTAATTGTTTTATAGCTCCCATAACTCATCAGATTCATTCCCACCCTGCCTTCACTATCTGTTTTATGACCGACAGCCGGAAGGAATATACTGCGGTCCTCATAACCGGGCACATTGCTGGTGATGATGTAACCGCAACTGTCTTTTGTGTCTATGGTTTGCCAGCTGCATTTATTCTTAAGCTCCCACAGATCATCGGCATCCGGCATACGCCAGCCGCCGCCAATCCTGACCATGACCGCATCTTTTTCCGGCTCCAGTTTCTCAGTCCATACAGTCTTATAATCATCCCTTAAATACAGACCCACCTTGGGGCTTGTATCTCCCCATGCGATATATGCTCCGGCTTTGCGTGGCGATGATGCCCCCAAGTTGGCCGATGCCCACTTGACGCTCAATCCCAAATCGACGGGTATGAGTTCCGGCATGGTGACGTTGACCGTCATCTGTGCCTTCTGACCGTTATACTCTGCTGTGATAACGCACGTTCCCACTCCTATGGCCGTGACTTTACCGTCTTTGCATACTGCCACCTGATCTGATGACGTGCCCCACTGTATGTTGCCGTTTTCTATCTGACGCCCCGACGGTCTGGAGACAGCATTTACCTTGACTATCTCACCAAAATCAAGATTCATTTTATCGGTGGATAGTTCAAATGAGATTATGGAGTCCAAGTCATACTGTCTTACCGGACGTATGCTCAATCCCCTGTAACGCCAATGTTGAGCTTGAGAGGGTTTCGTCCCTATATCATTCCTCTTTTCTTCATCTTTGAAGAAATATGCAGGATTTATGGTGTTACTGGTACTTACCAATATGGCACCGCTGTCGCCTTCCCATCTGTTATCTGCCTGTGATGTCCATGTCCAGAAAGCCAGATACTCCCCTGTTATTTCAGTATCCTCTATATATCCTCCGTAAGGAATGAAAATGCTGCGGTCCTCATAGCCTGCTATCCTGCTGGTATACCTCAATCCAATGACACCGTTCACTGTAACCGTATCATAATCACAGTTGGCATACAACTCATCATAATCGTCAATAGTGGGCATATGCCATTCTGCACCCAACAGAACGGTTGCCGCATCGTTTGCCGGCTGCAACTTGAGCGGTTCGTAGTTCCTGCCCCGGTTTCTGCCCCGGTTTCCGCCAATCTGTCTTAACTCTTGCAGCAATTCATCATATTCTTCTAACGGTTCATCACGGGGCGGCTCGTAGTTATGGTAATTATCCCATGAATAGAAAGCCTTGGGCTCAGTCTCTCCCCATGCATAATAATTGCCATACTCAGAGGGAGCGGCAGCACCCAGGTTACAATCGGCCCAAAGCACGCTTAAACCCAGATCTACATAAGTAAAAGACAAATCACCGGAATTGGACTTATCCTGAGCTAACACAGAAACAACAGTAATTGCCGAAAGCAACAATGTGACGCAAATCTTTTTCATCTGTGAAATTGTTTTGTTTGCGACAAAAGTACAATCGGCAATAAACCAAGCAAACTGTTTAGCGTTGCAAAACTGTTGCAATCATGCGGACGCGGAGTGATCTTGTCAATCATTGACCACGTGGCACAATAGTATCGTTTCCCTGTGACATCGTTTCCCTGTGTCACCAATAATATTCAGATTTATATTTGGAAAATTGTTTTTTGATTTATACTTTTGCCAAAAATCAAAACATACACTATGGAAAGCAATGAGAAAATAGTAATTGAAAATCCGCCCAAGAAGGTGTTGGATTTCATTGAAAAGATGCGTAGAGACAAAGAGACTCGGCGCAAGGAATTACTGGATAAAAAGACTCATAATTTCAGCATTCAGTTATAATGAATCTGTCATTTGATGTCATAACTAAAGAGGGAGACAAAATAGTTGTTTCCCTTAATTCGTTTTATCCATATATTACCGAACTGGTTGGAGTTAGTTGATATACTAAGAAACGAAGTCCTTAATAATTTCAAATCTATTTCTGAACAGAAATAGGGCACAATAGTATCGGTTCCCTGTGTCAAGGGAGGAGAGACTTTATGCTGTCAGTGACGGCGGTTACCCGGGGGCTGGTGTAGGTAATTTCTTCCACGGGCATGAGCTGGACGCTTACCTTGCCGCTTGTTGATATTATCAGTTTGCCGATGTTGGCAAAATGGATACCGGTCTGGGTGATGGGGATTTGCTTGCCATCCTTGTTCTCAACAAAGACACAGGGTACTGTGGAATGGGTATGGGCATCGAGCAATGCATCAATACCATTGGTCTTGCTTATAAGTTCATGGGAGTCAACGCGGCTGGCAGGTCTTTCACCAAGGTGTGAGAGCATGATCACATAATCGGCTCCTTTGGCACGAGCTTCATCCACGGCTTGCTGAACCAAATCATAGATTGCATCGCGCCTTAAGTCATAAAGCTGGTTGCGATCAGCGTCATAGAATGCACTCCTTTCAATCTGCATGGTCTGTGGTGTAAGTGCACCCACAAACGCCACGCGCTTGTTTCCGTACTGGTGTATTGTGTATGACGGGAAAATCTGATTGCCTTCCATATCGAACAGGTTGGAGCATATAACCGGGGCACCTGCCTGCTGCATCAGTTCCTTGATATGGGGCACTCCATAGTCTAACTCATGGTTACCTAACGTGATGGCATCATAACCCACAGAACGGAGTATATCCACTATATACTTACCTTGTGAGTTCTTACCCACATCGGCTCCGGCTGCAAAATCACCGCAGCTCACAATACCGACGTAACACGTATCGGCCTTGGCAATGGCATCGCGCAGTCCAGCCAATTTGGTATATCCTTCAATACTGCAATGCACATCATTCTCATACAGAATCACAATATCCTTAGCCTTCTGAGCCAGCGTCGAGACAGTACTGAAGCCAACAATCACGAGAGTGAGCAACCACTTTGAAATCTTTTTCATAACCAGACTATTTTTGGCAAATATAGCAAAATGACGCAATAGTGACACAATAGTATCATTTCCCTGTGACAAACAAGGCAATCAGAGTTGGACTACTGTGGCAGTGGGAACCTGACGCAGGATATCAGCTTTCTGTTCATCGGTCATGGGGGCTTTGATGGTTACCTTTTCTATGTTATTGTTGCGGCACCAGTCACCCAAGTCTTGAGGAACGGTTATCTCTTGGAGAGAGATGAGAGCAAAGCTCTTGTATCCTTTAAATGCGTTCCCGTAGTTTTCAGACATTGATACTACAGGAAATCTACAGGTCACCATTGTTTCCTCCCCTTTATAAAAGCTTAAAACACCCGATACGTGGGATTTGTCAGAATCAATCATACCAAATTCTCCAAGAGATTTCAGTAAGTCCAGGTCCTCTGCTTCCAATAGACTCAATGTCATTTCCTTTTCATTCTTCTCGCGCATCATCCAACTCATGGCCGGTGTGAGAGTCCTGGTTTCCCAATTCATCTCCATGCCAATAAACCCGGCCCAAAGCTCGAGATTATGGGTTTCTTCACGATCAGGCAAAATAATTACATACTTGACATCAACCTTTTTTATCTCGGAGCACACCTTTGTGTTGTGTGTAACAATCTTTGGAGTACGTTCAATGAGTGAACCCGACGCCCCGTATTTTGATTCACAGAACGGAAAGAAAATAGTGAACCAACCGTTATACTCTGCGGGAACAATTCCGTTTGAGCCACACCCGGCCGCCCCCTTTCGTTCCGGCGAATATTCCTGTACCATATTGAGCCAGAACTCATGGTTGACATTACCTTGGGACGCATTTACAAACTCATCGAGAACAGGCTCCAGCTCTTCACGCCACCAATCCAGGTCCAAATCATCCAGCCTCTTGATGCGTGAGCGTATCTCTTTCCAGTCATCGGGAGTACCCAGAAGGGTAATATCCGGTATACCGCATTTCAAATACATTACTTCATATTTGAAGAACTTCTTGACACTCTCCATCATTGTAATCTGTGACGTAACTCGTTCCAGCGTGCCGGTTGTACTGAAATTACAGACCATAAGGTCCGAAAATTGCGCCTTCATGTTCTTGTCAATTGAATCGCTGAAAGCCTGGATTATCCAGTCCCAGTCTTCTTCATACTCCAACAGATCACGGAATGACATGATTTTAAGCGTCTTCTGGCCTTCAAAATCAACAAGACGGTCACGCAGCCGCTCGGCGTTTTCATTAATATAAGTGGCAATACCCTGAGTTATAAGCAGCCAGATCACATCGGGTGAAAGTACAAGCGAATAGTGCTTATCAAATGCAGTCAGAATACCTTCAAAGCATGCATTGCGGTCAAAGCAGACCAGTTCCTTGTCATCGGCACTGTGTGTCCATATATTATAGCCCGATACCGCAACGCCTGTCTCACTCAATATCTTTTCCCAGCACTCCTGTCCCGATATTTGTGCTAATGGACTTGTGGGTGCATCCTTGTCTTCAAGATGGAACTTTATTCCACCACTCTCAAGCCGAGTTATAGGAACGTTTATAATCTGGGACGTTGTATCTTTCAAACTGGCCTTCTCTTTCTTTTCCTTACGGGCGTACACTACGTTCACACATAATAGTGAAATGAGGATAATGACTAACTTTTTCATATCGTTGTCAGTTATTTGTTTGTTCTGCCGACAAAGGTAGAGTGGTTCTGAGCCCAGGACAAGAAAAGAGCGTTGCAAAACCGTTGCAAAAAAGTTGCATATTTCTTGCGTAGTTAAAAAACAATTGCGTTATTTGCGTTGCGCAATTAACGCAACGTAATTAACGCAACGATATGGAGAAGATAGAAAACCCCTTCCTGGTTTCCGGATATGAGTCACCAGAGTATTTCTGTGACAGGAAACAAGAGACTGCAGACTTAATGGAAACATTAAGTAATGGCCGCAATGTAATGCTCACCTCTCCCCGCAGAATGGGTAAAACCGGGCTTATAAAGCATACGTTTCATCTGTTGAAACAGCAGAATCGCGATATTACAACAATCTATATCGATCTCTTCCCTACTGAGAATCTGGCGGATTTCACGCAGGTGTTTGCATCGGCCGTACTTGGAGGAAAACCAAAGATAACATTGGATATTTCAAAAGGAAACGAAAGCCACACCCTTGAACAGGTATTCCAGTATTTGAAACAATCTGGAAAAAACTGCTACATAGCTTTTGATGAATTCCAGCAAATAGCCAAATATCCGGAACAGAATGTTGAAGCACTGCTCCGTTCACACATCCAGGACCTTCACAACACACATCTTATTTTTTCCGGAAGCCAGGCACACATGCTTCAAGAGATGTTCCTGTCACCAAAACGCCCGTTCTATCAAAGTACAGCCGGCAAAACAATAGAAACAATAAATCAGGATGCTTATTATGAATTTGCCTCTCAATTCTTTAAGAATCAGGAAAGGGAGCTATCTGTAGTTATATTCAATGACTTATATCAGTTGTTTGAGGGTCACACTTGGTACATCCAGATGATTCTTAACCGTCTCTATTCCAAAAGGTCCAGAGCAATCGAATCTGACTTGGTTCACGAATGCATATCGGACATCATCAACGAAAACGAGTATTATTATCAGCAACTTCTCAGAGCATACCCCAAAGGACAGGCCAAACTTCTGAAAGCCATAGCAAAAGAGAAGAAAGTAAAAGAGATTACATCTGGAGTATTTATTTCAAAATATAGCCTGACAGCTACCAGCAGCGTAAAAACTGCACTCACACGACTGCTTGATGATGAAGTCGTATATCGTTCCGCCGATGGTTATATGATCTACGACCGTTTCTTTGGGGAATGGCTCGCCACCACCTTTTAATTGCAATCAGAGTTGGACTACTGTGGCAGTGGGAACCTGACGCAGGATATCAGTTTTCTGGTCATTGCTCAGGGGAGCCTTGATGGTAACCTCCTCTATTCCGAACTTACGGCACCATTCTCCCAGGTCATCAGGAACCACAACCTCCTTGAGAGAAATCATCATATAGCTTTTGCACTTTTCTTGCAGTTGCTTGTAGCATTCAGACATTGCAACAAGAGGGAACTGGCAGGCTGTAAGCGTTAGCTCACCATTCTTTTCATATCTGTATTCAGGATACGGGACACTTCGTGTATAATCAAGTACACCATCCTCACCAAACCGTTTGAGCAATGCAATATCTTCAGGTTCCAGTTTTTCCAATGCACTGTCCTTGCCGCTCTTTTCACGCATCATCCAGCTTATGGAAGGCTTTAGGGTGTAATTATCCCAATCCATCTCCATGCCGATGAATCCGGCCCACAACTCCAGATAATGTATCTCCTCAGTATGACTTATAGGATCATTCCAGATGTATTTTACATCGACCTTCTTAATCTCCGGGCAAACCTTGGTATTATGGGTAACGGTTTTAGGAGTACGCTCTATACGACTAGTACCGTTATATACGTCTGTTTTAATGAACGGAAAAAATACTGTGAACCAACCGTTATACTCCGCAGGGGTAACGCCATCCCATCCACAGAAAGCCGCTGTCCTTTTTTCGGGAGCGTACTGATCCACCATATCAAGCCAGAATTTTTTGTTTATATTCCCTTCCGATGCGTTCACGAACTCGTCAATGACAGGCTCCAGTTCCTCTCGCCACCAGCCCAGATCCAGGTCATCAAGTCTTGAGAGGCGTGAACGTATGTTTTTCCAGTCATCGGGAGTACCCAGAACCGTTATGTCGGGAATGCCGCAGCCCGAACCCATTACCACGTATTTGAAATACTTCTTGACGCTCTCCATCATGGTTATCTGCGATGAAATACGTTCCACAAGACCGGTTGTGGTAAAATTACAGACCATAAGATCCGAGAACTGCGCCTTCATGTTTTTGTCAATGGAATCACTGAAAGCCGGGATTATCCATTCCCAGTAATCGTCACGCTTCATCAGATCTTCACCTTCATATTTGATGGTCAGTGTCTTTTGCCCTTCAAAATCCACCAGACGGTCACGCAACTGCTCGGCGTTCTCATTGATCTGTGTGGCTATGCCCTGACTAATGAGCAGCCAGATTATATCGGGCGACAGTATCAGCGAATAGTGCTTGTCATATGCTGTAAGGAAACCCTCAAAGCAAGAGTTACGTTTAAAGCAGACAAGTTCCTTATCGCCGGCGCTTTGGGTCTTGATATTCTGGTCAGGCACCCCTACACCTGATTCATAAAGAATCTTTTCCCAGCAATCGGCAGCCGATTTCTGATCCAACCGTTTAGTCGGTCTGTCTTTGTCCTCAAGATGGAACCGTACTCCACCCCCATTCAGATACTCAACAGTTTCATTGGTCTTTACCTTCTTTTCCTTGCGGGCGTATGCCACACTCACACACATCAGTGAAATGAGAATAATAACCAGCTTTTTCATATCGTCGTCAGTTTTTTGTTTGTTCTGCCGACAAAGTTAGAGTGGCTCTGGGCGCAGGACAAGAAAAGAGCGTTGCATTACTGTTGCAATTTTTCTGCAACGTTTTTGCAACGCTCCTTCAATCTGATAATGTATGTTTTAGCGAGCTAAAACATATTTGTGCAGGGTTTTGCGGACGGCACCGGGTCCGGCGTAGAGTTCCTTGACCATGCCTTCTATACGCTCACCAAGACCAGCCTCGTAGAGATCTACGGCGAATATGTCCTTGCGGCTATAGAGTTTCTTAAGGCATGAGTAGTCCTGATCGGGTTTGCCGATTTCCAGCGGAGCTACAATTGCCTGCATCTCTGCGAGCAGCGGATCGGGTGAAGGCTCAAACGGAGTTCCGTCATCCTTTATACCTTTGAGATAACGTGCCCAGCCTGCGAGTGCAAGCGGAATGAGCACCAGGTTGTCCATATCAAGTCCGCGGGCTATATATTTCTTGATGGTCTCGCCAAAGCGAATGGGAATCTTTTGGCTTGTGTCGCATGCTATTCGCTGCGGAGCATCAGGCATAAAGGGATTAGGCAGACGGCGTTTGATTACGGCGCCGATGAACTCATACGGGTTCAGGATTCCCGGATCAACAACTACCGGCATTGCCTCCATGTAGCCCATCTTCTGGATGAATGAGCGGATATCCTCATCGGCCATCTCAGCACTGATAAGTGTGTAGCCCAGCATGCAGCCGTAGAGAGCCATAGCAGTGTGCAGCGGGTTGAGGCAGGTGGTAACCTTCATGGTCTCAACCTTGTCAACGGTCTCACGTGTGGTGTAGAGCGCACCTCCCAGATCCAGCGGCGGACGTGAGTTGGTGTAGTTATCCTCAATTACCAGATACTGTACCTCCTCGGCATTCACAAACGGAGCGGTAAAGGTATGCTTCTCAGTCTCTATGTAATCATTATCCTCAAAGCCGTCCTTAGCAAGCAGTTCCTTAACCTTCTCATGCGGACGCGGGGTGATCTTGTCAATCATTGACCAAGGGAATGTAATCTTTTTCTCGTCCTTGAGGTATGCCAGGAAATCGGCAGGAACCAGTTTGTCTGCCACCCAACGCTCTGCATAAGCCATAACGCCGGCCTTTACCTTGTCACCGTTGTGTGAGCAGTTGTCCATGCTCTGAACGGTCAGAGGCAACTTACCTGCGTTGTAACGCTCCAGCAACAGGGCACAGACCTTACCCATGGCGAACAAAGGCTTAAGACCGCGTGCCAGATCGGCTTCATTATATGTGTAACCCTTCTCTGTAATGGTAAATGAGATCATCTGCAGTGACGGTTTGCGGAATATCTCCACCAGGCGCTCCCAGTCAGGGAATTGCGGATCGGCCTTGAGGGCCTCGGTTACAGATGCTATGACCTTCTTCTCAATGGTGCCGGTTGACTGCAGGCTTACCAGAAGCGAGAGGTTGTCATAGGGAGCGTAGGCCTTATCTATGATCTCATAGTCAAAAGTCTCGGCCATAATGACACCGCGGTCATACTTGCCCGTGTTAAGTGCGTCATTGATTATAGCAGCCGGGAAGGCGCGGAATATGTTGCCGCCGCCAAAATGTACCCATGTGGGCTCATCATGTGTCTTGCGGCGTACAGCCTTTATATCAAACTTAGGGAGAAGGTATCCTTTAGCCTCCCATTCAGCAGCTTTAAAACTACCGCTTGTTATTTCTGTCAGTTTCATAATATACTTAAAAATTCTCTGCCGGATGGAAGCCAACAGCCAATAGCTAACAGCCAACAGCCGATGCGAAGCATCGTTCTTTAATCAAAGAATCCGGGTTGTTTGTACTCAATTCCAAGCTCGCGGTCCACGGTAGCCAATATTCCCTGAACCTGACCCATTGCGAACATACGTCCCAGCAGGGTGTAACCTGCATTATGTCCGTGACTGGACTCATCCATTATGCCGCCGGGCTCATCGGTAAATGTCATACCGTGATCCACACGCATAGGCAGAGCAGGATTGGTCTTCTCAAATATGCGGCACAACTCAATGATGTCGGCACGGCCACCCAAGTGTGAAGCCTCGGTAAAGTCACCGTTGGGGAATATGTGGCATGAACGTAGATGTACAAAGTGTGTGCGTGATGCAAATTTCTTAGCCATCTCAACCACATTGTTGTATGCACCGGCTGAGAGAGAACCTGCGCAGAATGTCAGGCCGTTGTGTTTGTTGGGCACTGCATCCAGGAACCATTGGATATCCTCCTCGGTGCGTACTATGCGCGGCAAGCCCAGAACTTCGATTGGGGGATCATCAGGGTGTACGCACATGTTCATGTTATACTCCTCACATGTAGGCATGATGGCCTCCAGGAAATATTTCATGTTGGCACGGAGCTGTGCCTTGTCGATGCCTTTGTACAGGTTCAGGAAATCACGGAACTTCTGGATAGGAGCCTCATCGTTCTCACTGAAGTTACCGCTTACAAATCCCTGAGTCTTGATGATGATGGTCTCAACCAGCTTGTGCTCACCTTCAGGGGTCATGGTCTTGGCCAGTTCATCGGCCTCTGCCAGAACGTTACGGCCCTGGCCAACACCCTCCGGGAAACGGAACTTGGCCCACTCCTCACGTGCACCGGCACGCTTAAGGATATATATGTCAAAGTAGGCAAACTCAGCGTAGTTGAAATATAGGTTGGTTGAGCCGTTGGGGTTCTCATGCAGCAGGTCTGTGCGGGCCCAGTCAAGAACAGGCATGAAGTTGTAGCAGATGCAGTGAATGCCCTCAGCCGAGAGGTTGCGCAGACTCTCCTTATAGACTTCAATCTGATGGTCGCGGTCCGGACCGCCATATTTAATTGTCTCGACAACGGGAAGGCTCTCAACAACGCTCCAGCGCATACCGTAACTCTCAATATACTCTCTAAGGTCACGTATCTTTTCACGTGTCCACACCTGGCCAAGCGGTACGTCATGAAGAGCGGTCACAATGCCCTCTACGCCTATCTGCTTAAGCATGGCAAGCGTTATCTTATCCTTCTTGCCAAACCAGCGCCATGTTCTTTCCATACTCTATATTTGATTAATTGATTCTAGTTTGTAAAATTACAAAAAAACACAATCTCATAAAAACAAAAAGAGCCGGAAGAAAGTTTCCGACTCTTTTTATTTGTAAAGGTTGAAAATTACTTCAAAGCGTAGTAGTTCTCCTCCTCACCTTCGGTAACGTTGATCTTGTCTTCACGGAGTAACCATCCAAGTCCCAGATAGAACTCTTTGTCCTTCAACTTAGTTGCCTTTTTAATTTCCTTCTGTGAAAGGGCGTTCTTACCCTCCAGTGTGCGCCAGATCAGACCGGCGAATTCACCTACCATTTCGTTCATGATTATATGTGTTTTTAAAAATCGCCGCGAAATTACATATTTTTTCAACAAATTATTCCAAAGCAGGCCTTTATTTCATTCAACGTGGACACTTTTTGGTATAATTATTCGGCTTTATAATCAAAATAAGGAATTGGCTTCAGTTTGAACAAATTCTTTACATGCTTGTCATCGATAGACGCCTTAATCAGGGGATCGTCACAGACACCAGTGCGGATGTATCGGTCCAGAACGGCATATGTAAAGCCCAGGTTATCCTCATCGCTCTTACCGCTCAGACCGTCTGACGGAGTCTTGTCAACCAGTTCAACAGGCAGACCCAGTTCCTTGCCTATGGCTTTAACCTCAGCAACAGTAAGACCGCCCAGAGGAGCAAAGTCACCGGCAGCATCGCCGTAACGGGTAGAATAGCCCACCCAGTCCTCAGAAAGGTTACATGTGTTGGCCACACGGCCGTTCATGGACTGTGATATGGCGTAGAGGGTAGTCATGCGCAGGCGCGGCGGCATATTGATGATGGTCTGACGGCTCACCTCTATACCATCGGGAGCAAACTGCTCCTGAATAGACGCCATCAGAGCCTGGTATGTATTGGCTATATTCAGGTTAAAGTGGCGGATTCCCAGATGGTTTATCAGCATCATGCTGTCCGATATATCCGCCTGCACCCCGTTGGGCATTGTCACACCTATAACGCGGTCACGTCCAAGAGCTTCAACACACAGAGCGGCAACGACACTGCTGTCCTTTCCGCCAGATATTCCTATAACGGCATTACAGCCCTTACCGTTTGCCTCAAACCAGTCTCGGATCCAATTGACCACCTGGTCTTTTACCTTTTTGGAATCAAAGTCTTTCATTCTACATATGACTTACCTAAAAGGACAGACCCCTTTTATGGAATCTGTCCCTTTTAATTATTTATCCGGATGATTATTCCTCTTCCAGAGGCTTCATGTTGGTGTAAACGTTCTGAACATCATCATCCTCATCCAGACGCTCCACGATCTTGTCAATTGTCTCGCGCTGCTCAGGAGTTACGTCCTTCAGATCGTTCGGGATACGGGTAAACTCTGCGGCCTTAACCTCAAATCCGTTCTCTTCAAACCACTTCTGGATTGCGGCGTATGATTTGGGATCACCGTACAGGGTTACCTCGTTCTCCTCCTCGTCGATATCGTACTCCTCCTCAATGCCAAGGTCGATAAGCTCCAGGATAAGGTCATCCATATCAACACCGTCCTTGAGGGCGATGGTGAACTGGCACTTGTGGCTGAACATGAAGTCCAGGCTGCCGCTGGTACCCAGTGTGCCGCCGAACTTGGTGAATACTGAACGTACGTTGGCAACGGTACGGGTGGTGTTATCAGTCAGAGTCTCTACGTAGATGGCTATTCCGTGAGGACCGTAACCCTCATAGTTCATCTCCTTGTAGTCCTTCTGATCCTTACCCATCGCGTTCTTGATGGCGCGCTCGATGTTGTCCTTAGGCATGTTCTCATGCTTAGCGGTAGCGATGATGGCACGCAGTGTTGAGTTGTTGTCAGGATCAGGACCACCAGCCTTTACGGCAATGGCAATCTGCTTGCCGATGCGGGTAAATGTCTTGGCCATGTTGCCCCAGCGTTTGAGCTTACGGGCCTTTCTGAATTCAAATGCTCTTCCCATAGTCTATATTTTTGTTTGTTATTATCTCAGTTTTGCATCCAGCTTACTCTGCATGGCGTTAATCATGTTGTTCATGACCTTGTCTATGCGGGCATCGTTCAGAGTCTGAGCCTCATCCTGCAGCAGGAAACTTACAGCGTAGCTCTTCTTGCCGGCCTCAAGGTTCTTACCCTCATATACGTCAAACAGGCTAACCTCCTTCAAGATCTTGCTCTCAGTCTGATAAGCAAGCTTCTCAATATCACTGAACTTGACTGTCTTGTCAACCAGCAGAGCCAGGTCACGGCGTACAGCCGGATACTTGGGCAACTCAGTGAAGCTGGTCTTTACCTTGCGGGTAGCCTTGAGCAATTCATCCCAGTTGATATCGGCATAATAGACAGGCTGCTCAACATCGGTAGCCTTAAGCAGAGCGCGGCTTACAAGACCCAGCTCAGCAACAGTCTTGCCCGAGCGCAACTTATAACGCAGACCGCAGCTGTATATGGCGTTCTCAAACTCCTCAATCTGCAGAGCGTTCTGTGCCAGACCGATGCGCTTGAACACGTTCTCTACGTATGCCTTAAGCTCATACACGGAACTCTTCTCATCGGCATGTGCCCATGAGCCCGATACACGCTGACCGGTAATCCAGAGACCCAGGTGATAATCCTCAGAGTATGCACGCAGCGGGTTCTGAGGCTCGCCGTCCTTACCCGGCTCCTTGAGTGCCTCACGCTTTACACCGTCAAAATAGTAGCACTTGCCGAACTCAAAGAATCTCAGGTCAGCACTCTGACGACGTATGTTGTGTGACAGGCTCTCCAGTCCGCCGAATACCAGGTTCTCACGCAGTACGTTAAGATCAGCACTGAGCGGATTGATAACGTGAACCAGTTTCTCGGGCGGGCAGCACTCCAGACCGTCATAATATGCGGCGCGAGTAAGTGAGTTATTCAGGATCTCATTGAATCCGCAACCTACCAACTGCTCAGATACCAGATCCTGCAGCTTGTGAGATCGGTCAACCTCACCCTGAACGGTCAGGCTTGACTTGACAGACTTGTCAAAGTCTATGTTATTGTAACCGTAGATACGGAGAATCTCCTCAACCACATCGCACGGATGCTGAACATCTACGCGGAAAGGAGGAACTGAGAGCTTCATACCCTGCTCAGAGAATGACTCTACGGTAATGCCCAGGTTCTCGACAATGCTCTTCATAACCTTGCGGTCAAGCTGCTTGCCGATAAGACGGTCAGCGTAGTCAAACTCAAAGTCAATCTTGAAGTTCTCTATCTTGGAAGGATAAACATCCTTGATATCCATTGAAATGGTACCGCCGGCCAGTTCCTTAACCAGCATGGCAGCCTGCTTGAGTGCATACAGAGTGCCGTTGGGATCAATACCGCGCTCAAAGCGGAATGAAGCATCGGTGCTCAACTGATGACGGCGCGCGCTCTTGCGGATCCAAGTGGAATGGAAATAGGCGCTCTCCAGGAACACGTTCTTGGTGCTGTCTGATATACCTGAGTCCAGACCGCCAAACACGCCACCCATACACATGGGCTCCTCTGTGTTGCAGATCATCAGGTCACGCTCGGAGAGCTTGCGCTCAATGCCGTCAAGCGTAACGAACGGAGTGCCTTCCGGCATAGTCTTTACAACCACCTTGCCGCCCTTGATCTTATCGGCATCAAAGCTGTGCAGAGGCTGTCCGTAAGCGAACAGTATGTAGTTTGTGATATCAACGATATTGTTGATGGGATGCAAACCTATTGCGGTAAGTTTGTTCTTGAGCCAATCAGGGCTCTCCTTAACGGTAACGCCCTTGATGCTTACGCCGGCATAACGCGGGCAAGCCTCAGTATTCTGAACGTCAATGTCAATCTTGAGGTCCTGGTTATCAACCTTGAAGCCATCACAGTCAGGACGATGCAGAGCAGTCTTGTAACCGTTCTGGAGCAACCATGCGTAGAAATCGCGGGCCACGCCCCAGTGTGAGCATGCATCGGAATGGTTGGGAGTGATGTCAACCTCAATCACAAAGTCTGACTCCAGGTGGAAATACTCAGCGGCAGGAGTGCCAGGAACGGCATCGGCCGGTAGTACCATGATACCAGAGTGGTCATCGCCCAGACCAAGCTCCTTCTGAGAGCAGAGCATACCGAATGACTCAACACCGCGCAATTTTGAAGGCTTGATGGTAAAGCACTCATCACCCTCATAAATCTTGGCGCCGATGGTAGCCACGACAACCTTCTGGCCGGCTGCCACGTTGGGAGCACCGCATACAATCTGTACAGGATCTCCGCTGCCCTGATTAACTGTGGTTACATGCAGATGGTCTGAATTGGGATGCTCCACGCAGGTAAGAACCTCACCAATCACGATATCCTTAAGGCCACCTTTTACAGACTGAACCTCCTCTACTCCGTCAACCTCAAGACCTACTGATGTAAGCGCAGCAGCAACCTCATCGGGGGTAAGATCAAAGTCAACGTACTCCTTAAGCCACTTATATGAAACGTTCATAAAACACCTATTTCTTTTTCAACCCGCAAAGGTACAAAAAAGTACGCAATAGGGACGGTTCCTTCTGTGTATTTTTTGGGTATAGGTATCTGAAACTACGCGCTTCGCGCTATCCCATTGTCCATTGGCCAATGGGATGGACCTCGTTTTATTTTGCTATCGCAAAAGGCTCCTTCGTCGCGGGCCCCTCCCGTTAAGTCTTTCTTTTCCTCCTCGTCGTTCGGTAAAGAAAGCCAGCTTTCTCTACTCTCACTTCCTTCGTCGGTTCACAAGCCCACGGGCGGCCATGGTTTCCCATACCTATACCCAAAAAATATATATACAAAAGGAACTGTCCCTATTCTGTTTTCAGAACGGAGCATCACCGGAATCGGGATAGGAATCCAGCGGATCCTCAGGCGGCAGCGGCTCATCATTCATCTTGGAGCGCTTGACGCTGGGTTTGCGGGCACCGGGAGCTACTCCGCCTGTGCCGATGTTGTCAAACAGAGCCAGATCACTCTGGAATGAGAGGCGTACATCACCCACTCCACCGTTACGGTGCTTGGCTATGATGATCTCAGCTATGCCGTGCAGATCATTGTGATTGTTGTCCTCATAGATCTTGTAGTACTCCGGACGGTGGATGAAGCACACGATATCTGCATCCTGCTCAATGGCACCAGACTCACGCAGATCACTCAGCTGCGGACGCTTGCCCTCATAGCCCTCACGCCCCTCAACGCCACGGTTCAACTGTGACAGAGCGATGATAGGAATATCCAGCTCCTTGGCTATGCCCTTGAGGTTACGCGATATGGTGCTTATCTCCTCCTGACGGTTACCGAAACGGATTCCGCTGGCATTCATAAGCTGCAGATAGTCAATGATTATGAGCTCCACCTGATGCTCCTGCTTAAGACGAATGGCCTTGGTGCGGAACTCCGTGATGGAGAGTGAAGGGGTATCATCCAGATAGATGGGAGCATTCTGCAGGGCGTTTATCTTGCTGTCAAGAACATTCCACTCATAAGGTGCCAGACGGCCGTCACGCAGTTTGTTACCGGGAATCTCGCATACGCTTGAAATAAGACGGTTCACAAGCTGAACGTTACTCATTTCAAGTGAAAAGAGAGCCACCGGATGCTCATTGTTAACGGCAATGTTCTTAGCCATAGAGAGCGCAAATGCAGTCTTACCCATAGCCGGGCGGGCGGCCAGAATGATGAGGTCTGATTTCTGCCAGCCTGAAGTTATGTTATCCAGATCATGGAATCCGCTGGCCAGCCCGCTCATTCCCTCTGCACGCTTGGCTGCAGTACGGATACGTTCCACAGACTCCTGCAGCACCGCATCAATTGATGCAAAATCCTTCTTTACATTGCGGTGAGCTATCTGAAACAGCTTGTTCTCAGCCTCGCACAGCAGTTCTGAGATATCGGTAGTATCATCAAAAGCCTCAGTCTGGATCTCACTGGTAAAAGTTATCAGCTCACGGGCCATAGCCTTCTGGGCAATGATGCGGGCGTGATACTCAATATGGGCCGATGATGTAACCTTACCGGCCAGCTGTGTCACGTAGAGGGCACCACCAGCCTCCTCAAGAGTACCGTTGCTCTTGAGCTGCTCAGTAACAGTGAGGATATCTATGGGGCGCTGATTAAGCGACAGGTTTGCCACAGCCTCATAAATAACCTGATGCCGATGGTCATAGAATGACTCCTTTTTAAGTATGTCACTCACCTTGGGGAACGCATCCTGTTCTATCATCAATGCGCCAATCACAGCCTCCTCAAGTTCAAGAGCCTGCGGTTGCAGATGATTGAGTACTATGCCGTCAGTATTGTTGGTGCGCGAGCTGCGCTGTCTGCTTTTGGAATCTGCCATATCTTCTTTCTTCTGGTACAAAGATAGTGCAAGCCGAGAGGAGTATGTGCGAACCGATACTATACTTATCCCCGCGTTTTCAACAGAACACTACTTCTTGAAATCCACGCGCCCCCTGAAACGGTTTTCCATTTTCTTCCGGTCATTCTTGCTTATATCACCCCGAATGATCAGATGGCCTATATCCATGCGATACAACCAATCGGGTATCTCAACCTTGTCAGTGAATGTCAGTTCAAGCATGTCAAAGTGCTTTATGGCACGCAACGCTTCTGGAACCTTGCTTACTCGCAGGTGTACCCACCCCCCTGCATTATTAATCCTTTCAAGATTCTTGTCATCTTCAGTTATGTTCACAGCCCATCCCAGATGGAATGACACGCAGTCGTTTTCATCGGCCATGAATCCTACTATGCCGCCTGATAAATCCAATGGAATAGTTGCTATGACCTGGCCGGTTGCGGGATCCGTTTCAATGTACTTGACCGGTACCGATGACATCTGTTTGGGGAATTTGTCATAGTTGTGCGGTATCTTGGACGGTGTAGGATTACCGTCTTTGTCATATGGCAGGAACTTGAGGAACCAGCCGTCAAGTTCAGTGGGCTCATCTTCAGAACAAGCTCCGCCACGCAGGTTTCCAACGGTATTCTTCATTACTATATCCTGCCAGAAAGCCTGATCCGGATTACCTTGAGCGGCCTGTACGAACTGTTCCAGTATAGGCTTAAGGTCCGATGCCCATTTACCGGCACCCAGTTCCCTCAAACGGGCGGTCTTGTCAACTATGGACTGCCAGTCCTCCACGGTACCTGTCAGCGTAATGGACGGGAATCCGCATCCACTATACATCATTATGAATTCAAAGAATGATTTGGTAGTCTCCATCAGCACAATCTCTGATGCCAGACGCTCAACCGGTCCGGTTGTTGAGAAATCAGCCGTAATGAGTTTGGCTATATCGTTCTTGGTGTTGGCGTCAATCTTCTTGGCAAAACCGTCAATGGCTGCGGTCCAGTTGAAATCAGGATCGTAGAGAGGTTTATCAACCTGGATAATCAGGTCAATCTTTCCGTCAAAATCCACCAGTTTGTCGCGGAACTTCTCGGGATCGGCATTCACGTCATGTGAGAATGCCTGGCTTATGAGCATCCATATTAAATCAGGTGAGAGTGTGATGGGCCGATGGTCAGAAAAGGCACGGACCATTCCCGTATAGAACGGAGTGTCATCAATAGCCAGCGGCATATCCCAGAAACTGGCGGCAATGTAGTTGTCATCCAGATTGTGATACTTTTCCGCACCCAAACTCTTAATTCTGCGAGACTGCGGGATACCGTTAAAGAACTCTCTGCGGGGTTTAGGCAGATTCTCATCAACCACAAACGTAATGCTGCCCTGTTTCTGTTCAAGAATGCGCGCCTTATCGGCACTGGCGGGAGCGACCGCACACAACAGCATTGCTGCCAAAACTATTTTGAACTTCATATCACTTTTTCTGAAATATACTGTTAATAATCCGCAATGGGCTGCAAGTTAAAGCGCATTTTGAAACATTAACAGGTTTACTGAGCCTTACACTCAATAAACTGCAGATTATTCAAAATGCGTTTTAAAAAATTACATCAATTCCCTTTGGCAGGTGAACATGCCTGGGAACAGGTCTGCGGGATTGTCAAGAGGTTGGCGGAAGATGCCGTAGATTGTGGATCCTGAACCCGTCATTGCAGCATAGTCCGCTCCAAGATCATATAGTTTCTGTTTGATTTCACCCAGCAGGGGATGCTTGGCGAATACTGATGGTTCAAAGTAATTGAAAACACAATCCTTCCACTCACAGACAGGCCTCATAACCGCTTCAGCGAGTGAAATATCAGGCTTGTGCGGAGTAACGCCTGCATATGCCTCGGCTGTACTGACAGACTCCTCCGGCTTGACAAGCAGGATGGTGTAGCCCTTGAGTGAAAGGTTTATGGAATTGAGTATCTCACCCCTACCCGTAGCTATTGACGGAGTGTTGGAGATAAAGAACGCGCAGTCAGAACCCAGACGTGCGGCGTAACGCTCCATCATGCTTTCACGCATACGCAGGTTGAACCGGCGATTCAAGAGCGTAATCATGAATGCGCAGTCCGATGAGCCTCCTCCCAACCCTGCGCCTGACGGGATATGCTTGTGCAGCTTGATATCAATTGACGGCAGGTCAAAATCTTGCTGGAGCAGAAGGTATGCCTTGACCACCAGATTATCGGCCGCCTTGAACGGGAACTCGTTACCAGTCATATCGAGTGAGCAGCAAGGGATATCCTCCTTCTTGCGCAGCAGACGGTACGGCACGAATGCGTCATCGGGCTGAACCAGGAGACCGGCCTCCAGACGTTTGATAAGCTGGGCCGGATCAAGCGGACGCATAAGCGTTATCTCCAGCGCATCCTGCAGGAGCACCGGATAGAACACGGTCTCAATGTCGTGGTATCCGTCACTGCGTTTTGCCACGACATTAAGTCCTATGTTAATCTTTGCGTTTGGAAATGCTATCATCAGTTGTCTTTTTCAACGCCTTTTGCGGCGATACGGCCCGATGCCATGCACTCGGTAAGGGCGTTACCACCCAGACGGTTGCCGCCAAAGAAGCCGCCGGTAACTTCACCTGCCGCATAGAGGCCGGGAATGGCCTTGCCGCTCTCATCCAGGACACGACGGTCCAGATCTATCTTGAGTCCGCCCATTGTGTGGTGGGTTGAAGGAGCCAGCACGCGGATTGAGAGGTTTACATCATCTATGCTGTAGGTTGACTTGTCATATGTTCCGTCGGCACCGCGGCGGGCGTTACCTATTATACCTGTAGCGTGGCGCTTGCCCACCTCCGGCTGACGGCCATCCATAATAGCCATATCATACTCACGGATACTGTTCTTAACGGTTTCGGCATCAATGTCTATACCCAGTTCTTTAAAGAACTCAGGCAGTTCCGATGCTCTGCCGCTCCATTCACGACCGTTGAAACGGCCGGTCCTATTACCTGCGGCACCATTGGCGGCAACTACAGCCTCATTGCTTCCGAAACCGCCTCCAAAGCCTCCACCGAATCCGCGCATCACATACAGATAAACGCCACGGCGGCCATCCAGTTCAACACCGTATTTGAATCCGTTCAGAGAGAGCACGTCACGCTCAGAGCACTCATCCACATAGCGTTTTCCGGTCTTGGTACTGATGAACACGGCATTCTCAACACCTCCGAATGCAATTGCACCATCTGAGAAATATGCCAACGGCAGAAGCTGAGTGTAGCCTTCGCCAAGTGTGGCGGCACCCAGTTTCTGTGCCATATCAATACCATCACCACGCAGTGAAGAACGGTTGGTTGTACCGATATTGGGTGACAGATACTGGCGTGACCAGTACTTGTTGGTCTTGAGCACCCTCTGTATGTTTGCGGCATATCCGCCGGTAGCTATGATGACACCCTTCCTTGCAAGAGCGATAACCTCAGTACCATCGGCCATCTTGGCCTTTACACCAGTTACGCGGCCGTTCTCAAATATGAGTTCATTGGCGCTGGTCTCTCTAAGTACGCGATTGTGTCTGTTGGCGTTTCTGACCACTGCAAGAGGAGCCATGACATATGAGCCCCAGTTACCCTGATAACGCTCGGGGGTACCGTCGCCGTCGGCATCGGTTGTACAACCATTCATGGTGTTACCACGATACCACAATGCACCCACCAGTGTTGACTGGCTGTCACTGAAACCTACGCCCATCTGCATGAGCCAGGGCTTGAGTTGCTCACCCTCCTCCACAAACTGCTTTACAAGCTCATATTCGCCGTAAATCCATTCATCCTTGGCAGTATTCTGACGCAGTCCGCCGTAGTAGGTCTGGAAAATATGCAGATTAGTGGTGGAGAAGAGTAAAAGCTGGTTCTCAGGAACACCCTTTTTGAGTTGAGGCTCTGCATAATCCAGATATGCCTTGATCTCTTTCTTTAGATCCTGAAGCACAGGCAGATACTCAGCATGAACACCATGCTTGGAGAGTTCCTCAATATCGCCGGCCACAAACTCATGATCCTTATAGTATGATGCATCAAACGGAGCCTCACTCCAGCCGTAGATAACCTTGAGGTCATTTACACAGCCCACTGTGGCGCGGACCTTGTTATGCATCTTGCCATCAAAGCCCTTGGCACTGGTAGCCGTAGGATTATTGATATCCCATACCAAGCTGTGATCAACTGACTGATATACACCGCCTGATACAAGGGTATTACCGCCCAGTTCAGCGTTCTTCTCAATGATGAGGACAGTGTTTCCGTCCTGGGCAGCCTGTGCTGCAGCGCAGAGACCTGCACCGCCACCGCCTATTACAACAACATCCCATGTATCTGCAATTTTAGCATCTGCATGACCATTTCTTACAGTGTTGTCAATGAATGCCTTACGATTGGTAACGCCAGCCTGGTCAGCAGCATCAAGCACTGCCTCCTTAAGGCCGAAGCTTGACATTGTAGCACCCGATACGGCATCAACATTCAGACCGTTGGCGGCAATGATCTTAGCAGGAAGATTCTGCAGAGCCACATCACCCACATGAGCAGTCTCACGCTGCTGGCCTATACGGATATCTGTAACGCCTGTCTCGCTGAATGTTACGCGGGCCTGAACCTGACCGCCGTAACCTTTTCCACTGCCCGTGTATGTACCGGGAGTGAAAGCAAGAGTAGCATTCTTATCAGGAACTGTCTTCTCACCGCGAGCCTGGGCAAGTGCCAGATCAACAGCCTTCTTAACGGCATCCGATGAATATGTAGCACCTGTTATACCGTCCACATCAGTGCTCTGAGCCTCAACTATCCTCTTGGGAATCTCAGTGTAAGGTGATGTGTATTGCGCATAGGTACTACCGTTATCCTTTACGGTAACAGCAGAGATCTTGTGACCCTTAATGGTCACAGTAGCAGTTATTGTACTCTCAACATTAAGGGCATCGGCAGTATACTTGCCGTTAGCCAACTGAGTACCATCGGCCGGTGCGCCACCTCCGCAGGCAGCGAGTACCAAGGCTAAAGCTGAAAAACAAACTCCAGAAATTCTCATATTTCAATTATTTTAAACTACAATCCTGCAGCTACGGCGATGCCGTGATCCACGCCGCTGAATCCCATGAAAGCCAGGGCCAGCAGGCCGGCTGTGATCAGTGCTATAGCCATACCCTCCATGCTCCCCGGGATACGTACCTTGGCCAGCTGCTCACGTATGCCGGCAAATATGATCAGTGCAAGCGCAAAACCTATTGAAGTGGCTATCGCGTAAACCACACCTGTAAGCAGGTTCGGCTCAAGACCCTGTGCATTATATGTTGCATTGGCCACCAGGATGGATACGCCCAGTATGCAGCAGTTGGTAGTGATAAGCGGCAGGAATATGCCCAGAGCCTGATAAAGTGAAGGAGATACCTTTTTGAGTATCATTTCAAGCATCTGAACCAGTCCGGCTATCACAAGTATAAATACTATTGTCTGCAGATAACCCAGATCCAACGGATTGAGCACCCAGTTCTGCAATGCGTAAGTAACGATGACAGCAACCGTAAGCACAAACGTCACGGCCAGTCCCATACCGGCAGCAGTGCTGATCTTCTTTGACACACCCAGGAACGGGCAGATGCCCAGGAATTGGGAAAGAACTATATTGTTGACGAATATAGCCGCAATAAAAATCAGAAAATATTCCATAGTGTTCAGGCTTTACGGTTCTTTACTGAATTGACGATGGCCATAAGGAGACCAAGCGTAATGAATGCTCCGGGAGCCAGCACGAATACCAGCATGTTCATTGACTCGGGGAATATACGGTAACCGAATACGACACCGTTACCCAGCAACTCACGTACAAATCCTAAAATGGTGAGAGCCAGCGTGAAACCGATGCCTATTCCGATGCCGTCACAAATTGAAGCAAACACATTGTTCTTGGCAGCGAATGCCTCAGCACGGCCCAGGATGACGCAGTTAACCACAATCAGAGGGATAAAAATGCCCAGGGTCTTATAGAGATCAGGCACATACGCCTGCATGAGCATCTGCAGTAAAGTAACGAATGATGCTATCACCACTATGTAACAGGGTATTCTCACACCGTCAGGAATCAGGTTCTTGAGCAGTGATATGAATGTGTTGGAACATATGAGCACGAACATGGTGGCCACGCCCATACCCAGTCCGTTGACAGCCGATGTGGTTGTAGCCAGCGTGGGGCACATACCCAGAAGGAGAACAAACGTAGGATTCTCCTTGACTATTCCGTTTATTATTGTCTTAAAGTAATTCATCGCCTTGCATCAGTTTTAGTTCTGTGATGAAGCTCCGCTCACGCCATCAGCGGCGGTATATCCGAACACTGCCTTGTAAGCGGCATTCACGGCACGCAGGAAAGCCTTTGATGTAATGGTTGATGCTGTAATGGCATCAACCTCACCTCCGTCCTTGCTCACGGTCATAACGTTATCACCGGGGTTCATACCTATTATATTGTGGTTACCGGGCTTGCCGGGAGCACCCAGCAGCAGAGTGGCAACAGCTGACTGCTCAGCCACCTCACCGCTTTTCTGGCGGAACCAGTCATTAGCCTGTGCGCCCAATCCCGGGGTCTCGCTGTGCTCAAGCACCTCATAACCCAGAATCTGACCCTCAGAGTCAAAGCCCACCATAACCTTGAATGCACCGCCGAATCCGTTCTTATCAGTTGATTCAACTGCCGTACCCAGCAGGTTGTCATTCATATCATATACATTATGAAAGACAAATCCGTCCTTCTCAGTAGGCTCATCCACACGGAACTCAATATTGCGGTCACCCAGGATCACGCTCTTGATACCGTTCTCAATGGCCTGATTGTTTATCTGCTCAATGGGGCCTGTGGTCACATTGTTGACCCAAGCCAGCAGACCGCCTGCCACAACGGCAATCACGGTCAGCACAATGGCCATATTAGCTATGTTAGATTCCAGTTTCTTCATTTTACTGCCTCCCCGAAACGTTTAGGTTTGCACCAGTTGTTGATAAGCGGAGTGACGGCGTTCATCAGAAGTATTGCGAACGACATACCCTCCGGATAAGAACCGAAATATCTTATAACCACGGTAAGGAAACCTATTCCTATACCGTACCATACCATACCCTTAGGAGTCATGGGCGATGTCACATAATCAGTAGCCATGAAAATGGCACCCAGCATGAGACCGCCGGAGCAGAGATGGTAGAGCGGATTCACGTAGAGCACCGGATTGATGAGCCACATGATGCCTGTAAGCACTGCAACGGTAAGCAGGATGGTTACAGGGATGTGCCATGTGATGACCTTGCGCCACAACAGTATGAGCAGGCCTATGAGCAGAGCCAAGGCGCTGACCTCACCTATACAGCCGCCTATAGTACCAAGGAACAGATCCTTCAGGGCGGGCAGTTGATCCATCGCTGCGGTGTTACCGCCGGCTATCTGACCTATCAGGTTCATTGGGGTGGCACCTGTCACGGCATCGGCATAAGCTGTAAGCTGATGGGGTACCGGCCATGATGTCATCTTGGCGGGGAATGATATGAGCAGGAACACGCGGCCCACAAGCGCGGGGTTGAACGGGTTGTTGCCCAGACCGCCAAACGCCATCTTACCTATTCCTATAGCCACCAGCGCGCCCACCACAATCATATAAAGCGGCAGGTTGGACGGCAGGTTGAAAGCCAGCAGGATACCGGTTATGATAGCGCTGCCATCAGCCAGCGTAGAGGGTCTCTTAAGGAAAACCCTTGTAATGAACCACTCAAAAAAGAGGCAGGATAAGACTGATGTAGCAGTTACAATCAGTGAGCCCAACCCGAATACCATGAATGATGCAATGAGTGCCGGCATCAGTGCCACTATCACCCAGCGCATATTCCTCTCTATGGTGTCACCGCAATGAACGTGCGGTGAAGTTGTAATATGTAGTTTCTGAGCCATAATAGTTATTTCTTAGCGTTACGTGCGCGGATTATTCCGCCTACCCTGTTCTTGGCCAGGCGTACCCAGTCAAGCAACGGACGGCGTGATGGACAGGTGCTCTGGCAGCAACCGCACTCTATGCAGCTCATTATCCAGTTCTCCTCAGCGCACTCCCAGTCACCGGATTCTGATGCGGTAGCAAGCAGATAGGGTTCCAAGCCCATGGGACAGGCCTGGACACACTTGGCGCAACGTATGCAGTTACGCTCCTCATGGCGTGCAGCCTCACTCTCCGGAATCAAGAGTATACCCGATGTTCCCTTGACCACCGGAGCGGTATCATCCAGCAGCGGACGTCCCATCATGGGGCCGCCGGATATCAACTTACCGGTATCATCAGGCATGCCGCCGGCGTACTCAACCAACTGGCTTACCGGAGTACCCATTCTCACCTTGAGGTTACAGGGATTCTTTACATCCTTGCCCGTTACGGTTACAATACGCTCTATCAGAGGCTTATTCTTCATCACGGCCTCATATATGGCAAACACCGTACCTACGTTCTGCACCACGCAGCCCACATTGGCAGGCAGCGCAGGAGGAGGCGGAACCTGGCGGCCGGAAACAGCCTCAATAAGCTGTTTCTCACCGCCCTGCGGATATTTCATCTTGAGAGGCATCACCTCAATGCCGCTCACCATTGTAGTCTTTGACTTGAGCAGCTCTATGGCATCTGGTTTATTGGCCTCAACGCCTATCACTGCACGGTCTACGCCCAGAACCTTGAGAATCAACTTGATACCAACTATTATCTCATCCGGATGTTCCAGCATCAGCCTGTGGTCAGCCGTAAGATACGGCTCACACTCAACAGCGTTTATTATCAGCGTATCAATTGTACAATCCTTAGGAGGAGAGAGTTTTACATGTGTAGGGAAACAGGCTCCGCCCATTCCTACAACGCCAGAGTCCTTGATTTTCTCAATTATCTCCTCTCGTGACAGGTTATTCTGAAGCAAAAGCTTGTCAGTACGGTCTATTGAAGGCTCCCACTCATCACCCTCCACATCAATGAATATGGCAGGCTTGCGCAGGCCGCTGGCATCGACTATGCTGTCAATCTTGGCAACCTTGCCTGATACTGATGAGTGTATTGAGGCCGACATGAAGCCGCCCGGCTCAGCAATCCTGGTTCCTACACGGACCATATCACCTTTCTGGACGCAGGGTACGGCCGGAGCACCTATATGCTGTGACAGCGGGAAGACAGCCTGCTTTGGAAGACCCAAAGTCTCAATCTTCTTGCCGGCCGTAAGCTTGTTAGGCTCGGGGTGTACGCCACCTATTTTGAAAGTATTCATAATACCTTATTTGTTTTCTGTTGATTCTGTATTCTCCCGGGGTGCCTCAACGGCCGGCTCTTGAGTCTTGGCAGGCTCCTTCTTGGGCGGGAAGTTAACGGCTACTATTGAATGCTGCGGGCACTCATCCACGCACTTACGGCACAGACGGCACTTCTCCGGATCAATATAAGCCAGATTGTTCTCAAGCGTGATAGCCTCAAACGGACATGCCTTAACGCACTTGCCGCAACCTATGCAACCCACTGCACAAGCTTTCTTGGCAACCGGACCTTTATCCTTGTTGACGCAGCTTACATAAACCCGGCGGTCCAGCTTGTTCTTGTTACGCAGCTCTATGATAAAGCGCGGGCAGGCTTTGACGCAGGCACCGCATGCGGTACACTTGTCCTGGTCAACCACAGGCAGACCTGTCTCAGGATCCATGTGAATGGCATCGAACTTACAGGCAGCCACGCAGTCACCGCAGCCCAGACACCCGTAGAAACAGCCAGTCTCACCACCGTTCATCAAAGCGGCCGCGGCACAACTCCTGGCTCCGTCATAGATTCCTGTCCTGGGGCGGTTCTCACATGAGCCGCTGCATCTTACCACAGCAACCTTCTCCACTCCAACCTCAACCGCATGCCCGGTTATGGCTGCGATCTGTTGCATTACCTCACTCGTGCAAGCCGAACATTTAAGCCCCTCCATAGAGTCACTCTTGACGCATGCAGCGGCAAAAGCGGCACAACCGGGGAATCCGCATCCTCCGCAGTTGGCTCCGGGCAAAAGTTCGGTAATCTGACCCACTCTGGGATCCTCTTCAACCTTGAATTTCCTTGAAACGCCATACAGTACAAGACCTAAAACAAGTCCGGTAAGTCCAAGCACAAGGACGGCTGTAAAAATAAACGTCATATCCTGTTTACTCTATTATTCTGAATTGAAAGTCCTTCTTAATCCTGCCACGGAACAGGAACAGCACAATATAATAAGGAACAAGTATGCCTAACGCAGCTATGGCGGCCACCCTCTCGCTGCCTGTAACAGACATTGCCGTGATGAGCGCAACCAATAAAAGCAACAGAGGCAGCCCGAAAGCAAAAGCCACGGCTTTCATGCCAAGGCTCTCAGCACCGGCCACCGTCACCGTCTGCCCCACATCAAAACTGCCGGCATCAGCGCAATGCACCTCCACCAGCTTATCCTTAGACTCGGCTGCACGACAAATGTTCCTTGCCTGACACCCGCCACAAGCCGATGACTGGGTAATGCGAACAATAACGTTCTGGCCGTCAATAGAGTCCACAACACCATCATGCCTTATGTCCTGTGCCATTTATGCTCCTGAACCGATTTATCCTACAAATGTAACACTTTTCCCTCTTTCCGAATGCATTATTTCTACATTTTTATCGGATAAATATATACATACATAAACTTAACGGACATACAGGAGTCTCATATTAAAATCAATCCGTATATTTGGCTTCCCGTAACTAACCAGAATCAAATTCTAAACAATAAAATATGAAGAAAACCCTGTTAATTTCATGCCTTCTGGCTGTTTCAATGATGCCCGCCATCGGCCAGACTTATGATTATCCGTTCCAAGATCCCAAGCTGTCTTTTGACAAAAGAGTTGACAACCTGCTTTCTATTCTCACCCCCGAGGAGAAAATAGGACTTATGATGAACGGCTCCATCTCTGTAGACCGTCTGGACATACCCGCCTATAACTGGTGGAACGAGGCCTGCCACGGAATCTGCTATGATGACGTAACCGTATTCCCTCAGGTAATAGCCCTGGGTGCCACATTCGATGCGCCCCAGCAGTTTGAGATATACAGTGCAGTATCCGATGAGGCCCGCGCCGTATGGAACACCACTGACCATCATCAGTTAGGCGTAACACAGCCCAACGGAAGCATCTGGCACAACGGACTCTCATTCTGGTGTCCTAACGTGAACATATTCCGTGACCCGCGCTGGGGACGTGGCCAGGAGACTCCCGGTGAGGATCCCTACCTAAACTCCGTAATGG
>JAGBPB010000011.1 GCA_017633615.1 Bacteroidaceae bacterium | reverse complement strand
TGACCTTCACTGTTAGCAAGAGTAACAATGATGTTGTTGAAGGATGAATGTACGTGCAACTGTCCCATTGCATCTACCTTCACATTTCTCTTCTTAGCTGCAACTGTTTTCTTTGCCATAGTTCAATTATTTAGTAGCCTTTTTCTTGTTAGCAACAGTCTTCTTGCGACCCTTACGTGTACGGGCATTGTTCTTTGTACTCTGACCACGTACAGGAAGTCCGATACGATGACGGATACCACGATAACAACCGATATCCATCAAACGCTTGATGTTCAGCTGAACCTCACTACGGAGGTCGCCCTCTACCTTATACTCTGCACCAATAACCTCACGGATGCGTGCTGCCATATCATCAGTCCAATCCTGAGCCTTGATGTCTTTATCCACACCAGCCTTAGCCAAAATCTTGACTGCGCTGCTGCGACCAATACCAAAAATGTAGGTTAACGCGATTTCACCCCTCTTGTTCTGCGGGATGTCAACGCCTGCGATTCTTATTGCCATATATTAATTTGTTTGTTTACCCGAATTTATCCCTGACGCAGTTTCATCTTGGGATTCTTCTTGTTGATTAAATACAGACGTCCCTTGCGACGAACAATCTTGCAGTCGGCTGAACGCTTCTTCAATGAAACTCTAACTTTCATATTCTTATGTTTTATTTGTACCTGAATACTATCCTGCCCTTGGTCAGGTCATAAGGTGACATCTCAACCTTAACCTTATCACCGGGAAGGATCTTGATAAAATGCATTCTCATCTTACCGGAAATATGACCGGTAATCTCGTGTCCGTTCTCCAATTGGATACGGAACATTGCATTGGACAATGCCTCAACTATTGTTCCGTCCTGTTCAATTGCGGATTGCTTTGCCATATTAAAACTCCTTATCTCCTAAAACTTCGGCTATATAGTCAAACGTGGACAGAATTTCTGCCTTGCCGGCATAAACTGCAACGGTATGCTCAAAATGAGCAGCAGGCCTGCGGTCACGGGTACGTACGCCCCAACCATCATCACTGTCCATAACGATCCTTCTGTCACCCAATGTAATCATTGGCTCGATTGCGATGCACATACCCTTCTTGAGCATTGTTCCGTAACCGCGTTTTCCATAATTGGGAACACAAGGATCCTCATGCATCTCGCGACCTATGCCATGTCCTACAAACTCACGTACCACACCATATCCGTGTGACTCACAATGAGACTGTACAGCATAACCTATATCACCGAGACGCTTTCCGGCTACGGCCTGCTCTATGCCAAGGTAAAGTGATTCCTTAGTGACTTTAAGCAACTGCCTTACTTCAGGTGAGATTTCACCAACAGCAAAAGTATAGGCAGAATCACCGTTGTAGCCGTTAAGAAGCGTTCCACAGTCCACCGAAACGATGTCACCCTCTTTCAAGGGTTCATCGTTCGGGATACCGTGTACAACCATTTCATTGACTGATGTGCAGAGTGCTGCCGGGAAAGGAACGTCATCCTGGTTGGGATAACCCTTGAAAGTGGGTTCAGCCCCGTTATCGCGGATGAATTCCTCTGCGACACGCGTCAGCTCATTGGTGGTCACGCCAGGTTTGATAAGCTTGGCAACTTCACCAAGAGTTTTGCCGACAAGCTGATTAGCTGCCCGCATCAACGCAATCTCCTCCTCAGTCTTAAGAAATATCATTTCAATATATCAATAAGCGTTCAGACCTGAGCGACCCTTAATACGACCAGTCTTGAGCAGACCGTCATAGTGGCGCATCAGGAGATGACTCTCAATCTGTTGCAAAGTGTCAAGAACGACACCGACAAGAATGATGAGCGATGTACCTCCAAAGAACTGAGCAAAAGCCTGATTCACACCAAACAAACGGGCGAAAGCCGGCATAACAGCGACAATTGTGAGGAACAGGGCTCCAGGCCAAGTAATGCGTGACATCACAGTGTCAATGTAATCAGCGGTCGGTTTGCCGGGTTTAACACCAGGAATAAAACCGTTGTTACGCTTCAAGTCTTCTGCCATTTGCTGCGGATTAACCGTAACAGCTGTATAGAAGATTGTGAAGGCAATGATCAGCACTGCATAAATGACATTATAAACCCAACCGTCAGTATCCATCAACTTAAGCCAAAAACCAGACTGTTCACCGGTACCTACAATTGCGATAGGAATGAACATAATGGCCTGTGCAAAGATGATAGGCATAACGTTGGCAGCATTCACCTTAAGAGGGATATACTGACGTGCGCCTCCTATCTGACGGCCGCCTTCAATACGCTTGGCATACTGTACAGGAACCTTACGGACTCCCTGAACAAGCAATATTGTACCGGCAGTAGCCAGAAGAAGTACAACAATCTCAAAGAGGAACATAACCAAGCCACCACCTGTAGCACCAAGAGCAGACATACGAGATGCCAGTTCCTGCATGAATGCAGACGGGAAACGGGCAATGATACCAACCATGATGATGAATGACACACCGTTACCAATACCCTTGTCTGTGATGCGCTCACCCAACCAAAGGATGAATGAACTACCGGCGGCAAGGATTAATGTTGAAGTGGTAACAAACCATCCCCACTCTACAGGTATCACATCAATACCAACCTGATGTCTCAGGTTAAGCAGATATGAAGGACCCTGAACGACGAGAATAGCAAGTGTCAGATAGCGGGTATACTGGTTGATCTTCATTCGGCCGCTTTCTCCCTCTTTCTGAAGCTTCTGGAAACTGGGTACTGCTATAGTAAGCAGCTGCAGAACGATAGAAGCTGAGATGTAAGGCATGATACCCAATGCAAAGATAGAAGCATTGGAGAAAGCACCTCCTGAGAACATATCCAGCAGAGAAAGAAGGCCTGAACTGGTCTGTCTCTGCAGATTGCTCAGCATATCGGCATCAACACCAGGCAGCAGGATGTGTGTTCCCAAACGGTACACTGCAATAAACAGTACCGTTGTGAGAAGACGCTTCCTGAGATCCTCAATCTTTGAGATGTTCTTTAATGTCTCCCTGTTCTTGATTATAACGAAGGCGACAAGAACGACAACTACAAAGATTATGATATATTTCAGAAGATTCTCGTTCATCTCTCTTAAAGTTTGATAGCGGTTCCACCTACGGCCTCAATGGCAGCGGTTGCACTCTTGGAAAATGCATTAGCCTCAACATCCACCTTCTTGGTGAGCTGGCCGTTACCCAGAATCTTGACAAGCTGCTTTGAAGAAACGAAACCTGCTGCAACGAGATCGGCAACAGTAACCTTCTCAAGATTGTTCTTCTCAGCCAGAGCCTGGATGATATCCAGATTTATAGCCTTGTACTCAACATGATTGATGTTCTTGAATCCGAACTTCGGAACAAGACGCTGAAGAGGCATCTGACCACCTTCAAAACCAATTTTTCTAGCATAACCGGAACGTGACTTGGCACCCTTGCTACCACGTGTGGAAGTACCGCCCAGACCTGAACCAGGTCCACGGCCGATTCTCTTACGTGACTGGGTTGAGCCCTCTGCCGGTTTCAATGTATTTAACTTCATAGCTCTCACTTTTTAAAATTAATCGATTACGGTTACCAGGTGATGTACCTTGTTGATCATACCTCTCACTGAAGGATTATCCTCAAGCTCAACTACTCTGTTGAGTTTACGAAGTCCCAGTGCATCGAGAGTTCTTCTCTGATCTACGGGAGCACCAATACGACTCTTGGTCTGTTTGATCTTGATTTTTGCCATATCTGTAACCTCCTTATCCGTTAAATACTTTACTCATACTGATACCACGGTTCTGGGCTACAGTTTTGGGGTCACGCATCTCAGAGAGTGCCTTAAGAGTAGCCTTAACCAGATTGTGGGGGTTGGATGAGCCCTTAGACTTAGCCAACACATCAGTAATACCAACACTTTCAAGAACGGCACGCATAGCACCACCGGCTACAACACCGGTACCGGGAGCTGCAGGCTTCATGAACACCTCAGCACCACCGTAACGGGCAGTCTGCTCATGAGGAACGGTTCCCTTAAGAACGGGAACACGAATGAGTTCCTTCTTAGCTGCCTCAACGCCCTTGGCGATAGCGGCGGTAACCTCACTGGCCTTACCCAGACCAAGTCCGATAATACCGTTGCCGTCACCTACAACAACTATAGCGGCAAAACTAAACGTACGACCACCCTTTGTAACCTTAGTCACACGGTTGATTGCAACGAGCCTGTCTTTCAGCTCGACATCATTTGTAACCTTAACTTTATTTGTCATAGCAATCGTAGTTTAAAATGTGAGACCGCTCTTGCGTGCGGCATCTGCCAATTCCTTAACTCTACCATGGTACAGGAAACCATTGCGGTCAAATACAACAGTGGTGATACCTGCCTCCTTGGCATTCTGTGCAATAAGCTCTCCAACCTTGGCAGCCTGCTCCTTACCTGACATCTTAGCCATGCCAAGTGATGAAGCTGCAGCCAGAGTCTTACCGGCCAGATCATCGATGATCTGAACGTAAATCTGCTTGTTGCTTCTGAAAACGCTCATACGCGGACGCTCAGCTGTACCTGAAATCTTATTGCGAACGCGGAACTTGATCTTATTTCGTCTTTCTGTTTTTGCTGACATAATGTTACATCTTTAAATGTTAATTACTTAGCAGCGGCTGACTTACCCGACTTACGACGGAGTACCTCATCCACAAACTTAATACCCTTACCCTTGTAAGGCTCAGGCTTACGGAAAGAACGAATCTTGGCACATACCTGACCCAGAAGCTGCTTGTCGCATGACTCCAGAGTGATGAGCGGGTTCTTATTTCTCTCTGACTTTGTCTCAACCTTGATTTCTGCGGGCAGAACCAATACGATTGAGTGAGAATGCAGAAGTTCAAAAGTGATAACGTTACCCTGATTTGATACACGGTAACCTACACCGACAACCTCCATCTCTTTCTTATAACCTTCAGAAACACCTACAACCATGTTGTTTACCAAAGCGCGATACAGTCCGTGGAATGCATGACGCTGCTTGGGGTTGTCCTGAAGAACATCGGGGTTCTCCTCAAGGGTGATAACTCCGTTCTCTATTGACACTTTTACTGAAGGATCAATCTTCTGTGACAGTGAGCCCTTGGGGCCTTTCACTGCAACCACGTCATCCTGGAATGTAACTGTTACACCAGCAGGAATCTGAATAGGTAATTTTCCGATTCTAGACATAGTATATCTCCTTCAATTAATAGACATAGCAAAGCACCTCACCACCAATCTTGAGTTGTGCGGCCTCTTTGTCAGTCATAACACCTTTTGATGTGGATATTATAGCAATACCCAAACCATTGATTACTCTCGGCATATCACGATAGCCGGTGTACTGACGCAAACCGGGAGAAGAAATTCTCTCCAGCTTCTTGATTGCGTTGCATTTGTTCACCGGGTCGTATTTCAGAGCGACCTTGATGGTCCCCTGAGGTCCATCCTCTACGAACTTGTAGTTCAGGATGTAACCCTTCTCAAAAAGAATCTTTGTGATGTCTTTTTTGAGATTTGAGGCGGGTATCTCTACCACCTTGTGCTTTGCCTGGATGGCATTGCGCAGCCTCGTCAGATAATCTGCAATAGGATCTGTCATAAATTTGTTTTTAAATTGATCAGGACTCCCTGACAATATTTAATTAACACTCACTAGCATATTTAATTACCAGCTGGCCTTGCGTACACCGGGAATCAGGCCCTGAGATGCCATCTCACGGAACTGAATTCTGGAAAGACCGAACATACGCATGTAACCCTTGGGACGGCCTGTAAGCTTGCAACGGTTGTGCTGACGGATAGGATTTGCATTGTAAGGCAGATCCTGGAGCTTCTGAGCAGCCTCATAAGCAGCCTCGGGATCACCCTTGCGAACGATCTCCTTAAGAGCAGCACGCTTCTTGGCGTACTTGGCAGCCATCTTAGCGCGCTTTACCTCGCGGGCCTTCATTGATTCTTTTGCCATATTCTTACTTATTTTTCATTCTTGAACGGCAGACCGAACTCCTTGAGCAGAGCATAACCCTCCTCATCAGTCTTGGCTGATGTAACGAAAGTGATGTTCATACCCAGAATGTGTGATATGCTGTCGATGTTGATCTCCGGGAAGATAATCTGCTCCTGGATACCCAGTGAGTAGTTACCCATACCGTCAAACTTACTCTCAATACCCTTGAAGTCACGGATACGGGGCAGAGCCACACGAATAAGACGCTCAAGGAACTCATACATACGCTCACGACGCAATGTAACCATAACGCCGATAGGCATTTTCTTACGAAGCTTGAAGTTGGCGATATCCTTCTTTGATACGGTAGCCACAGCCTTCTGACCGGTGATAGTGGTCAACTCAGCGATAGCGGTATCAATGATCTTCTTATCGGCAATGGCAAGCTTACCCATACCCTGGTTGATCACGATCTTCTTCAGGACAGGAATCTGCATTGAAGAAGTATAGTGGAATTTCTCCTTTAATGCCGGAGCGATGCGCTCAGCATACTCTTTCTTAAGATTTGCAGTAGTACTCATTACTTGATCTCCTCTCCTGATTTCTTGGAATAACGTACAGTCTTACCCTCAGCGTTCTTCTTACGGCCGATACGTGCGGGACCACCGGTCTTGGGATCAACGGGGTTAAGGTTTGAAATGTGGATAGGCGCCTCCTGCTTGATGATACCACCCTGAGGATTCTTGGCGCTGGGCTTGGTGTGCTTGGAGACGAAGTTGACGCCTTCAACAATAGCCCTCTGTTCCTTAACGAGCACCTTCAGTACCTTACCGGTCTTGCCTTTGTCCTCACCGGCATTTACGTATACGGTGTCGTTCTTTTTAATATGTAATTTACTCATTACTCTTTACTTTTTTTGATTAAAGTACTTCAGGAGCCAATGAAACCACCTTCATATTGACGGCACGCAACTCACGTGCTACCGGACCGAAGATACGGCTACCCTTGATTTCACCTGTGTTAGCCAGAAGCACGCAGGCGTTATCGTCAAAACGGATATAAGAACCATCGGCACGACGGATCTCTTTCTTGGTACGAACTACGAGTGCCTTTGAAACGGTACCCTTCTTCATATCGCTTGAAGGAATAACGCTCTTAACGGTAACTACGATAGTATCACCTACTGTAGCGTAACGCTTCTTTGTTCCGCCAAGTACACGGATGCAGAGGCACTCCTTGGCGCCGCTGTTGTCACAAACTG
>JAGBPB010000105.1 GCA_017633615.1 Bacteroidaceae bacterium | reverse complement strand
GTATGGGTGGATTCGGCGGCATGCGTATGGGCGGCGGTGTCGGCATGGGCATGGGCGGCGGCTTCGGCGGCATGATGGGCGGCGGAGGCGGCGGCGTCAGCAAGAGCTACTCAGGCGGTTTCAACTTTGCAATGAACCTTGGTAAGGAAATTAATTCTGAGGACTCAGAGTATGAGGTAGGCGGTAGCATCAACTGGAGCCACAGCGACAATACTTCCAGCTCAAAGTCATCAGGTGAGAACTTCTATGCTTCAAACGCAAATTCTCCCGGTACTGTTAACCATACTTGGAACAACCGTTACAGCGAGAACGGTAGCGGCAGCAACAGCCTGAGCGGAAACATGCGTATTGAGTGGAATAAGGATACATATACAAGCCTTCTTTTCCAGCCTACGTTCTCATACAGCAAGTCAGACAGCTGGACCACCAGCCAGTCAAGAACTTTCAAGGATGATCCTTACAAGTTCACCACAGATCCTCTTGCCGGTAAGTATTCAAGTTACAAGCTTGATACTGCAGCTGTAAGCGCAGCAATCTATTCTACAAAGGCTGATATTCCTTCAAAGTATGGTGATTTCATTGCTTCAATCAATATTGATCCTAATTCTATTGATCCTGAGGGTGATCTGATAGACTCTCTTACCTCAATGTACCTTGAGTCTATCTGGAATATCCAGAACAGTAACTCCAAGAGCGTAAGCACCAGCAAGAGCGCCAGCGGTTCAGCTCAGTTCGTTAAGAGATTCGGAAACCGTGGACGTAACGTTTCATTGCGCGGTACATATAACATAAGTAACTCAAACAGCCAGCAGTTCTCACGCAGTGACCAGATGTCTCATAACTATATTATGATGACTAAGTCTTATGAGAGACATGATACACTGCTTAACCGTTACAATGACAACCCCAGCAACAGGCAGACTTACAGCATCCAGGCAACCTGGTCTGAGCCTATAGCAACCGGAACATATCTGCAGTTCAGCTACCAGTTCCAGTACAGCGCACAGAACAGTGACCGTGCTACCTATAACATGGATAATGCTCTTAGAGATACATGGGGTAGTCCTGACTGGATTTATGAGGATAACCAGATGACCCGTGATGACAAACTGAGCACCAACTCATTCTATTACAACTATGACCAGACTGCTCAGATCCAGTTCCGTAAGAATGCAACAGACCAGACTTATAACTTTACAGTAGGTCTTTCCGTACTGCCTCAGTACTCTAAGATGAACTACTCTGGAATGGGTGTTAAGGATACACTCTTGCAGCGTACAGTATTCAACTGGACTCCTACCGTACAGTTCCGTTACAGAGTTACCCGTCAGGAGCAGATCAACATCCGTTATAACGGTCGTTCAAGCCAGCCTCAGATGTCACAGCTGCTTGACATCCGTGATGATACAGACCCGTTCCGCGTATCAAGCGGTAACCCTGACCTGCTGCCTACCTTCAACAACCAGTTGAGCATACAATATCAGAAATACAATCCTGTTACAATGGGTAGCTTCAACATCAATGGAAGCATAAGCAACAATCTGCGTCAGATCCAGAACAAGACAGACCTTATGGCTAACGGTGGTACAGAGAGCAAGCCTATGAACATGGAAGGTTTCTGGGCTAACTGGAACTCAAGTTTAAGCATTATGTATAACTACACATTCCCCGATGACCGTTTCTCAATCATGACCAATACTTCAGGAAACTACAGTCATCAGGAGAGTTGGGCACAGATCATGGGTGGTGCAGCACAGTTGCGTAAGAGTAACACCACCGGTGCCACTGAGAACTTGAGTGCAGAGTATCGCGATGATTATCTGACCGCATCTCTGGATGGAACACTGCGTTACAGCCACTCTACCAATGACCTGCAGCCTGACCGTAACATGGATACCTATGACTTCAGTTATGGTGCCAGCCTTATGGCTTACATCCCTTGGCGTAACATGCGTCTGGGTTCAGACCTCAATATGAACAGCCGTCGTGGTTATGATGAGGGTATGAATACTGATGAGCTTATCTGGAATGCTTCAATGTCATTCTCATTCCTCAAGGGTAACAAGGCCAGTTTGTCACTTGCAGCTTATGATATCCTGCATCAGCGCAGTACAGTAAGCCGTTCTATGAGCGCTACTTCACGTACTGATACTGAGAACAAGAGCATAACCAGCTACTTCATGGCAACCCTTACTTACCGTCTGTCTTTGTTCGGTGACCGTAACGCACGTGCCAGCATGCGTGGCATGGGTGGATTCGGCGGCGGCATGGGCGGCTTCGGCGGCGGCATGGGTGGCTTTGGCGGCGGCATGGGTGGCTTCGGCGGCGGCATGGGAGGCAGATTCTGATCCTCTCCACACCCCAACACAAAATCAGGGAATCCTCTACGGGTTCCCTGATTTTGTGTTTACCGTACTGGAGTTACAAGGTATAAGGAAGTTGATTGTTCCGGGCTACTCCGAACCCATACGATGCCTAAACATCGATCGCCTCCTTTTTAGCCACCTTCGGTGTCTAAAAGTCGTTAGACGCCACGATGTTTTTACGGCATCTCCAGGGCTCTACGCTTAACGCCCTCCACAAGAACTACCATATACCTTGTTACTCCATATTCTAAAACAAAACAGGTTGCTCAATATGAGCAACCTGTTTTTGATTTCTGTAGAGAATAATAATCTGCCTGTTACTTAACAGGAGTGAGCTTGATGATGCCGATGGAGTTCTCCGGGAGGGTCAGGGTAAACTGTTTCTTGATGGTGCCCAGATTCTTGGTGTGGGGCACTACGGCCTCAGTGTAGCTCACGCGGTTACGGTTACCGCCAAATCCGCCGAAGGGGCCGGGACGGCCACCGGTCAGAGCCTGTGCCTGCGGCTGTGCGCCGGCGTAGGTGTTCTGGTCACCCTGGTTCTTGATTTTGGTATCATGTGATGATACAAACTCAACGGTTGCGGTGTACTTCTTGCGGTTTTGGCCCTTGCCCATGTTGATGGTAAGCTCCTTGTCTACAGCCTCAGAGTTTACAAACTTGATGTATATCTCACCGGTCTTGGTGTCAACGGTGGGTGATGTGTAGATGCTCTTGTCAGCCTCAGTGCCGTACATTACATCTGTCATACCGAAGGCGCGGTTACCGGCCTCACTGAACAGCTTCTGATAGTAGTAGTTGGTGGTGCGCCACAGGCCGCGGTTATCAAACCAGATCAGGTTTGAGTTCCACTTGTTGAAGCCTTTCTTGCAGAACAGCGGTGCATAGGCTGCCATCACAACCATATCACTGTTGCGCTCCAGGCTGGTCCAGTAAGCGGCCTCAGCCATTGCCGATGCGTAATCGTTGTTGCTGTTGTTGTTTGCAAACTCACCTACAAAGACGCGGGTGGGACGCTCACGGTCATAGGTCAGGCCATCGGCTCCGCGAACCTTGTCGGCATTGTAGCGGTCACCGTTGGTGTAGAACCACTGGTTGTTGCGGTAGTAGTGCTCATCAACCACGGTGTTCTGATACTTGGTGTCAATCTCATGCATGTTGGCGTTGAACTCACGGCCATCGGCAGCAGAGCCGGCGGTTGAGACTATGATGATTTCAGGATGCTTGGCCTGCACCTCTTTATATATGATGTCAAAACGCTCCCAGAACTCAGCACCCTGGTTCTCGTTACCTATGCCCAGGTACTTGAGGTTGAATGGCTCAGGGTGTCCCATATCGGCACGCATCTTACCCCATTTGGTATCGGTGCCGCCGTTGCAGAACTCAATGAAATCAAGAGCGTCACAAACAAATATGTCATAAAAACGCTTGCGGTCTGCCTCAGTCTCCAGAGGTGCAATATATGAATGTCTTGCAAACTGGCAGGTTACGCCGTTGTTGAGAACGGGCAGGGGGGTGGCGCCAAGTGACTCTGCCATAAGCAGATACTCATAGAATCCTACGTACTGCGAAGTCCAGTATCCCCAGTGGTTGCGGAACCCGATTCGTTCCTCCTCAGGGCCGATAGAGTTCTTCCAGAAGGGCTGGCCAAAGTAGTTGGGACCTTCACTGGCGCATCCGCCCGGGAAGCGCATGAATGTGGGATGCAGGTCAGCAAGTGCCTGCATCATATCCTTGCGGAAGGGGCCATATTTGCCCTCCATCCAGAGCTGTGAAGCCTCAGGGAGCAGGGTCATGTAATCCAGCCAGAATGTACCGGCGGCGTTGGCGCGGATGGCCAGACGGCTGTCAACAGAGCGCTCTGCCTTGAGCTGACCGGTATATTTCTGCCAGTCATTCTTAAGGTTACTTATGGTTATGGCGTTTGAGTTTGCCTGTCCGTTTGCATCCTCAAGCTGTACGGTTATAGTGCCGGGATATGACTTTCCTGCCAGATAGAGGGTAAGGTCATAGCTTACGCCCTGAACGGCGGGGATAGAGGCTTTCTGGGTGTTGTTTGAGTAGTAGTTACCCTGACGCTCGTTGCCGTAGGGGGCTGTGCCGTAACCGTTGGCTGCGATACCGAATCCGGCTCCTATGGTATCAATGTCAAAACGTACGCTGTACTGGATATAGCGCAGTTCATCATCATACTTGTCATTAGGATCATAGTCATAGTAACGCGGCAGGTTCTTTACAAGGGGCTTATCTGCCACAGCGTGTGCCTGACCTACAGAACCTTCACCCTTAAGTACTGTCCACCCGAAGAATACCGTATCAGACTGTGAGAACTCTTTCTCAGGACCATCGGGTACCTTGTATGCCTGGAATGAGTGGTTCTGAATAAGCTGTGCGCAGATACCGCCGTCCAGTGACTGGTTGATATCCTCAAAGAATATACCGGCCAGGGTGGGGCTGATCTCTATGCCTAAGCCTTTCTTGGTGAGGTCAAGAGTTACGGAACGCTCCTCTACAGGCTTGAATCCCTGCAACTGCAGCATCTTTTCTGCCATGCGGTAACCCATAAGGCGCATGCCCTCAGTGCTGAAGTGGAACTGGTCACCGGTGCTCTCACAGCCCAGTGATGAGATTACGTAACCGTTCTTCATTACCTTGGGCAGGTTAGCCAGCACCACCTCGTTGAATGCAGCGCAAACGCCGCCCTGCTCAGCCTGCTTGAGCTCACCGGCCAGCAGAGGTATCTCATCGGGGTTTAGACCCAGGTCGTGGCACAGGTCATCATGTATCTTCTTGAGGCGTGCGCACCACTGGTCATCATCGGGGTTGGATTCACCCTGGTGTACCAGCATACCCTTTATGACACCGCTCTTCTGTGCTATCTTGGCCATATCGACAATGCGCTGGTAGCAGTTCATGTCATACTCCTTAGCCATATTTACAAGCCATGCGCGGCTCTGGTCGGCTGCTTCCATTGCCAGGTATTCCTCACAGGCATCCTTATCCCAGAGCTCCAGCTTGGCGCCGGCTACTGATACGTTGATTACACCTACGCGGTACTGCTCAGGCAGCTCCTCAATCATCTTGCGGCCAAAGAAATCCACCGGGCCCATGTTGTTGCTCTGACGGCAGATAGGGGGTGTGGCGGTGTACCATTCACCCATCTTGCGGTTAAGGCGCGGCATATCTACGGCCGATACAAACTGGAACCTTGGATCGTTCCAATCCTTGTCCTGATCGGCAGGAGTGGCGCCGGCCTCCATATTGGACTGTCCGAAGCAGAGATAGATAAAGAAGTTGGGGTCAGGCTGTTGAGCCTTGAGCGGCAATGCCATAAGTACTGTCGCTACGAGAATGATTAATCTGGTTTTCATTGATTTATAATTAATTGTTTTCTGAATTGTCTATTCCGTTTTTCTCATCCTGCTCCATCTTTTCAAGAGCATTCTCACGAGAGTTACCTTCATGGAAAAGGAATGATGATGCCAGTACCAGCGTCACTATGACAGTTACAATGATTGATAACTTGATCAGTCCTACACCTACGGCTATGCCTATGATACTGGTTGCAAATATGCTGGCGGCCGTGGTCAGTCCGGAGACATCGTACTTGTTTTTAATAATAAGTCCGGCGCCTATGAAACCTATGCCTGTAACTACCTGAGCGGCAATACGCCCGGGGTCACCGTTTAGAAGGTTCAGATTGGTCTGGCAGATCCATATTGAGGCCAGTGTGGCCAGCGTGGAGGCAATGCAGATAAGCGTGAATGTTCTCATTCCTGCCGGATGCTTGTGTATATAACGTTCTATTCCGATGATACAACCCAGCAGGGCGCTTATCAGGATCCTTGTTATGGCGATATTCTCAGTAAGCATAGTGGTCAGTTTATTTAATTGCAAATTTAATCCAAGATTCTTATCTTTACAAAGAATTACTAATCATCGTTATGAGAAAGATACTTATCGTATTGTCAGTCTTAATGTTTACAGCAGGCATTAAGGCTGAAATTATAAAAAGAGGTGATGTCAATGCCGGTAACGTAAAGAAAATGGCCGGTTCAGTGTATGCGTACGAGGCACCCACGGAACCTCTCACTCCGGCTCCCAAGGGCTTTAAGCCGGTTTATCTTACGCACTTTGGGCGTCACGGCTCACGTTTCCTGGACAACGCATCAAATTACGACCGTCCGTATAACATACTTAAGGAGGCCGATGATGCCGGAGTACTGACCGCTTTCGGCAAGGATGTGCTGCGCCGCGTGGAGATAATCCGTGCTGAGGCAGACCAGCGTGCGGGTGACCTTACGCAGAAAGGTATGCAGCAGCACCGTGATATAGCACGCCGTATGGTTGAGAACTATCCGGAACTGTTTACCAATGACAAGATTATCATGGCCCGCTCCACCACATCACATCGCGTTCTGGTGAGTGAATATTCTGCTCTGATGCAGATTCTGCGCATGCGCCCCAAGATTAAGTTTGATTATGACTCCAGTAACCACGATGAGCCCTGGATGTACACTGAGGATAAGGCCGTATCGGCCCATAAACGTAAGATAAGCGCAGCCGTGCAGGAGTTCAACAAGAATCACACGCATCCTGAGCGTCTTATGAGCGCGCTGTTCAAGGATCCTGAATACATAAAGACCGCCGGCGGACGCGACCAGAGCGGCAGCCTCTATTCGGCCCTCTATGATATGGCATCATATGTACAGGGTTCAGATCCCGGTGTTGATCTATATGACATTTTTACATATGATGAGTGGTATGACCTGTTCCTTATGAACAATATGCGTTGGTACTCACAGGCCGGATACACACCGCTTACTGACAACGTGGTGCCTTACGGCCACTGCGTAACCTTACAGAACTTTCTGGATTTTGCTGATGAGGCTCTGGCCGGCAACGGTGTAAGCGTAATCCTGCGTTACGGTCATGAGGTGACACTTATGTCATTCTTCTCACTTCTGGACCTGAATGATTCCGGTTACAGCACCGATGACCTGGAGAGCGTGGCTGACCATTGGGCTGCATATAATTACGCTTATATGGGCGGCAATGTACAGTGGGTGTTCTTCCGCAACAAGAAAGGTGAGGTGATTGTCAAGTTCCTTCTGAACGAGCAGGAGGCCACTCTGCCGGAGTCCGTTCCGTTCTACAAGGATGCCAAAGGCAAGGAACTGCGCCCGTATTACCGCTGGGATGATGTCCGCAAGTTCTATCAGGCCAAGATAGATTACTGGGAGGATTTCAAGGCTCATGATGATACTCCCGTTGAGGATACATCAACCCGGCGCAGTTTCCGTCAGGAGATCAATACCGCTACCAACTAACCAAATAAACCAACATAACCCGTTATTATGAAGATCTTTAAATTATTGGCTGTAGGGGCAGTAGCGCTGTCAGTTATGGCATGTGGAAACGGAAACTCCAAGTATGAGTACCCGTTCCAGAATCCCAACCTTAAAATTGAGAAGAGAGTTGATAACCTGCTCTCACTGTTGAGCCCCGAGGAGAAAGTGGGACTTATGATGAACGGCTCAATCTCTATTGACAGCCTGGGCATTCCGGCTTACAACTGGTGGTCAGAGGCCTGTCATGGTATATGCATGAACGGTGCAACCGTATTTCCGCAGGCTATAGCTCTTGCTGCTACATTTGATGATGCCCAGCAGTATGAGGTTTATACCGTTGTATCCGATGAGGCTCGTGCGCATTGGAATACATCGGACCACAACCAGTTTGGCAAGACCCGCGCCACCGGAGGTTCATGGCATCAGGGACTTTCATTCTGGTGCCCCAACATCAACATATTCCGTGATCCGCGCTGGGGGCGCGGCCAGGAGACCAGCGGTGAGGACCCGTACCTGACCGGAAAGATGGGAACCGCCCTTGTAAAAGGTATGCAGGGTGACAACCCCAAGTATTACAAGACACACGCCTGCGCCAAGCACTACGCCGTTCACAGCGGTCTGGAGGCCAATCGTCACCGCTTTAACGTAAGCGTAAGCCAGCGTGACCTGTGGGAGACCTATCTGCCCGCATTCAAGACTCTGGTAACTGAGGCAAACGTTCAGGAGGTCATGTGTGCGTACAATGCATATGAGGGTGAGCCCTGCTGCGGCAGCGACCGTCTGCTTATTGACATACTGCGTAACAAGTGGGGATTCAAGGCTCTGGTGGTATCGGACTGCGGTGCCATCAACAACTTCTACACTCGCGGCCAGCATGAAACCCACGCCAATGCCGTTGATGCCAGTGTTGATGCTGTACTGTCAGGTACTGACATTGAGTGCGGTACCAGTTACAACGCTTTGGTACAGGCCATGCAGGAGGGTAAGATAAATGAGGCCGATCTGGACGTTTCACTGCGCCGAATCCTGCGCTCACGCTTTGAGTTGGGCATGCATGACCCTGTTGAGATGGATCCCTGGAAGGATCTGGGCGCCGATGACATAAGCAGCCCCACACATGCTGCTCTTGCCCATAAGGCTGCCGATGAGGCTATGGTTCTGCTCAAGAACAAAAATAACATCCTGCCTCTTAAGAAGGAGGGCCTGACAATAGCAATTGTTGGTCCTAATGCTGACAACGTATCAATGCAGTACGGTAACTACAACGGCACTCCCACACGTGAGAACCAGATTTCAATCCTTCAGGCCATCAAGGCTAAGGCACCCAACGCCAACATCATTTATGATCGCGGTTGTGAGCTGGCCGATGATTATCTGACCGTAAACCATCTGCAGGACCTCAACAACGGTCGCGGACTCTACGCTGAGTTCTGGAACAACACCACCATGAGCGGCAAGGCTGTCAATGCAGGCTTCTACAATGAAATCAACATGCGCACCATGGGTGACTACCGTTTTGCCGATAATGTTGAGATGAACAACTTCTCAGCCCGCATGACCGGTACCTACAAGGCAGACTTTACAGGTGATCTGAGTTACAACGTACGTGGTAACGATACCTGGAAACTCACTGTAAACGGCAAGGTTATTGCCGAGCAGAAACAGCCTGCGCAGGGTCGTGGCGGTTTTGGTGGCGGATTTGGCCGCGGCGGACAGCAGCAGACCCCGTCATTCAAGGTTGTAAAGGGTCAGACTTACAACATCCAGCTTGACTACACCAAGGGTGAGACCGGTTCCGCTTATCTGGCATTTGAACTTAGTGAGCGTAAGCTTGCTGAGTTTGAATCAGTTGCACAGAAGGTTAAGAATGCCGATGTAATCATCATGGTATCAGGTATTTCAGCCCGTCTTGAGGGTGAGGAGATGCGTGTAAACTATGAGGGATTCTCTGGCGGTGACCGCACCAAGATTGAACTTCCCAAGGTACAGCTGAACCTGCTTGAGGCTATGTACAAGACCGGCAAGCCCGTCATCCTGGTTAACTGCTCAGGTTCTGCCATAGGATTCGGTGCTGTTGAGAACCAGTATCAGGCACTGCTGCAGGCTTGGTACGGCGGTCAGGCCGGTGGTCTGGCTGTTGCCGATGTGCTGTTTGGTGACTACAACCCCGCAGGCCGTCTGCCGGTTACTTTCTATAAGTCAACTGACCAGTTGCCTGCTAATGTTGAGGACTACAATATGGATGACGGCTTAACATACCGTTACTTCAAGGGTGAGCCTCTGTACGCATTCGGTTACGGCTTAAGCTATACCACATTCGCATACGGTGATGCCACTCTGTCCAAGCAGAGCATCAAGGCCGGCAGTTCTGTTGATATTACCGTTCCTGTAACCAACACCGGTAAGATGGATGGTGATGAGGTCGTTCAGATCTACATCAAGTCACTTGATAACCCCGCAGCTCCCATCAAGTCACTCAAGGGATTCAAGCGCGTGAACATTCCCGCAGGCCAGACCGCCCAGGTTAAGATTACTCTTGAGCCCAAGGCATTTGAGTACTACGATGAGAAGATTGATGAGCTGGCAGCCATGCCTGGCCGCTACAAGATCCTGTACGGTCCCTCATCACTTGACAAGGACCTCAAGTCTCTGGATTTCACAGTGAAGTAAGTGTTCGCCAAAAAAAGAATAATTTTGTGAAAACTAATTATTCTGATATGAAACGGATTAACTTATTACTTGCTATAGTTTGCGCTGCCTGTGTTTCCTGTACGGGCAGGGAAGAGGGTTCATCACAGGTGTTGAAGCCCAGGATTGTGGTTATGACCGATATCGGGCCGGCTGAGGTGGAGCCCGATGACAATGAATCGGCGGTACGTCTGATGGCGTATGCTGACCGGTTTGAGATAGAGGGAATCATCACCACCATTGGATGGAACTGTGACCCTTATCCAGAGGAGTGGGCGTTATATCTTAAGCGCGTGATTGATGCATATCAGATTGATGTGCAGAATCTTATGAAGCGTTCCCTGCAAGATGGTTTCATGAGTTTGGAACAGGAGAATGGCAAGCAGGAACTGGGATACTGGCCCAGTGCTGACTACATACGCAGCCGCGCAATGATGGGTAGCCGCCGTGCGGGCATCGGAGTAATAGGTCCGGATAATGACTCTCCCGGAAGTGAGTTGCTGATACGTCTGGCCGATGAGGACGATGACCGCCCCATATGGCTCTGCTCTTGGGGAGGTGCCAATACGTTTGCGCAGGCGGTGTGGCGCGTAAAACAGGAGCGCAGTGAGGAGGAACTCAAAAAGTTTCTGCACAAATTCCGCCTCTATACCATTACAGACCAGGATATGCAGTACAGCATGCGCATGAACCGCGCATACAGTTCACACCAGTGGTTAAGGCGTGATTATGCTCAGGATCTTATGCTTGTATGGGATGAGAGCGCCTGGCTCAACCAGAATGACCTGGGTAAGGCCAACTGGGATAAGTATGCGGCTCAGATTCAGGGCAAGGGCGCAATGGGTAAGGTATATCCCAAGTTCCTGTGGGGCGTTGAAGGCGATACTCCCAGTTTTCTGCACGTGATGCCAAATGGTCTGAATGACCCTGATGACCCCACGCAGGTTGGTTGGGGCGGATGTCATGAATTCGGCATATCACCTGACCGTGAAACCAGTGCCTGGACCAACTGGCAACAGCCGTTAAAAGGTATTTCAAACAGATACGAGCATCAGTTTTATCCCGATGAGTTCAATGACTTTGCCGCCCGTATGCAGTGGGCCGATACAGGTAGCGGTAACGTTAACCCTGTAGTTGTAATAAACGGAAAGAGTGGTCTGCAGCCTATGGTTATAAAAGCAAAAGCAGGTAAAAAACTTACTTTTGATGCCGGAAAATCCTATGACCCTGACGGTGACGGGATAGAATTCAAATGGTGGTTCCAGAATTTTCCCACACAAAAGAACTTAGATCCCCATGAGTACCACATGTATTGTCCCAAAACAGGAGTATTCTGCGTAACAATGCCGGATGAGGCGCGTGGCAATACCTATCACCTGATATGTGAGATTCACGATGATGGTCCGTACAACCTTACCGCCTATCGCCGCATAATCATCGAGTGCAGATGATGCAATTGGGGACTGTCCCCTTTTGCATCATTTTGTATCTATTTGGAGGCGGAGTTCACGGAAGGGGCGTGTGGGGTCGTTAGTGGTGAGGTTGATTGAGCCAAGGGTGGACATGTGCGGAACGTTGGAGTTGGTGATTGCAACCGTGACTTTCATCTCCTTGCCTGGCTTGATTACCTGACCGCTTTCTATGCTGATGGCTGTACCCTCCATAGGCTCAACGTTTCGGAATATCAGGTCCGTATTACCGGTGTTGCCTATAGTGATTGTCTTCTTGTAAATCTTACCGGGAGCTTTCTCGCCAAACTCTACGTAAGCTGGCTCTACGCGCAGTACCGGCTTGGGTTTGCTGTCGTTTTGAGTGAACTTTTCAATGCGAATGGCATTTATGACGATCGGCTCCTGGCTCTTCGCGCCGTCAACCACCAACCAAACGGTGTCACGAGCCATTCCGAAGTAGTTTTTACCCTTGGGAACATCATATGTAATGTGTATGCTTACCACCTCCTGAGGTGCAATGCTTTCAGGGCAATCCACGCTCATTCCGTAACGTTTACCGGTAGTGATAACTGACAGCTTTGAGGCCTTATCGCCCACATTGGCTATCCTGACCACCTTGGTAACTGATTCACCCTGCGTAACGTAACCAAAGTTGCAGCGCTTGGCGTTGGTCTTGACAGTGCCGGCCAGCAGGTGAGGGTAGATCTGCTCCAGTCCCATGGGTATGGGGTTGACATCGGCCGTAATCATGAGGCTGGCGTAGTTGCGGCGGTCCTTGGTGAACACCTCAACCTCACGCAGCACCTTGCCCTCAGTGCGTGCGGGGTCAAAGGCAACGGTAAGCTCACCATAGTCACCGCCTGCAATGGGCTGGGTGGAATAGAGCACTGTGGTGCAGCCGCAGCTGGTGGCTACGTTGTCTATCTGGATGGGGTTGTTTGATACGTTCATGAAACGGAAGGTGTGTTGAACTACGCCGTCAGCTTCATTTATCTGTCCAAAGTCCCACTCATAGGTCTCAAATATCATTGCGGAGTTGAGCTCATCCTGAGCGGCAGCAACTCCGAATGTGAGTGATAACAGTAAGGTTATTAGTGATTTAACTCTCATGGTCAGTAATAGAGTCTTTCGTGTTTGATTGTGGTGGCCGGTCCGTGTCCGGGATAGACTATAGTGTCATCAGGCATAGTAAGCAGCTTGGTGCGTATGCCTGTCATCAGGGCCTCGTAGTTGCCGTCAGGGAAATCAGTGCGGCCGTAGCTGCCCTGGAAAATGACATCGCCCGTAAATACACACTGCTGCTCCTTGTTCCAGAACACCAGGCTGCCCGGAGAGTGGCCAGGTATGTGGAGCACATGCAGTGTGGTGTTACCAAACGAAACAGTATCTCCCTCATTAAGCACGTTATCAGGTTCGATGGGGTTTACGTGCCCCTCATAATTGATGCCGAATACGGCCATACGTGCACCCATAGTGCTGATCCAGGGCATATCCAAATCATTGGCGCGGGCCTTAACTCCATACGTCTCTTCAATAAAAGTGTTGCCGAATACGTGGTCAAAATGCAGATGCGTGTTCAATAACAGCTTTATGTTCAAACCGTTATCCTTGATGAACTGAGTAAGCGTATCTATTTCACCCGGATAGAAGCAGCCGGGGTCTATGACAGCGGCCTCTTTTGTCTCATCCCATATTACATAGGTATTTACGGGCAGAAAGTTGAATTCAAAGCATTTGACCTGCATCATATCTGCACGTAAACGGTTTTCTTGTCCTTGAAGAACTCCTCACCCAAATAACGGCTTATCTCTGTGACCTCTGCCACTTTACGGAACTTTCCAATCTCGGCGCTCAGGTCACCGCCCTTGAGGCAGATGACGCCGTTGGGGTAGGCATTGCGCTGGGTTTTGCGGTCAAGCATACGGCCTGCAACAGCACAGAGGTCAGGCAGGGGCATCACGCCGCGTGATAGAATGAATTCATACTTGTCCTTATCCTCCTCAGCGCGCTCGTGGCGGCAGATAACGTTCTTAAGGCCTATCTGAGCGGCAATGTCCTGCGCCACACGCACTTTCTTGCCGATGCTGTCTATCAGCGTAAAACTGCACTCAGGGAACAGTATGGCCAGCGGTATGCCGGGCAGTCCTCCGCCCGTACCCACATCGGCCAGACGGGTGCCGGGGGCAAACTTTATCACCTTGGCAATGGCCAGCGAGTGCAGGATGTGGTGCTCATACAGATTGTCTATATCCTTGCGTGATATGACGTTTATCTTGCTGTTCCAGTCTGTATAAAGCGGACCGAGAGCCTCCAGTTGTTCATACTGAAGGCTCGTCAGGTCAGGGAAATATTTCCTTATCAGATCCATCCGTGCGGATTATTTCAGATAGTAAGTTACTGATGTAACCACTCTTACGTTCTTAATCCACGGGGTGTTGCTATCGCGGTCATAGATTGAGAACTGGCCCTGTGATGCGGTCTGTATCTTGCCCAGCTTGGAACCTGAGTCATCGGCAAACTTCTGGGCCACCTCACGTGCGTTACGTGTAGCTACCTCAACCATCTGCGGCTTGAGTTCATTCAGTCCGTTGAAGTCATACTGTACCTGGTGCTCATAGTCGCTGCCGCTTATGGCGATGCCCTTCTTGAGCAGTTCACCCTGCTTCAGGATGAGCTGGCGTACCAGGTCAACATTGTCAGAGCTTACGGTAACAACCTGCTGCATCTGGTAGCGGTTGGCTATGTACTCATTTGAGTAACGGTTTGCGGTACGGTCATAAACGGTTGGTGCTGTGGTGCTTATCTCTGCATCTTTAATGCCGCCCTCCTTAAGGAACTTGACTATCTCCTTGCTCTTGTTGTCCATTGATGAGTAGAGCTTGATAAGGTCATTGTCAACATCCTGAATGACTAATGGCCAGATTACATGGTCAGCCATAACCTCCTGTGTGGCAAGACCTTTTACGTTTACAACGCGCTTTGTTCCTGTGAATTTGTTCACAGACAGGATAATGCAGACACCCAGTGCCAGCAATCCCCAGAAGTTACTTGAACTCTTCATTATCGTAATAATATTAAATTGAACGTTCCTATTAACCCCGTAAAGGTGGCAATTTTTTCCGATACTTTTCCGTTCCCGCTCCATAAAGTGAGGATTTTTATATATGTTTGTGGATAGAAACTAACCTAAAAACCTTATAGATATGAGAAAGTCGCTTAGAAGGACTCTCGTGGCCGTTGCCACACTGTTGGTAAGTGCCGCTGCTTTTGCTGAGACCAGGCATACCTTTGCCAATCCGCTTGACGTTGTTGTGGGCAATGAACGCGCCGTACGCGGCGGTGAGCCCGTGGTCATTATTTTTGAGGACAATTATTTCCTCTTCGTATCCCATAGACGCGGATACTGGTATTCACCTGATTTCCGTAACTGGACATACGTGGATGCTCCGGGTTACCCCGCCGGAGTGGTATCGGTCGTTGAGATGGACGGCAAGCTGATTGGCTGCTCCATGAACAACCGCAACGTCTATCGTGCCATAGACCCCTATAAAGGCCAGTGGGAAAAGATAGGTGAACTCTCAAGTGACCGTTACGGTGATGCCAATATGTTTGTCGATGATGACGGCCGTCTGTACATGTATTTTGGCTGGTCGCAGATAATGCCGTTCCAGGTTGTGGAGCTTGACAAGACCACCTTCAAGGAGATAGGTGAGCCCACGCCGCTGTTATGGAGCGATATCAGGAACCACGGATTTGAGGTGCGCAAGCCTGAGGATGTAATCTACTCCATATTCAACGGACGTCGTGATTACGGCCCCGAGGAACTTCCCTGGATAGAGGGCCCCTATATGATCAAGCATAACGGCAAGTACTATCTGCAGTATGCCGCCATAGGCCTTGAGTTCATATCATATTCACATGGTATCTATGTGTCAGACAGCCCCATGGGCCCGTTCACCTACAGTGAGCACAACCCGCTTACCTTCAAGACCAGCGGATTCCAGGTAGGTGCCGGTCACGGAAGCACCTTCCATGACAAGAAAGGTAACCTGTGGACCATCTGCATGATTCCTGCACAGTACGGTGAGGGCGGCCGCGGATCAGAGCTGGCCATCTATCCCACAGCTGTCGATAAGCAGGGCGTCATGTACTCAAACACATCACTTGGTGACTATCCGCAGTACTATCCTGATGAGCGCAAGGTTGGGGGAGTAGACAACTATGTTGACTGGAAACTCCTGTCAGTCAATAAGAAAGCTATAGTATCCTCAACCTTTGAGAACTACGCTCCAAGTCAGGCTCTTGATGAGGATTTCAAGACCTGCTGGGTGGCCGCTACAGGTGATGCCGGTGAGTTCTTTACCGTTGATCTGGGTGGCAAGGCTACCATCCGGGCCATACAGCTTAACTGGGACCACATTGGCGCAGCACGTTCAGGTGGCGGTATGGGCGGATTCGGCGGCATGATGGGCGGCATGGGCGGTGTCAGACCGCAGCAGGCTCAGGCAGAGCAGCTCTATCAGTGCTATGAGGTGTTTGTATCGGATGATAACGCAAACTGGACCAAGATCATAAGCAAGCCCCAGAACAAGATGGAGCTCAAACATGAGTACGTTGAGCTGGAGAACCCGGTCGATGCACGTTACGTGAAGGTTGTGAACGTAGCTACTTATGACGGCGCCAAGTTCTCAATCAAGGACCTGCGCGTGTTCGGTACCACTCCGCAGATGAAGACCCAGAAGGTCAAGAAGTTCATGGCTGTGCGCAATCCTGAGGACCGTCGTGAGGCCAACGTCATCTGGGAACCTGTGGCAGGCGCTGACGGCTATGTGGTACGTTACGGTATTGAAAAGAAGAAACTGTATAACAGCTACATAGTTTATGGCAAGAATGAGCTATACATGCACTCCCTGAATACTGCTCCTAACTATTACTTTGAGGTTGAGGCCCTGTCAAGCGGACTGCCTCTCTACAAGGAGAACCCGCGTGAGACCATCGGCCTGGGTGCAGAGCTCCAGATTGCCAAGCGCGCAGCTGGCGGCAGTGCCGGTTATGCCCAGGGCGCAGGTACCAGGTACATCATGCTAAAGGAGAACGTAAATGAGTACTGGTTTGATGATATTGATGCCGGAACCTGGACTCTGAGCCACTCTTACGGTCCTGTTCTGTGGTCAGGACAACTCTCTGAGGCCGATGTCATATCAACAGCAGCCAATCCCAAGCCTACCGTTACTGCTAAGCTGACGCTGCTGGGTGAGGGCACCAAGACCACCGGTACCCTCCAGATGGAGGTCATTCCCGGCCGCGAGAAAGCCCGCATCCGGATATATGTAGTAAATTGACGCATTTATTAACTACTAAAGCTTATCAAGATTGGAAAGTGTCAATTTAAATTTATATTTGCGCCAATTACTATTTACAAATAATATGAGAAAACTTACAGGAATGCTGCTGGTGGCAGCAATGCTGGTTCCGGGTTGGAGCGCAGCGCAGAAATGGGAAGGTCTGGCCGATACTCCTCAGATGGGTTGGAACAGCTGGAACAAGTTCGGTCAGAACATCAGTGAGAAATTAATCCGCGAGCAGGCCGATGCTATGGTGGCCGAAGGTCTGGTAGATGCCGGATACATCTATCTTAATATGGATGACTGCTGGCACGGCGAGCGTGATGCCGACGGCTTTGTACAGCCTGATCCCAAGACTTTCCCGTCAGGGATAGAGGCTCTGGCCGATTACGTTCACTCCAAGGGCATGAAGCTGGGAATATACTCGGATGCAGGCCGCAAGACCTGCGCGGGCCGTACCGGAAGCTTTGGCCATGAGTATCAGGATGCCCTGCAGTATGCCCGCTGGGGAATAGACTACCTTAAGTATGACTGGTGTGCAACTGAAAATATCAACCCGCGTGGTGCCTATACGCTGATGCGTGACGCTTTGCGTGCCGCCGGCCGCCCAATATTGTTCAGCATGTGCGAGTGGGGTAGCAACAAACCTTGGGAATGGGCTGAGAATGTAGGACACTCTTGGCGCACCACAGGTGATATAACAGCCCGTTTTGCAGGTAACCCGCGTCAGCGCGGCTGGGGACAGACGGTTCTGAGCATCATTGACCAGAACGCTCCCTTGCGCAAATATGCCGGCCCAGGACATTGGAATGATCCCGATATGCTTGAGGTGGGTAACGGTATGAGCGTAAATGAGGACCGTGCACACTTCACGATGTGGTGCATGATGGCTGCTCCGCTCATTCTGGGCAACGACCTGTCAAAGATGACTGATGAGACCCGCGCCATAATCCTGAACAAGAAGGTGATAGCCATTGATCAGGACAAACTGGGCGTGCAGGGACTGCGCTACAAGACAGAAAACGAGATTGAGTACTGGTTCAAGCCTCTGGAAGGTGGTGACTGGGCATTCTGCCTGCTTAACCGTTCAACCGAGCCTGTGGAGTGCAATATCAACTGGCAGGACTACAACTTGACCGATGAAGAGGTGTCGGGCCTTTCAACCCAATTTGATGCCATTACCTACAATATTGAAAATCTGTGGGAAGCCAATGCCAAGAAAGCTAAGGTAGGCAATACCAAGAAGAATCTTAAGGTTACCGTACCTGGTCATGATGTGGCAATGTATCGCCTGATTCCGAATAAAAAATGACATTATTATTGCATTTTGAAATTAAATCTGTAATTTTGCCGACAGTTTGAAACAATAATGGAAGGAAAAGTTACATATAACTGTCTGTCTAATCAGATGAATGACAAGCAGAATAATAATTGGAACCTGAATAATAATCAGGTTCTGAATAATTGCTGTTGTTCTTCCAGCCGGACAATGTGATATTTAAAGTTATTGATTGATTAAATAAGGCTGGTTTTTTTAAGACCGGCCTTTTTGTTGTAAAACGCATCAGAAACTGTTATGGAGACAAAGTACATTTTCATTACGGGTGGAGTTGTTTCATCGCTGGGAAAGGGTATAATTGCCGCGTCGCTTGCCAAACTGCTGCAGGCCAGGGGGCTTAAGGTTACAATCCAGAAGTTTGACCCTTACATAAACATTGACCCGGGTACTCTGAATCCATACGAGCACGGCGAGTGCTATGTGACCGATGACGGCGCGGAGACTGACCTGGACCTGGGACACTATGAGCGTTTTCTGGGTGTGCATACATCGAAGGCCAACAACGTCACTACAGGAAAGATTTACAATACCGTGATCACCAAGGAGCGTGAGGGTGCCTATCTGGGCAAAACGGTCCAGATAGTCCCTCACATTACCGATGAGATTAAGCGCCGCATGCTGCTGCTGGGGCAGACGGGAGAGTTTGATGTGGTGCTTACCGAGATAGGCGGAACGGTGGGCGATATGGAGTCACTGCCGTTCATTGAGGCTGTGCGACAGCTGCAGTGGGAGCTACCCGAGGGCTCCTGCATGTCTATACACCTTACGCTGGTGCCTTACTTGAGTGCGGCCAAGGAGCTTAAGACCAAGCCTACGCAGCATTCAGTACAGATGCTGCAGCAGGCCGGTGTCCAGCCGGATGTCATAATCTGCCGCACTGAGCATCCTCTGAATGATGAACTGCGCCGCAAGGTGGCTCTGTTCTGCAATGTAAAGCCGGGTCACGTGATCCAGAGCATTGACGCGTGGAGCATATATCAGGTGCCCCTGAATATGCACGCCGAGCATCTTGATGAACTTGTGGTACGCAAATTAGGCATAGAGAACTTCAATCAGCCCGATCTTTCAAAACTGGAAGAGTTCCTGGACCGCTTGAAACACCCCAAGAGTGAGGTTGATGTAGCCTTGGTGGGAAAATACGTCTCACTGCAGGATGCCTACAAGTCAATCCTGGAGGCACTTGTACATGCAGGTGCAGCCAACTCCTGCAAGGTGCATATACACTCCGTAAACAGTGAGGATATTACCGCTGCAAATGTTGCAGAGAAGCTCAAGGGCATGAAAGGCATACTGGTAGCACCTGGATTCGGATCACGCGGCCTGGAGGGTAAGGTTGAGGCCATAAAGTACGCCCGTGAGAACAAGATACCGTTCTTTGGCATCTGCCTGGGCATGCAGATGTGCGTGGTTGAGTTTGCCCGTAATGTGCTGGGCTTCAAGGATGCTGATTCAACTGAGGTCAACCTCGACACCACGCACCCCGTAATAGATATGATGGAGGATCAGAAGAAAACCACCATGAAGGGCGGCACCATGCGTCTGGGCGCCTACGACTGCGAAATAACCAAAGACACCCTGGCATACAAGGTTTACGGAACAAAGCAGATATCAGAGCGTCACCGCCACCGCTACGAATTCAACGCCAAATACGCCGAGGACTTTAAGAAAGCAGGGTTGGTTGCATCGGGCCACAATCCTCAGACGGGTCTGACCGAGATAGTGGAACTGCCTCAGTCAGTACATCCGTTCTTTATAGGCTCACAGTTCCATCCGGAGTACAAGAGCACCCCGGAGAACCCGCATCCTCTGTTCAAAGCCTTCATCGCTGCTGCGATAAAGTGAACAGGGCTTACTTGTAGTAGTAAAGCTTTCCGTTGATTATGACTATACCACGCGGCTGTCCCTCTACGGGGCGGCCGTTTATGTCATAGATCATATCCGTACCCGTTGCAGCAGGTATCAGTTCTACATCAGTGGGATACTGTTTAAGGGTCCAGTTTGCAGCTATGTGGTTATCGGCATTCAGATCACGCAGCAGCAGTACCGATGTGCCTGACTGTTCTGATACAGGCCATGGATTCACGCTCATGTAGCTTACCTGGTCAACGACTATGCCTGCCGCATTGCTCAGACGCACGGATTCACCGTTGTTGGAGAGCTTTCCGTCAGTCCATTGCCATACCTGGTCACTCTTGACTGATGGTGTGAGCTTGGATGCATCGGCCGCAACATAGACGCTTCCATGTGCCGGAATCATGCTTCCCTGCGGGAATGTAAAGTCAAAGGCCTGGCTGAGAATGTATCCGCTAATTTCTAAAGGAGTATCATCCGGATTGTAAATCCTTATGTATTCAGATTCAGAATCAAGCATGGGATGATAGCATATCTCACTTATAACAGGCTCATTCTGCGGGGTTTCAGGCAGGTAGGTTGAGCCGATCTTCAGGTTGGCAGGCGTCAACATGTAGTCAGTGGCCGATGTGAACTGCGGATCGCCGTAAAGGTTGCCTATGGAGAGCGTGTCACCGTCTGAGAGTGAACCGCTGAACCTGATGCTGGATTTGGTATCGCACTCATATGTGCGGTCATAACTGTTGGACAGTATGCATTCTGTTACCACTGCATTTCCGCCCAGACGGCCGTCAACCTTCTCATAGCAGGCCACCGGAGTTGCCACGGCAAAGAATGTGCACTTGTCAATATCGGCATGACAAGAGTCCTTTACGGCAACGCCCATGTTGGTCTGGATGAATGTGGAGTTGCTCACCTTTACGGTTGAGCGCTGTCCTACGCTGATTCCCTTGTCTGTTATGGTGTATGCCAGCAGACTGTCAATGATAACACCGATAGCTTGCTCACCGATATCCACGGCGTCGCTGTTATCGCCCAGGAAGTGGTGGGCTACGACATCCCTGATGATACCGCCGTCTATGCCGTCAAAGTCAATGGCATCGGTGTCAACCTGGTCATTGCCTATGAATGTGCAGTGCTCCACACGTCCCTTGCCGTACTTGACGTTTATCAGATCACCCGTAACACGGCTGTGTATTATGCTGTTTGTAAGCGTCACGTCGCTGTAACGGGCCGCAATGGGATTGCTTACCACATCCGTTATGTTCAGATGGTCAAGCACCAGTTGCTGACAATTGTATGCCGATATGGCTGCCACGCAGTTGTACATGCGCGGTCCCTGATTGGCATCTCGCATGGTAGCATAACTCAGTTCTGATTTGGAATCGCTGTTTATGAAGCAGACGGCTCCCCAGGACTGTCCGGCATATTGCGGATTGAGAATAAACCGTATGCTGTCTGAACCGGTGCCCTGGGCGGTAAGGCCTCCGTGTACAATCATGTTTGAGTTGGGTGCAAACCTTATCTCTACACCCGGCTCAATGGTAAGGCGAGCGCCTTTAAGGACAGTGACATCGGCTGCAGTATAATAGGGTGACTTTGACTTGAATAGGGTCATATCGGCCGATATGGTATCAGGAAGCATGTTAAGGCCGTCTGGCTCATACATTGCCTCTACTGCTATATCGGAATCAATGGACAGCTTGATTGTGGGCTGGGTCTGTCCGCTTAACCTATTCTGTGATGCAGTTTGGTTGAGCACTGCCAGAAGCTCCACGTCCATTATGATATCCGAGCTGCTCCTTGATGTCTGGTGAACTTCCACAGCCAGTGTGTTTTCTCCCTGACGGAGCCAGGAGGGATCGATATCATATGTCAGGTATCTGATGGCAGCACGCTTGGGGATGGCGTAATTGTCAGCCAGCGGATTGGATTCAAAGTTCTCCCTGAGGTTGCTGCGGATAATCTCTTTGCCGTTGAGCCATACAACAGCACCGTCATCACGCAACAGGCGGAGCTTTATCTGCAGGTAAGATGAAGGATCATCATCAACAGTGAACTTGCGGCGGAAATAGGTGGTGACATACTTGGAACTGCTTGAGCCGTAGTTCACTGTGGTCTTTATCAGGTCTGTCATCTTGTTGTCTGTGTCATATCCCAGGGGCGATGCTCCTGTTTTCCATGCTGAGTCATCAAAAGAGGCTGCATACCATGAGGTGGGGCTGGTTCCGTCATCAAGATACTTCCATTGGCTGCCGGTTGAAATGAGTTTTTTAACGGCATTCTCACGCCAGCCCTTGAAGGTATAACCCACACGCTCACGGGCGGTAAGGGTTATCTCCATGTCGGTGGGGTATGATCCGCTCCACTTGTTCTTGTTGATGGCCAGGCCGTTGAACTCAAAGCCGGTCTTGCCGGTAAGGGTGAGTAGGGCGGGTGCTCCGGTACCGTAGTTCTCATACATATCCCAAAGCAGAACTATCGGGCGGCCGTTGCAGAAATCCCGCAGATAGCTTATTCTGCTGCGCCATTGCCTGGTCGATGTTAGCGCATTGCCGCTGTAGGAGCTGGTGGTGCCCAGCCATCTCTCGACCTGCTGTTCCATAAGCGGCTCTATATCTTTCATGTGTTCTGTTACCTGCCGCTGTATCTCCTCCGGGTTGAATGCGGTAAACAGGAGGTCGGCTGTACGTTTGCAGAAATAATTGCGGTAACCGTCATTCTTGAGCATCGATCCGAAAGGCATGTTGGCCTTTTCGGCATACCAGTCGGCATAGTCATCGGCATAACTGTTGAAACCGCGGTCTCCGTCGGTAAATATCCAGCGCCACACGCCTTCGCCCTTGGGCTTCCAAGCCATGGGATTGTGGTTGACCGATGTGTTATGGCTCCATATCTGAGCCACCATGAAGTCGGTATAATTCTCGACGTCCATAATCTCTACCAGGGCGTCATAATTGGCCTGTACGCTCAGGTCTTTCTGCCACAGTTCCTTGTAGTGGTTCCACTCCTCCCAATCGCCGGCCTCAACGGTCTGGTCACCTTCAATCATATCAAATGTGCCGGTTTTAAGCCCGTAGCGGGTCTCTATATACTCCTCATTGACCTTCTCGCGAATATTATGGATACCCAGGAACTCGCCGTTAAGATATACCACTGATGGACGGAAAGCCTGCAAGGCGAGATTGAGCCCGCCCTTGCGGCAAGCCTGCTGCAGAAGTCCGTCACGGAACATGGTATAGTTCCAGTCATTACCCGATGCACGCAATGCAAAGTCATCAAATACGGTGCGCTCATCGTCATGGAAGAGCTGGTATGACAGTTTGCTCTCGCCGTATTTCTTCTTGAAATATACTCCAAGCATTTTCTGCGGCAACTGCCATGCATACAGACCGTTTATCTTTACGCCTGCAGCCTCGTTGAATGCCGCACGGTCACTGCCGTTGTTCTCATATAGTTCTATGTTTACCGGAATCTCAAAATCAGCCTTCTCATTATATTTGTTGGTATAACCGTATATTCCATGCTCGGAGTCCCAGAAGTTACTGCTCTCCGTTGCCAGCGATACCACCGGCATGCTATGGCCCTGGAACTCATTATTAAGGAAATATGTCATGGTCTTGGTCAGACCCGGCATCTTGCCGGCCTCCAGTATGCGTGCCCTGAGCACTGTGGTCTTGGTAAACGTAAGCGGAGCGGAATATACTCTTGACTCCTCTGTGGGCTCAGAACCATCGGTGGTATAATATACCGCACCACCTTGATCATTGGTTATGGTAACCGTGACAGACCCTGAATAAGCTCCGCCCTGTGTGAGTATTACCGGCTGGTTGGATCTGCCTGTATAGCCCGGGGTAGTATTGGCGGCACCAGGCGTGGGAGTCATGAAGAAGACTGTCATTCCGGTATTATCTATTGAGCGGCCAAAACTGATATCACCATATTGCGGCCCGAAACTCATGCTGTCAACCATTTTTCCGTCGGCATCAAAAAGACCCACCTCTTCACCGTCGGCACTGAGTTTGAAACCGGTGTGAAGGCCGGTGCTCTTGTTATCGCACCATATGAGCATATACTCACCGGCCTTTATGGATATACTGTCAGGCAGAATATATTTATAAGGTTTATCCAGGTTGTCTGTGACTGACCAGCCGCCCAGGTTTACGTCGGTCTGCCCTGCATTGTACAGTTCTATCCAGTCTGCATTTGTTCCGTAATCAGGATCCGTATTGGTGCTGCCGTTGGATGCCAGTACCTCATTTATTGTAATCTGTGCTTTAGCGGGCATTGCTGACATTATGGTCAGCACAGCCATAACCGAAAGGTAATTTGATAGTCTCATAATCAGGTCAGTTCCTCTTTATTGGACGTAAATATACTCATTTTCATAAAGATGGCAAACTTTGCATCATCTTGCAAGATGCTGCAAATTTGCTAGTTGTACTTTCTAAATGTTAGAAATTTTGGAAATTTGATAGAAAATAGTAAAATTTCCGCCCTTTTTGAGAACAATGTATCAAAATAGTTCTTACCTTTGCAGCAGAAATTGAAACAAGAAAACAGTTTTATGTTTATCGGTTTTAAAAATATAACCACTGTTCAGCTGAATAATAACCAGCAGCAGAATAATCAGAACCAGAATAATAATCAGGTTCCGATGGTTATACCTTTTGACCGGTCAGGTATGTAACTGTTGTATTATAGATTCAAAATTTAAAAGGCTGGTCTTTTTGAGACCGGCCTTTTTTGTTTTAACCCCGATGGATCCAAAAAACAAATATTAATCAAACCCCAAAACAACTTTAATTATGAAGAAAATTGAAGCTATCATCCGAAAGACAAAGTTTGAGGATGTAAAGGAGGCTCTTTTTGAGGCCGACATCAACTGGTTCTCGTACTCTGAAGTCCATGCAATTGGTCAGGACCGTCAGGACCGTATCTATCGTGGCGTGATGTACAGTACGGATATCATATCACGTATTGAGATAACCATTATCTGCCGTGACCAGTTTGTTGAGCCTGCCATCAATGCCATTATGGGTGCTGCCCGTACCGGTCAGGTGGGTGATGGCCGAATCTTTGTGAGCCCCGTGGATGACACATGGTCAATCCGTACCGGCGAACACGGTGATACCGTGTTGAGAGACAAGAAGTAAATGTAAAAACAATTAAATCATTAAGTTATGGAAGACATTTCAACAATTAGCGGACTTGATACCGTATGGGTATTGATAGCAGCAATGCTAGTGTTCTTTATGCAACCGGGATTTGCGCTGGTTGAAGCAGGTTTTACTCGTTCCAAGAACACAGCCAACATATTAATGAAGAACTTTGTGGATTTCATGGTCGGTTCATTCCTTTTCTGGATGATAGGATTCGGCCTGATGCATGGAAGCGGCAACGGTTTCATCGGAAGCCTACATCTTTTTGACTGGTCATTCTTTGGTGACACAAACGTTCCGGCAGAATGTACCTTGATTTTCCAAACAGTATTCTGCGCCACAGCCGCCACTATAGTATCAGGCGGTATGGCTGAGAGAACCAAGTTCTCAATGTACATCCTTATTTCAATCATCATCTCTGTAATCATCTATCCCATTGAGGGTCACTGGACCTGGGGCGGCGGCTGGCTGTCAGAGCTTGGTTTTCATGATTTTGCAGGTTCAACAGTTGTTCACTCTTGCGGTGGTGTGATTGCTCTTGCAGGTGCAATGGTACTTGGTCCACGTATCGGTAAGTACTCAAAGACTGGTGAGTCTCGCGCTATTCCCGGTCACAACCTGACATTCGGTGCTCTGGGCGTATTCATCCTCTGGTTCGGATGGTTCGGTTTCAACCCCGGTTCACAACTTGGTGCTGAGGGTATGGAGAACGCTATTGCAATCTCTCATGTAATGTGCACAACCAACATGGCTGCAGCTACAGGCGGTATCTCAGTTCTGTTCCTCACATGGTTGGTTTACGGCAAACCTTCACTCTCACTGGTATGCAACGGCATCCTGGCTGGTCTGGTAGGTATCACAGCCGGTTGCGACCTGGTATCAATAGGTGGTTCAGCAATCATCGGTGCAGTCTGTGGTATCGCAATGGTCGGTTCTGTTGCCCTGATTGACAAGATTTGCAAGATTGATGATCCCGTTGGTGCTGTTTCTGTTCACGGAACATGCGGTATCCTGGGTACTCTCATGACCGGTATGTTTGCAGTTGACGGTGGCCTGTTCTACGGTGGTGGCTGGCATTTCCTGGGCGTTGAGGCTCTTGGATCACTGGTAACCTGCGCTTGGTCATTCGGTCTTGGTCTGCTCACATTCGTTATCCTCAAGAAGGTTCATGGCATTCGCGTTGAGGCCAGAGTTGAGGAGGAAGGCCTGGATATCTACGAGCACGGAGAAACTGCTTACAACATTTAAAAATTAACCCTTTTAAAGAATTTAGACGATTATGAAAAAGATAGCATTAGTAGTAAGTGCATTGGTAGCAACAGTAGCACCATTGCATGCAGAGATAGAGACAACAGTAGGAGCCGATGTAGTAAGCCGCTATATCTGGCGTGGAATGGAACTTGGTGATGCTGCATTGCAACCCTCACTGGGCATCAGCGCAGGCGGATTCAGCGCATCACTCTGGGGCAGCACCGGCATTGTTCGCGCTGCCGATACCAAAGAGTTTGATATAACCCTAAGTTACAGCATAGCAGGCCTCAGTGCCGGTGTTACTGACTACTGGTTCAGCGTAGGCCCGGAACCTGCCGGACGCTACTTCCGATATGATGACAAGGCCACCAACCATGTGTTTGAGGCATTTGTGGGCTATGACTTTGGTTTTGCATCAGTAAGCTGGTACACAAACTTGGCCGGTAATGACTATGACGCTGATGGAGATAACGCTTTCAGTTCATACTGTGAGCTGGCTGCTCCGTTCAGCCTGGGCGGACTGGACTGGACCGCAACCCTGGGATTCGTTCCCATGGAGACAGCCTTTTACGGAACTGACGGTTTTGCGGTAACCAACATAGGGCTTGCGGCAGAGAAGTCACTGGTCATTACTGACAAGTTCAGCCTGCCCATATCGGCCGGTGTAACTTTCAACCCCTGCTCAGAGATGGCATACTTTGTATTTGGAATCTCATTCTGACAATCAGGCTTTATTGCCGGGTTGGCAATCCCCGGGACCGTTTGATTCGTGCGGTTCCGGGGATTCTTTTTTGCGCAAATACATTGTTAATAAAATATTAGTTTGACTAAATTTTTTTTAAATCATTTTTATTACTTTTGCGCAACTTTAGGTCAGTGATGCGCAATAGTCTTATCCATAATGAGATTACTGAAACTTCCTTCTATGCATTAGGGGGGGGGTAGCAAAAGACTTTTAATCAACGCATTACATATATTT
>JAGBPB010000104.1 GCA_017633615.1 Bacteroidaceae bacterium | reverse complement strand
GAATAGAACCCTAATTACTACAAATACTATTCGTGCAATTAGGATTCTATGTGGCAGTGCCAAACGGAACCGTCCCCTTTGGCCCGAAAAGAACCGTCCCCTTTGTGCCCCTCGTTGTGCCCCTGTGGGGGGAATTATTTTTCGAAGAGTTTTAGGTCAATGCAGTTACCCATTTGGACGTAGCCCTCGGCATTGGGATGCAGGTAGTCATTCTCAAACAGATACTTGGGGTTAAGCTGTGCCGGGTCATCGGGGTTACCCATAGCGGCATCAAAGTCTATTACTCCGTCAAAATAACCGCTGTTACGTATCCACTGGTTGAGCTGCTGGCGTCCGGCCTCATGGTTCTCACTGTAATAGTTGTTTCCCTTGAACTGCATTACAGGGGCTCCATATACATAAATGCCTTTCTCATGAGCCTCAGCAATGATTTGCTTGTAAACCTCAATGATCTGTTTGGCCTTTTCAACTGCATCGCCACGTCCGCCCAGGTCATTGACTCCCTCAAACAGAATGATATACTTTACACCTTCCTGCTGGAACAGGTCACGCGGATAACGGCTCTTTCCGGTGGGTCCAAGGCCGCCGTTCAGTATACAGTTGCCGCCCAAGCCCATGTTGAGGACTGATACGCGGCTGGTTTTCTTGTTTGCAAGCAGACGGCGTGACAGGTTATCGGTCCAGCGGTTCTGCTCATTGGTGGTAGAGCCGCGTCCGTCAGTGATGGAGTTGCCCAGAACAACAATGGCGCGGGCCTTCTTCTCAGCCTTGATCTCTATTGCATTGATTATGTACCAGTGAGCGGTCTTGACGGCATTCGTAAAGTCTGAACCCTGGCCTTCAATGAGATATGAGTCTGTGCGTGAACCGGGATGACCGGTAACGCTGGTTGATGAAGCCTCACCCAGATGCATCGTTATGGCTACGTTCTCACGTGTGCGCATGGGGAACTTGACGGGATCAGATGTAACAAGTTCACCCGGTTGTATGGTAACTGACTTGCTGCCGCCGAATGTGAGGCTAACCTCAGTTCCGCTGATGATGTCACTGCTGCTGCCTGCTGTGGCCGCGCGTGCTATCTCAGCGGCATTTATGGTTACAGGGCCTTGGCTGAACTCATTTGAGAACTTGACGCGTACCACCTTGCCGCTGATGGATGTCTGGACTATCTGACGTATTGAATTGTTTCCCAAACCGGGGGCAGGGGGGCAGTTATGCGGTTCAACCACCTGCTCTGCGGTGGCCCATGTTGCTACCCAATGTTTGCCTGCGCTGGCTGTACTGATGGCCATAAATGACAGGACTGCTGTAAGTAATGCACTTTTAATTCTCATAGTTATATGGTTTTGATTGTTAATAATCCGATTACTCTCCCAAAGGTACGCAAAAAGAGTGGTCTGAAAGAACCAAAAAAGTAAATACTATGAAAAAATGTAGCTTGTATTAAGGTGTTCCATGTGTTCCATGTATTAAGATTTGTTCCAATGGGGTATGGAACAATTGGAAATATTGGACTATCTTTGCCAAACGACAACCTTTGTTTTTTCCCGATATGCGCAAACCGATAATTGTACTGCTTGCCGGATTGTTCCTGTTGAATGCAAACGCACAGAGAACATACCGATTTCCTATAGGACAGCTCACTGATAACCGTTTCCATGCCATCTGCGAGGACTTATCGGGCTTTATATGGATTGGAACGGAGAACGGACTGAACCGTTATGACGGATACAATTATTTCAAGTATTATCATTCTGACGATGACTCACTGTCACTTATGAGCAATTACATAAGGAGTCTTTACACTGATGCAGATGGAACATTATGGATTGGAACAAACCGCGGCGTCCAGTATCTGAGAGCAAGTGAAAGGAAGTTCCATACTGTTCCGTTCCCAGACAGCCGGTCACCTTATATACAATTTATTACACAGCTCAGTGACGGCCGCATATGGATAGCAGCCCCCGGAAACGGCATTTTCTGGGTGGATCCGCATAATCCGGACCAGACTCACGGAGTGGTCAGCCTGAATACATATTCGCGTTCACAGGCAGTATTCAGATGCATGCTTGAAGACTCTGAAGGAACACTGTGGGTGGGAACATCAAACGGCGTAATCCTGTATGATCCCAAAACGGATAAGGTATCTGATTTCCGTACGGATATGATAGACCGCGACATTACGGGCATAAACAAGGACAGCAAAGGAAACATCTACATTACCACAAACAACCATCTGTTTGTATGGGATCCGGCAGTACGAATGCTGGAGAGACTTACACCTGATGAAGGAGTATGGGAGATAACCCATTCATTCATGGATAATGACGGCATCAAGATATCCCTGCGAGGAAAGGGCCTGCTCACCCTGAAGGATGATAAGCTTGAAAAGGTTGAGCTGAAACCGTCAGACCGCAGCCTTGAGAAGCTGGATGTGAGCGCATATTACAAGGACAGGGCGGGAAACATATGGATAGGCTGTTTCCAGTCTGATTTCATACTTGTAACAAATGACCGCAACGAGTTTGACTACTGGAGGTTCTCTGATTATCAGGAGGATATTTCAGGAACCGTTACCGCTATGGTAACGGATACTGAGGGCCGCCTGTGGGTAGGATATAACAATAACGGACTTGTATGCATGTCAAGTGACGGAAATGTGCTGTATTATGACAAGAATGCACCATACATAAGCTGTCTGTTCCGTGACAGTCATAACAGGATATGGACCGGATTCCCAAGCGGAGGACTTGCCCTGCTTGATACCAATTCAGGTATTGTCAAGAGGGCCATAACCAATGAGTATTCAAATGTATCATCCATTGCTGAGGATCATCAGGGCCGTATCTATTATTCAGAATTAGGTAACGGTTTCAGCCGTTTCAACCCCAATGACATGAAGGTTGAACTCTATTCTGACTTTGCCAAGCGGAACAGGAACGGCCAATGGCTTACCAATGACTGGATACACTATATGGTTGTAGACAGTTGGAACCGCCTGTGGATAGGCCATGACAACGGTGTGGATTGCTTTGACATAGACCATAACTCATTTGTGGCTAATAACAAACTGGCTCAGGCCATGGAGACGTCAAGCTGCACCTGTATGCTTGAGGAGACGGAGGGTATAATGTGGTTCGGCACCCCTAAGGGCGTGATAGTTTACAACACCACAAACGGTGAAGCAAGCCTGCTAAATACAGATAAGGGCCTATCAAACAATGATGTCCGCGGAATGATAAAGGACAATGTGGGTTATATCTGGGTGGCTACGCCGGGCGGGCTCAACCGCATAAATCCTGACGATTTTGAGATAAGCCGCTTCTATACTGAGGAACAGGCGTTCAACAGGGTATCGGCGTTCTCATCATTGAATGACATTGCCTATTTTGCCAGCAATGCGGGTATCACATCATTCTGCCCGTATTGGATTACGACCGAATCAACAGTAAACAAGGTTATCCTGACAGGTTTCTATCTCAACGGTGAGATGATAACCTCACAGACGTTGTCCGGCAGGAAACGTATATCAGAAAAGCCTTTAAGCCTGTCCGATCAGTTCCGTCTGGCATACAAGGATAACTCTTTTACGCTGGAATTCAGTACGTTGAACTACGGTGAGGAGATGAGTATCATTTATGAGTACTCATTCAATCCAGATAAGGAGGGGTGGAGCAGCAACCCTGCCGGCGTGAACAGGATTACCTTCTCAAAGATGAGACACGGCCGATATAACCTGACTGTACGTGCCCGTCTGAATGACATTGTTTCAAAGCCCCGTACATATTCCATAAGGATAGAGGCGCCTTGGTACGCTTCATTCGGGATGTATTGCGTTTACACTCTGCTTGCTGCAGGTTTTATGCTGGTCATACTGCGAATGCGCAGGAAGTCACGTGTGCGTGAGATGGATGAGGCCAAGTTCCAGTCATTCATCAATGTGGCGCATGAGATCTGTGCGCCTATGACAATGGTCATATCACCGCTTGAAGATATGCTTCAGGATGAGGATCTGCCGGCTGGTGTCCAGTCAAACCTGCGTCAGATGCACCGCAGCTCAACCAGAATACTGTCACTGATAAACCAGCTGCTTGATATGCGTAAGTATGATGAGGGCCAGATGCATCTGCATTTTGCTGAGACAGACCTCATTAACTTCCTCATGGGACCGTTTGAACTCTATACCCAGACGGCCGAGAAGCATAACATAAACTTCAGGTTCAATCATTCCATGGCTGAGCAGACCGTTTGGATTAACCGTGACAGTATTGACAAGGTCATGATGAATCTGCTCTCAAATGCCTTCAAATACACTCCTGACAACGGTACTATTGAAATTAACGTTGAGGTGGGTACTGATGACAATGAAACCGGGTCTCTGCACAATTATGTACAGGTCTCCGTCTCAGATACCGGTATAGGGCTGGACAAGGAGGAGGCGGGTAAGGTGTTTGACCGTTTCTACCGCGCTGACAACAAGCTTACATCAGTTACCATGGGTATGGGTATCGGCTTGAACTACAGCCAGATGCTTATTCATATGCACCACGGTACGATTAAGGCCGATAACCGCAGGGACGGAGAGAGCGGCAGTGTATTCTCATTCCGTCTGCCATTGGGCAACAGTCATTTCTCACCCGATGACCTGGTGGAGCCGGATCAGGTGGCACGTCCGCAGCTGGAACGCAGCCGTAACAGCCTGGATCTGAATGATTCAGAGGATGAGAGGCAGTCCAGAAGCAATCTGCGTGTCCTGCTTGTGGATGATGATGACTCCATGCTTGATTACCTGTCAAACAGCCTCAAGCACAACTACAAGATCATTACCGCACGCAACGGTAAAGAGGCTCTTAAGATTGCCGTATCCCAGACTCCTGACCTTATCATCACTGATGTGGTGATGCCTGAAATGGATGGTATCCAGCTGGTTAAGGCTCTCAAGGGCAATTCACTGGTCAGCCATATTCCGGTTATCATGCTTTCCGGCAAGAACAAGCTTCAGGACCGTATGCTGGGTCTTGACACCGGTGCTGACAGCTATCTGCCCAAGCCGTTCTATATGAGTGAGCTCAAGTCACTTATGGCTAACCTTATCAATAACCGTCTTATCGTTAAGGGCAAGTATTCCGGACAGCAGGAGCAGGCTCAGCATGTTGATCCTGTCCAGTTTGAATCCAGCGATGAGCAGTTCATGAAACGTGTCATGGAGATTGTTAATGAGAATATCTCCAACAGTGAGTTCAATATTTCGCAGATGGTTGATGAGGTGGGTATGAGCCGCACGCAGCTGCATCGCAAGCTCAAGGAGCTGACGGGATTCTCAGCCGCCAGATTTGTGCAGAATATCCGTATGCAGCAGGCTATGAAGCTTCTCAAGGAGAAGCGCGTAAACGTATCACAGATTGCTTACAGCGTAGGATTTGCCTCACAGACGCACTTCTCAACTACGTTCAAGCAGTACTACGGCGTGAGTCCTACGGAGTACATTCGCCAGCTTGAGACTGAAGAAAATACTTCCAAGTAAATTATCGATGGTGTATAAGGGTTTTAGGAGTAGATTCCTCCGGGCTACTTCGAACCCCTTCAGACCCTAAATGTCGAACTCGTCCTCATAGCCCCCATTCGGGGTCTAACGTTCCTCGGACATGCGCCGTTCTTAACGGGATCTTCCCGGGGTTCTACGCTTACGCCCTACGCAAATTCTCCTAAGCCCTTATACACCAGCCTTTATCTGGAAGTATTTTCACTCTAAGGAGTGCAGGAGGGTGATTTCCTGGGGCCAGAGGGTCTCATCGGGAGTTTCCAGGATGAAGGGGATGTCGTTGAGGTTCTGGTCTTTCATTATCTTTTTGAAGAAATCCAACCCCAGGAAGCCTTTGCCTATGGAGTCGTGACGGTCCACGCGTGAACCCAGTTCTTTCTTGCTGTCATTAAGGTGGATGGCGCGTAGGTATGAGTATCCTATTTCATTGTCAAATTCTTCCCACACGCTTTCATAGGCGTTTTTAAGGTCATAGCCGGCAGTGTAGGTGTGGCAGGTGTCTATGCATACGCCTACGCGGGATTTATCGTTCACGCCGTCTATGATGCGTTTTATCTGCCAGAATGCAAATCCTATGTTGGAGCCCTGGCCGGCGGTATTTTCTATGACTGCAGTTACGCCTTTGGTCCTATCAAGAGCCATATTGATACTCTCTGCAATGCGGTCCATGCACTCCTCAGGGGTTATCTGCTTCAAATGGCTGCCGGGATGGAAGTTCAGCATGGTCAGTCCAAGCTGCTCACAGCGCTGCATCTCCTCAAGGAATGAGCTGCGTGATTTCTCCAATCCCTCAGCATCCGGGCTGCCCAGATTAATGAGGTAGCTGTCATGCGGCAGGATGTATTCTGCTTCAATTCCGGACTTTAACACCTGAGCCTTAAACTGCTCAATCTCTGTCTGTTGCAGAGGTGAGCTAAACCACTGGCGCTGGTTCTTTGTGAACAGTGCAAAAGCCGATGCACCTACTTCCATTGCATTAACTGGAGCGTTCTGAACGCCTCCCGATGCTGATACGTGTGGACCGATATGTTTCATATTAACCTAAATCAACGACTGTGATACCGTGACCGCCCAACTGGATGTGCTCATCGTGATAGTCCTTGACAGCAGGAACAGTGTGCAGGTACTGGCGGATTAAGTTGCGCAGTATGCCGTTACCTGTGCCGTGAAGGATGCGTACACGGCTCATTCCTATGAGCGTGGCATCATCAATAAAGTGCATTACGGTCTGTATAGCCTCGTCACCACGCATACCGCGCACATCAATATCCGGTTTGAAAGCCAGCTTGCGGTTGTATATGTCATCATGAGTCTGCTTGCTCACATATGTGGCGGTGCGTACATCCTGCACCTTAACGGGCTCTGCGGGTTCCAGACGGTTTGCCTTGACCGCAGTGGTTATCTGGCCGAATGCTACCGTAATGTCATTCTTGTTGACCGATATAACCTCACCGACCTGTGTCTGACCATTAAGACGCACAGTGTCACCCACCTTGTAAATGCGCTTTGATGACGATGACGGTATGTTCAGGGGATTGTCGGCCGGGGCAGAAGCAACCTGTTCGCGGCTACGTTCCTTGAACTTATCACGTTTGCGTTGTTCGCGGCGCTCCTGGCTCTGGCGTATGCGCTCCATCTTGCGCTGTATCTTGAGCTCCTCCTCGCTGTTCTGGCGGTCCTCAAGCGTATCCTTGAACTCGGTCAGTTCCTGGCGTGCCAAGCGGGTCAGTTCCTTATCGGCCTGAGCCTCCTTGATGGTGCGTATGGTATTCTCAATCATGGCGTTTGAATCCTGGATAAGCTGATCAGCTTTTTCACGGGCCTCACGTATGATTGATTTGCGCTCTTTCTGCAGTGATTCCAGTTCCTGGCGGTGCTGCTCAATCTGCTGGTCAAGCTGTTTCTCAAGCTGATGCACGTTCTGGCGCTTGTTCTCCCAGTAACGCTTGTCACGTACAATGTCCTGCAGATACTTGTCGGCATTCACATAATCACGACCTACAATCTGCGTAGCGTCCTCAATGACATCTTCAGGCAGACCTATCTTGCGGGCTATCTCTACGGCAAATGAGCTGCCGGGATTACCTATCTGCAAAATATATAGTGGCTGCATGAGGTGGCGGTCATAGAGCATAGCGCCGTTACGGATGCCGTCATTGCCATCGGCAAAATGCTTAAGGTTCTGATAGTGGGTGGTTATTATGCCGAATACGCGGTTCTTATTGAAACGTGACAGAACAGCCTCAGCAATTGCTCCACCTATGCCCGGCTCTGTACCGCTTCCAAACTCATCAATCAGGATGAGGCTGCGGTTATCGGCATTCTTGAGCATATTTTTCATATTGAGCAGATGGCTGGAGTAGGTACTCAGGTCATCATCAATGCTCTGCTCATCGCCTATATCTATGAAAATGCTCTTGAATATGCCCGCGTGGCTGTTGTGGCGCATGGGTACGGGTATGCCGCACTGCAGCATGTATTGCAGCAGTCCTACGGTCTTGAGGCAGACTGACTTACCGCCTGCATTGGGGCCTGAAATAAGCAGAATGCTGTTCTTGGAATCCAGGTCTATATCAAGAGGCACCACTTTCTTGTCATGACGCTCCAGCGAGAGCTTGAGCAGCGGATGAACTGCCTGTACCCAGTCAACCACAGTCTTGCGCTCCAGAATGGGCTTACAGGCGTCAAAATCAATTGTAAGACGGGCCTTGGCGCGTATAAAGTCTATCTTGGCCATAAAGCCGTAAGACTCAAGTATGGAGGGAATCTCCGGGCGTATGGTATCTGTGAATGCAATCAGAATTCGCGTAACCTCACGCTTCTCATCGGCTTCAAGTTCACGGATGTGGTTATTGGCCTCAACAACCTCTTCAGGTTCAATGAATACTGTCTTGCCCGATGCGGACTCATCATGCACTATGCCGCGTATCTTGCGCTTCAATCCCGGTGCTACGGGCAGCACCAGGCGGCCGTCACGCATAGTTGGTGCGGCATCCTTATCAACAACACCGTCAGTCTGTGCCTGGCGCAGTATGGTGTTGAGAATACGTGATATGCTGAATGATGTGTTGGCCAGATCCATGCGTATGCGGTAGAGCTCAGGCGATGCATTGTCCTTGAGCTTGCCGAACTTGGTAAGTATATGCGCAATACCCTGTGTGATTGTGGGGAATACGGCTACGCTCGCGGCCAACTCCGTAAGGTTGGGGTAGAGCCCCTGGTTATCTTCCTTGTTCAGGAACTCCACAATGCCGCTTATGGTCTCAAGTGAACGCCACAGTCCAAGCAGTTCAGCCTCATCAAGCCATGTGCCTACCACTTTGATTCGGGCCAGAGCCTCACGCAGGTCATGGTAGTTCTGATCAGGGAATGACTTTCCCTCAGTGAGTATCCTGACAAACTCCATTGTCTCATCAAGAGCTTTCTCAATGGGCTGGAAATCGGTCTTGAACTGCATCTCATCAACCTGCTGCACGCCCAGGGGGCAAATGCAGCGGTCTGCCAGCATCTGCCTTATCTCATCAAAACCGGTCTTATGTTCAAAATTGTCAGGATAGATCATTTAGTCAGTATCTCGATGTTGCTTGTGCCTGTACGGTTGTAAAGCCAATGTCTTATCAGATCCATATCGGGCTCTTTCTCCATATCCTCCCGGAACGATATTATGCAGATGTATGCCGTATCTGTGGCAGCACCGTCTATATTGTACGATATATGGCGGGAAAGTGACATATCACTGATGTCAGGCACAAATATGCCAAGCTCACGCGTCATGCTGCTCACGGCCAGGGTATCGGCGGTACGTATTGATGACAGCAGCTCCTGCAGGCGCGATATCTGGCGGTTCTTTTCATTGAGCATCTCCGTGTAGTTGCTCTGCAGGGCCGTGATGGCTATTCCGCCGCCTTCCTGGTTAGACTGACGCACCACAAGATCCACCTTGGGCAGATGGTATACGCTTGACATCTGTGAACGTATGTTGTTGATTACATTCTCAGAGAGAGGCTCACCAAACAGGCGTACCTCAATGACTGACTGCTTCTTTCTGCCCGGTTTATAATCGGCCGATGACTCAACCACAAATGTGTTGTCATAGTTGAATGCCTCATCTACAAAGTGCTTGTAATTGGCCTCAAATGATGACCTCTGTATGATTGAGATGGCTATCAGGATACTGGGCAGGGTAACAAGAATAATGATCAGAATCATCATGTTCTTGAGTTTCTTGAGCTTGAGTGGCTCCAGATCACCTATCATCTGGAATTTCATGACTCTGGTCACTATGAATGATGCCAGAGCAATGAAAACGGTGTTGATGGTGAACAGGTACAAGGCTCCAAGCATAAAGCGGAACTGCAGTGTAGCCAGTCCGTAACCAACGGTGCAGAGTGGGGGCATCAATGCTGTTGCAATAGCCACACCCGGTATAACCGTTCCGGTGCGGTCCTTACGTGTCTGAGCCACCATACCGGCCAGACCGCCGAACAGTGCAATCAGTATATCATATGTGGTAGGCTGTGTACGGGCCAACAGCTCACTCTGCGTTGAGGTGATAAGCGGAAGCGTAAAGAATATGGCCGATGTTATCAAGCTTACAACAATCATTACCAAGAAGTTACGGAATGATTCCTTAAGCAGGTTGAAATCATACACACCCATAGAATATCCCATGCCTATGATAGGTCCCATAAGCGGTGATATAAGCATGGCGCCTATTATTACGGCCGTTGAGTTGGTGTTAAGACCCAGTGAAGCAATGAATATGGCAAATATCAGGACCCACAGGTTGGTGCCCCGGATCGTGATACCCTTATGTATATTGGAGTTAACCTCTTCCTGCGATGCCGCATCAGCTCCCAATGCGAATCTCTCCAGAACTCTATGCTTAATGAAATCAGTTACCTTGTTTTTGTCCATTTTATATTTTTATATAATGTAGCGCTTATTTTTCTGCAAAAGAAATCAAAAAAGTTGGATACTGCTTGCTGTTTCCAAAAAAAATATCCACCTTTGCACCGCTCAAACGGAGAATGAAAGCCGTTACGGGTTTGGAAGGATGGCAGAGTGGTCGAATGCGGCGGTCTTGAAAACCGTTGACCTTCACGGGTCCGGGGGTTCGAATCCCTCTTCTTCCGCAAAAATGGGTCGCAATCGCGGCCCATTTTTGCATAGAAGAAGGTAAACCTTCTTGGTTTCCACCCCGGGGAAGATGGAAGCCGCTTACATTTCTTCTATCACATTCCAGAACGAAAGTGGTAGACAAACATTCTCCAGACTGACCGCATCCCTAAAATGCGGAGCAATCTCCTCAGGAGTATAACCTGCAATCCCGCAGGCAATAGCCGTAACATAGAACTTCAGTTCCTGATGTTCCTTAGCAAAAGCAATGAATCTGTTTATTGCAGGAATCATATTACTCATACCCTCCATAGTGGGGATAGCGTATGACTGTCCCTGAAGACCTTCACCCTGACCCCAAATGGCTCCGAATCTCAGCACAGCAAACCTTGCAGCTCCTCCTGCATGATTGCCATACATGTTGCTGCCAAATACAAATATCTCTCCAGTTTTTGAAGACAGATCCCAAAGCACGATACCAAGGGTATTCGTTCTATTTTAGGGAGCAGTTCCAGCGCATGCGCCGCCTTGATGCCGTAATAGACCGCATCAACCGCGTGCAAGGCACAGAAACCATAGTCTTAGGCGCCCAGCAATACACCCGTAAAAATGGCGCCGGCAAAGCTGATGTTTTTGCCAACGCCATCAAGCATGATTACCGCAGTCCCAACCCCACAACCCGCTGGACAGACATCATCCGCCTGAAGTGAGAAAGTGCAAATGGGGCGCCAGCCCGAAATGACGCTTTTATAAAAAGGCGAAAATAGACTACCTCCAATTACTCTTTGTGAAACTTTTTCTTACATTTGTAAATCTAACATTTAATGCATGTTTATAAAGAGGCTATTATCCTTATTGGGTGCCGTGCTGTTGGCGGTGCCCGTGTTCAGTCAGAACACTCTGACAATCCATCAGAAAGATGGAAAGCAGTTCTGTTACGGGTTTGATGACAAACCTTTAATCACTTATACGGAGAGTGATCTGATACTCAAGACGGCCAATACTGAGGTGAGATATCCGTTGGCACAACTTGATAAATTCACATTTGATGATATAGATGATGCCGTCATTTCTATTAAAGGCGGCAAATCAAAAGCACAATTAGACCTAGACAACTATCAGGTGAGTGTTAAGGGTGTTAAATCCGGAACTGAGGTTTATGTGATAAGTTCAGACGGCAAAAACCTTGCCACATACAAAGCCGATGAAGAGGGCAACGTAACGTTCAGTATTGCAGAACTCCCTGAAGGTACTTATATAATCAAATCAGAATCATTAACCTGCAAAATCCTGAAGAAATGAAACATACAGTATTCCACTATTCATTGACAAGTATACTGGCTACGTTGTTTACACTTATGTTCTCCACATCAGTATCGGCTCAGTATTATATGGATATATATCAGAAAGGAGGACAGAAACTGCAGTTTGCAGTATCGGCAATAGACAGTGTGCGGTTCTCTGACCCTTCAACTCCTGATCCGAGCCAGCCAACAGATCCTCAGTCTTCAGACTCGTTGTTGGAGACAGGCCTTTATCTGGGTGTGATAGGATTCAACCAACAATTATATACGCAACCAGTCTCTAGTCTTGATGCAGCCACCAAGAGTTCATTTGATAGTTTTATCGATAATCTCCAGATGAAGAACGGAACTCTTCTTTGCTATTCTATTGAGCAGGCTATTAATACCCTTAAATCAGCAGTTCTACCAGAGAATCTCTCAACGGTAGCCATGGTGACCTTTACTGACGGTCTGGACCAAGGTTCGCTTATGATGTCATATCAGTATGATACTGATGATGAGTATCTTGCTGCTCTTAAGACTATTATCCGCACAGAAGCGATAGGCGGTGTTCCATTGACAGCCTATTCAATTGGTCTTCGTGGCAGTGATGTCACTTCTTCTGCCGATATACAGAAGTTCAGTTCAACACTCAAACAACTTGCATCCACTGATGCCAATGCAACAGAGGTAACCAATATGGCCGATGTTAATTCCCGTTTTCAGGAGATTGCAGAACAACTTAACACCCAGATAAATTTACAGAATGTGGCAATCAGGAT
>JAGBPB010000103.1 GCA_017633615.1 Bacteroidaceae bacterium | reverse complement strand
GCCGTATGTATGAAAGTTTATGGTCCTTACGAACGCCTGTATCAGAATTACATAGACCTGTTTGCCTGGATGGAGAAAGAGGGATGGAAAGTTGCTGGCTCACCCCGTGCCAGCTATGTGGATGGTATATGGAATCAGGAAGACCCGGAGAAGTGGCTGACCATAATCCAAGTTCCGGCAGAGAAAGCCTGAGTGAGCTGAGGCCATTCATCAGCCGCCCCGTAATCATCAGCTTTCGTGAAAGGTGATGGTTACGGGGCGGAACCGATGCGAAGCAGTGGATGTATATTAGTTGTTCTTATTGATAAGGTTCACCACGACCTTTACCATAATATCCTTCTCCTCTGTACGGCTTTCGGCAATCATCAGAGTCAGGGCAACCAGAGTATTGTCGGCAATACGTTTTGAATGGTCGGGATTATATAACACCTTGTTATTGTTCAGGAACCACAAGAACAAAGTAGCTGCAATACGTTTGTTGCCGTCACTGAAAGAATGGTTCTTTGTAACCAGATATAGCAACATGGCGGCCTTCTCCTCCACGCTGGGATATAGCTCTTGTCCGCCAAAAGTTTGGTATATCTGCCCTATACTGCTCTTGAACGAATCATCCTTCTCATTGCCAAACAAAGCCGAACCTCCAAACCTGTTCTTAAGACGAATTATCTGCTCCATGGCATTCTCATATGTGGCATGGAACGGCTCTTCTTTAGTAGTTTGGCCGGTGGTCAGACGCTGATAATCATAATTATCGAGCGTATCAAGCGCATAGGTGTAGTCTGTCACCACCTCAAACAGGGCGTCACTCTCCTCTGTACTGAGCGCTTCGTGCCGATGCACACGACCAAGCATACCCACAAGCTGGCGTAACTCGCCTATCTGCTCGTGGCGCATCCGTTCATTTACAGCATAACCTTTTATGAGGTATTGCTTAAGCACCTTATTTGCCCACTTGCGGAACTGCACACCGCGCTTGCTCTTAACGCGATAACCAACGGAAGAAACCATCTCAAGATTGAAATATTCAACTTCATGAGTTTGAGTTTTCCCCTCCATAGCACCATGTTGAGTGGTATTCGCAAATTTTGCGACTACCTCTTCGCCTTCCAGTTCCTCCTTAAGAGCATTATTGATATGCTTACTGATAGTTTTATAATTACGATTAAACAAATCAGCTAATTGCTGACGTGTCAGCCACACAGTCTCACCATCCAGCCGGACATCAATCTGAGTCTGTCCGTCCTCTGTCTCATAGATTACAATCTGATTTTTCTCTTCGTTTTTCATAATTAAAAAGTTTTGATGTTAGTAAATAGTGTCTTGGTATCAAAATTCAATACTGCAAACACATGGCTATTGCAAATATAAAAAATCCAAACAAATGTATCAAATGACGCAAAGCGAAACGATCATAATGCGTCATCGTTTTGCATCATCTGGCAAAAACATGAAATGGATAAATGGCAGGGCTTGTAAAATACGATAGTTTAACCTCAATTGTGTGACAAAAAATTTAAAATGGGGTACAAAAGTGGTACAAATTTGAATCTTTAAAAATAAATGTGCCCCAGAAATACTTCTGAGGCACATTTTCGTGATTCCGCCGGGATTCAAACCCGGAACCTTCTGATCCGTAGTCAGATGCTCTATTCAGTTAAGCTACGGAACCAATCCTTAAGCCAAACGAACAAAGAAAACTTGTTTTTCTTTGTATTCATTTGAAGCGACGGGAAAAAGGAACTCGTTCATTTTTCACGTTGATTCAAATGAATCAAGAGAGCTTGCTCTCTTTGTCGTGGCGTGGATTGGTCGGACGAAGTCCAACCATCCTTTTGATGTGGCTTTAATTTCTTAAAGCGGTGCAAAGGTACGTTTTTATTTCTACAATCGCACACTTCTTGACCTATTTTTTGCAAGAAATAACGTTTTTATTTCTGCAGCGTATCATTAAGAGCATCAAATGCCTGATTAGCATCACCAAACTCCTCCAGCAACTGCACAAACTTACTGCCGATTATGCATCCGGCGGCGTTTGCCTGAGCGCTCTCTAAGGTCTGCTTGTTGCTTATTCCGAATCCTATCATGCGCGGATGCCTGAGCCCCATCCCGTTCACATGGTTAAAGTACTCCTGTTTCTTAAGGTCAAACTCCTTCTGGGCGCCGGTTGTGGCGGCACTGCTCACCATATAGATGAATCCGTCGGTATTTTCATCTATGAATCGGATGCGCTCGTCGCTGGTCTCAGGTGTTATGAGCATGATGATACGCACGTCGTACTTATCGGCCACAGGTTTTACCTGGCTCAGATAGTCGTTGAACGGCAGGTCCGGAATAATCACGCCGTCTATCCATACCTCGCTGCATTTCTTAAAGAACGCATCAAATCCATACTGGTAAATGGGATTAAGGTAGCCCATAAAGACCAGCGGCATCTTTACATCCTTACGTATGTCGGACAACTGCTCAAACAGCAGTCTGAGCGTCATTCCGTTGCGCAGGGCCTTGGTGGCTGCATCCTGGATTACGGGACCGTCGGCCATAGGATCGCTGAACGGGATTCCCACTTCAATCATATCGACTCCCTTACTCTCAAGGATGCGGATTATCTGCGCGGTACTGTCAAGCGTGGGGTGTCCGGCGCAGAAATAGAGTGAAAGTATGCCTTGTTTCTTCTCAGTGAACAACTTATTTATCCTGTTCATAATTACGTATGTTATTGATAAATACACTCAGTTTGTCAATCTCTTTAAGTCCGGGTTCCGTCTCAAAGCGGCTGTTCAGGTCGATGCCTGCGAACTGCGGGTGACCGATGCATGAAACGCTATCCTCCATACCCGGCCCTATTCCGCCTGCCAGCAGGAACGGTTTGCAGCCCTGATATCTGTCCAGAAGGCTCCAGTCAAAACTCCGGCCGCTGCCGCCCCATCCGCTGCATTTGGTGTCAAACAGGAACATATCCACGCCGTCGGCACGCTCAAATGCGCTGCAGACATCAAAATCCGATGCCGATGCCACATGGATGGCTTTCATTATGGGCAGTCCCGTGGCCTTATGGATGGCGCTGCAGAGCTCCGGCGTCTCGGTTCCGTGCAGCTGTATGCGGTTGAGCCCCAGTTCACGAACCTTTAGGACCACCTCATCGGCCATGGGATTGACAAAGACCCCCACTCTGCACACATCGGGCAGGTAACCGGGCCGGCCGCTCACGTAACGCTTGCTGCCGCTCCAGCACATAAACCCCATCATATCAGGGCGTATGCTCTCTACCTCCCTGATATTCTGAGCGTCACGCATTCCACAGACTTTGATGATCATATCGCTGCAATGAATTCGGCAAGAGCCTTACCCGGGTCATTATTCTTCATGAAACACTCTCCCATCAGGAATCCGCGGAATCCGGCTGCACGCAAAAGGCGCACAGTATCTGGATTGCTTATGCCGCTCTCGCTCACTTTTACGGCATCTGTATCAATTTTCTCTGCCAAACGGAATGAGTTTGCCACATCAGTCCTGAAAGTGCCTAAATTGCGGTTGTTTATGCCCGCCATATCTGGATCACATTCCAGATAGTCAAGTTCCTCCTCACTGTGCATCTCCAGCAGGACCTCAAGTTTAAGGTCATGTGCTGTACGGGTCAGAGTGCAGCATTCCTCGCAGCTCAGGTCAGCAGCTATCAGCAATACGGCATCGGCACCTGCCTCCCTGGCTTCAAACAGCTGATACTCATCAATTATGAACTCCTTACGCAGTATGGGTATTCCAACCGTAGCACGCACCTGAGGTATGAAATCAAGCCTCCCTCCAAAATATTCATTGTCAGTAAGTATGCTCAGGGCCGATGCCCCACCCTC
>JAGBPB010000010.1 GCA_017633615.1 Bacteroidaceae bacterium | reverse complement strand
TCATTTACAATTCAACTACAACTGATTTACAACTCCAAAAACCGCATTTACAACATCAGCAATATTCTACCAGAACAAATGTTTCTATGTGCAAAAAATTACACATCCTATTGTTGAAAAAAATGTTCAGAATGTTATTGACAAAACATCTGTTTCGTGCTATACTGAAAGTATGAAAATCGGTATCAGTTGCCTGTGTATATACGGAGAGGAGAGTGATATTATGGCAACTACTTTCAGTACTTCGGACATTGTGGATGTCACAAAGTCCGCGATCAGTCAGATGATCGGCAAAGGATACATGGACGAAGCAGACGGAAATTTCACAGCCCTGGATGATCAGCTGATCGTCGATTTCGGTGAGAAGCTGCAGCTCACCGAGGATGGAGATTTTGCAGTAAACTCCCCTGCAGACATTATGTATAAGGCTCTGCTCGCTCAGATCGGTAAAGTGATCATCGATAAGCGTACTTATGTCGCCAAGCTCCCGAGCTTGTTTGTGGATGTGGTAGACTGGGGACTCTTTACTGAGCACGTTATGATCGATCTCAGTGATGTGATGATCGATGAGATCTGGAATCCGAATGGATACATTCCGTGGAATGCAGCAGGAGGAGCAGGAGTCGCAGAGGGCTCTCGGATCGCTGCGGTGGAATTCGGATACTATCGTCCGGCCGTGAACGCTAAGCTGTATCAGAAAGCTCATGGTGTGATGGTTCCCATTACCAGAGGCTATGACCAAATGTTCACCGCATTCCGGGGAGTGGATGAGTATACATCATTCATTACTGGTCTGTTTAACTCGGTCGAGAACACGCTGCAGGCGAAAGCTGAGATCTATGCATTCATGACTGTATCGATGGGTATTGCCAAGTCTGCAGCAAACGGAAACAGCTATGATCTGCGCACACTGTACACTGCAGCAGGCGGGACGACGACCGGACTCTCCGCTGAGGAGCTGCTCAATGACCAGGGATTCCAGGCTTTCATGCTGCGTACGATCGATGAAACAAAGAGCTATATGCAACGTATGGGATCCCTTTATAATGATCATGACTATGTAACATTCAGCTCGGATCCGCATGTGATCATGCTGACGGCAGCTGCAAAAGCTGCAAAGTTTGGCGTGAGAGCGAACACCTTTAATGATGAGCTCCTCGGTATCGGTGATTATGACGAAGCTCCTGCATGGCAGGCTGCTATTGGATCCGGAGTCACGACTCCTTATACATTCCCGATCGCCAGCTCGATTATGCTGACAGCCGATGCAGCGACTGAGGCAGGACTCGATCCCGGTGAGGAATCATCCGTCACACTGTACGGCTATGTTGCAGTGATCTATGATCGGTATGCGATGGGAGTCACGCTGGATAAGCGCAAGGTGACGACTCAGTATGCAGCATCCAGAGATACTTTGAACAGCTTCTATCACAGCCTGATCCGCTATCAGATCAATGACAGTTTTCCGATCGTATCCTTTTACATTTCCGAGGAGTCCTAACCTCCTTTTACATTCCCGCACAGACAAAGCCCAGGCCGATCGGTCTGGGCTTTGTCAGAAAGAGGTGAAATCAAATGGGTGAGCTTTTTATCCCCCGGTTTTCGTGGATGAAAACCAAATTTCAAAACTATTTACGTGAGGATCATTATTTTGATATCCTCCTGCAGAGTGATCTTTCCATGTTCACTTATGATAATCTTCCTGCCGGGCTGGATCCGGTCTGGATCGAGAAATACCTGAATATTGCAGGCTCGATCGGGATCACCAGGACTCCGGAGACTTATGTTCCGGAGCTCCTGCCGGATGCTCCGGAGTATCGTCCTAAGTACTGTGTATGCCCGATCCCGTCACGGGATGGCAATGTCGATCAGTATGGAGACGGCAGCCATCTCGCCGGATCGACTGCAAATGTATCGATCGAGGGCGATCTCGGCATCGATGCCGTGATCATCTATAATCGTGATACCCGGCTGCCTGAGCTGGATAACATGATCGATGCAGATGCTCTGATGCAGATCGATAAGTCTGCAGCGATCAATGTGATCCTCTCCAGGATCGCTCCGGTGTTCAGCTGCTATAATGACAAAACACAAAAAGCCCTGAATGCGATGCTGGAGGAGATCCTGGATGGCAAGCTCAAAACGATCGTCTCCATGGATGTTAAGGATCTGCTGAAAATGGGGATCGACGGTGGGACTGAGATCCTGGAGATCACACATCCGGAGAAGATCCAATATATCCAGTATCTCAGTCAGTATTATGATGTGATCCTCAGACGGCATTACAATCGCAGAGGGCTCTCTGTCCGGACTGGCACAAAAGCAGCTCAGCAGTCAGCAGATGAGATCCATGGGCTCGATGCTGTGAGCTGGATCCTGCCTCTGGCGAAACTGGAGAGCAGACAAAAGGGATTTGAGCAGTTTAACGCAATTTTCGGTGAAAATGTAACTGTTCGATTTTCTGATCTATGGCAGCAGGAATATGATGCTTATCAGCTGCGGATCATGCAGCAGGATACAGAGGCAGAGGAGGATGCAGCTGCAGCTGAGGATGCAGCGGATCCGGATCCAGAGAGCACAGAGAGCTCCGGAGGAGGTGAGATCGATGATCCTGAGACAGAAAGCTGATGATCACTATCGCACATATAAAGTGTATGACATTATGAAGATCGGAGTCAGACCATCCCTGGAGATCGAGATCTCTGACGTACAGATCGCAGATGATCCGATGATCTCCGATCTCTGGCTCCAGCATTCCGGCTGGAATTACAGTCAGCTCGATCTGCATGTATATCAGTATGAGGATGAGGGATCGGGTGAGATCATTGAGATCCCCGGTGGATGGATCTATAATGAGTGGCTGTATTACATCACACGTAACGGTGAAAATCTGCTGCGGATGCTCCAGGCTCTTTTTGCCGAGTATGATCCGATTGCCAATTATGATATGCAGGAATCCGGATCCGACGGAGAAGCTGAGGATAAGACTCACAATACTCCTAAGGGAAAAACTCATACAGATATCACACCTTATGCAACTGGTATCAATTCGACAGGCGACGGAGCGAAGCAGGGAATACAGAAAAGTGAAACTTATTTTACTGACGCTGCCGAGGCTGAGCTCAGTCACGATCACAATAAGAGTATCACAGATAATGACGGCAGCAGCGTCTCCGGATTCTGGAAAACACATGCGCACTACTTTAAAAGACACGGCAATATCGGAGTCACGAGCTCCGCTCAGCTCATTTCCGGCGAATTGGAGCTCCGCACTGTCGATCTGATCCGTGATTTTGTGCAGCGGTTTTTCGATCAGTACTGTTGGTATGTCGGAGGTGATCGGTGATGGCTGCTCTGACTGTCACGCTTTATAATACTGCTGACGATCGCCGGATCCTGACCAAAACACTGACAGGCGGGCTTGTCTACAGCGGAAACGTCCCCGGCTCGATCGATCTGCACGATCCGGTCATTGATATCGAGGATACGATCCCGGCCAATATCAATTATTGCAGTATCAATGTACCGATCGATGATGATCCCTCACACGATCAGATCCGATACTATTTCTGCAGAGTCGAGAATGTGCGGACAGGGCTGTCCAGACTGTATTGTGATATCGATGTGCTGCAGACGTTTAATGCTAGTATCAAAAGCTGCATCGTATGCTGCAAACGCACATACACAGCTCAGACTCCTTATATCAATGATAGCTTAGCTCCGATCGAGCAGAGAAAGCTGATTGCATATCAGGAGCCCTCAACCGGATCAGCCAATCTATGCGCACATTCCGGAAACATGATCATAATCACGGTGGGGTGATAACATGGCGTACATACAATTATTTACTGACCAGGCGTGCACCAATCTATGGGCATCGGTTCCGGTGATAGAGGTTTCTCCATCGATGATCGGATGGGGATCATCTCCTCCCGGTGATCTGACGCTGGGAGAAAATATCTATAAATATTATGATACCCGGCTGCCTTATGCAACCGCGTTGCAGAACGTGAGGGAAATACATACAAATCCTTTTGTGTCAGGTAACAGACAGATTGAACCAAAAACACTTTACTGCAAAAACGGATTTTCTTTATATGTCGGAGTTACGGCAAGTGCTGTCTATTTTAAGACTTTCAGATGGGAATCGGTTTCACTGCCGTTCGATGAGCAGGATGCAGGTGTATCAGAAAGTCAGATCCCGCGTTTTTGGTGTATCGGATTTACTGACGATAACGGGCGCCATTATATGGGGTTTACAAGAGTTCTTGATCCCTCCACATGGCCTAGCTATGTGCCGCCGATCGCTTGCATTGAGGACAGTTTCTGGACTGATGCACTAAGACCGCCATATGATTATTCAGCCGGAACGGATTCAGACGGAGGCCAGGGCTCCGGATCCATTCCCGGTCAGACAGCAACTGACTCAGCGTCTCCGTCCAGGATCATTCCGACCGGAGGCAAGGGGATCCACACATATCTGATCGATATTACAGCTTACGGTGATATCCAGAGCTTTCTCTGGGGAGACAATTCCACTTTGGCTAAGTCCCTGTGGCAGAAATTCCTTAATAAAACTCACAGTCCGATCAGCTGTGTTCTCGGCTGTTACAGTCTGCCCGGTGTTTTCATGCCGACAGCATCAGGAAATACCGGAGTAAATCTCGCTGGGATGTATCTGTCTCCGATCGGAGGCACATGCTCCAGCGTCAGCTTAGGGTTTCCTGATTATGAGTTTACATTTTCACCTCTGGATGCACCTTTTCACAGTTTTGCAGATTACACTTGCATTGCTTGCAAGCTGCATCTCCCGATCGTGGGTGATATCTCGATCCCTGCTGAGTTTATCGTGAACCGGACAATTTCTGTCAGGTACCGAGTCGATCAGATGAACGGAAACACGGTGGCAAGAGTCAAGTCCGGAGGACAGGTGATCGCAGAGCTGTCCGGAAACTGTGCGTACAATGTACCGATCACAGGAGGTGACGACGGTACACTCGATCGTCTGGGTGCACTTGCTAATACTGCGCTGCAGCTGTCTGCAGGCAATGTCGCAGGAGCGATGGCACAATCTGCAGCAGGACTCGGAGCGCAATTCCAGACGCAGATCGCCAATTCCTCGATGAATGGTAACATGACAGCCTGCCTGAATGGCTATCCATACATTGAGTATATCTATCCGACAACGAATTACCCTGCTCAATACGGTCAGGTATACGGATATGCCTGCAGCGTCTCCGGAGTGCTGACAAACTTTATGGGTGGATACGGTGAATTTGAGATCAATATAGATAGTATGGAGATACCCGGTGCGACGCTCATCGAAAAGGAGGAGATCCGGGCACTGTTAAAGGAGGGGATCATGGTATGCTGAATCTGAAATTTTGTGATGACATTGCATATAACGGCAGCAATAATACAGCCAGAATGGATCTGTATGCAGATACAGCCTCTGATCTGACAGGAGTCACAACTTTTGACGGTATTGTGCTCCTCGGAGGATCATCCGCTCTGGATATCTCGACCGGAGATACATACATCATGCAGTCCGGAGGTACCTGGATCCTGCAGCCGTCATCCAGTGCATTTTCCAATGTATATAATAAAACAGAAATTGACGATATTGTATCTGATATCAATGCTGATATTGCAGATGCAGAAAACGATATATCAGCATTGCAAAACGGTCTAATACGTATGATAAACGATAGCGGCAAAAACTGCTTGAATCCAACAGCAACAGACAGAACACATAATGGGGTATCATTTACGGTAAACCAGGACGGAACAATTACAGCAAACGGAACAGCCACAGCAAATGCGTATATCGTAATTGCAACGCTGCCGCCGGACGGTGGTCTTTTTGACGGCAATTATCGGCTATCCGGTTGCCCTGTTGGCGGATCAAATTCTACATATGCGTTATATGCAGCTGTTGGTGGGTATAGCAGATATGATTACGGTAATAGTATATCGTTAACGCCAACAGGACAATCTAGCAATGTTAGCATAGTAGCAATTGTGTATTCAGGTACAACAGTTACAAATCTGACTTTTAAACCTATGATATGCAATAAAGATTATTGGTCAATATCTCAAGAATACGAACCGTATTGCCCGACGCTCGCGGAGCTCTATGCACTTGTGAGATCCTATCATCCATAAAAGAAAAGGCCGCTGCAGCTGCAGCGGCCTTTTCTTTTAGATCTCAGTCGATCAGTTTCAGATTGAAAGTATGCTGGCCATTTTTCAGGCTGACGTTCTGGATCTCGACAGTGTGAGCCTTTTTCCAGGTGGACGGATCTCCGAACGTTGCGATCAGACGCTTGACAGAGTTGTACATGCCGATCGAGACTGCCTGATATCCGGTTCCCTTTTCATCGATCAGGATGACTCTCGGGACGTACACGAGCTCTCCGGACTGCTCACTCATGACCTGGATGACCTCAACGAAGATGTGACGGAGCTTGATCTGCTTATTGATCATGTCTGCGACGGAGAGAGGACTGCTGCAGGCATTGTACAGCTTGACGCGATCCTCATCATCGGCAGCCTGGAGCGAGCAGTATCCGGCTCCCTCGGAGCTGAGATCCGCATTGAGATCCAGCGTCTGGAAACGGTCGGAGCTGATCGCAAGCTCCATCGGATCTTCCTGAGTGGTCAGGACTTCGGACTGTGCAGCCTGAGCTGCTGCTTTCGTGGTAGTGGTATCGTTGCTCATATCGATTCTCCTTTTCTAGCTGTTCCGTGATGGCAGCCATCATCAGGATCCGGTCGCCGCTCCGGATCGACGCTGCAGAACGTGCTGCAGCGTTTCGGCTTTTCACTCAGTCGCTACGACTTTATAAATATGATACGGATCGAGCATCTGCATCGAGTCTCTCGCATCGATCGCCTGATCCTGGTCTTTATATCGCCCACACTCGATCCAGCCTCCGAGATCGTCATTACAGATCACAATATACATTACATGTACCTCCTTAACTTCTCAGCCATCTGCATGGCTGCATCTGATGACTCAAAGCCGACGATATCAGGCTCTCCGCATCTGATGCCTGCTCTGCCGATCAGAGCTCTGCCGACGATGATCCCTCTGTATCCGGAGCGGATATACAGTCCGGATGCAGATGCATTGAGCGGAAGATCTTTGCAGAGTCCCTCCTCATCGACGACCATGATCAGCTGATCTTTGACTGTCTCAAAGAAAAGGTGTACACACTCGATCGACTCACAGCCGATCGTCTTATAATACCAGTCGAGGACTCTCCCCGACGGATCCAGAGCGATAGCTCCGATCATATCAGTATCCGGCTGCAGCAGGATAAACCACTCTTTCATACATCCTCCTTTGTTACATCACAGTAATGCTCGCACGATCTGCCGGGATACGCATATCCCCATACACAATACAGACCGCAGTCATACGTATCAGGATCTTTCCGGATCCGCATATGCAGCTCAGCTGACATACATTTACAGCAGCAGGCATGATCACAGGATCCATAACAGACATCAGGGAGCCGATTATGCTCACAGTCGATACATGTCATCTCAAAATAATGTCCATGCTCATAGCCGAATCCCATCAGCACCACCTCCTGTTACGAATGTAACACCATAACGTCTCAGCGTAGATCTCAACGGATCCGCAGATGCTGATCATCTCATCGTGATACTCTGGATCTGCATCGAGATCCCTGCACACATCGAGCACATCCTGATACTCCGGGAAAGATCCTCCAGAATATCCCCATGCATACAGAAAATCGTCCGCTTCATTTCTCCATTCATTCTGAGATTTGTACATATCAGTATACCTCCGAAAAATACAAGTCAGCCGGCATGGCTGCCATTATCAGTATACACGATAAATCAAACAGAATCAAACAATATAAAACAAACCTATATAAAACACATTTCCCATAGGCTGCAGCTTATAACATAAACCGATCCCGCTGCATCGACTTCACGAGAGAAATGTATGATCTGACCAGGGCTCCCTCTGAATTGGTTGCATAATACCATCTGTTCGCTTTGTAAAGTCTCCAGACGGTATCCAGGAGCCGGGAGTCTTTCGGACCGAATCCATAGATCTCTCTGGGATCAGAGATATCTCCTGCAGTCAGGATAATCGAGTCGTCATAGATCTTTGTTGCCGGAGTCACATACACACAGTATCCGATCGACTCTCTGTATACGAGTCTGAGCCTCACATGTTTTCCGGACTGCCTGAGATACAGATTCCCGATCACAGTCTCGACCGGATCCTTTTCATCGTCCGGAGGGATGTGCTGATAGTGCTCTGTTGCCCAGGTTCCCTGTCCGGTGATGGCAGCGAGCTTCGGATTCGGAAATCCGAATAATCTCCGGTTTACCTTTTGACGCTGTTCAGAGATCTTTGGCGACAAAATCTCGACAAAGATATTTGTCCCGAGAGCTGTCTCGATATACTGGCTCTCACCCTGTTTCATGGTATTGATCTGATCCCGGATCGTCAGCTCATCGAACCAGGGACTATTCAGATTGATCGTGTTCGATAGCATCCAGACGACCGGGCTCAGGCGATCACGAAAAATTGTTTTCAGAATATCCTGGAAGTGGATAAAGTCTGAGTATCCATAAACGGAGCTGATAAACTCATCGAGGATCACAGCATCTCCGGTCGGTGAGTTGTATGTGCTTTTGAGTGCATCGGACTCATCGAGCCCGAAACAAGTGAGCACCGGGAGATTATGCCGGGCAATGATATCCCCGTCCGGAGATCGCTGCAGCAGCCACCATCTTTTAGCGTGATACTCCAGATCATTATACTGCTCTCCCCATACTCGCTTAATATAGCTATGCTGCTGGATCGTTGCAAAGAGATCCCGGAGCATTTTCGGAGTGCACATATCGCTGTGCTGCCTGAGATAATGAGGAGCTGTTCCATAATCACGATGCATGATCATTGTGGCCAGGATCGGATTCGTGGTTTTGCCCTGGGATCTGTCGCTCAGTGCAACGTCATAGGCTGCTTTATCAAAATCCACTCGCAGCGGATAGTATACATCTGCAGGGCATTTGAGCTTTTTATACTCTTTCCGGATATGCTGCCAGTCGTAAATGATCCCTTTATTCGGATCATCGTCGTGATACCTAATTTTTATACCCATACCGGCATCCTCCTCTCTTTGAGCATGATATCGATCAGTTGTATATAGATCTCCTCCATCTTCACAGTAAACTCGACAGGGACGATCGCAGCTCCGGAGCACTCATGCATCACGCAGCTCCTGCCGTCTGCATCCGTGATCGTCTCGGAGTATTCTGAATCGTGATATGCAGCTCTTGATTTATGTGTTTCTTCCGTCTCCAGGAGCAGGCCGTCCGAAAAGTAATCAAATAACTTATCCTTAGAAACGAATCCTAAGAAATGATCATCGATCGGATCATGCAGCTCATAGCACTCTCCATCAGGTTTAAAGGAGCTCGCGATCTTTTCCTCCAGCGATCTCTTTCTCATCCCGGCGACGGTCGTTTCTGAATGGCAGCCGTCCCGATCAGTATACCACTTGAGATATCTTTTTGCTCCGAGAGTCTTAAAAGTGTAGTGCTGAGGGCTCTCGATCGTCTTTTTCGTATCGATCCACTCAAAGCAGCCGATATCTGAAAACTCCTCCGGGAGCTCCTCATTAAGTTTTGCGATACGTTTATTATAGTTAAGTATGATCGCCCGATTCCGTGGAGTATCGTCAAAGTATACTGAGTCTGTATCACAATAGATCACATTTGCATCCCCCGGAGCCGGATCCATTGCTTTGACAGCTCCGAGCAGCAGGCATCTCCGGGCAAACGCTGTGACGTAGATTCCCCAGAACGGACTCAGCAGCTGCTTTGAGATCATCTGTTTATAGCTTTTCTTTGTCGGCTTAGGTATCCATTGCTTGTGATCCGGCTGATCCGGATCAAATTCCCACTCCAGGAAATTGAGTCGTGTAACGGTCATACCATAATAAGAGTTTACCTGGGACTTTGCATTGATATACTCGATCGTTTCGGAGAGCTTCTGTCTTTTCAGCTGTACCTTTGTCTGATAGCTCTGCATCATCGGTTTTAAAAGGTACTTTGGCAGCCGTCCCCTGAATGCTGTATACGCCTTAACAATATGGATCTGATCCCACTCGTAGAAATTCTGATAGATCTCATAGTCGATCTCAGTCAGGCAGACTCTGACATAATCTGCAGAACGGAGTCTTCCGTTATCAAATCTTCCGTTATGATACTTAATGATTTTGTGCTCAGACTCGATCGTGTGCACAGTCGTTTTCCGGATCCCGATAAAGTCAGCAACGAACCAGCAGCACTGAGTCCGGATCCGCTCATCCGTGATCTCTTTTCCGTCACATCGGAGATCGCACTCGACAAAGGGGCTCATCGGATATCCATCCTCATGCAGCATAACAGCCGGATAGCTGGATGTGAAATCAGCTCCGATCACGTTATCCCACACGACGAAGATCCACCAGGCAGAGGCATGAGTATAGCCTCCGCGGAACAGATACCTCATGATCAGATTATAGATATCTTTGCCGGGGAACAGCATCCGGACTCTTTTCCGGATCTCTGCAATATCTTTTCCGGCAGCTCGCTTGACCTCATTTCTGACAATGCCTGTCATCGTCAGAGGGATCTCCAGTCCCTTGTCAGTATACGCTTGGAACATGTAATCAGCCCACTCAGAGAGGATCTCCACATCATTGATACAGTACTGCAGCTCTTTCGGAGTGAGCGGTGTGCAGTTTGCCGGATCCTCAGGATCTGATATCCGGATCACATCATAATCGAGATCTCCCACGAGCTTTTGTGTTTTGGTATAGTTTTTCGCCAGGTTTTTGAGTCCTCCCTGGCCTGAGATACTTAAGGCTTCACGATACTCGATCCGATCAGCCTGAGCCCGGAGCGGAGTCCGGGCATCGACTGCAAAAACCTTATTCCAGATAAAACGATGTGCGAGAAACGAAAATTCATGCCCGAGATTTGCGATCCAGACGATCAGCAGGGCATTCTGCCAGCTGAGCCACTTATTGAGATGCTCGATCAGCAGCAGATACTCCTGCCATCTCCTGCCGACGATCACCACATCCTCAAAGCTCATCTGCCAATGATACATATATGCACGATCCTCGATCCTGGTCGTCTCAATGTCAAATCCGCAGCGGATCCGGATGTACTTCCGATTCCGCTCAGTGAAATATCTTTTCTTCACTTTCCGAAATTCGATCCGGGTAAACTTGGATACATCACAATAGAGCTTTCTCATCAGTATCCCTCCAGGACGTTTTTCACGATCTGTTGATCCTCCCCGGCGATCACCTTGTCAGCGAGATCGAGCATCTCCTCCAGCGTCTGAGAGCTAGTCCATCGGCCTTTTGACTTTGCTTTGATATCTTCGTGAGCCTTAAACTCAATACCACGCTCTTTCTCGATCTTATAAAGCTCTCCGAGGCTTTTCTCCAGTCGCTTCTGTACGCGATTATAATGATCCACTTCTGATCGGATCGCCTCGTCCCGCTCTTGTGCAGTCTTAGGAGTCTTTCCAGTCCGAGCCTTAAACGCTTTGAGGGCTGTTCGCCTGGCTTTCGCTGCACTCTCCATCCGGTCGAGCTGCTGCAGCACTCTCTGATAGTCGCTGATCTGATACATATTCAGAGCAGCCTTGGATCTGCTCAGCTGCATCACTCCGTTTTTATCCTGCAGCGTCATCTCGCCTGAGAAAGTCGCCCAGGATCGCCCGGCAGCCTCCTTTGACTTTCCCCCGATATCAAAGATCGACTCGATCAGCTGATAATGCCTGGAGTCTGTTCCGATCGATGCATAGCTCTGGATCTTGCGATTGATCCGCTTGATCATGTTATCGATCGCTTTCTGCTGAGCTGTCAGTTTTGCCATTCTGAGCACCTCTCTTTCGTTTCTTGGCTGCATAGTGATCACAGATATCTGATCCCGGTACTACATTCATAGACCGGAGACAGACTCCGGATTCCGTCTTAACATTGAAGATCATAAACCGCTCGCAGCGGCTGCACTGTTTCTTAGCGGCCATCGAGTTTCACCTCCACGATCAGATGATGCTGCTCCATCCGCAATCTCAGGATCTCGTCATATCTTTTCATTACATTCAGTTGATCGATCATCAGGAGGAGCTCCTGTGTTGACAGATTAGATGTATCCTTAACATCATCACCATTCAGAAAGAGCGTGAGCTTTCTGATCTTGTATGCGAGCTCTTTCTCCTCATTGATCAGACGTTTTTTCCATTGCTCCATTCGTGATCACCTCCTCAGCTGTCATACCATACATTGCATTCTTATTCGCTTTCGATTCCTGGTATGTGATACTGTCCGTATCCACGTATCCAGACATCGACTCACGATACTGCCGGATCCTGGTCTTTGCTCTACGGATCGTCACTGATACACTCTGATCTGTCCGATCATAGATCTCTGCAATCCGATGGATCGATCTGCCATCATAGAGCTCCTGCATGTAGTTTGCCTGAGTCGGAGTCAGGATCTCACGATACCATGCAGGGATCGGGATATGCCTGGCCTCGGGTTTTGCATAGGACTCACATGCGATCATAGGCATCTCCAGGAGCTCTCCGGTCTTTATGCAGATGCCCTGTCCGGTCACCTTAAAGTCCCGAGCGAGATCCAGGTATCTGCATCCGATGCACATCAGCTTACCATTCTCGATCTTGTCTTTCTTCATTGATCTGTACCTCCTTTTCAATATAGTCATATTTTCCCAGGGGAGAACACGATCCCCAGGGGAGGAGAACACAATCCTCATTTTACATTGTATCATTTTGTTTGATTTATGTCAAGAGACATCCGCATATTTCACAAATATTCCTTATTCATGAGCATTTTTTTGTACATA
>JAGBPB010000009.1 GCA_017633615.1 Bacteroidaceae bacterium | reverse complement strand
TGTACCGGTCACAAAATACTTGCCAGCATTCTTGACCTTAAGCGTACTGGATGTGCTCAGGTCTGACCACACGAACGTTGCGCCGTTGGGCGTACTGCTCACAGTCAACGTGCTGGAATCGCCCGCACAGAAAGCATTATTTCCTGTGATTTGGACCGTAGGAGTCTGGTTCACAGTAACGGTTTGGGATGCGGTATTGGAACAGCCCGTAGTGGTGTTGGTACCTGTAACCGTTACATTATATGTACCTGCAGCAGAAACAATGGCAGGATTGGTACTGCTCGTAATGCCAGCCCAAGAATAGCTGTCTGCACCGCCTGCGGTAAGTGAGATGGTAGCGGGAGTACACACGGTTGTGGCGCTGGGCGTAAGGGTAACGTTTGGCAGCGGGTGAATGGTCACCGTGGCCGTGGCTGTATTGGAGCAATGCGTGGTATTATTTGTTCCCGTGACGGTATAGGTACCGGGAGTCGTGGGACGGGCAACCGCGTCGCTACCCAGACCGTCGCTCCAAGTATAAATATCGGCACCCGTGGCGGACACGTTGACCTGCGAGCCCTCACAAACCGTAATGACACCGTTATTGGTAAGGGTGATGGTCGGCAGCGGGTTTACCGTGATGGTGCCCGTTTCTTCTACGGAACATGCACTGTTACTCACCGTCACCTTATAAGTACGGCTGGCGATAGGTGTACCCGTAATCTTGCCTGTAGATTGATTAAAAGAGAGTCCTGAAGGCAGGTTACTCACCGTGGCTGTGCCATTGTTGGCTGTTACCGTAATAGCATTGATGGCAGTACCTGCGCATACTGTCTGGTTTTTGTTGGAAGAAAGAGTTACAGTGGGTGCTTGTACGATGGTGAAATCAATAGTATAAGTGTAATAAGAGCCATCATTATGCGTAACCGTAATAGTTGCATGTGGGTTGTCAAACGTAGCAGGTGTAACAACCAAACTGCTAATCAAGCCTGATTCGGCAGTTGCAGTCACTGTTGGAATAGCATTAGCGCATACAGGCTGGGGATAGGTATATGTGGCTGTTCCCTGGTTGTTAAATGTCATGATAGCCGACTCACCCGACCCCACCGTAGTGGTCACGGCAGATGAATATGCCGCATTGTTCAATGCATTGAGATCTGCCTGAGAAATAGGGTTATTGTTTATTGTAACACTGGACAATTTCTTATTGTAGATAAATCTGGCATCATCAATTGTGAGTTTATCATTATTATTACCTACACCAGAACTTTTATTCGTACTAAATGAAGCCAACAAATATGAAGGTGTAGTAATATTTGCCAATTGAGGATTTGGAATAACTGACGTGGTGTTCGATTGATAATATTTGATATCAAAACTATATTTCTGCCAAGTGTTTGATTGTCTATTACACTTAAAATGGCAGATTCTATTGGCAATTTTTCCCGTTTGAGCCGTTGTCTCTGTGTGAGAAGGAACATCTTGATAATCACGATCTGTGTGCAAATGAATCTTTAAAGATGCAACGTTGGCTGTATCAGACATGTTAAATTTAGCCCAAAAGCTAAGTGAATCCGGACATCCGGAAAATGCATAACAAGCGGCAGGATTTGAACTAGTACCCGTACGTCGCGTGTACATATAATTCGAGTCATCTGAAGCCGACATACTTGCAACTCGCATTCGCCCTGTGGACACGGCTCCGTTAGCAGCAACACCAAGTACAGTCTTGCAATAAATCTCCAAAGCAGAACCTCCACCATGTCCGTCAACCTTATTGCTATGATTGGTTTTAGCTGTACCACAACCCAATGCGGCCAATCCTGTCAAATCACATTGTGCTGTGTTAAAAGACTGCCATCCTTTTGGAACAGCGTTATCGGATCCTGTTGACGTCCAATATTCAAATTGGCCATTGTAAGGAAACTGATAGTTTTGTCCCATGGTCACGCTTGCGGTTAGTAACAGCAATGCGCACAAAAATGATAGTTTCTTTTTCATAAGATTTGTATTTATTGTTATTATTATTTCTATATTGGTCTTCAGTCTTTAGTTTCAAGTCTCAAGTTTCAAGCATTCAGTCGTTAGTTATTGATTATCAGTTTCTTAATTCCAAAAATTCCTAAACACACTTTCCAAAACGGCGGCAAAAGTACACTTATCCCCATAACAACAGCCCTATGTTGATAACTTTTTTTATTAACTATTTTATTATCAACAAGTTGCATTTGTTAAAAAAAGTTAATCAACAATAATTGTGGGTAACGTTGGAGGTTCCGCCGCAAAGCGGCGGAAAGGTGGTGGATTTATTACACATTACAGATATTAGACAAGAGTAACCTTAAGGCCTTTTCGTCATTCGCGTGGATGAATACGAGGACCTGTTCACCCTTGATCCGTCCGACAATGATACACTGCTGAGATTTTGAAGTGGGAGGTTAGGGGTTGGGAACCATTCCCCATTCCCCATTCCACATTTCACATTATCCAATAGCCGCCAGCCTGGCCACCACCATGGGACGGTCCTCCTGGTAGGTCACTCCGAACCACTCGGCGTTGCTATGGAGCACCTTCACACGGGCTTTGCTGCTGTTCATCAAGTACGAGACCACATTGGGGATGGGGAACTCCGCCGTGATGTTATCCTGATTCTCCTTGAGAAAATCGACGAAAAGGTCGTTGAGACAATCGAAGAAATCGGGCGTGAAACCCCAGAAGTTCATGCTCAC
>JAGBPB010000102.1 GCA_017633615.1 Bacteroidaceae bacterium | reverse complement strand
GAGTTCTTGACGTTGCTCTTGATGTCAACAAGATCCTGCTTTGAGGGAACCTTAACAAGCTTGTCCCAATCGGCAGCCATCTTCTTCATATCGGCTGCATCGGGGTTGAACGGAACCATTGTGAGGGCCTTGCCGGTCTTGGGGTTGCCCGGGCAGATGTCGGCGCAGTTGCCGCAGCCAAGGCAGTCAAGAACTGAAGGCTCAATGATGAAGTGCATGCCCTTCATTGCTGCAGGAGCCTTCATCTCAATAGTATCAAGGTTATCGAATCCCTTGAGCTCGTCATCAGTCAGTACGAACGGACGGATGGCAGCGTGAGGACAGATATATGCGCACTGGTTGCACTGGATACAGTTGTCTTTGTTCCAAGCGGGAACGAAGGCCTCAACACCACGCTTCTCATAAGCGGCGGTACCTACCATCCATGAACCATCGGCAGTACCGTTCTTTGTAAAATCAGAAACCTTCAGCAGGTCACCGGCCTGAGCGTTGATAGGACGAACCAGCTCCTTGACGAATGCGGGAGCATCATCCTTCTTGGCCTCATCATCAGGCAGGTTAGCCCACTCGGGCTTAACTGTGAACAGCTTGTACTCACCGCCACGGTCGATAGCGGCATAGTTCAGGTCAACTACATCCTGGCCCTTTGCTCCGTAAGACTTCAGAGCAGCAGCCTTCATCTTCTCAACTGCAAGCTCTACAGGGATAACCTCTGTGATACGGAAGAAAGCAGACTGAAGGATGGTGTTGGTACGGTTACCCAGACCAATCTCCTGAGCTATCTTGGTAGCGTTGATGGTATAAACAGTGATATTGTTCTTAGCGAAGTAACGCTTTACCTTGTTAGGCATGAACTTCTCCAGCTCCTCACCCTCAAAGATAGTGTTGAGCAGGAACTGACCGTTCTTCTGCAGACCGCGCGTAACATCATACATGTGCAAGTAAGCCTGAACGTGGCATGCTACGAAGTTAGGTGTGGTCACCAGATATGTTGAACGGATGGGGGTATCACCAAAGCGCAGGTGTGAGCAGGTAAAGCCGCCTGACTTCTTTGAGTCATATGAGAAGTAAGCCTGGCAATACTTATCAGTGTTGTCACCGATGATCTTAACTGAGTTCTTGTTGGCACCTACAGTACCGTCGGCACCAAGGCCGTAGAACTTAGCCTGGAACATACCGGCACCACCCAGCGCAATCTCCTCAACCTCAGGCAGTGATGTGAATGTAACATCATCAACAATACCGATGGTGAAGTGGTTCTTGGGCTCGGGCATAGCCAGGTTGTTGAATACGCTGATAATCTGAGCGGGAGTGGTATCATGTGAACCCAGACCATAGCGGCCGCCCACGATGATAGGACGATCCTGAACATCATAGTAAGCATCCTTAACATCCAGATACAGAGGCTCGCCGTTTGCGCCGGGCTCCTTTGTACGATCCAGAACGGCAATGCGCTTAACAGTCTTGGGAACTGAAGCGAGCAGGTGCTTGACTGAGAACGGACGATACAGATGAACACTGATCATACCAACCTTCTGGCCGTTGGCGTTCAGGTAGTCGATAGCCTCGCGGGCAGCATCGGTAGCTGAACCCATCAGGATGATCATGCGGTCAGCATCCTTGGCGCCATAGTATGAGAACAGATGGTACTCACGGCCGGTGATCTTTGAGATCTCACCCAGGTACTTCTCTACTACTTCAGGAACTGAATCATAGTAGGGGTTGCAAGCCTCACGGTGTGTGAAGAATGTCTCAGGGTTCTCAGCAGTACCACGTGTGATAGGACGCTCAGGTGACATAGCGCGGTCACGGAAGCGCTTGATGTACTCCTCCTTAACCAACGGACGGATATCCTCCTGGTCCATCAGCTCAATCTTGTGATACTCGTGTGATGTACGGAAACCGTCAAAGAAGTTCACAAAAGGAACGCAGGTCTCCAGAGTAGCAAGGTGAGCAACAGCAGTCAGGTCCATAACCTCCTGTACAGAGCCTTCGCAAAGCATTGCAAAGCCTGTCTGGCGGCAAGCCATAACATCCTGGTGGTCACCGAATATGCACAGAGCGTGAGATGCCAATGTACGTGCAGATACATCAAACACGCAAGGAATGAGCTCACCTGCAATCTTGTACATGTTAGGGATCATCAGCAACAGACCCTGTGATGCTGTGAATGTGGTTGTAAGGGCACCGGCCTGCAGTGAACCGTGAACAGCACCGGCTGCGCCGGCCTCTGACTGCATTTCCTGAACTGAGACGGTCTGGCCCCACAGGTTCTTACGACCGCGGGCAGCCCACTCGTCAACGTGCTCCGCCATAGGTGATGACGGGGTGATGGGGTAGATAGCAGCTACCTCTGAGAACATATAGCTCACGTGAGCCGCAGCCTCATTACCATCACAAGTGATAAATTTCTTTGTCATAGTTTATTTTGTGTGTTAAAATCGTTGTCTTAATAAAGCAGTCCGAACATCCAGAGCGGAATCACATTGTCATGTCCTATCTCCATACCGTCAATAGCGTAGTATGAGTCCGGCTGAACTCGTGTCTTGCCCTCTTGGGTGGATACCTTGAAGTTGACCTGTCCGTCAACCAGGAATGACCAGCCCTTGGCGCCCTTATGCACCACATGATCCTTCCACATGGAGTTCACAAAGAATGTGTCTATCACATCCTGGCGGTCCTGACGCGGCGGATAAATAGTATATATCAGGTTCGAGTTATGCATCAGCACGCGGCACGGCTTCTTGGGAAAACTGTCACCCTTGGCATATACAATGTTTATCAGTCGGGCATCGGCCAGATACTTTATGTAGTTCATGACTGTGGCACGTGAGGTCTCGGTCTCGGCAGCCAGCTGGCTTACATTGGGGGCCGATGTTCCTGACACAGCCATCAGGTAGAACAGTTTCTTGATCTTGGCCAGATACTTAAGATCTATCTGTTTGATGAGCAGGATATCAACCTCCATCATCATGTTCATGGTCTTGAGCAGGTTCTCAGAGAAGTTACGCTGCTGCAGAAAGAACGGATAGAAACCATGATGGACGTAATCCTGGAAGTACTGCAATGGATCAACCTGATTCAGAATCTCACGGGCTATTGCCATGTGGTTCTTGAGGATGTCATCCATGCGGTGCGCCTTGAAGTTTGTGCCGGCCTTGAGGTTAAGGAACTCACGGAATGAAAAACCGCGCAGATTATATGAGCTTACTATGCCGTTCAGTTCCGGATTCTCCTCCTTAAGGCGCATTACCGATGATCCCGTAAAGATAATCTTGAGACCGGGATAAAGGTCGTAGCACTTGCGCAGCTCCTTGCTCCAGTCCGGGTGCTTGAACACCTGGTCTATGAGCAGCACCTTACCGCCCAGTTTATGGAACTCGCCCGCAAACTCAGCAATTCCGTGCCCCTGGAAATAGAAGTTGTTCATATTTATATAGAGGCAGGAACGGTCACGGCCGAACTTTTCCTTGGCATACTGGAGCAAGAATGTGGTCTTGCCAACTCCGCGCGTGCCCTTGATACCGATCATCCGGCTTGACCAGTCAATCTCATCCATAAGATCACGTCTTACGGATGCCTCAAGGTGATCCACCAGATAATCATGTGTCCTGAAAAACTGTTCCATATAAAATAGCGCGCCCGCGCACTCGTGTACGCGGACTGCAAAGGTAATACAAAAATCCTACATTTTGCAAAGTGGAGTTTGCAATTTAATGCTTTTTATTACTCCTCTGTTATTTGCCCAGATAAGAGAGTATCAGTTCAACAGCCTTGTCCTCGGTGATGTAATCCATGTTGAGGACGATGTGGTAGTTGCGGGCATCGTAACGGCTCTGGCCGGTGTAGCGCAGAACGTAGTTGTCTCGGGCCTTATCAACACAGCCTATAACCTCCTCGGCCTTCTGTCGGGACAGGTTCTGCTTCTCCATGATGCGGGCAATACGGTTCTCAAGTGAGGCTGTGATAAGTACATCAACCTTGTTTGGACGGTCCTTGAGAACAAAGAATCCGGAGCGGCCGGCAATCACGCACGATCCCTCATCGGCAATACCATTAAGAATCTCCCTTTCGGCCTCAAAGACATCATTTACAGATAGTGACAGGTTGTACTCACTTATGTAATCGCTGTCGCCGTCCACCAGCATGCCGCTCATGGGCACCGGAGCCACCATCTGGATGAAATCATCCAGCCAGCGCTTTTTCTTGCCCTTAAGCTCCTCAATGCTGTCTACAGTAAGATTGAGTTTCTTCTGGAGCGCATCAACAAGCTCCTTGTCACTGAAACGTACGCCCAGTTTCTCTGCCAGTTTACGGCCGATAGTCCTGCCGCCTGAGCCAACCTCGCGGCTGATGGTTATAACAAACGGTTCTTTCATTTTTCTGCGATATTTTGTTT
>JAGBPB010000101.1 GCA_017633615.1 Bacteroidaceae bacterium | reverse complement strand
GAAAGAGAATTTTTTGATATAATAAACAACCTAAATCAAACAAAATGATCAAACTCGGTATTAACGGTTTTGGCCGTATCGGTCGCATGGTTTTCCGTGCTGCTGTTGAGAACTTCTCTAACGACATTCAGGTCGTAGGTATCAATGATCTTCTGGATCCCGATTATCTGGCTTACATGCTGAAGTATGATTCAGTTCATGGTCAGTTCAACCACGACATCAAGGTTGAGGGTAACTACATGATCGTTGACGGCAACAAGATTCAGGTCTTCGCTGAGAAGGATCCCGTAAACATCACTTGGGGTGCTCTGGGTGTTGACGTTGTTGTTGAGTCAACCGGTTTCTTCCTGACCGCTGAGCTCGCTGAGGCTCACATCAAGGCTGGCGCCAAGAAGGTTATCATGTCAGCTCCTTCAAAGGACGCTACTCCTATGTTCGTTTATGGTGTTAATGACAAGACTTACGCTGGTCAGACTATCATCTCCAACGCTTCTTGCACCACCAACTGCTTGGCTCCTATCAGCAAGGTTCTGAACGACAAGTTCGGTATCAAGCGCGGTCTTATGACAACCGTACACGCTGCTACTGCTACTCAGAAGACTGTTGACGGTCCTTCAAAGAAGGATTGGCGCGGTGGTCGTGGTATCCTGGAGAACATCATTCCTTCTTCAACGGGTGCTGCTAAGGCTGTAGGTAAGGTTCTTCCCGTTCTGAACGGCCGTCTTACCGGTATGTCACTCCGCGTTCCCACATCAGATGTATCATTCGTTGACCTGACTGCTGAGCTCGAGAAGCCTTGCACATATGATGAGATCTGCGCTGCTATGAAGGAGGCTTCAGAGGGCGAGCTCAAGGGTATCCTGGGCTACACCGATGAGGCTGTTGTTTCAACTGACTTCCGCAACGACTCACACACCTCTATCTTTGATGTTAAGGCAGGTATCCAGCTTGATCCTACCTTCGTTAAGGTTTGCGCATGGTATGACAACGAGTGGGGTTACAGCAACAAGGTTTGCGAAATGGCTCGCGTTATCACCAAGTAATTTAGATTATTACTTTATAGAAAGAAATCCTCGCAGAAATGCGGGGATTTTTTTTTACCTTCGCGGTTACCTATGGTAAACTATGACCTTATAACCATACTGGGCCCGACGGCGTGTGGTAAGACACGTCTGGCAGTAGCGCTTGCAGACCGCGTGGGCGGTGAGATTCTGAGCGCTGACAGCCGCCAGGTTTATCGCGGTATGGATATAGGCACAGGTAAGGATCTGGCTGATTACAGGGTAGGAGATAAGCTCATACCATATCACCTGATTGATATAGCTGAGCCGGGAAGCAAGTACAATGTGTATGAGTTCCAGGGCGATTTCCTCAGGGCTTACCGCGATGTGGTGTCACGAGGTGTTCAGCCGATAATGTGTGGTGGAACGGGGCTTTATCTGGAATCTGTACTGCGCGGTTACAGGCTTATACCTGTTCCGGAGAATCCTGAGCTGCGTAAGTCGCTGGAAGGTAAGACACTTGCTGAACTGACAGAGAAACTCAAAGGCTACAAGACTCTGCATAACACCACTGATGTTGATACATGCAAGCGTGCCATACGTGCCATTGAGATTGAGGAGTGCTACCGCAATACCCCGGTTGAGGCTGGTGGATTCCCTGCTCTCAAGAGTTTGAACATAGGTGTTGACATAAGCCGTGACATGAGGCGTGAACTTATAAGCAGCCGCTTGGAGAAACGTCTTAACGAGGGTATGATTGATGAGGTCAAGGGCTTGCTCGACAGAGGCATATCAGCCGATGATCTTATCTATTACGGACTAGAATACAAGTATGTTACCCTGTATGTAACGGGGCAGCTTGAATATAAATACCTGCTGCAGGAGCTTGAGGTGGCCATACACCAGTTTGCCAAGCGGCAGATGACCTGGTTCCGTGGTATGGAGCGCAGGGGGATTAAGATAGAGTGGATACCGTTTGAATGGCCCATGGACAGGAAAGTGGACCGTATTGTTGAACTAATGGGATATTGATGATATGACTGATGAAGAGAGGTGGGGAATAGTATATGTTCCCAGGGCCGGTGTAAGCAACTCATTAAAACGATGGAACCAGATAAGAGAGTATCTGGAGTTCCGTCAGGTCAAATATGATGTTGTTCAGTCCGGTGGTGAAGGCTCCATAGAGCGCATTACCCGTATGCTTATAGACAGCGGTCATCAGACCATAGTCGTGGTGGGAGGTGATGAGGCTCTGAACGATGCCATCAACGCCATCATGTTCTCACCCCGTGAGATACGTCAGAATCTTACATTGGGTATTGTTCCCAACGGTATAGGAAATGACTTTGCCAGCTATTGGGGCCTTGAGGTTGACAACTACAAGAAAGCCATTCACAGTATCATAGAGGGCAAGACCAAGAAGATAGATGTGGGTTATTGCTCATATCAGGAGAATGGTCTGGAGCGGGTGCGCTATTTCCTGATGTCTGTTAATATCGGCTTGGGGGCTCAGGCCATCCGCCTTTCGGATATCTGTAAAAGGTTCGGTAAGAAGAATCCCGCCTATCTGATAGCTATTTTCAGCCTGTTCAAGGAGCGCAAGCAGTATAAGATGCGCATCAAGGTCAACAGTGAGGAGATAAATGATAAGATTATGACTCTCTGTATAGGTAACTCACGCGGTTACGGTATGACTCCGAGTGCGGTTCCTTATAATGGTTGGCTGGATATGTCAGTGGTTTACAGACCCAAATTCTGGCAGACCATACGTGGACTCTACATGATACTGCACAACCAGTTCCTCAATCATGAGCAGGTGCGTCCGTATCGTACCAAGCAGATAGAGATTCTTGATGCTGACGGCACTCTGACCTGCATAGACGGTCGTACATTGAACCATACATTCCCGCTCAAGGTTTCGCTTGAGCCCGCAGTCATCAACTTTATAATTCCCGGATTATATGGCACTGTTTGATAATTCAAATAATTTCTTCCTGCTGGCCGGCCCCTGCGTTATTGAGGGTGAGGATATGGCATTGCGCATAGCTGATAAGTGTGTTGATATCACATCACGTCTGGGCATACCATATGCATTCAAAGGTTCATTCAAGAAAGCCAACCGTTCACGCATAGATTCATTTACCGGAATAGGTGATGAGAAGGCACTCAGGATACTGGCCCGTGTGCGTAGTGAGTTCGGTATTCCAGTAGTTACCGATATACATAAGGAGGAGGATGCCGAGATGGCAGCCGCGTATGTTGATATCCTGCAGATACCTGCATTCCTGTGCCGTCAGACTGATCTGCTGGTGGCTGCTGCCAGAACCGGCAAGACGGTAAACATCAAGAAGGGACAGTTTCTTGCCCCCGATGCCATGCAATTCGCAGCCCAGAAGGTGGTTGATGCCGGAAACAGGAATATCATGCTTACTGAGCGCGGTACCACATTCGGCTATCAGGATCTGGTGGTTGATTTCCGCGGCATCCCTGAGATGCAGAAATTTGGTTATCCTGTGGTTGTAGATTGTACGCATTCACTGCAGCGTCCCAATCAGACCAGCGGCGTAACCGGAGGACAGCCTGAACTTATTGAGACTATCTCAAAGGCTGCTGTGGCAGTAGGGGCAGACGGCCTCTTTATGGAAACACATGAAAATCCTGCTCAAGCCAAGAGTGATGGCGCAAATATGCTTCAACTTGACAAATTGGAAAGTCTGCTTAGCAAATTGGTTCAAATACGTAAGGCTCTTTGATTTTTTTTGCTTTTTTTTAAATAAATAGTATGTTTTATATTTTGGTGAGTTTAACTTTATAGGAAAGGTAAGCTATTATTACCAAAATATAAAAAGGACTATTTATTTTATTTATGAGAAAGGACTATTCTATTGGTGTAGCCGCTATGGCTATACTATTTTCTGGAGTTTTGTCTTCATGTGACAACTCAGATGTATTTAAATCCAGCGATGCCTCACCACTGGAAGTACAATTGGCAAAAACACCTGATTTCAGGCTGTATTCAGGAAGTGAGGTATTATCTACAACATTTGCCAGAACTAAGGGTGATGTCAGTGTCAATGTAAACTATTTCAAAATCATGGATTTTGGGGGCGGAAAAAGTGATTGGATGAAAAACCAGTATCCGGTTCTTTACCAATACTTTGACAACGCTCCTGCTACTTCTACTGACCGCGGTGAGCAGGTTTCTCAGGCAGAAAAGAATGCGGTGATGGCGTATCTTGCAGCTCATCCCGATGAGGGCAGCACTACCTGTGACCTTACTACCTACTTCATCCAAAACGTAGGTTCAAACTATGACACTTATCATCTTGCATTCATGAACGGTGATGTGCCTCACCACTACACGGATATCACAGGAGGCAACCATATGGACTATGTTGAGTTTAACGGAACCCATATCAATGATTACAATGCTACATGGGGCGTACGTGCTCTTTGCGTGAACATTCCGCTGGTAAATCCACGTTATCACGATTCTTTCTACAACACCACACAAGAGAACCATTACCGTTTCTATGTAATAGAGTATGACGGTAAGAAGAACCTCTATCTCTGCTTTGACTATGCTACAAATAAGTGGGACAACGGTCAGTTGGATTATCAGGGAGACGGTGTTTACAATGACTGGGTAATAAAGATAATCCCTGGTGACGGTTCAGAAATTGATCCTGATGATCCCGACGTTCCTGATGTTGATCCCTATGACTTTTATGCCACAGATCATGTTGAGGTGAATCTTTCCGTAAATGATAAACATGAGGAGGGAGACTGGATCCACACCAAACTGAGCATTCATATCCGTGCGGTTACCGATGTTGAGATTTTCATTCCTGTCGGCCAGAATTACTATTGCGATGTAGATGATATGAATCTGGTGATTTCACATCAACTTGATTTGGTTCAGTATATTCCGCAGCCGAGCACTGAGTCATTTGAGATTGTAAATTCAGAGACCAGTGAGGTCTATGCGGTAAGCGCGACCGTTGCTTTTGAGGCAAATGGTATCCGTATTACAACTCATGGAATGACAGCAGGATTGCAGGAGTATCTTAAAAACAAATATCATGATGGTCTGACATTTGAGATATGGAACTACTACAATATAAATGCAATTGATCGTGAGAATCTTAAGCCGTTCTTGGACGCAAGTACGGTCAGTTTCACGGCAGATCCTACCTTATATGTAAATGCATTTGCTCCGATAGGTGATGATAACCACAAGAATCCTTGGGATTGCGTGGTAACTCCTCCATCAGCATACTCTGTATGGTATGAGCGCACCTATGAGACATACTACGACTTTGATGTCCTGTATAAGAAGTAAAAAGAGTACCATTGGGGACAGACCCCAATGGTACTCTTTTTGAAAATGATACCAAAGGGGTCTGTCCCCTTTGGTACTCTTTTTTAGTCGATGATATCAAAGCCAGTGTAGGGAATCAGAGCCTTGGGGATGCGGATGCCCTTCTCGGTCTGGTTGTTCTCCAGGATGGCTGCTACTATGCGGGGCAGAGCCAGTGCTGAGCCGTTCAGTGTGTGGCAGAGCTCGGCTTTCTTCTCACCGGCCTTGCGGTAGCGGCATTTCAGACGGTTAGCCTGATAGGTATCAAAGTTGGATACTGATGAAACCTCAAGCCAGCGACCCTGGGCCTCTGAATATACCTCAAAGTCATAGCAGATGGCCGATGTGAAGCTCTGGTCACCGCCGCAAAGACGCAGGATGCGGTAGGGGAGTTCCAGTTTCTGGAGCAGGCCCTCTACGTGAGCAAGCATCTCCTTGTGGCTCTCTGCTGAGTGCTCAGGAGTATCAATACGTACTATCTCAATCTTGGAGAACTCATGCAGGCGGTTCAGGCCGCGAACATCCTTGCCGTATGAACCGGCCTCTCTGCGGAAACACTCTGTGTATGCGCAGTTCTTGATGGGGAGCTGCTTCTCATCCAGAATCACATCGCGGTAGATGTTGGTTACGGGAACCTCGGCAGTAGGAATCAGATAGAGGTCATCTACCTCGCAGTGATACATCTGGCCCTCCTTGTCAGGAAGCTGGCCTGTGCCGTAACCTGATGCCTGGTTGACAACGGTAGGAGGCATGATCTCTGTGTAACCGGCCTTGTTAGCCTCAGCCAGGAAGAAGTTGATGAGTGCACGCTGCAGCTGTGCACCTTTTCCTATATATACGGGGAAACCTGCACCTGTAATCTTGACACCCAGGTCAAAGTCTATCAGGTTGTATTTCTTGGCCAGTTCCCAGTGAGGAACTTTGGCTTCACCGTTCTGTGGGTTGCATGTCCAGTTACCTACGGTATCCTGTCCGATGACACACTCCTTGAGGTTTGACTTGACTACCCAGTTATCCTCAGCGCATGTGCCCTCAGGAACCTCAGGGTAGGGAATATTGGGGATTGTGCAGAGCAGGGCGGTCAGATCATTCTCAGCCTGCTCTTTCTTTGCCTCAAGTTCTGCGGCGGCAGCCTTGAGCTCAGCAACACGTGCCTTGGCCTGTTCAGCCTCATCCTTGTTGCCGGCCTTCATGGCCTGTCCTATCTTGGCGGCAAGTGTCTTGCCCTCAGCAAGATTGTTGTCCAACTGAGCCTGAGCCTTCTTTCTGTCATCATTCAGAGAGATAGCCTGGGCAATTGCCTCCTCAGCATTCTTGAAATGCTTCTTATTAAGACCTGCAATAACAATATCGGTCTGTTCTGTGATCTGCTTGAGTGTTAACATCGGGAAATAATCTTTTTAAATAAAAAAGGCCCACAAATTCAGTGAGCCTCTTTTATGTTGTTTAGTTT
>JAGBPB010000100.1 GCA_017633615.1 Bacteroidaceae bacterium | reverse complement strand
CGGGCGTCGTGCTGCAGGTTGAGAGCAAGAAACTGGATGCCGTAAGTTCATATCTTGATGAGGCTGGTGTTGGTTACGCCGTAATCGGTCGTCCGGCCGATGCACGCACACTCTACATCCGTCGCGGCAAGAAGGACATCACAATCGACATAGACAAGATGCGTGACCTTTGGTACAAGACATCATACCTGCTGGACCGCAAGCAGTCCATGAACGGCTGTGCCGACAAGCGTTACAAGAACTACTCAAAGCAGCCCATGGACATCAAGATTGCCTACAACTTTAAAGGCAAGCTGAGCCAGTTTGGTCTGGATCCCGACCGCCGCACACCGAGCGGCGTCAAGGCTGCAATCATCCGTGAGAAGGGTACCAACGGTGAGCGCGAGATGGCTTACACACTGTGGCTGGCCGGATTTGATGTCAAGGACGTAACAATGACCGACCTGGTAAGCGGCCGTGAGACTCTTGATGATATCAACATGATCGTGTTCTGCGGCGGATTCTCCAACTCGGACGTTCTGGGTTCTGCCAAGGGTTGGGCCGGTGCATTCCTCTTCAACCCCAAGGCCAAGGAGACACTGGATCGCTTCTATGCACGTAAGGATACCTTGTCATTAGGTATTTGCAACGGTTGCCAGCTGATGATTGAGCTTGGACTTATCAATCCCGATTATGAGAAGCAGGCTCACATGCTGCACAATGACTCACACAAGTTTGAGTCGGCTTTCCTGGGTCTGACAATACCTCAGAATGAGAGCGTAATGTTCAAGACCTTAGGCGGAAGCCGCTTAGGTGTTTGGGTGGCTCACGGTGAGGGCAAGTTCTCACTGCCTTACCCCGAGGACAAGTACAATGTGATAGCAAAATACACATACGCCGATTATCCCGCCAATCCCAACGGATCGGACTACAACGTGGCAGGTATAGCAAGTGCCGACGGCCGTCACGTAGCCATGATGCCGCATCCTGAGCGCGCCATATTCCCGTGGCAGTGTGGATTCTATCCCGCCGAGCGTCAGGATGATGAGATCACCCCGTGGATTGAGGCATTCGTGAATGCCCGCAAGTGGGTTGAGGCTCAAAAGTAACTGCATAATGCTTTTTAACCTTTTCATCACCTTCTTTAAAATAGGGCTGTTCACCATTGGCGGCGGATATGCCATGATTCCGCTGTTGCAGCGCGAGGTGGTGGAGCACAAAGGTTGGCTTAAAGACGAGGACTTCCTGGACCTGATGGCAATTGCCCAGTCAGCTCCGGGAGTCTTTGTTGTAAATATGGCCATATTCGTGGGCTACAGGGTGCGAGGCAAGAGAGGCAGCGTGGCGTGCGCCTTGGGTGCAGTTATGCCGTCAATCATCATCATCCTGGCCATAGCGCTGTTTGCAGGCAGTTACCGTGACAATGAGATTGTGGAGAATGTGTTCAAGGGCATACGTCCCGCTGTCATTGCACTAATACTTACTCCCACCATCCGTCTGGCATCAAAGGCGGGTCTGAACAAATGGACCTGGTGGGTGCCGGTGGCTACCGCACTGCTTATCTGGTGGATAGGAGTATCGCCGGTATGGATCATATTGGCGGCCATTGTGGGCGCAATCCTGTATTACATACTTAAACTCAGGAAGGCATGAATGGCATTGTTATCTGGATGAAACTGTTCTGGACCTTCTTTAAGATAGGCCTGTTCGGGTTTGGTGGAGGCTACGGCATGCTCTCGCTGATACAGAATGAGGTGGTTGAGAAACACAAGTGGATTAGCAACTCAGAGTTTACCGATATCGTAGCCGTTAGCCAGATGACTCCGGGTCCGATAGGCATAAACTCGGCCACATACGTAGGTTTCAAGGCAATTGAGAATGCCGGCATGACGCCAGCGGAGGCCGT
>JAGBPB010000099.1 GCA_017633615.1 Bacteroidaceae bacterium | reverse complement strand
TCAGACCTGATAAACGAGTTTGAGAAGAACGGCGATTACATAATCAACGTGGTTGAATCACGTCTGCGCGCAACCCGCACCGGTATCCGTTTCAAGGGCATTTACATTGATACAGACGCCAAGACCGTATCTGTCGACGGAGAGCCCGTTGCATTCACCAAGACTGAATATGAGCTGCTCAAGATGTTCATGATGAACCGCGGCATGGTATTCTCACGCGAGGACCTGCTCCAGGTAATCTGGCCCGATGACGTGGTCGTTAACGCCCGCACCGTCGATGTGAACATCACCCGCATCCGCAAGAAGATCGAGCCCTACGCCGACTACCTGACCACTCGCGCCGGCTTCGGCTACTCCTTCCAGGAGTGAAAAGGTGACAAGGTGACAAAGGGGACGGTTCTCTTTGGCCCAATTTGGTGACAAAGAGAACCGTCCCCTTTGTCACTTTTTGCTTATCTTTGGAAAAAATTATCCTGAAATGAAAAGACTGATTAGTGCTTGTTTGGTGTGTTTCCTTGTATCGGTTTCTGTAATAGCCCAGAATAAACCGGTTGATCTTACAAAAGCTGCCATTGTATATAATGATGCTGATGCGCCACTGGTAAAGCATCTGGCGCAGGTATTGGCCGATGACATCGAGCGTGTATCGGGCATAAAACCTGAGGTACGCACGCGCAAGGCAAACGGCCCCAGCATAATAATCGGCACTCTAAACAAGGCCGGCCGTCACCGCGAACTCAAAGGAACATGGGAACGCTATGCAATTGATACAAAGGACGGTAACATCTACATAACCGGGTCCGATGCCCGAGGACTGGCCTACGGTGTATTCCATGTTAGCGAAGCTATAGGCGTTAGCCCATGGTATTGGTTTGCCGATGTTCCAGTAGACAAGAATAACAGGCTGGTCTATGAATACTCAGAGAACTATGTGAGCAATTCACCCACAGTAAAGTACCGCGGCATATTCATCAACGATGAGGACTGGGGTATGAAAACATGGGCCGAGAAGACTTTCGAGAAGGAGTTGGGTGACATCGGCCCCAAGACATACGACCGCGTATGTGAACTTATTCTGCGTCTTAAGGGCAATATGCTGGCTCCTGCCATGCACGACTGCACAGGCGCATTCTACAGCCACCCCGAGAGCCAGGTTGTGGCCGATAAATGGGGCATCATGATTACCACCAGCCACTGCGAGCCGCTGCTGTTCAACAACGCATCGCCACTGGAGTGGAACAAGGAGCGTGACGGTGAGTGGAACTACGAGACCAACAGCGCCACCATACTTAAGAAACTCGATGACCGCATCCGCGAGACCGCCCAATATGACAATATCTACACCATGGGTATGCGCGGTCTTCATGATGAGGCCATGCATGGAAGTTCTGATCCCGCTGACCGTGCCCGCACACTTGAGAAGGTATTTGGCGAGCAGCGTAAAATACTGGAGAAGTACAAGAAAAAGCCCTCCAGTAAACTCCAGCAGATATTTGTACCCTACAAAGAGACACTTGACATTTACGATGCCGGCCTTCGCGTACCCGATGACATAACCCTTGTGTGGCCAGATGACAACTACGGCTATATGAAGCGTGTAAGTAATATTGAGGAGCAGAAACGCAGCGGCGGTAGCGGTGTCTATTATCACCTGAGCTATTGCGGAGTACCTCATGATAACCTGTGGATATCAACCACCGCGCCCATGCTCATGTATGAGGAACTTCTCAAGGCCTACGCCGCCGGGGCAGACCGTTACTGGCTGCTCAATGTGGGTGACATCAAACCCATGGAGATTGAAATGACCATGTTCATGGAGATGGCTTATGATTTCAGCTCATTCACGTATGAGAATGTCAATAAGTGGCAGGCCAAGTGGCTGACGGGAATTTTTGGCGTTAAAGGCGACGATCTGGAACCTGTATTCCAAAACATACTTGACCATTATTACCGCTTGGCGTGGGATCGCAAGCCTGAATTCATGGGGTATGAGATGGAATGGGATTCACGTGAGTACAGCCGCCTTTATGACACCGACTTCTCATTCGAGACCGGTAGTGCACAGAAACGACTTATGGAGTATCAAGATATATGTTTTGATTACGATATAATTGAGGGATCAGTCGATCCGGAGATGGTTCCGGCTCTGTTCCAGATGCTTGGTTACAGTCTGCATTCCGCCTATCAGATGAACCGCAAGTTCCTTTATGCCCAAGCAAACCATGAAACCGGCAATGTATTGTATGCCTTTCAGGCAAATCACGCAATAAACGAATTGGACAATCTGTTGAATCGTTACAACACCCAACTGGACGGCAAGTGGAACCATATGATATCAGAGGTTCCTCCCGGGTACACCGCACTCTACCAGAACATGCCTGAATACGTTCAGGAGCCCACCACCCGTTTCCGCCTGCCTGACAACCAGCGTCATCCCGAATACCTGCACAAGATAGATTTATCGGCCGTAAAGGTTAGTGCACCGTTCCGTATGCTTGAAGGCATTGGCACCGATTGGAAGGCACTCCAGATGGGACAGCCGCTTGAACTGGAAACAGAGGGAAGCATTGAGATAACCATTCCCGCCGGCACAATCAATGCCAATGCAGATTCAATCAGCATATGCATATCGGCGGTGCCCATGTGGCCGGTAGCCACCGACCGCAGCAACCGCTTTGCCGTAAGCGTTGACAACGGCCCCTCACAGGTGTGTGAGAATATTTTCCAGGAATGGGGGCGCGAGTGGAAGATACAGGTGCTAGAAAACCGAAAGGAGTTCACACTCACCCTGCCGCTTGACAAGACCCGCCACAATCACACAATCACACTCTCCATAATCGACCCCGGTCAGATTATCCAGAAGATCACCTACCAATAACGTAGTAATACTGCTGATAAAGGTTCATGTATTTGATTACCTTTGCATAGACAAAACTGATATCAATAACCTATTTACAATACAATTATGAAGAGTATCAGATCTTTTTTTATCGCCACCGCAGTGATGTCAGTCATGCCTGCAATGGCACAGAAATCCATCCCCCTGGTTTATGACCAGGAATTCACGGGAGCCAAGTATGCTGAGCCGGCCTATCCTACAGTAGATGAGGCCAAGACTCTGGAGACTCTACCCAACCCGTTTGAGTTCTCAAACGGCAAGAAGCAGGTCAAGAAATTCAAGGATTGGGAGAAGCGTCGTGCTGAGATTATTCATGAGCTCTATCACTATGAGGTTGGTGAGAAACCCATGGTTGACAAGAAGGATATCGAGGCCAAACTTGAGGATAACACACTTACAGTTATAGTTCATCGCAACGGTGAGACTCTGACCATTACCTCAAAGATCACATATCCTGAGGGTGACGGTCCGTTCCCACTCATGATCGGTATGTCAGGTATAAGCCTGCCGCGTAATTTCTTCCCCGAGCGTAACATCGCCACAATGAACTTCAACATGGGTCAGGTTATGGCTCATCAGCAGAAGCGCGGAAGCGAGCCTATCAACAAGATCTATCCCGAACTGGTTGAGAACGGTGCCTATGC
>JAGBPB010000003.1 GCA_017633615.1 Bacteroidaceae bacterium | reverse complement strand
CTGTGGGGAGTCTCATTGGCTACGCTCCAGATGATTACGTTGGCGCGGTTCTGGTCGCGGCGTATCATATCGGTAAGCTGGCGCTCGGCATTGGCGTAGGTATCGGGATTGGTCCAGGTAATTGTCCAATAGACCGGAATCTCGGACCAGACCAGGATGCCCATCTTCTCGGCCTCGCGTACCATATACTCGTTGTGGGGGTAGTGGGCCAGACGTACGTAGTTGCAGCCCAACTCCCTGGCCCAGGAGAGCAGGGTGCGGGCATCTTCAACGCTATTGGTGCGGCCTCCACCGTTGGGCTTCTCGTCATGGATGCTTATACCTTTCAGGAATATGGGCTTGCCGTTCAGCAGCAGCTGCTTGCCCTTGGTCTCGATGGTGCGGAAACCTATTCGGTCCTTGATGGTCTCATCGGCCAGGGTTATCTCCACATTGTAGAGTTTGGGGTTATCGGGTGACCAGAGCTGCAGCTTTTTGGCCTTGAACTGTACCTGGGCGGTTCCATTGTCATCGGTCACAAGTTTTTTGGTAATCTTGAGCTCGGGGATACTCAGCGTTATCTGCCGGCCTGCCAGCTTCTCATTCAGATTGACGTTGAAACTGATCTGGTCCGGGGCCGATTTGTCCAGACTGAGTTTGTAGTTCTCAATATAGACGGGAGCCACATCGATCAGCAATACGTCGCGTGTTATGCCGCCGTAGTTCCACCAGTCAAATATCTGGGTGGGGACATTTTCGGCCTTGCGCTTGTTGTCCACCTTGACAATCACAAAGTTATCGCCATCGGTAAGCAGGTCAGTAATGTCCATGTTGAACGGGGTGAATCCGCCAACATGATAACCGGCGTTCCTGCCGTTCACCCACACGCGTGCTTCGTAATTGACTGCACCAAAGTAGAGTATAGTCCTGTGGTCATCGGCCTTACGGTGCCACTCAAACGAGCGCTTGAACCAGACGGTTCCCTCATAGAAGAACAGCTGCTCATTCTGGGTGTTCCAGTCGCCGGGTATGTTCATGACTGCGGCCTTGTCAAAGTCATATTCTATAAGGTCCTCGGGGCGCTGGGGCTTGGCGTTCCTGAAGAATCCCCATGCGGTGGGGTTCATTCGGTAATCATAGTAGCCCTCCTCCTGCACATCGATTATGTAATTCCACTCTCCGTTGAGCGATGTAACGTTACGTGCCCAGACGTTGGCCAGCTGCGGCACCTCTACGGCCGTTGCGTTGGCGGCTGCCAGGCAGATGGTTAGTAATGCGATAATTCCCTTTTTCATTTGAGCAAAGTTTTTTGCAAACATACAAATAATTGGCAAAAATGATACAAAAGGGGACTGTCCCCTTTTGTACTATTTTGACTGGCGGTGGAGGGACATGAAGAGGACGGCGGCAAGGCAGAGAATTATGCCGATGACCATGCGCGGGGTGATGGGCTCCAGGAAGAGCAGTGTGCCGATGAGTATGGCGGTGATGGGCTCAAACACTCCCAGGATAGCGGTGCGGGTGGGGCCGATGTGGCGGGTGGCTATGGCCAGGGTGAGTAGGGAGATCATGGTTGGGAATATGGCCAGACCGGTCAGGTTGAGTGCTGATTTCCAGGTGCTTACTCCATTCATGAATGGTACATGGCTGGTGTACTGATAGCACAGGAACAATACGGTCCCAACGGCTAATGCATAGAATGTTAGCGTGTGATTGGATATGTGGCTGATGCGTGTGGAGCGGTTTACTATTACCAGATATAAAGCGTAACTTAGGGCCGACAGGGCAGCCAGAATCATTCCCCCTGCATGGAGCGACAGTTTGCCGGACGGCAGGCTCAGCAGAATCACACCCACAAACGTTACGGCAATGGCAATCCAAGTTTGCCAGTTGGGGTAAGACTTGAGCACTACCATTATGAGCGCCACAAAGATGGGGTAGAGATAGACCAGTGTGGTGGCCAGCCCGGACGGGATGAACCTGTAGGATTCAAACAGGAACAGACTGCTCAGGGAGAACAGCAGGCCAAGCACCACCAGCAGCCTGAACTCATCGGCCTTGACGCGGAAGGTCTCACTCTTTAGTTTCATCCACACCGCCATTATGATTACCGATATCGCGTATCGGAAGAATAGCATCGTGGGTATTGAGACACCATCGGCCAGCAGCGGTTTGGCAAACAGCGGGTTCATTCCGTATGACACCCCGGCCGCTATTCCGGCTGCCAAACCAATCAGACTGTTACGCTCTTGTTTCATCGGAGTGCAAAGATACAATGGTTTTTGCCAAAGTGTCCCACATCGCCCCCGCTCACAACGCTTGTGGGGCGTATCGGTGTGTTACATACCCCCTGTATGAAGGTGTGTAACACACCGAGGGGCACCAGGAGGCTCACAGGGCCGATGGGCGTGGGACACTTTGGCGAAACATCATTTTGGGGTGTGTTACTGTTGATTGTTTGATAGAAATAGAATACTTTTACAGCACTTTCATGAGTTTAAATAATTGATATGAGATTTCTTTTTCAGAGTGTTTGCAGAAAAGTAACGTCCTTGCTTGCGTTTTTTTTGCTGTTCGGCAGTAGTGCTGTCGATGCACAGATTCTTGACAAATCCAGACTTAGCTGGAGAGTTGGTGTTTCATGGAGTTATACCGTTTATATTGACAATAATTATGACAGGGGCGAGGAGGAGTCTATGCTGTATTTCAGGGATTGTTTTGCTCCGCTGTCTGAACGATATGGCAGTTATAGGGGGTCAGTATACTCAATTCCTCCATTATCGGCCGATATAGATTACCGTGTCTTCAAGTTCATGGATTTGTCAGCCGGACTGACATGGGTATGTATGTGGGGATATGTTTATAAAGCCTGGAATTCAGATTGGCTTGATTCGGAGACTGTCTGCTCCAACTCTTTTTATCTTATTCCATCGGTCAAGTTCAATTACGTAAACCGCGACGATTTTACTCTCTATTCAAAAATAGGTTACGGTTTGGGCCTCCATTTAAACAGATCTGATTCAAATATTATTGGATGGGAATTGGGTAATCCCCATAATGATTATCTGTTGGATAAAGGAAAGAACAGCATTTCCGGACAATTGGAGATTGTACTTTTGGGAGCAAGATACAAAAAGCTGTTCTATGAGATTGGTGCAGGTTCCAGGTACTGGGGCTACGGAAGCAGGTTAGGTGTTGAATTTAAATTCTGATATTCTATGAAAAGATTAGCATTTGCCCTTATCGCGATTTCCCTTTTGGCTTCATGTGAGGTAAACAAACCTAACGGACCAAAGATATCTGAGGAATCTTTGAAATATGAGTTGTACGAATTATCTGACCTTACCGCAACAGGAATGGTGCGCGTGGTAGAGTATATCATTGATGACGGAGAACCTTATTCTTCAGAAGGCTATAGTAATCCCAGTGAATTGAAGAAAGTTTCCGATGACAGATGGGAATTCTATCTTGGATGGAGAACGGGTTCGTATGATTTCCCTAAAAATCATACAGCTGCCACACCTGTAGTTTTGCAGAAACAGGCCGATGACTCCTGGATTGCTTCTTATCATGGGGATGGTATGAATCTTGCTGCTTATAAGGATTTTGCATTTACAACTAAGCTTAAGCGTGATGGAAAAGCATGGTGGGTCAATGTGGATGGAATTGTGATTGATGAGGATGATTACCGTATGGATTTTGGGACGGACAGTATGTATGTAGTTACAGACAGTACTGATACCACATGGGAAGAGTATTATTATGGAGTCCGGGGAGAATTCTTTCTGTATATAACTCAAGGAAATACATACCTGCATAGTATAAAGGCTATACTTAAAGAAACCGGTGAACGTAGCTGGTATGGTGGATTTGAAAGCCGATATACTACCTGGATATACCATGAATCTTCAAAACCGGAATGGCTCTGAAAATCATTTTCTAAGGTCCAACAGGACCCGCTTGCCGTCTGAGAGGGTGGTGGCTATCAGGTAGCGGGGGCCTCCGTCACGGAGTTTGAGGCGGCTTTGGAGTTGGGGGGCTGACTCTGGGAAGTTCCTTACTGATAGGTTGGCTTGGGTCTTTGTCAATGCGGAGAGCGAGCGTTTGTCAAAGGGGATGATTCCTCCTATTTGGAATGTGCGGCCGGGGAAAGACTCCGGTTTTTGTTTGCTCCAGAACAGGTGGGTGTCCGGGTGGAGCAGGGCGGTGCCGGTCTGAGCAGCGATGGTGCGGAACAGGGCGCTTTTCATGTAGGGGGCCGATGGTTCGCTGATGTAGGTGCCGGGCTGGAGCTGCTGCGGGTCTGCAATTGGTTGGGGCAGAGCGACATCTATACTTTTGGCCGATGAGACCGCGGGCTGTGGCGTTCCGTCAGCTTTTATATCCACTGCGGTTATGGTGGGCTCGGTGTCAAATCCGCGCTGCAAGAGCAGGGTTATCTCCTTGCATTCTCCCTCCAATCCTATGATGAAAACGTGGGAAACATGTTTGAGTTCTGTAAGCGCGCGGCTTACGTCCAGCATGGGTGAGAGCTTGACCATCACGTTTGGCGCTATGCGGAGCAGGTCATCCTGCAGGGCCACTGTGTCCGGCTGGCAGTCACTGATGGATATGAGTTTGCGTCCGGCATCACCGCGTCGGGCAGGGTCCAGGTAGATAAGGTCCAGGCTGTCAGAGGGTAGGCTGGCGATATAATCCTCTGCTGTACTGCAACTTATCTCAATTTCCGGCCGTCCCAGAGCCTTGAAGTTTGCACGGGCGCAGTCGCAGAGTTCGGCCGACATTTCATTGTAGTAAACCCGGGAGGCTGAACGGGAGATGAAGAAGCAATCCACGCCCATCCCGCCGGTTATATCAGCCATCTTGAATCCGGAGCCAAGAAGGCCGTCTATGAAAGATGCCTTATACTGAGCGATGTACTGTGATGTGCACTGCTCCAGGGACAGATGCCTGGGATAGACAATTCCCTCTGTAGCGGCCCAAAGCGGCACTTTAGAACGAGCGGCCTGCCAACCCGAAATCTGCGTCAGGGCATACTGCATATCCACTCCGTGAGGGTGACTGCCCAATGCCAATGTGCGGACATCGGCCGTAAGATTCTCAAGTATGAACTGCTCAGTGAGGTTGTTTGCCATATTAAGTTCAAAATTAGAAAGTTTTTATTACTTTCACGTCATCAAATAAAATGCTTTATGAAGAAACTTCTTTTTGCACTTGCCGGCATGTTTGCATTGATGTCATGCGGCACTAAGAATAACTCTCAGGTCCTTGCTCACGAGATTGACTCTTTAATGATTGATCCATTTTATTTTGCTAAACGTCCTCATACATACAGGATAGCCGATACTCAGACCGTTACCGGTTTGGAAACCGATAATTATTCTGTCAGTTGGTATGTAGATACCGAGGAATGGGATTTTGATCCTGAAACCAATCATATTTTCTCTAAAATTGAATTTAAAAAAGGAAAAAAGATTATCGGGTCATTTGTCGACGATGAAGGGTGGTCATATTATGGAGTTGAGAATTCCAAGACAATAATGTTCAAATCCTTTATGATTGATAATGATTGCACTGCTTTGGTATTTAGGGGCGGAGTATATGCCGCAGGTATACCTAAATTGACGATTTTCGTTATATGCGGTGATGAAGTGAAGGTGGTATTTAACAAGGAGTATTTTATCGGAAATGTTGATACTGACAGAATTGCAATCCAAAAAGAATATAACGGCCCTGAGTTAGGCCATATAACCATATCAGATGGACACATTTCAATTGTCACTGATGAATATCCTTCAGGAAAAACTATCTATTAGTAATCACGTCATCAAACCAAATGCATTATGAAGAAACTGTTTTTTGTTTTGGCCGGCATGCTGGCTTTTGTGGCATGCGGCACTCAGAACGGCGGTCCCGTGCTCACCATTGAGGGTGGACAGATTCAGGGCGTTCCCGCCGATATCAAGGGAGTAACCGTTTACCGCGGTATTCCGTTCGCAGCACCTCCTACAGGTCAGAACCGCTGGAAGGCTCCGCAGCCTGTTATTCCATGGGAAGGTGTAAAACTCTGTGACAAATTCGGTCATCCGCCATTCCAGGCAGCCCATTATCCCGGCGGCTACACAACCGAGTGGGGTTATGGCGATGAGGCTCCCTACAGCGAGGATTGCCTCTATCTGAATGTATGGACCAAGAAACCGGGTCAGACCGATGCCAAGCTGCCTGTTGCCATCTGGATATTCGGTGGCGGCATGCGCGAGGGCTGGGGATCGGAGCCTGAGTTTGACGGCCAGGAGTGGGCTAACAAGGATGTTGTGCTGGTATCATTCAACTACCGTGTAGGTCCGTTCGGATTCTTTGCACATCCTGAGCTTTCGGCCGAGGATCCTGAGCATGCAACCGGTAACTGGGGTACTCTGGACCAGATTGAGGCTATGAAGTGGGTCAAGAAGAACATCGCACAGTTTGGCGGTGACCCCGATAACGTGATGATATTCGGACAGAGCGCCGGATCACGCAGCGTCAAGTTCCTGAGCGCATCACCTCTGACCAAGGGCCTGTTCAACAAGGCTGTGATAATGAGCGGAAGCGGACTTGTCAAGCCCCGTCCTCAGACTGCTGCAGCACCTGCAGGTCGCGGCGGAATGGGAATGGGTATGGGAATGCCCCAGCAGGGTATGACCACACTGGCCGAGGCCGAGGCATCGACCAAGGAGGTATGTGACTGGGCTAACCTGACCACTCTGCGTCAGCTGCGCGGTGCCAGTACCGAGACAATATTCGCTTTGGGCGGCCTTTACACCAACGTAACCGGAAAGCGCAGCGTTCTTACTGCATCACCCATATCACCTTATATTGACGGGTATGTACTGACCGAGTCATTTGATGACGCCTGCCTGGATGGCTCTTTGGCACAGGTTCCTTACCTGATTGGCTACACACTGAACGATGCCGGCAATATGGGTACACAGATTGTGGATTTCTGTCTTAACCGTGAGGAGATGGGCGGCAAGGCATACGCCTACCAGTTTGCCCGTCCTTTGCCCGGTGAGAATCCTCTGGTAACCAACAGACTGCGTGGTGCTTTCCACTCATCGGACCTGTGGTTTGTATTCAAGTCACTCAAACACTGCTGGCGTCCCTGGACCCAGGGTGACTGGGACCTGTCGGAGAAGATGCTTACCGCCTGGTCCAACTTTGCCAAGTACGGTGACCCCTGCGGTCCCAACGGCGGTGACTGGAAACCGCTCACCAAGGACAACCAGCAGTTCATGATTTTCAAACTTGATGAGAATGACGTAGAGGCATCAGAACTGGGCAATCCTTTGGCCAGATAAGTTAGGCATAATACTAACAGAAAAGATTAAAGACGGACTGATCCTGTCCAGTCAGATGGAGATTTGCCAGTGATGTTCCTGAAGTTTCGGCGGAAGGATTCCTCGCTGGCAAATCCTGACATCTCGGCAACCTGGGCTACGGACAGCTTTCCGTCTTTTTCCATTATTTTCTTGGCGTACTCCACCCTGTATGTATTTACAAACATAGCGAATGACTTGCCGCTGTGGGAGTTGATACTGGTGGATACGTATGTGCGGTTGCTGCCTATGGCCTTGGCCAGGTCCACAACTGACAGGCTTGGCTTGAGGTACAACCTTTCATTCTCCATCTTTTCCTGTATGACATTGAAAAGGAGAGACTCTTCATTCTCTTTATCCGCCGGGATAGCATCCTCCTTGAGTTCTATCTCCATCTGGTAGGCCCCGAAACGGTAACGGAACCCCACGTAGGCTATGGCGTATATAATACCGGCAAAAAGTACCGATGGAATAGCCAGTATGGTCTTACCTGTAAAATATCGCGGCCCCAGAATGGTCAGTACCACGGTGCAGAGTGCGGCAGTGAACTGTAAGGTAGCCAGGATAATTATAGGTTTTGCAGTCTTTCCCTCAACCTCCGAGTAGGAGTCATAGACACTACGGTCAAATGCCGTTAGTTTTATCAGACTTATGACGCACACCAGGACGGTCTGGATAGGGCGGACTATACTGATGAAAGTATCCGGAACCTCATGTCTGAGTCCGAACAGGAGTACTGAAACACTCGCTACGGCTGCAATCAGACCGGGAGAGAACCACAACACCATTTCAAACTTGCTTGGATTATGATAGTCAGTAATAGACTTTATGTAAAGGTAGTATAATGGATATGCGGTTAACGTAGCCCATGAGTAGATGACAGTCAGCAAATTATAGCTGGGGGTACGTGAAGCACTGTAATAAACGGCATGGAAAAGAAACAGGAACATTGATACCGACAGGAAAAGCCCGAGATGGCGCTGAGCCCTGTTCAGTTCCCTGTAACTGATTCCTGCATGGACTGCCCAGAACAGACAGACCATGAAAGGAAGCATTGGAATAAGATTGTCTATAAAATCCATTTGGCGACAAAAGTAATGATTTGTACAATATGACCGTTTTTTTTCTGTTTTGAATGGTCACTCAGCGATAAAAATATCACCTTAGCACAACTTTTAAAGAATTTCAAAATGAGAAAATTACTGTTTTTTGCCATTGCTGCAGCTATGCTGGGCATGACTTTCACATCATGTGACAAAGACAAAGAAAATGAAGATGAATTCTCTCTCAATGGACGGTGGGACGGCGTCCCCGAAGGCGTTGAGGTAGGAAAAGGTGAGCAGCGCTTTACTCTTATTTTTGACGGTAACAAGGTGGATGTTTATATTGTTGCTTGGGGAGATCACCTTAAGGGAACATACACCTATGAGAATGACAAGCTTAATTTCTCATTCAAAAATGAAGATGCGTGGGATGCACTCATTATAGAAGATGGTTACAGGGGCTGGTCTATGTCTGACGGAGCTTTGGATCCTGAAACATTTGAGCTCAAATACACTGAAGAACTGCCATATCGCTGGTATCAGATGGATGAGGAGCTGTTTAATGATGATGTGGAGTTCCTCAAGAACTTTACTTTTAAGAAAATTGATAATAAGACAGCTGTAGGCGGTCCTATGAATCTGAAGTTCATAAAGAGATAATAGTCCTCAGACAGATTATTACCTGCCGCACAGTTGACTGAAGTCACAGTTGCGGCAGGTTTCTTTTTCATCGGTCGGAGAAAACGTAATATCGGGGTTGAAAATCTCTGATATTGTGTTTTTTAGTCTCACTTCAAAATCCTGGCCGCACTGGGTGTTGAAATCGGTCAGGAAATCTGTTCCTATCTTGTAATAGATGTCCTCTTTTGTGGGCTTGGATGATGTGCGGGTGTAGAGCAGCGTGGGGGCAAGCCTGTACTGGCTGAACTGCGTCTGCATGCTCATGATGTAGGCGTAGTACATTATCTGCAACGCCTGCTCGTTCCGTTTCTTGGATTCAAACAGGTCATCTATGGAGTTGGGGTATTTATGCTTTTTGCCTGTCTTGTAATCAACTATGCGCAGTATTCCGTCTTTGCAGTCCATACGGTCTATGATTCCCTTAAGGCGTATCTGCATTGTGGAAGCGGCCTGTAGCGGGTGGGGCACCTCAATGAAATGCTCGTATCCTTTTGATTCACTGCCTATGTAGCTAAACGGTGCGTAAAGCTCCGAATCCATACGCAGAATCTGGCATAAATATTTGACTATCACCTCAAAGTTTATAGCCTGGGTTCCGCTGTAATCAGGCTTGCTTACATCCTTTCCGCCAAAATAGTCCTCGCGGAAAGCCTGTTGCACAAACGATTCAATTTGTATTCTGTTTTTGAGCAATACATTGATTTCATCGGCAGTTATGGTTTGGTCAGGCGTTTTTGAGGCCAGATAGTTATACGTGAGTTCCGCACTCTTGTGGAACAGGGTTCCAAACATGGCGTAGTCTATTTCAGTATCGTTGTCATCTGGCTTCTTGAGGCCGGCTATCTGTGCAAGATAGAATTTGAGCTTGCAGTCCAAATACTTGTTCAGGGCCGATGGTGACAGGTAGGACTTGGGGTCAGTAGTGTCATACTGCCGGCACAACTCTTCAAGTACGGCTTGCGTTTTCTCAACGCTCAGAGCACAGATATCAGTGTCTGAACGGTCAGGCTTGAGAGTAATGCGTTGAATATCAGCACCGCTCACAATAAGCTGGAGCAGATAACGTGATATCTGTCCTTTGCCTATTCCCTTGGCATCGGCATTGCCGTTATAGACCATCGTTACGTTCTCTGCACGTTGCAGCAGATGGTGGAAATTGTACGATGAAACGGCGCTTTTATCCTGCATAGTGGTGAGCCCGAATGCTACGCGGATGTTATACGGTATGAATGATGCGTTCTGACCTGATTTGGGCAGCGTGCCCTCCTGTGCCGACAGCAGCAGAACGTTCCTGAAGTCCAGGTTACGCGTCTCAATGAGTCCCATAATCTGCATTCCTACAGCGGGCTCGCCGTGGAAAGGTACCGTTGTGGTGGCAAGCACGGATCGTATAAGACGGCACAGTGTCTCGGTGCTTATATCCAGACTGCCGGACTCCATCAGGGAGTAGAGGCGGTTTATCTGCGTGTAGATGCGGTAGAGTGACTCTTGGTTCAGAGGCTGGAACAGGGTGTCATCATCGCGTTCACGAATTACGGGCACAAGCGCCTTGAGTACGTTCTGGAGGTATTGCAGCAGGGAAATGTTGTCCGTTGCGGTGCTGAACATTACAGCAAGTTGTTTGCTGTCTGTGAGTGCAGCGGTGTCCGGGAACATGCGGCGGCTGGCACGCAGATCCTCAAGTATCCTGGGCGCTTCGGCGCACAGGGCTGCCGTCATGGGGTTGCCCAGTACACGGCTCAGTGACTGTATGCTGAAGCGGCCTTTGTTCTTTGCCGCCAGACGCTGCATATCTATCAGGGCGTTGACCAGGTTGTAGAGCGATGTCTCTGACAGCTTGTAACCCATGGTGATGTTCACGTTGTTTATGCGCTCCTGCGGTATGCTGTGCAGGACTGGTTGCAACAGGTTTTCATCGGCCAGAACAATGGCGGTCTCCTTACCGGCTTTTTCAACTTTCAGTGATTCAAGCCACTGCGGGATGAATCGTGCCTGGGCGTTATCGGTCGATGCCTCAACGATGGTGAGGCTGGCCTTGTGCATGCCGTCAAACCGCTCTCGCGGCAACTCATTGGGGAACTCCCTGAGGTTGTCACGCAGGAACCTTCCTGCCTCATGCAGCAGGCTGCTCTCGGTGTATGCAGGGTCATAATCCCAGTAGAAAAGTGCCTTGCCGGCCTTTTGTATGGCGCGGAACAGTTCTCTTTCTGCTCCGTCCAGACTATTGAATCCTACAAAGGCGTATTTGTGAGCCGTAAACTGCTGAGTATCAAGGTTTGCAATTACCCGGCGCTGGATCATTCCGTTGTAGCCTATGCCTCTGTCGGCTAATAGTTTAGTGAACTTTTCATAGATATTACCCAACACGCTCCAAACTGCCTGGTAATGTTCGCGGAGTTCAGTGGGCTTGGCGTTCTTCATCTCACCGAAGAACTGCTCCAAGGCTTTTCTCTGTTCATCGGTCAGGAATGACGTATCAGTAAGTTCCCGCTGCTCGCGTAGTAGGCTGAACAGCTGGTCGGCAGGAGCCAGGTTGCGGTCCACGTCATCAAAATCGGCCAACATGAGTTCTCCCCATGACCAGAAACTGTCAAGCGACTCATCAGTGTGAATTTCCTCCTTGTAAATCTTGTAGAGTAGGGTGACCAACTCAATGCGGTCAGCGGGCCGCAAATCAGACTGTGACTGGAACAGTTCCTCAATTGTGGTGTACTGCGGAGACCACACGGGCTGCGTTGAGCAGGCCGACAGCCAGTCATCAAAGAACAGCCTGGCGCGGCGGTTAGGAAAAACCACCGTGATATCGGCCAGTCCGCTGCCTTGACTGCCGTACTTGCGGTACAGATCCTCTGCTACTGTCTTAAGGAACGGTTCCATTTTCTATACAAAGATAGCGTTTTATAGTTTTATGGCATCCCAGCCATAGTCCTTGTAATAACTGATGTTCAGGTTATGGCTCTTCACATATTCAGTGAGCTGCTCACGGCGTACGGCCTCACGCACATCCTGGTTGGAGTGCATGTTCTGATAGATGTCGTAGTGAGAGCGGAATATGCGGCGGGCGCTGGCATCATTGCCTGCACCGTCAACCGTCTGCTCAAATGAAAGAACACTGAATTTTCCGTCCTGCTGTTGTATGGTCATCAGTCCGGAGTGGTTGCCGCCCGATACGGTCATCAGGGTATCACCCTTGTGGTTGTACCACCAGATCCAGAAATCGCCCCAGACCCATGCCATATCAGCACTTATCTCTTGGGCCGATACAATCATCAGGGTGGGAATGCAGAGCTCTCCCTGCCTGTATTGCATACCAATCTCCTTTATGAGATAATCGCTTATGGCATCGCGCAGAGCCTGCTCTCTGCGATTGTTCTCAATATATCGTATGCAGTCCTGCTTATGCTCGTCAAAGTCACACATCAGCCATTGGCCGCTCACTTTCTCCATGTATAACTGGTGCTCCTCAATGTCTGTAGTCTCATCAAATGAGCCGTCCTCCCATTTCTGGCGCACGCTGATGGTTGCAACGGCGTGGGTTTTATCGGTCTTTTGTACCCCGGTTACAGTGTAATCGGCAATAGTGCCGCCATTGCCTGTAACAAAGTAGTAGAGCCACTCATGATCCATAGCCTCATGCGCCGGCAGACGGTAGAACATGGTATCCAGTACGGCATAGAAATCAGGCGTCATAAACTCTTTTGACTTTTCCAGCAACTCATGGTCAGGAATGTACCGGCACAGCTCCTCTGCGCGACTGATCAGCTGCTTCTGGGTGTCACTGCAGGCTGCCAACAGTGCTGCGGCTATGATTATTGTCAGTATTCGTTTCATATCTCTATATACTTATACTGTCTGTTTTGCAAAATCTTTCAGGAAAATGATGGTTATTCGTAATATTCTATCTTAAGTTCTTCGGTCACCTGATCATCATATTTATAACTCTATTTTTATTCGTAATAATCAATCTTGAGCTCTTCGGTCACCTGCAGATCATCATATTTACAAAAGTAGGAAAAAGACTGCATTCACGGTTCATGTTGATTCTTTTTCATCGGTTTCTTGCCAAAGTGTCCCACAACAATCGGCCTCTGGTCCTTTGTGGCGCAGTTGAGTGTGTTACATACCCTCGAAAAAGGAGGTATGTAACACACTCGTCCCCCTGAGAATAAGCTCTAATACAGATTGTTGTGGGACACTTTGGCGGAGTATAACTTCAAACTTTATTTACTACCTTAGCACCAGTAAAATGATAATACAATGACACTACAGGAAGCAATTGAGGCCCGTCACAGCGTGAGGGCATATAAGGACCAGCCGTTGGCCGATGATGTTGTAAAGGTTCTTGAGGAGCGGATATCGGACATAAACCGTGATGGCCGATTACATATCCAACTCATTCTGAATGAAAAGAAAGCCTTCCAGGGCCCAATAGCCAGATACGGCAGTTTTCGTAATGTCAGCAGCTATTTTGTAATGGCCGGAAAGAAGGCCGATGACCTGGACGAACTGATAGGTTACTATGGCGAGCAACTGGTCCTGCTGGCGCAGACGCTGGGGTTGAACACCTGTTGGGTAGGCGTCTCTTACTCCAAGATTCCCGGAACCTATGTTCTTGAAGCTGATGAAAAGATATGCTGTTACATAGCGCTCGGCTACGGTGAGACTCAGGGAGTGGGCCATAAGATCAAGACCGTAGAGCAGGTGAGCAACGCCACCGACAGCACGCCTTCATGGTTCAGAAAGGGAGTTCAGGCCGCCTTGCTTGCACCGACTGCCGTAAACCAGCAGAAGTTCTCGTTTGATTATCAGGGCGTAGAGAACAACACGCATCAAGTGCGTGCCAATAAAGGATTCTCCATGATGGGATATACCCAGATTGACCTGGGCATAGCCAAATGCCATTTTGAGATTGGTGCGGGCCAGGAGAACTTTGTGTGGGTGTAAATGATACAATTGGGGTCTGACCCCAATTGTATCATTTTCAGTAATACTCAATCTTTAGCAGGTTACTGACCTGGAAGTCCTCATGGAAATCATCGTCGTATTTGTAGACGATGTGCAGTCCGCGATAAACCGCCGGAACTTTAAGTGAATCAATAAGATGCCAGCGCGGAATCCCAAAGTCATACGATGCCCGGTCCAGTATCATGCGGTTGCAGGTAAAGTCAAACTGATAATACCCGCCACCTATACAATCGTCATCCGGCTGCAGCAGGTCCTTGTGCTGACGGACCATTCCTAAGCGCAGTACTCCGGCTCTGGTTATTATGAATTTGGGTAGTGACATTATTACTAACTATTCCTTCTTGTCATTTATATCTTTTTGCTTCCTTTGCTACTCCTTCAGTTACTTCTTTACATTATCATTGATAATCTCCCAGTGACCACTATAGCCTTTACCGACGTATCGTATATGAGGCAGTTCTTGAATATGACGTTTTATGGTTTTTGAAGAATATCCACTTAGTTTTGCCATTTCATCAGTTGTAACATTTGGATTATTCCTAATTTGTTTTTCTATCCAAACATCAAGATCTTTACCTTGAGGGACATCTTGAGGGACATCTTGAGGGACATCTTGAGGGACATCTTGAGGAACACTTGAAGTAACATCAACATCTTCTTTTACAGTAACACTGAAAACAGTGAGGAAACTGACATTGAATATAGCTGGAGGATTGTTGTTTTCCTTCAGCAGGTCCTGGACTTCGGTAATGCCGTGATTGAACATGTTGACATAACTTAGCGTCTTCATGATGCCAGCAACCACATTATTTCTGTAGTCATTCACATGAGGGAAGTTTTCGGGGCGTGCTTGACCGTAGAGGCCTCCAGGATTCATTATCTCTATATGATTGTCGTACTGATAGAGTCGGGTAGGCATGTTAGCCTGATAGTCGCGATGCATCACTGCATTCATCATAAGTTCACGTAATGCCTTGTATGGATAATTCAGTACATCCTTTTCCCTTAAAATGCTGATAGGGACAGGGCGTTTGGTTACAATGCCGTCACGGATAAAGTTTTCAAGCTCCGGCAACGTCTTGTACAGACAGCCTTCAAAACGACGCTCATTCAGAATCTCACCTCCATTTGTGCTCCCCTTGAAATGGACATACTGGATATAGGCTCCCGGCATGAAAAACTTTGGGTTCTTGCCAAACATAATAAGCGCTGCATAAGTAGGGCAATCCCATTGCATGTTGAACAAGTGCAGTGATGCCAGTTGTTCTTTCAAAGGCCTGTTGTCATTTTTAAGGACATCGGGGGCAATAGCCTTAGGCATGAAATCCTCAATAATAGTATCCACATCAATATCATCCAGCTTGGCTTCACGGCACGGATAAGTGTCAAAAGTGGGCAGACTGGCAGCACAACGTTCAGAAAGGATTCTCTCCTCTTGGGCCGATGCTATATCCCTACGTGGTCCAATCCTGATGAAAGTCCGTCCGCGATAACGTACAGGCGTATCAAAAGACGGAGTCACCTCAACCACCAGCACATCGCCCTGGTCGGTCACAACCTTTTCCGTATTCATTACAGGCAGAGGCAGAATGTTGCCGTCAGAACGTATGCCGGCAATCTTTTTCATCAGCGCATCATCAACCTTAAGCCCGTCAATATCGCCGTTATTCCTTACGCCAATGAGCAGATAGCCTTTCTTGCGTGAGCCAGGCATATCATTGGCAAACGCACAGATGGCCTCCTGGAACTTGTCCATATCACCCGTGGATGTGGTCAGTTCTATGCGGTAGCTTTCATCCGATGATATTATATTGCGTAACTTTTCTGTTGTCATATCTTGGGTGTTTTAGAGTTATTGAAAGGGAAAAGGAACAGCTTCTTGACTATCTGGACTTTTAATATAAAATTCTTCTAACTGCCATTTAGGCTCCTTGTTTACTTTAATGATTTTTCCCACTGTATCATTCCATAATTCATTTCTATAACCATATTGTGCGATAAGTATAATAGCGTAGCCCATAATGGCATTAATCGCATTGAACAATTTCGCTTCAGTAAAATGTTTCTCTCTATGGTGCTTAATATGATTGTATGCTTGGTACCAATATAGTTGTTCGTCATTTTTCCATGATGCGAAAGGAGTAAATGTTCCTAATTCACCATATCTGTAAAATGACAATTCATATTCATCTAACTTTAAAGGATCCTTTAACTTGTAAAAATCCTTCATTTCATAGTGTTTTCCATTGGCACAGACTCCATTATCCGCTAATATACTCTGCATCCTTGCATCCAATTCTGTACATGCTAAAATGATGATGTTCCTAATAGCATATCCGTAAACGCTATATTGATTTCTATAGGGCGCAATGACTTTAAAAACCTCTGCTATATCGCTAAGGATTATCTCTAATTGCCGCAGTTGATTTGAATATTCCTGGAAGCAGTTAATAGGTAAATCTTTGTAAAATTCAATAAAAGATATCTCGTTTTGTGTGGTGGTTTGAAAGACAATCGTGAGATCATCTGTGAATACTGGTCTGTATATTGAATGGAATTGTTGACCAAAATCCAATTTAAAATGTTTCAAGCGGTGATTATCACCTTCATTAAATGAAGAATAATATTTATGTGCTTTTTTAACCTCTTCGAATATTTGCTTTTCTGTCATCTCTGCAAAGTTGGTGATAGGTTTTCCAAAAGGAAACCAAAAATCATGGTCAAGATCAATACCCAAAAGATGAGTTTCCCCATTGCTATATTGAATAGGTATTTGTTGCGTGCATAACCCATCGGAAGATCTGTAATCAACCATTAATAGATATGTTCCTTCTAATCTTGCCATATCGTTCGTATTTTTTGATGTTATTAGTAGTCTAAAGTTCTCAAATATATTATTTTACAGTATGCATTTGATACAATACAAAACTAGTAATATTCTACTGTCGACCATCTACATCTTTGTATATTTTGTATTCAAATTCCAACAAATGGTCAATGTCCTCTTCTTTTCTAACCACTTTTGTGATTTTAAGCGCAGCAAACTTATGTTTTGGGTTTTCCAGTATAATAATATGTCCAACTATTACGGATTTGGCTCGTGAACTAAAATTAAAATTGACAAAATCTTTAGGGGATGGAAACTCTTTATATGTAGGATTATATCCTATTCTAAACACATAATCTTTATAACAATAAATTGAATTAAATCCACATTCACTCCAATGTGTTACAAATTCATAATCTCCTTCACCAATAATGTATGATCCACTATTTTTTTTATAGTCAAAGGATACTTTGCCTTCCAGAAACGGAGTTTGGAACTCTATTTTTTCGAGATGCAGTTTTGTCGTTATTTGGTCTGATATTACTGTTGAGGCGAATGGATTATAACCCAATGGTGGTTTCTTCTTAATGTCTTCATCATAGATACGTTCTAGTAATTCTTGATAACAATCGTAATAATCTCTATCATCAAAATCTACATATTTCAATCCTAATAAAAATGTTGGAACTTTTTCTGGCCAACTATTTCCTTTGATAACAGGGATAAAAAAACGCATATTGTCATTAGTCATCATTTCTGATGCTATGATCCGTTTCTCATAGCCAGCACCTCCTATTCCACCATTTGCTTTTTCAACATATTTATCACTACAAATGCACAAAACAAGGTGAGAATTCGTTAGACCTTGCTCCATAAAAAAAGAGAGGTCATTTCCTAATCTAGCATCCCATTGATCTAAGATTGTATCTACACCATGACTGCGAAGATTTGTTGCAAGTTTCAAAACCCATTTTTTATGTTCTTCACTATCCCATGCGTAAGAGATAAATACTTTTTTGTTATCTGACTCCATTTTTACTCTCCTATTATCACCTTTTCCACTTTTTGTTTAGCCAGTTCCAAGAATCTCTTTCCTTCTTCTTGTAGTTTTTTTGCTTTCGACCTCATTCCAAAAATATGTGCAACGATTTCTTGTTGCTTTTTAGGGGGAATTACAGGTATCCATAGTTTAGCTAAATCATCCGGATAAACATGAGGTTGTCCTGCTCCCTGTTGAAGCAAATAAATTTGAGATTGTTGGGCTTTCAGAACCTCAAAAATATATTTTGTTAGAAATTGATCATTATTTGAATAAATCACACTACAATCTGACGCAAAGATAGGATCACCATGATACCACACATAACCGGAATATGCACCAGATGCACTTACTGTAATTACATCACCCTTGAAATTGTATTTATCATGATTATAAGGACTTGTTTGACCACCAGCAATAACAGGATAGTATCCTTCTTTGTTTACCTTGTCACTCGTAATGGAATCGCCTTTTACTATTGTGGCAATTTGTTTCAATTGAACATTTTCGAATGTCTCACTTTTGGTATGTTCTCCTAAAAACAAAACACTTTTGGGGTCCATTCTTCCATCACGAATCTCACTTATGTTTACAGTAAATAATCTATTTCGTAATGTCTGTATCATTGTTCTTGGTAGTTTAATATCTAACTCGCCAAGCAAATAATCATTAATGCCATTCAAAATATTATCAGCTTGTTGTTCTTTTTGTTGTTTTAGAATAATCGCCTCATCAATCATAGAAAAATCTACCCCCTCAATGATTGGTAGATTCTTCAATGAAGGATAATCCAACGCGGGTCTTGTACCACCAGTAGAATGACGAGATGCAATTCTTTCAATAATATCGAGGTTAAGGTAACGAGCCAAATATTTGCTAACGGCTGCATCTCCTGTTTTTATTACTACCATGTGCTGATTTGTATTCCCTACAAATCCTTTTGGAGCAACAGAGGCAATGGCCATACGCCCTACACCAGTTATTTTTACAAGTAGATCACCTTCTGCCACTTGGCTTCTCTGAAGTAATCCATTGTGTGTATCTTTATTGATATATACACAATCATCCAAAGACAACTCTCCGGTAGTTTGAAGATTCTGGACCCTCAAAAAAGGTATTCCTGATTCTGAATCAGTATAGTACTTATCTGCTTCTGTCTTTTTTGGCGTGGATCCACCAGCCATATACATGGCAAAATCCCGTAGCCTGCGAGTGGCTAACGACTGAATCTGCTTTTCAAGAGTTGCAATAGACGGTCGATAAAACTCTGGCTCCAATCTACCCTCAATCTCCGAATGGTTGACAAGGAAGATTTTGTTGTTATCAATATGTTGTGGAACTTGAAAAGTCATACTAATTCTCAATTGGGATGGAATAATGCTTTATTAAGATTGCCTTTATGTTTTTGTCAACAGCTTCCTCTAACGTTATGTATGCCTCTTTTTTAAAGGTAGAATAAAAATCTAATAAATAATCGGATTTTGGTTTTTCTGCATTTTCTTCTTTGAGGATAACTACATATTTATTCAATGCCCTTGCCCAACCCATTTCATATGTGACATTAGGATTATTATCGGTAATATCACAAAAACAAATATCACATTTTCGAATTCGATCAAGCACGTCATTGACAATATTCATAGTGGAACCTTTGTAAGTCATAATATCGCCTGGTAATGATATATCAATATTATACTTGCTACTAATACTATGTATTACACGAGTATATATGGCATTGGTAGAACGAACTATCTCATCACTATAATACGGCATTGCCACAAACACTCTAATTTTGATGTTCTGAGACTCATCAAACAACTTAATTATGGAATTAATATGAATATCTTTTAATCTATATGTCCTATTAGCTATAACCCATTGCTTAAATGCATTATATGTATCTTTACCTCTCAAATGATAGAAAACGAGAGCACATATCACATTAATGTTGTCATTCCACTTTGTGAATTCATCATTATTAAGAAATTCAACATCCACAGACTTAAATGCCGACATCAAACGTGATATATCAATACCAACATCATATTTTGCACATAGCTTTGCAACTTCAAAAAGACATGAATAATAATTTTTATTGAATTCTTCGCCAAGATTAGGAAGTAACTCTTTAGGCATTTGTTCAATAAAATTTTTTACTGCGTCTATTTGAATATTGACATCAAAAATACTTTTTAATTCTTCCGAACTAAAACGGTTCTTTTCAAATAAAGATTTTATATTTTCCTCTTCTGTTAAGGGTTTAGCTTTTGCATTTATTGTATAAAAAATAGCAGATTCAAATTTTTCAGACTCGTCATTCTTTTGTTGAATTAAAATTGAAAATGGCACGATTAAGTTTCCAAGTTCTTGCTTTAGACTTTCGTCTTCGGATTCAAAGACCTTTTCAATGGCACTCAATCGGTGATTACCGTCTATTCTTGTCAGTTTTGTTGAATTACCATCAAATTCTAAAGAAATCACCTTCGTTGTTGGATTTTCTCCGATTATAGTTTGAAAAGTAAACTTCGATTTTACTAATTTAATGTTATCCTCAAATTTTATACCGCCAGGAATGGTTAGTTTGTTCAATTGTGTTATTGCTTTAGAATCAATTAGTTCCAATCCAAATAGCAGCTCAGAGAAAAATCTGAACCTATCATTACGCAGATACTCAATTATTTTATCTATTCGTTTAATGTCTAGTGGTCTTTGATATGTATGATTAGTAGTTGAATATTTGACTAAATTAGAAATTGTTGCAAATCCTCTAAACAAATATCTTCCACCAAATACTGATTCAATTATCCCAGTAAGTTTCATGTCGTTTTTATTTATAATGAGTTTATAAACTTCTTTAATTCTTCACAAATAACTTTCAAGTCATTATTTTCCGTTTTCTTACCTGTAGCATCATATCCAATTTCCTCTGCAATAGCCATGAAAATAGGATAATCTGGAAGCTTGCTTCGTTTTGTCTGTTGGTATTGTTCTGTCAAATGAGTTTTAAGATCATCTATCTTAATCGCATATTCAGCAAGCAGTTGAGAATTCCATCTTTTGTATTCTTCTGTTTGTTTTGCGGCTGTAGCAGTTATTCTCAGCTTCCCTTTTATTACATTTGCTTTATTTGTCTGTTTTTCCTTGATTTCCAAATCCCAAGTCTGCCGTTGTAAAATGTAATTGTTATCTATTAGCAGTTTAGTTTCAATATCCTTTTTTGCATCAATTAGTTTTTTAGTATGATTTATATCCCACTTTTTTAGGAACAAAACAGAACTCTTTACGCCTGCACCATTAGCAGCGAACGCCGTTTGAGGCATACTTACAACTGCAACAATACGGAACCAGTCTTCAATCTGGGTCCTCACATATTGCAAACTGCTATTGGTTAATATACCATCCGGCAAAACTATTGCCAAGTATCCACCTTCCTTCAAGAATTTGTAATCTTGTTCTATGAAAAGAACTTCTGTGCTTTGTCCGTCGCGAATGCTTTCTGGAACAGCCTTAACGGCCAACCAATCCTCTTCTTTTTTTCCCAACTGATATGTCTTCAGATATGCTTGCTCGCTTTGACGAATAGTGCTACCAAATGGTGGATTAGTTATGATAAAATCAAAAGTGCCATACTCAAAGCCTTTATTGGCTGTGCGTTCAAAAATGGTAGAATCAGAAACCAAACCATCAGAAGTAATGACATTTGTGTGACCATCGTCATGAATAATCATATTCATCTTGGCCGCTCTAGAAATCTGTTCACTAATTTCTATTCCAAACAAATTGTTTTGGGCGAAGTCATGCCAATATGGAAACCATTTTGCATATTGTTTGGCATCATTCTTATAATTCGGATAGTATTCTGTTGCTTGATTACGCACCTTATTCAGAGCATACAAGAGGAACCCTCCACTTCCGCAAGATGTATCCAACACTTTAGAGTCGTTTTTAATAGGTAACACGTCAACAATAAAATCAACTATCTCACGAGGTGTGAAATACTGACCAAAATTACCACGGAAGAACGATCCCATGAAAGTTTCAAATGCACGTCCCTTGCTGTCAAGGTCTGTTTCATTTAGATTCACACTTTCCAAATAACTAACTACTGTTCTTATTTTCTCTGGCGTTAAACGGATATTGTCACGAAAAACCTCGGCATCGCGCTTCCTCCCTTCTTCATAGAGTGCTTTTACACGGTTATAAAGATTGTCATTCTCAATCAAACGGCGTTTACGTTCATCCTTTTCTTCTGTTTTAGGAACCGTGATGATTTGGAAGCCATACGGTTCCCCAATTTTTCTTGGTTTTCTTTCATCCCATATCTTGCAGAAAATCAGTTTATCCAATTCGTCAAAGGCTTCAGAGGGGTTCAATTGGCCACCTGCCCATAATGCCTCGTGTGCTTGTTTAAACCTGCGAGTCAGTTCAGATTGGTCAATTACAGAAAGGTCAAAAAACTTTTGTTTGCCCTTTTCTTCAGGCAGGTATTGAGCGCCATAAACATATTTGTATGTTGCAATGCTTTCTACTCCATATTGAGGAATATCAGGCAGTTGGTTTCTGGTATTTTGACTTTTGTCAACTTCAAAATAGTCAGACTTGATACCAGAGGTTACCCAAACATATTTCACATCTGAAGGCAAAGCATAAGCATAGCTATAGGCTTGCTCAATAGCTTGCTGATACTCCGCTTCACTAACTTCCTGTCGTTTGCATTCGACCAAAATATGTGGACATAAACATACATCATCAGAATAAACGACTATATCAGCTTCTTTGACTTCGCGTCCCATTGTAACTGGAACGAATTGCCGTATTCTATTTTCTGGATAATTGTAATCCAATAATAATTTCAAAAAGGTCTCTGCTTGAACCTTTTCTTCCGGATTGTTGTAACTACGCTCTTTCTTTTGATAAGTATATGTAATACGAGACTTGTCTTCATTGAAAGAGATATATCCTTTCTCAACCCCTTGTTGTATGTAGTCTTTCATTTTTTATTTGTATGTCCTGTTTTTTTTCTTTGTCTTTTCTAATCTCATCCAGCACCTTCCCTTTATATGAGAAGTACTTAGCACCTTGATAAGCACCAGAGGTGTTGCGATGCTCATCGGGCATGAAAGTGCCAACAAAGGGGGAGAGCTTGTATATGCGGCCTTCATACTCAATGCTGTCATCGGACGCAACCTTTACCACAAGGCCAGTTGGATCAAATATAACTTGTTCGCCTATTTTGATGCCACACATTGAAAACTTGAAACGGGGGCGTTTCATTTCTCGCTTTTGTGGTTCCTTATGCTCGCTTTCCTCTATGGGCTTGTTGTCGGCATATAGTATCACTTGGGCATCGTCTATTGTACTGGCTATGTCATTGAATATGTCAAGAGCTATCTGGGGGGCAACATTAAAGAATTCGCGGTTTTGGCGTATGCGCAAATCGGTTAGGCGGTCAATTGTCTTGTGGACCAGTTTCTCAACCTCATTGTATTTTGAGGTTTTCATTGTGGCAAATATCTCGAATGGCAGAGGAACGGCTGTATTGTCCAGTTCCTTGCTGCGCACATCGACAGGGCGTGAACTCTTGCCAATCTTGACCCAATCCTCGCGAAAACTGGGGTTGGTCAGAATGTAAACGTAACCAGGTTCTTTGTCGCTCATATCTATTGTTTCTTCTATGTTAATCGTTACACCGACGGAGTAATGAACACCCGCCAACTGCCTTCTTTGTCACCACGCTCCACGTATGATTTGCGGAGCAACTGGTCCAGGAGTTTCTGGATGGCGGTAATGCTGATTCCTGTTTCTTGCTGCATGTCGGCCAAAGTTAGGGTGGGTTGGGTGCGCATGGCGTTCAGGATTTTGCTGTAGTTGGGGGTGCGGAATGATATGCGTTCTCCGTCATACCACCAGACGTTCTCATTACGCTCAGTTAAAAACAGGACATCATTATAAATCTCGGTAGCAACCAGATCATTGAAATACTTCATGAATGGTTTTATATCATTTATGCCGGCGTGCGCTCCGTCAGACGGAATGGGGCCGACTTCAAGGTCTGTCTGGTGCAAGGCTTCCAGATAATTCTGCTTGTTCCTGCTTCGAACTACTATCATGGGATAGTTATGCCGGGCCAGAATATAGTTTACCATCAGGCGGGCTATTCTTCCGTTGCCATCCTCAAAGGGGTGGATACGGATGTATCGGTAGTGGAATAGGGCAGCAAGCTCTACCGGAGATAGTTTGCCTTCTTTTTCGGCCTGATTGTACCAATCCACAAGGTCTGTCATGAGTGACGGAGTCTCTTGGGGCGATGCATATTCAAAACGGTCACCGTAGCGTGTAATTACGCTGTTGGGTCGTGTCTTGTATTGACCGGCATGGATGGTGTAACTTGTGGTTTGACCATCAGGCAGATTCCGATATACGGTATAATCCTCACGTAGGAGCGTTTGATGCAGTGTTCGGATAAAGTTCTGTGACAAAGGTATATCCTTAGCATGGGCTTCAACTGACATCATATTGAGGCCAACATTACTTGCGGTCATCTCTTGGACGTCTTTAATCTGGGCTTCACCTATAACTTTACCAAACAAAAGCAGTATTTCAGTCTGACCGTATGTTAATGTGTTGCCTTCTATATGGTTGCTGTTGTAGTTGAAATCAACAGTAAACCTGCGGCTAAGCCGTTCCTGGTCCTTTGCAGAGAGAGGTTGCAGGTTTTGCCATGCAGATAAAGCCTTCTTTAAATTCAGATATTTCATTTGCCGGAAATGTGAGGCTATGGTTTACAATCTCAAATGTATATAAAAGTTTGCAATAAGGTTGTATTGGTGCAACCTTTTTTGAAAAATTATGTCTTTTCATTTGGAACTGTCTTTCTTTGAAGACAATTCTTCATTGAACCTTTTTGCTTTAATAAAATCAGAAATCAAAGAGATGTACCCTTCTTTAATGTCATTATCTGTTACATCAGTATTAATATTATTCTCCTTAATGATTTTTGTCAAATAAGGGGAAATGTACTGTGGTATTTTGTCTTTGATGATATTTTTGATTTGGTTTTCGTTTTTATCTTTAGTAACTGCCATTAATTCATCTATTTGTTCCCTTTTTGAGAAGGGAGAATAAATACTGCATGTACTATAACTTGGAAAATACTCAAAACCAGATACAAAATTGTTTTTGACAATAATTTTTAAATATTGTTTTATGCCATATATGGAGCTTCTGGTGCAATCATGAACATGTATATTTTCCAGACTTAAAAGATATGATATGTTATCTTTGCATTCCACAGGTGATGTTTTATTATCTTCAACATCTATTTTTTCCAATTTGTACATTTTGAAATCTTTCTCATATTTAACAATTTCTGTACAAGTATAGTTGAACATCAACATACTATTCAGATAATTGTTTCCCCAGATTAAGATTTTGTTTTGCAATATTTTTGAATACTTGTTCTCTATTGCAGATTGTTCTTCTGAGATGATTTGATTTAAACCATTAGTTTTAAACCCTGATATTCTATATAAGGTTTGTGCTTCGAAGAGTTGACTCGCTTTGATAGTTCTTTTATTATAGGATATAATATACTTTGGTATAATGATTTTCTTTAGTGCGGAATTATTATATGTTTTTACCTGACACGTTAAAGCCGTTAGGCAAAAATGAAAATATTGAATATTCAAATCTATCTTATCATTTTTTGCCTTCCTGATTTCATCATAAAATGTGTTGCCTATCAGGCTTAAAAAAGCAGGGAGTAGATCTCTAAGTAACTTGTCCGCAACCCATTGCCTTCCCAAATGTGTTAAATTATCACGTGAAATATCTACAATTTTATCTGTTGCTTGATTATGCAAATTCCATGAAAATCCTAAATAATCTGTTTTCCAATAGTAAAAATGGGCATTTTCAACTAAAACATCGCGTAATTTCATTGATTGACGCGATCTCCCCCTTTCGAATTTGTCGTTAAACCATAAATGGAAAGTTGAACCATATTTCTTTTCCATTATTCTAAATACTAAAATGCCATCTTCATAATGGAATGAAAAATTGTAATTGCCTTCTCGTTTCCCTTCAACAGGGGTTATCTCAAAATTATTTCTGAAACTTCTTTCTGCATTTTCAGAATCATAATAGAAATTAATGTTGTCAATCCCCATAAATGTTTTTCTAACAAATGAGTCTATCTTAGCAAGGTAGATGTTGTCTCCTTCTCCCTTGAAGACATCTACACTATCCAAAATATCCCATCCGAAGGAACTGCCGAATAATTCTGAGAATTTATCTGCTGAAACATCAACTTTTACAGTAGTACCTCTTTTCTGTTCAATGTTTTCTTTTGTGATAGAACTATACTGATTATCTGCTGCAGATCTGAATACTATTTGTTTAGTAGTTTCTCCTGGGTATGAGGTCTCAACCTCAAATGACTGTGAAACAAAGAATACGGATTGCAATCCTATTCCGAATGCTGCAGTGGGTTTAAGCCAATATGGCATTGAATCTAATAGTTTTTCATAACCACTGTCTTTTTTGTGGCTCTCTCCAACATATTGGGTCATTCGTAGAAGAACTTCTTCTGAAATGCCGGTGCCAAAGTCTGTGCACTCGAAATGGAGTTTTTTTCTGTCGTTATCTTTCCATTTGACAGAAAGTGTGACAGGATATTGCTTATAAATAGATGGCATGATATCATCTGGAAATTCAATATCCTGTACTTTTTTTCCTAGTTCTTCAAAATATGAATCATAAAAACCAGCTTTAATATCAAGCCACATTTGTATTTTACTAGCATCAAATGCGTTTTGGACTATTTCCCTAATAAATGCAAAACCAGGTTCTTTGTAAATGCCTCCGCCTTGAAGAATACTAAAAATCTTTTGCTGTGACATTGCAAATTTAAGGTTAAGTAATTCCGGCTTTGCTTTAATACCATTATAAAGGATCTTGATGCTATTTTTACTTATAACAGGTGGCAGGCCGCCTAAATCATCTGGTGCTATATTGGTCCATTCGCGACTTTGTGCATCAACTTCATTTTCCAACCAGTCAAACCACGTTCTTGCAACTCGATAAACTTTTTCGTTGGGGCAATCCAACTCTGCTTCTATGGCGGTTGGAGAAACGAGCATATGTTTAACTGATGCATGTTTTTGTTGATGCAACAAAGAAGTTTCTGGCATTTCCTTTACGGTAGCATTTGAATAAGCATTGAACCTATTACTGTCAAAATCAAGCAAGTCTCCAAGTCGTATCATACAAGCTATAAACCGGGGATGAATATAATCTCCTTTCAATCCGTTTGCTTTTTTATACAAATGGGATGTGACGCGGTCAAAGCTTTCTCCATGAAGAAATGCAACATTTGCAAGTAAATCTATAAACCTATTAGGCAATTGCTTGGAATAAAAGTCTTCGGCTAATTCTCTAAATTCAGTGTTTGTGGTTAAATCTAAGGCTCCTTGCTTAGCATGCTTTTCCCTAAATATTTCTGCAGTTAGTATTGTCGCAGCATTCCGAATTTCTATAGCCCATTTGAGACTTTTCTCGTCTTTGTTATCTCTTTTGAACTTGAGAATCAAATTGGCAGCATCTGAAATAATATGATCATCACTTGTAGAATAGGACTCTATAGTATTTATTATGTCTTTACTATCCCATTCATCTTCCAAGATCTTATACGTTAGAATCATGCCGATGTCATGTGTTAATCCAGCCATCAGTAACAAAAAAGTATCCGTCGCTCCAAGCCTTTTGATACGTTCTTCTCCTAAGAAACATTGTATGTTGCCAATAATGGTCATGGAGTGACTAATGTCATGAATGCCATAATTGGGGAAAGAACTAGATATGGTGTTTAAACCATTCGTAAGATTCTTTTTGTTAAGATCCCAAATGGAATATAATAACTCATAATCTTTATCGTTTTCAGACAATGTTTTTAGATGCTTTTCTAATGTGTAGTTTTTACTTAAATAATCCTCTTTCATATAGTTCCTTTTTTGCTATAATAATATGATTCTATTCATTGTGTGCAGTGATATATTTGCGATTAGGGGCGTTGGGGTTCGTAGTGGTGGGCCTTAATACACCAGCTAATACAAGTTTGTTGATGTATTGGTCGCGCGTTCGTGTTTGATATTTGACACCTATCATATCTAGAATTTCTTGTGCTGTATGTGGCATCTCATCACAGAATTCTAATACTTTCTGCTGCTTGGACGTCAAGCGAACTCCGTTACTTTTTGCGGTTACTCCGTTACTTTTTGCGGTTACTCCGTTACTTTTTGCGGTTACTCCGTTACTTTTTGCGGTTACTCCGTTACTTTTTTCATCGAACTCTGTTACTTTTTCATTACGGTAGATGATTGTTCGGAAGTCCTCGGCTTGATGGAATTCTGGTGTGCGGAGGCCGTATTGTTCACAATCTGCAATAATATCAGTAGTGCCGGTGCCAATATGTTCAATGTAGCCGGCAAGAAAAAGCGGATGAGCGATGACGGGGTTTGTAGGCTCGGATGAGTGTACTTCACGTAGTTTCTGTACTGTGAATCCGTCTGGCAGACGTCCTGGATTCCATACTTCTAAACGGTCGCGGAAGAGCATTACCTGAACACTTGCATTGCTGGTATAGTCACGATGTGCAACGGCATTGGCAATGGCTTCTGCAACTGCACTCTCGGGCAATTCATAGTCAACAGGTGCATCAACAGAATGTTCACGCGTGCCAACGCGGGCATCAATACGTGACATTACAAAACCTACGGCCTTGTCTATCATCTCAAAAAGCGTACCTGTAAAAACCTGGTAGTTGCGGATGGGTTTTTCTACGACTGTGCCGTAGAATTGTGCGCAACGAACCTCAGATGTGCGAAAGAAACGCTGTGGGTCTTTACCAAAGAGCAAAAGTGCGGAATTAGTCAGACGTCCATCATCTGTCAATACATGGATGGCAGAGAGTATTTTCTCTATACCATCTGAAAATGACAATGGGAAATTGCGTTTCTCCTTTGCTCTGTTGACAAAAGTGCGTACGCGTTCAGGGTCGATATCGTCAAAAGTGGCTACATGATGGGCTGCAGCATCAAACGGTACACGACGGATAATCTCTTTCTGTGCAAGGTAGTCAACAAGTGAATTATAAACAGCTGTGCGTAGTTCCTCATAGGAGGTGAAACTGCGTCGAATTACATCTTGTTGAACCTTGTTTATGAAAGCCTGCTCCTTGGGATGACGTTGCTCATTAGTGCGTAGTATGTATATCAGCCTATGAGCATGATTTGCAGTAGCGGTGTCGAATTCATGTTCGGTAGGAGAAACTCCTTCGGTATCCTCGTAGCCGTACTGGGTACCGAAGATGCCCAGATAAATATGACATTCGGCAGCCTGTGTTAGATAAGCTTTCTGTGACGATACTTCAGAGGCCGGCATGTCTTCAAAAATAAAGGGCACAAAAAATCTGCTGAGCAACGCATCTGTTCGGATATAATCACAAAGTAAGCGTCGTTCACGGGCAAACTCATGTTGCACACTGCTGATAAAAACTCTTATAACTTCCATATTGTAAAGATAGTGAATTCTATCGTAAATATGGTGGTAATAAGAGTCTTTTTATCAACAAGTTTAATGAAAAATGATACTATTGTTTGTTGCAAAATAGGGTCGAATTTGACCCCTTAAGAATTAGGAGTGATTTATAGATGGAATTCGTATAGGTGTAATTGTGGCGAATTCGCCATATTTAAAATTGGTAATTATGACCGCAAAAAAAAACGAACGTTTATATCACAGACAGACTACATTATTTCACAGCTTCACAGCATCCCAGCCGTAGTCCTGGTAGTAATGGATGTTCAGATGGTGGGCGGTTATGTATTCGCTGAGCTGCTCGCGGCGGACAGCCTCACGCACATCCTGGTTGGAGTGCATGTTCTGATAAACATCATAATGACTGCCGAATATGCGTCGGGCGCTGGCATCATTACCCGCACCGTCAACGGTCTGCTCAAATGAGGTAACCATGAGTTTTCCGTCCTGCTGGATTACTGTCATTACTCCGGAGTGGTTACCGCCCGATACGGTCATGAGTGTATCACCCTCCTGCTTGTACCACCATATCCAGAAATCGCCCCATACCCATGCCTGATCAGCACTTATCTCCTGGGCCGATACAATCATCAGTGTGGGAATGCAGAGCTCTCCCTGCTTGTACTGTACGCCAATCTCCTTTACCAGATAGTCGCTTATGGCATCGCGCAGAGCCTGCTCCCTGCGGTTGTTCTCAATATAGCGGATGCAGTCCTGCTTGTGCTCGTCAAAGTCACACATCAGCCAAACTCCGTCTACCTTCTCCATAAAGAGCTGATGCTCCTCAATATCCTTATTTTGATCGAATGATCCGTCCTCCCACATCTGTCTAACGCTGATAGTTGCAACGGCATGGGTTTTATCGGTCTTTTGTACCCCGGTAACTGTGTAATCAGCAATAGTGCCGCCATTGCCAGTCACAAAGTAATAGAGCCACTCGTGGTCCATAGCCTCATGTGCCGGCAGCCGATAGAACATGGTGTCCAACACGGCATAGAAATCGGCCGTCATGAAATCCTTTGACTTTTCCAGCAACTCATGGTCCGGAATGTACCGGCACAATTCCTCTGCGCGGCTCATCAGCTGCTTGTGGCTGTCTGCGCATGCTACCAACATTAATGCGGCCGATATGATGATTATGACTCTTTTCATTAGTTATAGAAAAATGGTTATATGATTACAACCTTTTGGCCAACATTTTGTGAGACTGAAAACTAAGATTTCAGTTTACGGCAGGCAGCTGGTAAACCCGGACGTAGTCAACTTCCATGGTGACGGGGAGGGCGGTTTCATCGACTCCTTCCTGGCCGCCCCAGTCACCGCCCCAGGCAAGGTTCAGGATGATGTGGAAGGGGTAGTGGAAGGGCCATTGGTCGTGGCTGTCACCAAGAACAGCTTTCTCCAAGTGGAGCTGTTCCTTGCCGTCCACGTAGGTTATGATCTGATCTTCGGTCCAGAGCAGGGAGTAGACGTGGAAGTCACCCTCGGCATTCTTGATGGTCATGGCGTGGTTCTTATGGGTGTTCTTGGTGTGGTTGTAATCCTGGGTGTGGATGGATGATGAAACCTCGTTGGGCGTGAATCCAACCTCTTCCATGATGTCTATCTCACCGCAGCGGGGCCAGCCGTTGTTGGGCATGCGGTTGTTGGCGGGCATCATCCAGAATGCGGGCCAGGTGCCTTTGCCCTTGGGTAGTTTGATACGGGCCTCAAAATAACCGTACTGCCAGCCGGTGCGTACGTTTCCGTTCAGACGGCCTGAATAGACTCTGTCATTCTCCTTGAAGCAGTTTATCCGCAGGGTGCCGTCTTTGACCTCAGTTACGGGTGTGCCGACGGGAGTTACGTGGTTTACGTAGTTCTGTAGTTCGTGGTTGACCATGCCTTGACGCATTACCACGTGGGTCCACTTGGCGGCATCGGGCTCTGTGCCCTCGTTGAATTCATCCTGCCATACAAGTTCGTAGCCCTTGGGAGCATAACTCTTGGCACGTTTGCACTGCACAGAAACTAATGGCAAGCACGCTGCTATTAAGGAAAGTAAAACGGATTTTCTCATATTCAATTGTGGTTTTATTTTGCCAAAGTGTAGATCGCGGTCATGTCATCAGGGGTAAGTACCTTGAACTGGCCTTGGGTTATTGTGTAGTCGTGACTGCACTTGCGTACCATCTCCTTTATCTCAGCATCGGTAATTTCACGGCCTATGAGTTCGTGGATGTTTATGGGCATTCCTATTGAGTGGTAGAAACGCTCCATTGCCTCTATGCCGCGGATGGCGGTTGCTTCGGGATCGGTAAAGTCATTCTCCACGCCCATTACGTTCACGGCAAAGCGTACAAAACGGCTTACATTGCACTTATAGACGTAACGTGCCCAGCTGGGCCAGATGGCTGCAAGGCCTGCACCATGGGTTACATCAAACATACCGCTCAGTTCATGCTCCAGCTGATGTGTGGCCCAGTCGCCTATGCGGCCGCATCCGGTCAGGTCATTGTGAGCCAGACTGCCTCCCCACATTATCTGTGCGCGATAACGGTAGTTTTCGGGCTCACGGAGCACAATGGGGACGCATTCCATCATTGTGCGCAGCAGAGCCTCGGCCATGGTGTCGGTCAGGTTCATGTCATCATCATGTGAGAAATAGCGCTCCATGGTGTGCATCATTATGTCAGTCACGCCTGCAGCAGTTTGATACGCTGGCAGGGTGTAGGTTCGCTCGGGGTTCATGATGGCGAACTTGGGGCGGCACAGGTTGTTGGAGTAGCCTATCTTGACATCACCGTCCTCATTGGTGATGACGCTTGATTCACTCATCTCACTTCCGGCAGCGGGAATGGTCAGGACCGATGCCACCGGCAGGCTGGTAACAGGTGTGTATTTCTGCAGATATACATCCCACACCTCACCGTCATAGGGAACGCCGTATGCGATGGCCTTGGATGAGTCAATCACGCTGCCTCCGCCCACAGCCAGGATAAAGTCAACCTTCTCCTTGCGGCACAGTTCAATGCCTTCATGCACTTTTGAGAGCCTGGGGTTGGGCACAACACCACCCAGAGTGACATAGTCTATTCCACCGTCCTTGAGCATGCGCTCAATCTTGTCAAGTAAGCCTGATTTGATGGCGCTTTTGCCGCCGTAATGAACCAAAACCTTGGTGCCGCCGTATTTGCGTACAAGCTGGGCTACCTGTTCCTCGGATTTCTTACCGAATACTACTTCTGTTGGAGCGAAATAATTAAAGTCTTTCATAATGTCTTGTTTATAAGGTTAATAATTGAATTAGCAGTCTATTATCTTGTTGGCGTAGACATACCAGATATGGCCTTCCACCTGCGGATAGCCCATTTTTCGTAGCAGGTCCATATACTCGCGAACCTGGTAGAGGTACTCCTCACGTTCGCGGCCGAATTTAAAGTCCACTATTATGGCGCTGCCGTCAGGTCTTATCATTACGCGGTCGGGGCGGCGGGTTTGGAGCACGCCTCCGTCACGGTAGATGATGGAGGCCTCGTTGAACAGGGTGCAGGAACCGTCAAACCAGGACTGTACGCCCGATGCATCTATGTGCGTTGTAATCATTTTCCGGATTTCATCGGCCTTTTTTGATGTTTCTATAAGGCCTTGGCTTAACATGCTGTCTACCTGCGGGTTGATATCCTGCGTGGTGCGGATGGCGGCAAAGAGGTTGTGGAGCAGCTTGCCGGTCTGGATGTACTCCTCCTGGCGGTCGTCGGAATCGTCGGCGGAATGGACAAAACGGATGGATTCGCCTGATTGGCGGAACCTGGCGTTTATGGGGTAGGAGCGCAACTGCAGATCCTGGGCTGTGGGCCTGAGTTCAAAGGGGTTGTCTGTTGTCTCGCTCTCTTTCTCTTGGTGTGGCATTATCTGGCCTCTCTCATAGATGTAGATGTTCTGATCATGGGGGATGCAATCAAAGGCTGCTGACAGGGCGTAGATTAGTACGTCAGTCATTGTGGTTCCTTTTCCCTGCGGGCTCAGTACTATGAGGTTGCTTGTAGCTCTGGTCAGGGCAACGTAAAGAAGGTTCAGATTATCAACTGTCTGTAACCCTGCCTCCTGCTTGAATTCTTCGTTGAATACGGAGTTTGCCAAACTTTTGCTGAATCCTATGGGCAGCAGTGGCATGCCCTTGAAAGGGTCAACAGTGGGGGTAGTCCAGATTCGTTCGTTGTGGCGGTAGTCAATAACCTCCCAGTTGCAATAGGGCACGATGACGGTGTGGAACTCCAATCCCTTTGACCTGTGGATGGTGAGCAGGCGTATGCCGTTGGCATCGGTTGCGGGAATAGGGGTCTTGTAAAGTTTTTCGTCCCATTCTGTAAGGAAAGCCGATGGCTCACCGGGGTTGCGGCTCACCCATTGGCAGATGGTATCAAAAAGGGTCATAACATACTGGTCCTGTCCTTCTATGCGTTCCAGTTCCAGGATGGAGTATAGTTTCTCTGTCAGTTCATAGAGCGGCAGGTGGCGCAGTGACTCCAATTCATCAAGGAAAACCTTTGGAAGGTAGGCTTCAAGTCCATGTGCCATAAGGCTGTCAAACGGGAGCCCGGACTTGACTATCTCGCACTCACGCTCCCATACAAGCTGTGCCAAGGCTACGTTGTTGGTCTTGTCTGTGAGCCAGCGCAAGGCGTTGATGAGTATGCGGACTGATACTGATGATGCCAGCTGGAAGGCCTCGCTTGATATCATGCGGTACTCCGGACGGTTTGTTGCAAACCACTCGGCGATAGCTGCTATCTGACTGCTGTAACGGCACAGAATAGCTATGTCTGTCTGTTCTACTCCGGCTTGGGTAAGATTGTCCAGCTGTTCCTCAATTTGTTGGAATATTTTATCGGCAGAATCTTCCTGATCCTCTTGACTCTTATCGTTTTTTTTGTCTTTCTTACCTTGGGCCATGACATAGACGTAACCTTGGCCGTCAGCTTTGGGACTAACCTGTTCAACCTCGTTGTAGGCAGCCTCGATGGCGGAGTAACTGGTGCCGGTCTGACCGTTGTAGTGCATCTGCATCATCTCCACAGCCTTTGGAAACAGGGCGTTGTTGAAAACAATAACGTTCTGATGACTGCGGTAATTGCTCTCCATGGGAATGACCTGCGGGTTGTAGGTGGCCAGTTCCTTCTCCATCCTGGAGTTGAGGATATCCCAGTCACTGTTGCGCCAGCGGTAGATGGACTGCTTGACATCACCCACCACAAGACAGTCCTTGCCTATGGAGAGGCACTCCCAGAGCAGCAGCCGCAGGTTACCCCACTGTAGGCGTGAGGTGTCCTGAAACTCATCTATCATAAGGTGCTCTATAAAGCTGCCGGTCTTTTCATAAACGAATGATGTGTCGCTGCCGGACAGTTTGCTGAGCAGTTGCGGTGTGTCGGCCAATATGAAACGGCCCTGCTCCTGACTCTGACGGTCTATCTCTGCACGAATGCCCAGCAGCAGGCTCAACTCGTGGATGTATTGCAGCGCGCCGTCAAATGAGTTGCGGTTGTAGTTATATTCATCATACAGATCCTTGGCTTTTGAAAGCAGGGGCGAGAGCCGTTCCTGAGCCAGGTTTGACAGATGTGGTGATTTCTTGAGTGTTCCCTTGTCATAGAACTTGTCTGGGTCTTCAAGGCAATTGCCCAGGGTCTTGCCCTTGAGGTCCATGTCAACAAATGTGCCGTCGGCAATCTTCTGGACTAACGGCTTAACGTATCTGTTAAGATCCTCAATTGTTGAACCTGCCGATGAAATGGCCCCAATCATATCCTGCCCGGTAGCCTTCACTCTCTCAACGATGCCGGGCAGAACACTGTCACGGGCCAATGTCAGATTGCGTTTGTAATCGGCCACGGCGCCAGGCTGGGAGAGTATCCGGCGCAGCTCGTCGCCACGCTCCATGAATATCTCTCGAAACAGCTCCTGTGAGAACTTCTTGAGAGTACCGTCAATAGACCAGCTGCGGTCATTCTCAATGTTGTTCTCAACAAACTCCATCACGTTGCGTTTATCGGCCGAATCCTGCTCAACGTTTGCCAGGAATGAGTCAACAGCCTCGTCAATAACAACCTCAGTGTCAAGTTCAAGCGTTAGGTTTGCGCCTATGTGGAGCTCGCGGGCCAGGCTGCGCAGCACAGTCTGGAAGAAACTGTCAATGGTTTCCACGCGGAACCGGCCGTAGTCTTGCAGTATCATATCCAGAGCCAGCATGGCGTTGTGGCGTATGGTCTGCTCGTTGTACGTGAGGACTTTCTTAACCTCATCATAGTAGCTTGCTGAGCCCGGCAGGTTGTGGCCTATGCCGTAAAGTTGCGATAGAATGCGCTGTTTCATTTCAGCCGTAGCCTTGTTTGTGAATGTCACGGCAAGAATATGGCGGTAGCTCTCAGGCTCCTTAATGAGCATGGTGATATATTGCACGGCCAGACGGAAAGTTTTGCCTGATCCGGCCGATGCTTTGTACACAGTAAAGTGCGATTTGTTATCCATTTGGAGTATAAACTACCCAAAAATAGTAAATCCCTTTCAGAAAAGCATTATCTTCGCGGTCCAATTTACATATATGACATTATGGGATATATTACTGAGGACAAGAGAAAAGTGACCACACAGCGTCTCAGGGAGATGAAACAGCGTGGTGAGAAAATTGCAATGCTTACGGCTTATGATTACACTATGGCCAAGATGGTCGATGGGGCCGGCATTGACGTTATTCTGGTAGGTGATTCGGCATCAAACGTTATGGCCGGTAATCAGACTACACTGCCCATTACACTTGACCAGATGATATATCACGCCAAGTCAGTTGTACGCGGTGTTCAGCGCGCCCTCGTGGTGGTTGACATGCCGTTCGGTACCTATCAGATCAATGACTCAGAGGCCGTAACCAACGCCATCAAGATAATGAAGGTCTCTCATGCCGATGCCCTCAAGCTGGAGGGCGGTGAGGAGATCCTGCCATCGGTCCGTCACATTATAGAGTGCGGTATCCCCGTAATGGGACATCTGGGCCTCACCCCGCAGTCCATCAACAAGTTCGGCACCTACGCCGTACGCGCCAAGGAGGAGGCCGAGGCTGAGAAACTCATTTCCGATGCCCACAAGCTGGAGGAGGTAGGCTGCTTCTCAATCGTACTTGAGAAAATCCCCGCCAAGCTTGCCGAGCGCGTAGCAAAAGAGGTGAACGTACCCATCATCGGCATCGGTGCCGGCGGCGGTGTTGACGGTCAGGTCCTTGTCTGCGCCGACATGCTGGGCATGAACAATGAGTTCAGCCCGCGTTTCCTGCGCCGCTATGCAAACCTCTTTGAAACCATCACTGATGCGGTAGGTCACTACGTAGAGGACGTCAAAAACCAGGATTTCCCCAACGAGAAAGAACAGTATTGATTTTCAAGGAAAAAAGCGGGAGGTATAGTCTCTGAAACTACGCGCTTCGCGCTATCCCTCCCACCGCTTCGCGGCGGGCCCCTCCCGTTCACAAGCCCACGGGCGGCCATGGTTTCTGAGACCATACCTCCCGTTTTTTAGTTCGTTTTAGAGTTTGCTTACTTCGATTTAGGCTTTCTAAAGAAATGCTTTCCTTTCCCCTTGTGGAAAACCTTGGGTTTTATTGGAGAATATTCAGGAGCTTCGCCTAGCTCTGCGGGGATGGGAACTTTATAGACCTCTTTGCCCAGGAACTTTTCTATGTGGTGGAAGCGGGACTGATCGTCCAAGCTTATGAATGTGATGGCGCAGCCCTCAGCGCCGGCACGGGCGGTACGGCCTATGCGGTGTACATAATCCTCAGGATCCTGCGGCACGTCAAAGTTCAGCACCAGGTCTATATCATCAATGTCTATTCCGCGTGATACGATATCAGTGGCTACAAGGATGTTAATGTGGCCGTTGCGGAAGCGGTGCATTATGTCATCACGTTCTGCTTGAGTGAGGTCAGAGTGCATCTCACCTACATTGAGGCCCAGGCGGCGCAGTGATTTGGTTATCTCTTTTACCTTAAGCTTGGATGATGCAAATGCAATGACACGTTTGGGCGCGTTGTTGCTGAACAGGCTCTGTATGATAGGCAGTTTCTGAGCTTCATAGCATACGTATGCGGCTTGCAGAATCTTATCGGCAGGCTTGGATACAGCCAGTTTCACTTCAACGGGATTATGCAGGATGGTGCGTGCCATGTTCTGGATCTCCTGCGGCATGGTGGCGCTGAACAGCATGTTCTGGCGCTTGGCAGGCAGCTGCTTTACAATCTGCATGATGTCATCATAGAAACCCATGTCAAGCATGCGGTCAGCTTCATCCAGAATAAAGAATGAAACTTTTGACAGGTCAACATTACCCAGACTGATGTGGCTGATAAGGCGCCCCGGGGTGGCCACAACGATATCAGTACCCATTGCGAAACCGCGCTTTTCCTGCTCAAAGCGTATGCCGTCATTACCGCCGTAGACGGCAGTGCCGGATATATTGGTAAAGTATGAGAAGCCTTCAACCTGCTGGTCAATCTGCTGGGCAAGCTCACGGGTGGGAACCATAATGAGGCAATTCACCGAGCCTTCAGGGTATCGGCCTGATGAAAGTTTGTCAAGAACCGGCAGTAGATATGCTGCGGTCTTGCCGGTTCCGGTTTGTGCTATGCCTATAAGGTCACGTCCCTCAAGAAGATATGGAATGGCTTTCTCCTGGATAGGAGTGCATTCCTTAAAGTTCATGGAGTCAATTGCGTCCAGCAACGCAGGCTGGAAATCAAATTCATCAAATCTCATGATAAAAGTTATTTAGGTGCTTTTATGTATAAGAATACCGCTATAGGCAAGTATATGATATTAGGCAACCATTCAGCCCAGAAAGCAGACATGGAGCCGGTTATGGCAAAGTTTGATGATACTGTCTGGAACAGTATGTAGCCAAAGCTAAGTCCAAGTCCTATACCAAGATACAGACCCATGCCTCCCTTACGCTTGCGGCTGGAGAGTGATACGCCTATGATTGTCAGGATGAATGCCGCGAATGACATGGCATATCGCTTGTGGTACTCAATTTCAAAGTCCTGAATATTGCCCAGTCCGCGTTCTTTCTGACGGTTGATGTACTCCCTCAGTTCTGCCGATGACATAGTCTCCTGCTGTCCGTTGGTAATGAGGAAGTCTGCCGGCTCAAAGTGAATGATGGTGTCCATCTGACTGCCCTGGCTGATGGTCTCAATGGTACCCGACAGGTCACGGATCATGTAGTTCTTTGCTGTCCAGTGATACTTTTCCGTTGAAAGGGTATCATAAGCTATGCTTCTGGCCGTCATATGGGATACCAGCTTCTTTCCTTCAAACTTATCCAGCGCAAAACGGTAGCCGGTCATGTTGTATTTCTGGAAATTCTCTATGTATGCTATCACACCCTCTTCAACTTCCAACTGAATGTTATACGTGCCGTCAGAGTTGTCACGGTTGTAATGGCTCATCTTGTATCGGGACTCAAAGTTGAGCCTTGTTATACTGCCTTTAGGAATGACCTGAGAACCCAGGTATAGGGTGAAACAGGCGATGAAAGCGGCCGAAAGCAGATAGGGCACCATCATACGCTTGAAACTCATGCCTGTGGAGAACATGGCAATTATCTCAGAGTTCTCAGCCAGTTTTGATGTAAAGAATATGATGGCGATAAACACGAACAGGGGGCTGAACATGTTTATGAAGTAGGGTATAAAGTTGAGATAGTACTCAAATATGATCTCATGGGCGGTGGCCTTGTTGAGCTTGTCAATATGCTCATTGTAGTCAAATACAACCATGATGATGATAATCAGCGCAATGGTAAAGAAGTATGTACCCAGGAACTTCTTTATGATGTACCAGTCAAGCTTTTTGAGCAGTCTATGTCTGATAGGGTTTGCCATAGTAACTGATTATATGCGTTGCATTACACGTCTTACCATAATGTCCTTCCATGCGTGATAGTCATCAGCCAGAATGTGCTTGCGTGCCTCACGAACCAGCCACAGGTAGAAGGCCAGGTTGTGCAGGGATGCTATCTGCAGGGCCAGATACTCCTGTGCCTTGAACAGATGGTGCAGGTAAGCCTTTGTGTAGAGCGTATCCACGTATGATGCACCGTCGGCTTCAATGGGCTCAAAGGCATCCTCCCATTTCTTGTTGCGTATGTTTATTATGCCGTCTTTGGTAAACAGCATTGCGTTACGGCCGTTGCGGGTGGGCATTACGCAGTCAAACATATCAACACCCAGAGCTATTGCCTCAAGTATGTTGGCTGGTGTGCCTACGCCCATAAGGTAACGCGGCTTGTCCTGCGGCAGGATGCCGTGAACAAGGTCAATCATCTCATACATAACCTCTGTGGGCTCACCTACGGCAAGTCCGCCTATGGCATTGCCCTCAGCGCCTTTTGAAGCAATATATTCAGCCGATGCTGAGCGCAGGTCCTTATATACGCAGCCCTGAACGATAGGGAACAGTGACTGATGGTAGCCGTACTTGGGCTCAGTCTCACTGAAACGCTGCACACAGCGGTCAAGCCAGCGGTGGGTGCGCTCCATTGATTTCTTGGCGTACTTGTAGTCAGCATCGCCGGGACAGCACTCATCGAAAGCCATCATGATGTCTGCACCTATGCTGCGCTCAATGTCCATAACGCGCTCCGGGGTGAACAGATGGCGTGAACCGTCTATGTGTGACTGGAATGTCACGCCCTCTTCTGTCATCTTGCGCAGGCCGGTAAGTGAGAACACCTGGAAGCCGCCGCTGTCAGTGAGCATGGGCAGGTCAACGCTGTTGAATTTATGCAATCCACCGGCTTTTTCAAGGACATCAAGTCCCGGACGCAGGTACAGATGGTAGGTGTTACCCAGTATAATCTGAGCCTTTATGTCATTCTTGAGCTCAGGTACCTGTACTGCCTTGACAGATCCCACAGTACCTACAGGCATAAAAATAGGGGTCTCTATCACGCCGTGTCCGGTCGTTATCTTTCCGGCGCGGGCGTGACTGGTAGCGTCAGTGTGCTGAAGTTCAAATGTCAATCCTTTCAATTCCTTACTGCTTTTCAGGTTGCTGAATAGGGACTATCTCCTGTGCATCAGATACCTTCTCATCCAGAAGGGCTATCTTCCACACCTCACTTATGTTGCTTACATAGTGGAACTTCACGCCACTCAGGTACTCAGCAGGAATCTCCTCAATGTCACGCTTGTTCTCTGAGCAGAGAATGATATCAGTTATTCCTGCACGCTTGGCGGCCAGAATCTTCTCGCGTATGCCGCCCACGGGCAGAACCTTGCCGCGCAGGGTAATCTCACCTGTCATAGCCAGGTTGGCACGTACCTTGCGCTGTGTAAAGGCCGATGCTATAGACGTAGCCATAGTGATACCTGCCGACGGGCCGTCCTTGGGTATAGCGCCCTCAGGAACATGGATATGTACGTTCCATGAGTTGAATACGGCGGGATCCAGATTGAGCAGCTTGGCGTGGGCGCGGATATACTCCATAGCCAGCATGGCTGACTCTTTCATTACATCGCCCAGATTACCGGTAAGGGTAAGTTTGCCCTCCTTGCCGCGGCTCAGGCTGGTCTCTACAAAGAGAATCTCACCGCCTACGGAAGTCCATGCCAGACCTGTCACCACACCTGCATAGTCATTACCCTGATATTTGTCACGGGAGTAGGGCTTGGTACCAAGCAACTCCTTGAGATCTGCCGGTTTCACCGTCATTTTTCCGAAATCGGCATCATTTGCGTACTTGCAAGCGGTCTTACGGCATATCTTGCCAATCTTCTTGTCAAGTTCACGCACGCCCGATTCACGGGTATAGCTTTCAATGATAGCCTCAATTGCAGGCTTAGTGATATTTAGGGATCCTTTCTTAAGGCCGTTGGCCTCCATCTCCTTGGGTATGAGGTGGCGCTTGGCAATCTCAATCTTCTCTTCCGTTATGTATCCGCTCACCTCAATCAGCTCCATGCGGTCCAGCAGCGGAGCGGGTATGGTGTTGATATTGTTGGCGGTAGCTATGAACATAACCTTTGAAAGGTCATAGTCTATGTCCAGATAGTTGTCGTGGAATGCCACGTTCTGCTCGGGGTCAAGAACTTCAAGCAGGGCCGATGACGGATCGCCCTGATTGGTCATCTGGCTTACCTTGTCAATCTCATCGAGAATGAATACGGGGTTTGATGAGCCGGCCTTGGTCAGGCCCTTGATGATACGGCCGGGCATGGCGCCTATGTAGGTCTTGCGGTGGCCGCGGATCTCAGCCTCATCATGCAATCCGCCCAGTGAAACACGCACGTATTTGCGTTTCAGGGCGTTTGCAATGGAGAGTCCCAGTGATGTCTTACCGACTCCGGGAGGGCCGTAGAGACAGAGTATAGGTGATTTGAAATCACCGCGCAGCTTCATAACTGCCAGGTGTTCCAGGATGCGCTCCTTAACCTTCTCCAGCCCGTAATGGTCCTTGTCAAGAGCCTTACGGGCATTGTTCATATCAAGGTTATCCTTGGTGTATTCACCCCACGGGAGGTTCAGTACAGTCTGCAGATATGAAAGCTGAACGTTGTAGTCAGGTGACTGCGAGTTGGTGCGCTCCAGTTTGATGAGCTCCTTGTCAAATATCTTGCGTACATCGGCACTCCATTTCTTCTGGTTAGCCTGCATACGCATCTCTTCAATATCCTGATCCTGAACGCTTCCGCCCAGCTCATCCTGAATGTTCTTGAGCTCCTGCTGCAGGAAATACTCTTTCTGCTGCTTGTCAATATCCTCATGCGTGCGGCGCTGTATGCTCATCTTGAGCTCGGCCAGCTGAATCTCACGGTTAAGCAGTGAGAGCAGGCTCAGGGCACGGTTTGAGCAGGTGGCCTCACGCAGCAGGCGTGCTTTTTCCTTGATGTCAAAAGGCAGGTTCGCGCAGATGAAGTTCGTCAGGAACAGTCCGTTGGATATGTTCTTGAGCGCGAATGCTGCGTCAGGCTGTATGTTGTCAGACAGCTTTACATACTTTATTGCGGCGTCCTTGCAGGAATCAACTATAGCCTTGAATTCCTTGCTGCGGGTGGGGGGCAATACCTCCGGGAAAAGCTCAGCCGTACCTATCAGGTATGGGGTGTCATCTATGATGCTCTTGAGCTTGATGCGTTGCATACCCTGCAGCACCACTGTGGTGGTCTGGTCAGGCATATCGAACACACGTATTACTTTTGCCAGCACACCCACTGAATAGAGGTCGTTGAGGCCGGGATTCTCAGTGTCGGGGTCTTTCTGGCAGAAAACTGCTATCTGTTTGCCGTCTGATGAGGCATTCTGTATGAGTTTGAGTGATGATTTGCGTCCAACGGTAACCGGCATTACAACAGTGGGGAACAGCACCATGTTCCTGAGTGGAAGCACGGGTACCACATCATCCAGATCTGATTCAAACAGTCCGCTCTCATTACCGTCAAAATCGGCAATCATAGAGAATGACGGGTTGGATTCATCAAAAGTATCTTCAGACTTCTTTCTTGTGAACATATATAATCTTGTAAACAATCTGCAAAATTAATGATTTGCGCGCATGTGCGTGTATTTTGCCCTGTCAAAACCCGTGAATAAAACAAAAAAAGTACATTTGTGCCCGGAAAAGAGTATCTATCCTATGTCTAACAGCTGGTTCAGATTCAAACAGTTCAACATTGAGCAGGAGCGTTGTTCCATGAAAGTGGGCACTGACGGCGTGCTGCTTGGAGCATGGTTCCCTGTCCATGCGGGATGCGGCGTGCTTGATATTGGCACCGGGACAGGCCTGATAGCCTTGATGGCCGCGCAGCGTGGGGCGGGCAGGGTGACAGCTGTAGAGATTGACCGTGAGGCGGCGGAGCAGGCCCGTCAGAATGTGACCGGTTCACCTTGGGCAGATTCTGTAAAAGTGGAATGTGCTGATATTGCGTCATTTGTGGCTGAATCCAGGTTTGACAGGATAGTATGTAACCCACCGTATTTCCGTGATTCCTTAAGGAGCCCTGATTCCGGACGGAATACGGCACGTCATAATGATGCGCTGAGCTATGAGACTCTGGCCTCATGTGCGGCAAAACTGCTTGCTGATGACGGTATGCTTTGTCTCGTTCTGCCTTATGATTCAGTGAGTGAGTTTGTTAAATGCGCTGCGGTACAAGGTCTTGACTTGTGTATAAGAACGGATGTGGTAACCGCACCGGGCAAGGAACCTAAGCGGTCACTTGTAGCGTTCAAAAGAAATAGCCCGTCTCTAAAAACCAGTGTTCTTGAAATATGCGGATCTGATGGAAACGAGACTGCCGGGTATGTTGAACTTGTAAGGGATTTTTACTTAAAGTTCTAAATGCCTCGATGCCTGTCGGGGATAAGAACCTTAAGTCCTCTGGATACGATCTCAATATGTATCTCCTTGCCCAGCATTACCGGCTCTCCGTCATAATGGGCAGGGCCATCTGAGTCACGGGTAATGGTCACTCCGCGACATTTCCGGACACTTATTTTTGGATTCTTGTGAATCTGTTTATTGAATAGTTGGAAGGCAATCAACGGAGCATCGACCACATTGAAGGGGTGGGCGGCTATCACATCCAGAATACCGTCCTGGAGCGATGCTGTGGGGGCGATATATGCATTGTTACCCCATTGGTCTGCATTGGCGCAGGTTATGAAAAAGGCTTCAAAGGTTTCACTTGAATTGTCAAAGGAGAGCTTGTAGGTCTCATTGTGATATGTGGCAATCTCCTTCATTATGCTCTCCAGGTATGTAAGCACTCCGCGTGAACCGGCTTTTGAGAAGGAATCGCTCACCTTGGCGTCAAATCCCACTCCGCAGGTGCAGAAGAAAGGCTGGTCACCCATCATTCCGTAATCAATCTCAGTGAATATGGATTTGTCAAGCCATTTTACTGCTTTGAAAGGGTCCATGGGTATGCCCAGATGCCTGGCCAGTCCGTTACCTGAACCACATGGGATAATGCCAAGTGCGGTATCTGTTCCGATAAGCCCGCAGCCAACCTCATTCACGGTTCCGTCACCTCCTACGGCGATAACGGCATCATACTGCTTTGCGGCATACTCACGGGCAAGCTCTGTGGCATGTCCTTTGTATTCAGTGGAAACTATGCTGTAGTCATAAAGGTCACGGTTTACAAACCGTTCAATAATAGGAAGGACCGGGATAAGCCGGCGGCTTCCGGATATCGGGTTATAGACGAATACTATTTTCCTTTTTATATTCATGACATCGGCATAAACCATTTGCGAAGATAAGAAAATTTGGTTGCACCTTTCGGCAAATTGACTAATTTTGCGCCGTTATGAACAAACTTAGCGAAAGATGTGCTGCGTACACCCTTCCTCAGGAAGGCAAGGCACAGGGTATCTACCCGTACCACAGATGTATTTCAAGCCAGCAGGATACTGAGGTGATAATGGAGGGCCGCAAGGTCCTGATGTTCGGTTCCAATTCATATCTGGGACTGACCAACCATCCTAAGGTTATTGAAGCTGCTGTTGAGGCTGCCAGGAAATACGGTACCGGTTGCGCGGGTTCCCGTTATCTTAACGGCACATTGGACCTTCACAAGGAGTTTGAGGCTGAACTTGCCGAGTTTGTAGGCAAGGAAGAGGCGATGATCTTCTCTACCGGTTTCCAGACCAATCTGGGTACCATCTCCTGCCTTATGGGGCGTGATGACTATGTTATCTGCGATGATCTGGACCATGCATCAATTGTAGATGGCCGCCGTCTTTCATTTGCCAAGCCGCTCAAGTTCAAGCATAACGATATGGCTTCGCTGGAGAAGACTCTGCAGCGTTGTGAGCCGGATTCACTCAAACTGGTTGTAGTGGACGGCGTGTTCAGCATGGAGGGCGATCTGGCAGACCTGCCGGGTATTGTGGCTCTCAAGGACAAGTACAACTGCTGCGTTATGGTGGATGAGGCTCACGGACTTGGCGTTATGGGTGACCACGGACGCGGCGTCTGCAACCATTACGGTCTGACTGATCAGGTGGAGATCATAATGGGTACATTCAGCAAATCCCTGGCTGCAATAGGCGGATTCATCGCTGCCGATAAGGAGATAATCAACTGGGTGCGCCATCACTCACGCTCATACATATTCAGTGCCAGCAATACTCCTGCTGCTACTGCGGCGGCACGTGCAGCCTTGCAGATAATGAAGAATGAGCCTGAGCGCATAGAACGTCTTTGGGAACTTACAGATTATGCCCTGAACAATTTCCGCCAGCTTGGATTCGAGATAGGCAAGACATCTACTCCTATAATTCCGCTGTATATAAGGGATTTCTACAAGACCTTCTATATCACCAAGATGCTGTTTGAGGAGGGTGTGTTTGTGAATCCGGTTATTCCGCCGGCCTGCGCTCCCGAGGATACCCTGATCCGCTTCTCTCTGATGGCTACCCACACCAAAGAGCAGATAGACATAGCAACCGAGAAGCTCGTAAAGTGCTTCAAGGCGTACGAGATTCTGAAATAAAAAATATTTGCTGATTCTGACTTAAAAGCGTACCTTTGCACCGCTTTTCAGATAAGAAAGGCTTTCGGGATGTAGTTCAGTCCGGTTAGAATGCCTGGTTTGGGACCAGGTGGTCGAAGGTTCGAATCCTTTCATCCCGACAAAGGGGCGGCAATTTGCCGTCCCTTTGTCGTGTGAAAGGATTCAAGGCCTCCTTTTATTTTGCTACGCAAAAGCGCTCCATTTCATTTCGCTTGGCGGCCCTCCGGGACCGCGGTCTCGCTCCAAGCATTCGCTCGCTCCAATACTATTGAATCTGCGTATTAACCTGCGTGATGGGCTTTGTGTTTTCTTAACTAAATTGTTGATAAAAGGGAACCTTTTACAAATATGTGATTTCGGATAGAAATTGTAATTTTGCGGCCAGAATACTAAACACATTTCTCTATAGCAAATGGGCGGATTTTTTGGAGTCGTCTCGAAAGCGAGATGCATCAATGATCTTTTTTACGGAACTGACTATCAGTCACATCTTGGAACCAGCCGTGCCGGTATGGCAACCTACAGCCCCGAGGAGGGTTTCACACGAAGCATCCACAACCTTGAAAACGACTACTTCCGCAGCAAGTTCGAATGCGAACTTGACCGTTTTAGAGGAAACAGCGGTATTGGCGTAATCAGCGACACTGATGCACAGCCCATGCTTATGAACAGCCATTTGGGCCGATTCGCACTGGTAACAGTAGCCAAAATCAACAACAAGGAGGAGATTTGCGAGCAGCTTTTGGCTGAAAACATGCACCTGAGCGAATTCAGTAGCGGAAAGATCAATCCTACTGAACTTGTCGCTTTACTTATCATAAAGGGAAAGAACTTTGTAGAAGGCATAGAGAATGTGTACAGGACCATCAAGGGTTCATGTTCCATGCTGCTGCTCACCGAGGATGGTATCATCGCGGCCCGTGACTCATGGGGACGTACATCGATAGCCTTGGGAGTCAGAGAAGGTGCTGTTGCCGTGACAACGGAGACCACAGCCTTCCCCAACCTTGGATTTGAGACAAAGCTTTATATCGGCCCCGGCCAGATTATCAAGATACAGGCTGATGGCATAGAGGAGCTGCGCCGTCCCAACAAGAAGATGCAGATATGCTCATTCCTTTGGGTCTATTACGGATTCCCCACCAGCTGTTATGAAGGCCGCAACGCCGAGGATGTCCGCAACGAGCTTGGCCGTG
>JAGBPB010000098.1 GCA_017633615.1 Bacteroidaceae bacterium | reverse complement strand
AGTATTTACGCAAGAGAGGATTCGGATAATGGCGTTCTTTCGCCCTACGGAAGTGGCTCCAACAATACCGCCGACACAATTCTTTGCCGATTGCACCGCGCCGTTATTCTCACAACCGGTAATTGTTATGTAAGTATCATGATTGTCCGTAGAGCTATTAGTTAAGGAGGCCCAACCTATGATGCCACCGACATAATTGTCAACGGCCTCTACGGCTCCATTATTAATGCAGCCGGATATGGTCGTCTCGCTTCCTTGATGATCGTTCCATCCGACTATACCACCCGTAAAACTGCCATATAAGTCCTCGTTCTTTGAAGAGTTGTGGTTAAACCATCCTTTACCATTACTCTTTACCTTCCCGTGATTGGTGCAATTGATAATCCCCATTGCTCCGGTGGCTTGGCCGACAATACCGCCTACGCGCGTTCTTCCTGTCACATCACCATAGTTTATGCAGGAGGTGATTGCATCCATGGCGGAGTTCTGGGTTTGCGATGTGATACCTCCGGCTCTTTCCGTTCCAGTAACCGTTCCGTAATTGGTGCAATTCACTAGTTTAGGACCACAAAGGCTGACGATTCCGCCGGCATTGCCTCCATTGGCTTTCTCAGCAGTTACAGAGCCGTGAAAAGTACATCCACTTATTGAAACATTATTATTTGATGCATTGCCGATGATGCCGCCAACACTTGTTTGCCCAGTGACGCTCCCGGTCACGTGACAATTAGTAAACGCGCCTTCAGCGTAACCGGCTATCCCACCTGTTTTATTATTATTGTTTGATGAGATGGTACAATCGGCCAGCGTGAGGTCATAGACCGAGTTTGAAGTACCTGACATATAGCCAAACAGGCCTGTGTAATTTGCAGAACTGCTTTCCGTAGTAATCTTCAGGTTGGAGATGGTCTTGTGATTACCGTTGAAACTCCCTTTGAAAGGAAGGGAGGCAGTTAAGCCAATGGGCTGGAAATTATCTATTTCAGAAAGGTCCAGATTACTGTTCAATGTTACAGTCTGACCTTCATAGGTCTTACCGATACTAACTTCATTGGATAACTGAACCAAATCAGATACCGTGTTGATTTCCGAAATGAAGTTTGCATCCAACGGCGTCATCGTCAAGGTCGAAGTATAATACTTCCCAGCCTGAAGATTTCCTTTCTTTACGCAACTCAGTTTTCTTGAATTGTCAGTGACACATTTGATTACATAGTTATTATCACGATTCATAGAACTGACGGCCACCCATATTTCATTAGTAGGTGTTTCAGGAGTAATGGTTATCTGCCCTACAAAAGCCAGGCTACCGCTTGTATAGTTCTTAATGTAGTCTGCGGCAATCGTGACACTTGTTACGTTGATGTCACCATCCGCATCCTGGAACTTCATTTTCCAGATGGCCTGGCAGTTTTTGAAGGAGGCATTGGTGGTCGTGATTACTTTTGTATCCGTATTCAGTTCAGTAATCTCCACCTCGGCAAAGGAGAAATTGCAACGATCGGAGATATACTGCAGCGTGCCATCCTGGCCCCGATAATCAGTATTGTAATCTGGATATGACAGACGCAACTTCGACCCTACGGAGAGACCATCGACGGAAGTCAGAGAGCCGGAGAATGTGGTATGGGCACCGCTTGTTTCAGCTGAGAGTGTCCCGATGTTGGCAACGAGCGTTAGTTGCCCGT
>JAGBPB010000097.1 GCA_017633615.1 Bacteroidaceae bacterium | reverse complement strand
AGGCTCGCGCCAACTGGAACCGCACCAACCATAGCGATCCATCGCTGTTTAATGTACCCATGGGTGTAACCTACTACCCTGGCAACCCTGAACTCACTTTCTGGTGCCCTAACGTCAACATCTTCCGCGACCCTCGCTGGGGACGTGGCCAGGAGACTCCCGGTGAGGATCCCTACCTAAACTCCGTAATGGGTACCCAGACTGTTCTTGGTATGCAGGGCAATGACTCCAAATATCTTAAGCTGCACTCATGCGCCAAGCACTACGCAGTACACAGTGGTCCCGAGCCCCTGCGTCATCAGTTTGACGTAACCGTATCGGGCCGTGACCTGTGGGAGACCTACCTGCCCGCTTTCAAGAGCCTGGTTATGGACGGCAACGTACAGGAGGTTATGTGCGCATATCACCGTTACGAGGGTGATCCCTGCTGCGCCAGCGACCGTCTGCTGCAGGATATCCTGCGCAACAAGTGGGGCTACAAAGGCCTGGTTGTTACTGACTGCGGTGCCATAGGTGACTTCTTCAACGCCCGCCAGCACGGCACTCACAAGGATGCAGCAAGCGCATCGGCCGATGCCGTTCTTTCCGGTGCAGACATTGAGTGCGGTACAAGTTACCGTTCACTGACCCAGGCCATACAGCAGGGCCTTATCACTGAGGCCGATATTGACGTAAGCGTACGCCGTATCCTCAAGGCCCGTTTTGAGCTGGGTATGTTTGATCCCGCCGAGGATCTGCCCTGGGCAAACCTTGGTCTGGATGACCTTAGCAGCCCCGCCCACACCGCACTTGCCAGCAAAGCCGCCCATGAGGCCATTGTTCTGCTCAAGAACGCCGGTAACATCCTGCCCCTCAAGAAGGATATCACCATTGCAGTAGTAGGTCCCAATGCCGATGATGCACGCGTTATCCTGGGTAACTACAACGGCTACCCCACAGCAGCCAACAGCAAGACCATCCTGGACGGCATCCGCGAGGCCGCTCCCGGTGCTAAGATTATCTACGAGAAGGGTTGTGACCTGAATGTACCCTATATCACCAAACATTACGTATCTGAAATAAACGGTGGTAAGGGTCTGCATGCAGAGTACTACAACACTCTTGACTGGACCGGTGCCGTAGCAGCCAAGGCTGACTATGACGAGCCCCTGAGCCTCAACACCACATCACCCGCCCTTGCACATGAGGACTGCCCCTGGGAGACCGGCGTCAACATGACCGGATTCTCAGCCAAATACACCGGCAGTTTTACAGCCGATTACACCGGCGATATGATTTACAACGTACGCGGAAGCTCACGTTACAATTTTATCCTGAACGGTGACACCATTGCCAAGAATGCCGGTCAGGGCGGTGGCCGAGGCGGATTCGGCGGATTCGGCGGATTTGGCGGCGGCCGTGGCGCTGCATCGACCACATTCCATGTAGAGGAAGGCAAGACCTATAATATCTACATTGATCTGGTACAGCCTGAGGCCCGTTCAGCATCATTCTCATTTGATATCTACAGCCGCGGTCCGGTTGACTTCCCCAGCGTCATCAAGAAGATTGCTCCTGCCGATGTAATCATCATGGTAAGCGGTATATCATCAGACATAGAGGGTGAAGGCCATGACCGTTCAGAGATTGAGCTCCCCGAGATCCAGCAGCAGTTGCTGGCCGAGCTTGACGCTACAGGTAAGCCGATTGTTCTGGTTAACGTATCAGGCAGCGCCATGGGATTCGGCAACGTAGAGAGCAAGTATGACGCACTCATCCAGGCTTGGTACGGCGGTCAGGCTTGCGGTGAGGCCGTTGGCGATGTGCTGTTCGGCAATTACAACCCTGCAGGCCGTCTGCCGGTTACCTTCTACGCTTCAACTGACCAGCTCCCTGATTTCCAGGACTACTCAATGAATAACCGCACATACCGTTACTTCAAGGGCCAGCCCCTGTATGCTTTCGGTTACGGTCTGAGCTACACCACATTCAGCTACGGTAAGGCCAAGACAAAAGGCAATGCTCAGAACATGACCCTGACAGTTCCTGTCAGCAACACCGGTAAGATTGACGGTGATGAGGTTATCCAGGTTTATGTCAAAGCACTTGACGATGCAGGTGCTCCCATCAAGTCACTGGCCGGATTTGCACGTGTTAACATCGGCGCCGGACAGACCAAAACCGTTAAGATTGAGCTTAACAAGGAGGCTTTCAGCTTCTATGACGAGGCTACTGACGGACTCAAGTTCCGCCCCGGACGCTACAGAATCATGTACGGCGGCTCATCACTGGACTCTGACCTAAAGAGCGTTGACTTAACTGTCAAAAAATAAAAATAATACGCGGGATGTAGAGTGCATCAGTTTTTTTACTACCTTTGCGCCGCCGTTACGGGATAACGGCTATTCAAATCATTTATAAATTCAATAAAAACAACAACTTATGGCAGCAAAAATCAGATTGCAGAGAAGAGGCCACAAAGGTTATGCCTTCTATTCAATCGTAATTGCAGACTCCAGAGCTCCACGTGATGGAAAGTTTATTGAGAAGATTGGTACTTACAATCCTAACACCAATCCCGCTACAGTAGATTTGAACTTCGAAAGAGCCCTGTATTGGGTAATGGTTGGCGCACAGCCCACCGACACCGCACGCAACATCCTCTCACGTGAGGGCGTGTACCTGATGAAGCACCTCAAGGGTGGCGTTAAGAAAGGCGCTTTTGATGAGGCAGCAGCTCAGGCCAAGTTCGATGCTTGGAAGCAGGCCAAGGAGAGTGCACTCAAGGCTATCACCGTAAAGGAAGAGCAGGCTAAGCGTGAACTGGGCAAGGCTAAACTGGAAGCAGAAAAGAAGGTTAACGAGGCTATCGCTGAGAAGGTGGCCGCCAAGAAGGCTGAGGCCAAGGCAGCAGCTGAGGCAGCCGCAGCCGAGGCAGCTGCAGAAGAAGCAGCAGCTGAAGCTACTGAGGCTCCCGCTGAGGAAGCTGCTCCCGCTGAGGAGGCAGCTGAGGCTCCCGCAGAGGCATAACCCTCTAACCCACAAACTCAAAACTCCGGCCCCACAAGGTCGGAGTTTTTTTTGTGCAATAGGGGCGGTTCTTATTGTATGCTATTGCAATGCGAGCAACCGGGCATGTAGAACAGGGTGCTATCTGAGCAGGTCATGATGAAACGGTCATGAGGGGCGTCATACTCCAGGCTTATTGGCTTAGACTGCAGGAAATGGGTCTCACCGTCCTTTCTGTAGCTCAATTCACGCTCGCTCCATACTGTGCCTGTAGATGATTCAAACACGGCAGGCTTTCCGTCTGTATACTCCCCTGCTATGCAGATGCTCTTATCTGATGCGCTGATGGCAGCGAACCTGACATAGTCATAGTAGCCTGCGTAGGTGCTGTTGAAATCAAATGCCTGGAATAATTTGTTATCAGATGTGGTCAGGATTACTCCCTGCCGGCTCAGCAAAAGTTGTTTTCCCTGATAGGAGGTCATGCCCGCTATATCATTGACGGGCAGTTTGCGGGAAAGAGTTTTGGTATGTGATGCACAACCAATGAATGCCACTGACCAGAGCAGTGCAATGGTCAGCAGCAAAAGGGACGGTTCTTTCCGCGGACGTTTTTCCCGAACGCCCACAGTAGGAACCGTCCCTTTTGCGTACATCATCAGCGATTCTTGATCTTGAACCAGTCAAACCAGGCCCTGAACGGGGCGCTGTTCTGCTGAACCGGTGCTGCGGCGGCAGCCCCGCCGGGACGCATACCCATACGCATGTTCATTACGCCCTGACACGCCATCACACCAGCCTGGATATCCTTAAGGGATACTTCTGTCTGACCGGCCTGTATCCAGTTCTTTCCGTCAACAGAGTAATATGCAGTGTAAATACTGCCGTCCTTGTCAAGTTTGAGATATATGGTGTTATCCTTGACTCCGGCTTCAGCAAGGTTCACACTGACAGTACTTTTTGATGCACCGTTCTCCTCAACATAGAGTTGCAGGCTGCCTGCTGCTGGTGCTGCTGGTGCTGCAGCCGGCTGCTGTCCGCGACGGAATGCTGCGGGAGCATATACAAACTTCACAAAATGTGAATCATCCTGATAGGCTACCAGACCGGCATTCTGTGCAGTAGCAGGAATGGCGCTTGTCTGGAGTTTAGTCTCTATTGTCCAGTCACTGTTGGCGCTCTGCAGAACCAGGTTGGCAGCATTGTCGGCCGTGCCGTTAATATCACCTGTCTCAGCGGTAATCTCCAGCCTGCCGTCAGCCAGTAACAGGTTGTCATCATTACGGCGTATCACATCCCAATTACGGCCCAATGTATTGTTATTGAACTCATCCGGAACGCCTTTTATTCCAAAGTTTACATAGTATTTCTGTGCATCGCCTGTGACAGGCTCAGATACTGTTACAACGGCGGTTCCGGGTACTGTAGGAGCCTGCTCCACATTTACGTTCAGTTTCGGAGACTTGGCGGTGGCTGTAACCTTTGATGACATCTTGCCCAGCACGCTGTACTGCTTGCGGCCACGCTTTAGCAGTGACTGGCCTGCATTCTTGAGACTGCCCAGTGAGAGGTCTGCGTTAACCTTTACAGAATAGGTGTCACTTACCGTCTTGCCACCGTATGAAATGCTTACGGTTATGGTAGCGATACCAGGACCTACAGCAGTAAGCAATCCTGAAGCATCTATGCTTGCCACATCTGGATTACTGCTCACGTACTTGACGGTTGTCCTGTCAAGTCCGATGAATGAGTCATCAGTAAGGCAGGCCGATGTCTGAGTCTGAGCAGTCTGACCAATCTCAAGCACTGATACGCGGCAATCGGCCACAACGGTCTTGAGCTGCGGATTAATGCGACCGTTCATATTGGCCGATACGGTTCCGCGGATATCCTTTGATGAAGAGCCTATCTCAAATACATAACGGCCTGAATCATATATGATGCGGTCACTCTTAAGATCCCAGAACCAGAGGTCAGCGCAATCAATCTCAATCTCCACCAGGCGGGTCTGTCCGCGCGGAATGGTTACGCGCTTGAATCCCTTGAGGCGCTTGATAGGACGCTGCAGTGATGCAGGGCTGTCTGGTGTGGTCATATAGATCTGTACCACCTCATCACCGTCATAATTACCGGTGTTCTTTACATTTACACTAATGGTAATCTTGTCATTGGGGGTGATTGAACTCTTGCTGATGATAAAGTCTGAATACTCAAATGTGGTGTAACTGAGTCCGTAACCGAACTCGTATGATACCGGTTTGGTAAAGTACCACAGGGTACGGCCGGGTTTGCCGTTCTCTGCGCGCAGGGTATAGTCTGTAATAGGCGGCAGATCCTTGACTGACTTATACCATGTGGCGTTCAGTTTACCGCCTGGGGTAACATCACCAAACAAAACCAAAGGTATTGCGGCGCCCTGAGCCTGGCCGTTGTAACCTGTCCACAGTATGCCGGGAATGTTTTCAATATTCTTGAAATCCTCAACCTCAACGCAACCCAGAGTCTGCATCACCACAATGGTGTTTTTGTTCTCTTTTGCAACTGCCTGTATCAGTTTGACCTGATTGCCCGGCAGGTTCAGAGTCAGGCGGTCAGCCTCCTCAGTAGCGGTGTTCTCATCGGTTCCTACGAATACAATCGCTACGTCTGATTTACGCGCTGCAGCCAGTACATCCTCAGCTATTTCATCATCCTCTGGAGCCTTATAGACCAGATAGAGGGTCTGCGGGCCGTTGTAACCCAGACGGTTTACCTTACCCTCCATGGGGGTGCTGGCGCCATAAACGCCGCCTACCCTCTTGCCCGATGCACGGGTTGCCTCAATGGTGCTTATCAGGTTACCCTCAGGTGAGCCAACGTGTACCTCAATGATACCGCCCTCTGTGGGTATGTTGGCACCGATGGTTATCTTGTCAACATTGATAAGGTCAACATTCTCATACGCGGTCCATGAACCGTCATCAATGGAACGTACCTGCTCCTCAGTGCCCATACCGGAGCCTACGGTTATGCCCTCCGATGAAGAACTGTACTTGGTAGCATCATGATGGCTCTTGCTGCCATCGGCCTTCTCCAGGTCAAAATAGGCTACGTAAAGCAGGTTACTCTTGCTCTTGGTGCTTCCTCCCGATGCCAGAGTTACCTCAATATCCAGACCCTTGTCTGCAATGTATTTGCTTATGCCTGCGTATGGGCTTGTGCGGCTGGACTGCTCAGGACGTCCCGAATACGGTCCCAGCTCAACGCGGTCAGCCTGCGGGCCTATCAAAGCGATACTCTTGATATCCTTGAGGCTGATGGGCAGAGCCTTATTGGTCTTGCCCGGAACCTGATCGTTCTTAAGCAGAACGGGAGTGCGTGTAGCCACCTCAAGGGCAATGGCCTGACTGCGCTCGGAGTTCACTGTGCTGGCAGGATAATTGGCGAATGGAACCTTCATCAGAGGATCAAACTCGCCTGTACGCATACGGATGGTGAACATATTGACCAGCGCACGGTCCATATCGGCCTCTGTGATAAGGCCTTTCTCAAGTGCGCTCAGGGCGTAACGCTGATATACGCTTCCGCAGTCTGAGTCAACACCGGCCTTGAGTCCGGCAGCTGTAGCCTCCTCGGCAGTCTCCACGTAGTAGTGGCCTGTGTAGATATCCTCAATGGCGGCGCAGTCACCTGTAACGTAACCCTTCATACCGTATGTGCGGCGGGCAATAGTGTCCAGATAGAGTGCACTGGCCGATGTTGGTACATGGTTCACTGCGTTGTATGATGACATGATAGAAGGCAGGTTATCCTTCTCAATCAGTTCCTTGTAGGGATAGAGATAGAACTCACGCATATCGCGGCTGTCCATATTTGAACTGCCCACGTGGCGGTCAAACTCACTGTTGTTGGCAAAATAGTGCTTGGCGCAGGGAACGGCCTTGATGTAAAGAGGGTCGCTGCCCATCATACCGCGAACAAATCCGCTGCTCATCACTGCGGCCAGGAACGGATCCTCACCGTAGCTCTCACCCGTACGGCCCCAGCGCGGGTCACGTATAGGCTCAACCACCGGGCTCCAGAATGTAAGCCCCTTGGTGCCGGTCTGGAATATGGCGCGGGCCTCATCGGCTATGACCGATGCCTCAAGTTCCATCAGATCAGGATCCCATGTGGAACCCAGTGCTACGCTGCCGGGAAACGATGTGGGTCCCTGCAGGCCTACTGATGCGTTGGCACCTGACAGCACACCGTGCAGAGCCTCACTCCACACATTGTACTGCTTTATGCCCAAGCGCGGCACGGCAGCCATGTTGTTGCCCAAAAGGGCCTGTTTTTCCTCAAGAGTAAGGCGTGACACCAGATCAACGGCACGCTCCTGAAATGAATAACTAGTGTTCTTGTAAACCGGAACACTCTCCTGCCCCACGGCAGGTGCGGCAGCAAAGGCAAAAGCTGCCATAATGGTCAGTAATCTCTTTCTCATTTTCATATTTGATTCAGTAATTTTCAATATGACTGTCTGCAAAGATAATGTTAATTGCTATATTTGCCTGACATATTCAGCAAACAAATACTAACTTAATATGAACAAGCCAATTACAATCAAAACTATCTTTTATACCCTATTCATAATTACGGTATCAGGTGTTATGACAGGTTGCGGCAAAACAGAAAGTAAACATGAGCCTTCAATTCCAAGAGATGCTGCAATTGAGAAAAAAATCAAGGCACAACTTTCCAAAATGTCACTTGATGACAAGATTGGGCAAATGCTTCAACTTAATCTGGATCAACTTGGTTCTGCACGGCGTTTCGGCGGTGGCGCCTGGACTGTCAACGAGGCTGCATTGGACTCAATCATCGGCAAGTACCGCACGGGTTCTGTGCTAAATACTCCCGGCGGACGTGCCACTACAACAGAGCATTGGCGCCAGATCATAGGCCGTATCCAGCAGGAGTCAATGGAGACCCTTGGCATTCCGTGCATATACGGACTGGACCAGAATCACGGCGCATCATATGTACAGGGAGCCACACTGTTCCCCCAGCCGGTAAATGTTGCTGCCTCATTCAACACAGACCTGGCATTTGACATGGGCCAGATTACTGCTTATGAGAGCCGCGCGGCTGATTGCCCGTGGGTGTTCAACCCCGTGCTTGACCTGGGTCGCGACCCGCGCTGGTCACGTATCTATGAGAGCTTTGGTGAAGATGCCATAGTGAATTCACGTATGGTTGAGAAAGAGATCCTAGGCTATCAGGGAGCTGATCCCAACCACCTGGGCAAGTACAATGTGGCTGCCTGCGTAAAGCACTATTTCGCTTACGGAGCCCCGTTCTCAGGTAAGGACCGCACGCCGGCATACATATCGCCCGCCATGTTGCGTGAAAAATATTTCGCTCCGTTCAAGGCTGCCATTGAGGCCGGTGCACTGAGCGTTATGGTCAACTCCAGCAGCATAAACGGTGTTCCTGTTCATGCCAGTTACGAGTACCTGACCAAATGGCTCAAGGAGGACCTGAACTGGGACGGAATGATTATTACTGATTGGGCCGATATAACCAATCTCTACACCCGTGAAAAGGTAGCTGTTGACAAGAAAGATGCAATCCGCATAGCCATCAATGCAGGTATTGACATGAGTATGGATCCTTACAGCGTTGATTTCTGCATTCTGCTCAAGGAACTTGTTGAAGAGGGTAAGGTCAGCATGGAGCGCATTGATGATGCCGTGAGCCGCATTTTGCGCCTCAAATACCGTCTGGGGCTGTTTGATACCCCCGACACAGGCGGTGAAGGCTTTGAAATGTTCGGATCACAGGAGTATGCCGCAAAGGCATTGTGCGCTGCCGAGGAGAGTGAGGTCCTGCTCAAGAACGCTGATGGAATACTGCCTTTGTCAAAGGATACCAAGATACTGCTTACCGGCCCCAACGCCAATCAGATGCGATGCCTGCTGGGTGGATGGAGCTACACCTGGCAAGGTGGAGCTGAAGACCTGACCACTCAGTACAACACCATATTTGAGGCATTCTGCAACAAGTTCGGAGAAAATAATATCATTCTGGAGCAGGGCGTGACTTACAATGAGCGCGGTAATTATGACAGCGAGAGACGTCCTGAAATCGAGAAGGCTGTGGCTGCTGCCGCTAAAGCTGATGTAATTGTGGCCTGCATAGGTGAAAACAGTTATTGCGAGACCCCGGGCAATCTTACTGACCTGTGGCTCTCAGAGAACCAGCGCAATCTGGTCAAGGCACTTGCAGCAACCGGCAAGCCCGTGATACTGGTACTCAATGAGGGCCGTCCGCGCCTTATCACTGATATTGAGCCGCTTGCCAAAGCCGTGATTGACATTATGCTGCCCGGCAACTACGGTGCCGACGCTCTGGCCAACCTGATTACCGGCGATGCCAACTTCTCGGCCAAGATGCCTTATACCTATCCGCGTGAAATAAACTCACTTGCCACTTATGACTATAAGGTTAGTGAGGAGGTTGGTACAATGGCCGGCGCCTATAACTATGACGCCAAGGTTTCTCTGCTGTGGCCATTCGGCTACGGTCTGAGCTACGCCACATTCCAGTATTCTGACCTCAAGGTTGACCGCACTGAGTTCACTGCCGATGACGTTCTGACTGTATCAGTTAATGTAAAGAACACCGGTCCTGTTACCGGCAAGGAGGCCGTTCTGCTCTACAGCAGCGATCTGGTTGCATCGGTTGTGCCAGACAACAAGCGTCTGCGTGATTTCACCAAGATTGAGCTCAAACCCGCTGAGACCCGTACTGTAACATTCAGCCTCCCGGCCCGTGACCTGGCATTCATCAGCGCTGATGGCAGCCAATGGATGCTTGAGGAGGGTGATTTCCTGCTCAAGGCAGGCGGTCTGTCAGTACCTGTAAGGTGCAGCAAGACCGCATCCTGGCCAATTCCATAAAAAAAGATGCAATTGGGGACAGACCCCAATTGTACTTTTTTTCAATACTGGTAGCGCTTGCGGAAAGCAATTAACAGGATTGCGGACATAATAAGGGCCAGGACATCGGCCATATCGACTGCAAGCCAGACGCCGTCAAGGCCCAGGAATACGGGGAGCACAAAAATTGAGCCCAACTCAAATATCAGGGTGCGGGTGAATGCCGCTACGGCCGATACCAGACCGTTGTTGAGGGCGGTAAAGAAGGCCGATACAAACATGTTCAGACCGCAGATGGTAAAACTGATCATGTAGATTCGGATGGCGCGTGCCGTGAGCGCCTTAAGTTCAGGATCATAACTTACAAACATACCCGCCATGGGCCCGCTGAGCACCTCAGACAGCACGGTCAGTATGCTTCCGGCCACAAACAGCAGCACCAGGCTTTTGCGCAGCAGACTTTTGAGTTCCGGTATATTCTGGGCTCCGTAGTTGTAACTGACCACGGGCGAGATGGTGATATTGAATCCTATAAAGACCGATGCGTAAATGAATCCTATGTAAAGCAGTATGCCGTAAACAGCCACGCCGCTCTCGCCGATGAGATGCATCAGCTGCAGGTTGTAACACATGCTCACAATGCTCAGGGATATATTCCCCACATACTCGGACAGTCCGTTAGTGCAGGCACGGCCCACATAATTCCATTCGGTACGCGTAGCCGTGAATTTAAGTTTTGTCTTGTTGCGTCGCTTTGATGTGAAGTAGTAAAGCGGATACAGTCCGCCCACCGCCATTCCCGCGGCCGATGCAATTGCAGCACCGGTTACGCCCCATCCCAATGCGCCTATCAGAAGCGCATCAAGCGCTATATTGATGATGCCGCATATTACCGTGAGTTTGGTGCCCAGTTGAGGAATTTCGGCCGTCATAAAGAATGAGTGGAATGCCATCTGGCACATGAACAACGGCATTACCAGCACCAGGATTCGGCCGTAAAGCACACACAGGTTGACAAGTTCACCCTCGGCGCCCAGCAAAACAACTATAGGTCTTGCAAAAATAAAGAACAGCACGGTCATTACCAGTCCGATAATGAGCATGGACCTAACTATCATGGTGAACGCATGGTTGGCACGATCCCTGTCGCCCTGCCCTATTATCATGGCCACAAGCGCACTGCCACCTGTGCCGAACATCAGTCCCAGCGCACCCAGCAGCATTATGGCGGGCCAGACCAGATTGATGGCCGCAAAGGCAGTGGTACCCGCAAAATTTGACACAAAAAGCCCGTCCACGATGCCGTAAACAGAGGTAAAAAGCATCATGAGAATGGACGGGATAGATGACCGAATCATCCTCCTGTATCCATAACTGCCAGCAAGTTCAATTTTCATTCAAGCTTAAGGTCGCCCGGCTTGATCCAGCCCGCCTTGCGCAGAATCGGGCCCAGGATAGCGGTCAGAATCACGGGCAGCACAATGCTCACCATGATCAGAGCCGTCCAGTCAGCACCCGCAACAGCAGTACGGGTTCCGGCCAGAATCTCCTGGTTCCAGCCCGTGTAAACACCTATCGGACCCACCAGACCACATGTTCCCATACCTGATGCAATGGCGGGACCGTTCATTTCAAGTTTAAAGAGACAGGTTGCGATAGGACCTGTTATGGCCGATACCAACGTGGGCGCAATCCATACCTTAGGATTCTTTACGATGTTACCCATCTGAAGCATGCTGGTGCCAAGACCCTGTGATATGATACCGTTCCAGCCGTTCTCACGGAAACTCAGAACTGCGAATCCCACCATCTGGGCGCAGCATCCTGCAAGTGCGGCTCCGCCTGCCAACCCTGTAAGGCTGAGTGCGGCACAAATTGCTGCAGAACTGATAGGAAGCGTGAGTGCCATACCAACAATGACCGATACCAGAATACCCATCAGGAACGGCTGCTTGGTAGTAGCCCACATGATGACATTACCCAGGCTGCTTGCTGCAGAACCTATGCCGGGAGCCCACCAATATGAAAGGCCCACACCGACAGCGATGGTTACCAGCGGTGTTACAAGAATATCAATCTTTGTCTCCTTGGAGACTGCCTTACCGAATTCAGATGCAAAAATGGTTACGACATAGACTGCAAGAGGTCCTCCCGCGCCGCCCAGTTTGTTTGCTGCAGCACCTACGGCCAGCATTGAGAAAAGCACCAGATTAGGTGTGCCCAAAGCATATGCGATTGATGCGGCCATAGCCGGTCCGGCCATGCTCTTGGCAAAACCTCCAACTTCAACAAGCCACTGGATACCGGCTTGCTCACCTATCGTAGCAATGATTGTTCCAATCAGAAGTGACGCAAACAGACCTTGGGCCATTGCACCCAGAGCATCAACTCCGTAACGCTTGCCGGAGATAACGATGTTCTTTCTCTGTAAGAATGATTTGAACTTTCCCATAATGGCCGCAAAGTTACACAATAGGGACGGTTCCTTCTGTGTATTTCTGAAAAAACATATCAGTGAGCCTAACAGACTAAATACACAGAAAAGTATGGGACGGGCTTTGGTGCTACTGTTTGGTGAAAACGTGACCTTTATCAAACAATACGCTGTAAGCGGTCTTTTGGCTTACTATGAACGCGAATGCTATTCCATTCTCGTGAAAGTTCTCAACATGCTGAGATTGCGCTGTCTGCCACTGGAAATCAAAGGGATTACCGGTATTGATGTTGTCTTTTCCATCAGTAATCGCAAACAATTCATTGTGGCCGATTGATGCTATGCCTTCTTTATAAGTGTATGTGCCTTTGTATAGCTTTTTATTTTTATAATTGCCGTCATATATCTCAATGCTGTCACCACTAAAGCGTAAAGCCAATGTTATAGCATCTTCTTTTCCACGGCAGTACCATATGCCCTGGAGTAAAGACTTATCGGACGGCAGGTTGGTGGCTCCTTTCCTGAAGTAGATATACGAACTCTCTATATCCTGCGATGTAGGCGTTGCCGGACCATTGAAGTATTCAAGACGCAACACAGACCCTTGGCAAAAAAAACTGGCGCGTAAGGTGTCTGTACCGATGTTCTCAGGTACAGTATCCCAAATGGCATCTTCAATATCATCAACAGTTGTAGCATAGCGATATCTGGACATTGTGACGTTGTCTATGAGGAGATTACCACCAATGACAGGACCGTATTTGCCCTCGTCTCTGTACTGGTAAAATGGCTTATACTGCCCTTCTTCATTGGGAGAATAAACGTATTTATAATTGTATGAACCATCGGAGTATATAATAGCTGAATCCGCGCAGATTTCATCGGGCGTGACAAGAGTAAGGTGCCATTCACCTGCCAGGTCCTGAATTGTAATGGCGGCCGTCGGCTGATCATCATTACCTATTTTATCATCATTGTTACATGCTACCAGTAACGGCATGGCTAAAAGAGCGCATGCAAGAGTCCTTTTTATATCCATTGTATTTGTGGTTATGGTTAGTTGATTTGGCAAATATAGAAAAAAGAACACAAATGGACCAGGTCCATTTGTGTTCTTTTTTCATCAAAGGCGGCTGATGCGGAGGGCGCGCATAGCGTTGAGGACGGCCAGGACGGTTACGCCAACATCAGCAAAGACGGCCATCCACATTGTAGCTAAGCCGGGAATGGCCAGCAGCAGTACCAGCACTTTGATTCCTATAGCAAACCAGATATTCTGCTTAGCTATGCGGATGGTGCGGCGAGCTATCTGAACGGCCAGCGCTATCTTGGAGGGTTTGTCATCCATAAGCACCACATCGGCAGCCTCTATTGCGGCATCTGAACCTAATGCTCCCATTGCAATTCCGATGTCCGCACGGGTAAGCACCGGCGCATCATTTATGCCGTCACCTACGAATGCCAGCGTGCCTTCAGCAAGAAGTTTCTCAACCTCAGTTACCTTATCGGCCGGAAGCAGCTGGGCGTGATACTCATCAACCCCCACCTTTGCGGCTACAGCAGCGGCTACGCTCTTCTGATCACCGGTAAGCATCACGGTCTTGCCAATTCCGGCTTTACGCAACTGCTCTATAGCAACTTCTGCATCTTCCTTAATGCGGTCCGATATTACTATATGGCCGGCATACTGGCCGTCTATTGCTACATGGATGATCGTGCCGTCATGATGGCAAGGGCGCCACTCTGCACCTACCCTCTCCATAAGCTTGCTATTACCCACAGCTACACGCTTGCCGTTTACGGTTGCCAGGATTCCGTGGCCAGCGGTCTCCTCTACATCGGCTATTATGCAGTCATCCTGCTCATCGGGATAAGCATTACGCAGGGCGATTGCTATGGGATGAGTGGAGTGACGCTCCACATGAGCGGCCAGATGCAGCAGTTCACGTTCATCAACTACCTGCGGATGTACGGCTGTTACCTCAAATACGCCTTCAGTCAGGGTACCGGTCTTGTCAAATACCACCGTCTTAACGCCGGCCAGTTTATCAAGCAGGTTGGATCCTTTTATCAGTATACCCTTGCGTGATGCGCCGCCCAATCCGCCAAAGAATGTCAGAGGCACCGATATTACCAGAGCACACGGGCATGATACCACAAGGAACAACAATCCGCGGTAAATCCATGATGCCCAATCACCCGTAATCAGGCCGGGAATAACGGCCACCAGCACAGCCAGACCTACAACAATAGGAGTATATACGCGGGCAAACTTTGTTATAAAGCTCTCGCTGCGGCTCTTGCTCTCTGCGGCGTTCTCCACAAGGTCCAGGATCTTTGAAACAGTCGATTCTGCAAATGCCTTTGTAGCACGAACCCTGAGCACGCCGCTCAGATTCACGCAGCCGGACAGAATCTCGTCATCAACCGATATGCTGCGCGGCACGCTCTCACCTGTCAGGGCCACGGTATCAAGGCTGGAACTGCCCTCTATCACTATGCCGTCCATAGGCACTTTCTCACCCGGACGGATTACGATTATCTCACCCGGCTTAATCAAATCAGGAGAAACCGTAAAGAGTTCTCCGTCACGCTCCACATGCGCGGTATCGGGGCGTATATCCATAAGGTGCGATATGGATTTGCGGCTACGGCCCTCAGCCACCTCCTCAAACATCTCGCCTATCTGGAAGAAAAGCATTACAAATACCGCCTCAGCAAACTGGGTCTCAGCTCCGGGCAGGAATCCTATCACAAGAGCGCCTATGGTGGCTATGCTCATAAGGAAATCCTCACTCAGCGCCTCTCCTTCAAACAGCCCCTCAGCCGCCTCTTTCAACGTATCCCAGCCCACAATCAGATAAGGCACCAGGAACAGCAGCAGATACTGCCAATCCTGCCAGGCGGTCTTGCGCTCAATTATTGCGGCTGCAAGCAAAAGGGCCGAGGCTGCAACAATCTTTATGATGCGACCTCTGCCCTCCTCTTCATGATGATGGTGCTCGTGATGCTCATGCTCACAGCATTCAGTCTCGTGATGGTGATGATGTTCGTGTATCATATGCAGTTTTTATTGATTTCCACTGCAAAGGTACGGAGCACCGGATGCAACCGGGTTGCAATTTTAATTTCAGAAAACCAGAGGTATCTCCAGTTTAAGCGTAATATTGCGGCCGGGATTACTGATACCCACATATTTCAGGCGGTTCAGATGATCCACGTAAACCTTATCGGTAAGGTTCTCACCTATCAGGCTTACCGTTGCCACGCGCTGTCCCTTAATCAGAACATCAAAATCCTATAATTTGGCTGCAAAAATAGTAAAATAGTACAATTGGGGACTGTCCCCAATTGTACTATTTTGTTTCACTTTTTCAGACGGGCACCGCGGAAAGAGGTGGGGAAACTGCCAAAGTTGAGAGAGAACCATAACTCATCATCAACGATTTCACCCTTAAGGCCTGTCACCTTATAACGCGGAACCTCACCACCCATTGCCTGAGGGATAACGCTATCACATTTGAGTGCTATCTTATCATCTGTACTGTTCAGAGCAATACCGGGTATGGTAATGTCAATGGTTACAGGCATCTGCGGAACAAAGCGGATCTGATGTATGGTTACAGATGCGGAGTCACCTTTTTCATTAGGTGCAAAATCAACGTTGATATCATTGTTATCATAGTTGGCACCCTGATAAGTAACTGTTACAACTCCTACATACTCACCCTGCTTGGGCTGGATGGGAGTATCAGCCTTATCATTCTTTTCACAACTCACAAGAACTGCTGCAAGTGCAGCGATAATAAATACTGTTTTTTTCATAATGTTTTATAGTTTAATTGTTATTCCTGTCATAATGATGCGTGGTTTCACTGAAGCAAAGAACTCATTGCCCACTGATTTGAAATAAAAGCTGCGGCCGGTCTTATCAGTAAGATTATCAGCCCGCACAAAGAGTTCCCAATCCTTAAGGACAAGAGCCACGCGTGCATTGGCTTTGAGCCGGAACGGCTCCCGCTGCGTTCCGGATTCGTTCCAGCAGAACGGCCCCTCTCCGCGCAGCGACGCATCCGTATCAAGCGTATTGTTTCCTAACCTGAAACTGTAACCTATATTCAAGTAGAGAGTATGCTCAGGCACATACGGCAGACGGTTACCAGAATAATCATTGTTGCCGTCATTGAAACTCACAAACCGGGCATCGCACCAGGACCACGACAGATGTGAGCGTAACCTGTCAGAATTCCAGTCAAGTTCTGTCTCTACCCCCATACTGCGGCTGTGTCCCGCATTGGTCATCATACGCCCCGTTGACATACCCGGTGGGAATACGGTAAGCTGCTGGTTACGTACATCCATACGGTAAGCCGATATCCCGGCACTGAAAGACCCGTGGCTCAGACGCATGCCCAGTTCCATGTTCCAGGCCGTCTCAGGATCATATTCAGTATTCCGGGCGGTGACAGATACAAAAGGTTTATCCAGATGGACACCCAGGTCTGCCATTGTAGCATTCATAGTCTGGTTCTGCAGGATATCTGAGAAAATCTGCGTATTGAATCCGCCGGCACGATACCCCTTTGATACTGTTGAATACAGGCTGACCGCCTTTGATGCCTTGAACAGAGCCGATATCTTGGGCAGCACCTCCATATGGTTATGACGGATAACACCTTCATAAGGAACCGTCAGTTCCTTGTCACGATTCATGACAGGCTCAAAACGGTAATGAAGCCGCGCCATACAGTCATAATCCATAGCACCGCCTTCATAATCAACTCTTATTCCGGCGGTGAGCACCCACCTGTCCAGATTCAGCACTGACTCATGGAACAGCGCAATGTTCCAGGTATCAATCATGAAATCAGAGTTTACCGGAATCTCTTTATCAGATATGGCAAGCCTGCCTATATCACCGGGAATATGGCCGTTGGCATTGGCAAGAATCAGTTTCTCTATGCCGTCACGCTTGAACGTGACAGGAGCTGTCAGACGGTTGCGGCGCAAGAAAGAGAACACTCCCGTCTGAGGCTGCCAGAGAGCATCCTCATCAGCACGGCACACCGTCAGCTCAATGGTACCCGTGCCGCTCAGCTGCTTCTGTTCCAATGTAAATATGGACTGTTCCGTGTAGTCCTGATCCATCATCATATCATCTGCAAGGAACTGAAGTGATACGGTGGCATCGGTCTTAATGGCATCGGCACAATGGTGCAGCTTGTATCCTTCTATCACGGACAGCCTCTTATAGCCGCTTTCATCATTATATGAGGCAGGATACTGCGTACCGTCCTGCCACAGGCCGTAAGCAAAACCGCCCTCCTGTGATACGTTGACAGACAGTATGTTTGTAACGGATAATCTTTCACGTGAGCAGTCCACCCTTTTCCAGCGCAATGCCAGACCGTCATAAGGGTCACAGGGCTCATCTTTAAAGGCGTTTTTGAAATATCCGTCAGTATGCCTGAATGTGGCCGACAGGGCATTCTTACCTGCCGTAAATGACAAACCGGCACGCACCGTGTTTGCCGTTCCGTACTCTATGCGGACTGTAGGTCTATAATCATCACATGGTGAGAATGTGCTGAGTGACAGCACTCCACCCATAGCGTTACGGCCATAGAGCGTACCCTGCGGTCCGCGCAACATGACGGCCCGGTTAATTCCCTCCCAGTCAAAATCATACGCATTCTTGTCAATAACAGGGATTCCGTCCAGGTAGAGACCCATTACCGAATTCTCCATCCTGGAACCCAGCCCGCGCAGATATATGGTTGATGTCAATGAAGCCCCATAGTCCGGAATATGCAGACCGGGTACCACCGATGACAACGCATTAGGACGATATGTGCCGTTTCTTTCAATTGATTGGAACGATATGGCCGACATTGATGAGGCAACCTTGTCAGCAGGAACCCGCTCTTTCAGCGCAGATATGGTTACAGAAGGGAGTTGCAGTGCCAGAGTATCCTCCAGGGGCCATACTGCCATTAAAATAGATATTAGAACCATTGGTGTCATTGCGGATGCAAAGGTCCGCAATAACAGCATGATATTTTAGAACTGCAGATACAGAAATTAGGATTATCCTTGCATGGCCTTACGGAACTCCGTGGGGGTCTGGCCTGTTTCACGCTTAAAGAAACGTGAAAAATAAGACTGGTCTTCCAAACCCACCTTTGCAGCCACGTCAATTATAGGAACAGATGTGTCAGCAAGCAGCCTCTTAGCCCTGATTACACGTACTATGTTTATCCATGCGCCTACACTGCGACCGGTGTGCTGCTTGACCTGGCGGCTCAGGTAATTCTCACTTATGCCGGCAGCATTGGCATATGCGGCTAAGGTTTTTATCTCCTGCCCAGGATTGAACACAGACTCCAGGAATCCGTTGACCACAGCGGGTATTGTAAAAGACTGTCCTGATTTGATTCGTGACAGAAACAGGTCAAGCCCTTTTACAATGAACAGGTCATCGGCGTTCTCATATGAATTCATAAGCATATTGAAAAGCTCACCCATGAATACCCCCTCATCAAACCAGAAGGCCTGATGCACCGGTTGGGTCAGGAACCTGATGGCTCTCACGTCAGTAAGTACTGAAGGCGCAAAACCTCCTGAATAGCCGGAGGCCTCATTGGTATAACTGACAGTGAACGGGCACTCTGCAGGTATTATGAGAGCATGCCCGGGCTGGCAAAGAAAAGGGAAACCGTCAGCCTCTATCAGGACTTCACCTGTTGTCACATATATGAAACCTATAAGCGGGAGCCTTGCAACAGGAACCTCCGCGGGATTGCCGTTACCCGCCGCATTAAGCCTGCGGATAAAAAATCTGCACGCTGCATAATCATTACCGGGAGCCCAGTGAGGTTTGGATTGCATTACTTAAAGGCATGTATTTTGCTGCGAAGTTAGTTAATTACCACTTCTCCCAATGAATATTCTCCGGCTTCCACTTGTCTTTTGGGCTCGGGTTCTCAGCCGGAACACCTACAGGGATTACGCAGAGCGGAATCACATTTTCAGGCAGTCCAAGAGCTTTTGATATAGGTTCCATACGGTCCTCGGCGGGATAACCTGCAGTCCATACTGCGCCAAGACCCATTGAGTGGGCTGCAAGAAGGATATTCTCGGCGGCAGCAGAGCAATCCTCAAACCAGAACATATTGGGCTGAGGCGTTTCAGGAGCATCGGGCTGTCCGAATGGTTTGGCCATACGTGAAGCCTCGCCGCATACCACAATCACAGCGCCGGCCTTGGTGTACATATCTGCTCCACGCGGATTATTACCGAATGCCTGCCCTATCTTTTCCTTATTTGTCATTACCACAAATCTCCAAGGCTGGATATTGATGGCCGATGGAGCAGCCATGCCGGCCTTGAGGATTGTTTCAATCTGTTCCGGACTGACAGGGGCACCTGTAAAGCTACGGATACTTGTTCTTGTCATGATTACATCCAGAGCAGAAGTTTCACTGGTCTGAGTCTTGCAGCCTGACAGAACAGCAGCTACAATAATTAATGTAAGTAAATAGGTCTTTTTCATAATTTGTCCTTTTATGCCTCCAAATGTATAAAAAATAATAGTACAATTGGGGTCTGTCCCCAATTGTATCATTTTCTTAAACGAGCATAGTAATCGGCACGTTTGGGGTTCTCCGGGAACCAGCCGCGCAGAACGCGTTTCTCTTGGGCAAATATCTCAAGGATACCCCAATAGCATGAGAATGCGGCCGCCCCTACTATCGTTGATACTATTATATTTGATATGAACAGGGATAAGGTTGTGAATACCGTGCCAGCAAGAGCCAGCACCCACCAACTTTTCTTACCCCAATAATACTCCATTTTGATTACTATTGGATGGCATATCCCAATGATCAGAAAAACAGCCGCACCTACAATTATTCCGGAAAAGTACATATCTAATCTATTATCTTTCTTTCGGGCGGCAAAATTAGTTATTTGTTTTGGGCTGCAAAGTTCCTACTATGTTAATTATTTGTCAATCACTATTTGTAGGGATTGTGACTACTTAAGTATTTCATTATATTCGCAGCATTAAACCCACAGATTATATGAAAAAGTTAATCACATCAATCATGCTTATTATGGCTGTATCTACCGTAATAGCACAGGAAGATATCTATTCTTTCAAGGTTAAGAATGACAAGGGCACCGAAGTAAGTCTGGAACAGTATAAGGGCAAGGTCCTGCTCATAGTAAACACAGCAACACGCTGCGGATTCACCCCTCAGTACAAGGATCTTGAGGCCATTTATGAAAAGTATAACGAGCAGGGATTTGAAATTCTGGATTTCCCGTGCAATCAGTTTGGCGGGCAGGCTCCCGGCACCATAGCTGAGATAAAGGAGTTCTGCTCCACTACCTACAACGTCAAATTTACTCAGTTCGATAAGATTGAAGTGAATGGCGAGAACGAGCACCCTCTCTACACCTACCTCAAGGCCAACGCAGAGAACAAGAACAACATCCGTTGGAATTTCACTAAGTTCCTAATCTCAGCCGACGGAAAAATACTCAAGCGTTTTGAGTCCGGTGACAAAATGGAAGACGTGGAAGCAGCCATCGCCCAAGCCCTCACTCCTGCAAAATAACACACCTGGGGTACTATCTTGTCTTTAGATAATAAACTTATGAGAACATTAGTAGCATACTTCTCAGCCACAGTTGATGGATCTTATCATTACAGAGAATTTTGTCTATCCGCAAAAGAGTCAACCGGAAATAATCAGCCTTGAAGCCTACTTTTTGTCACTTCAAATATTCTTGGTCATGCGGATACAGCAGAAGGTTTCTCCTTGGATTTCTTTACAACTGCTGTCAATAGTGTAGCCCAGTTTCTCATAGAAGGGCACTTTATTGTCGCGGCTGTCCAGGACAGCGGTTTTGAAGCCCAGTTCACGTGCCCAGTTTTCGGCCTCACGGACCACCAGACTACCCAAGCCCTGGCCGCGATATTCAGGCAGGACAACAACTCGGCCCAGATTTATATGGGCCTCATCTATTGCGTACAGACGACAGGTTGCTATGGGCAGGTAGTCATCAACAATGACTATGTATTTGGTCTGAGGCGTGTCGTGTTCGTCAAACTCGGCATCAAGGGTTATGTGATGCTTACGGGCCATGGCCTGGATTCTGACGTAGTATGCTCCCGCCTGCTGGGGAGTTCTGGTTGCACGTATTATCTGCATGTTGGCTTTGTTTGCTGCACAAAGGTATTCAGTTTTTTCATACCTTTGGAATAATCATGGATATTAAGCACCACTACATTTTGCAAATAAAAAAACTATGAGAAGAATCATACTAATCCTTTGTTTGGCACTGACCTCCTTGATGGCAGAGGCCCAGAATAGTCCTGCATCCGTAAATCTGGCAGAAGCCACGATAGTTTTTAATGATGCCGATGCGCCGCTGGTCAGGCAGATTGCGCAGGTGCTGGCCGATGACATTGAGCGCACATCGGGCACAAGGCCACAGGTAAGTACGCGTAAAGGCGGCGGAGCCAAAATCTTTTTAGGCACAGTAAACAAAGCCGGCAGACACCATGAGCTGAAAGGCACATGGGAACGCTACGCCATTGACACCAAGGACGGAAACATATACATAACCGGTTCCGATGCCAGAGGTCTGGCTTACGGCGTTTTCCATGTAAGTGAAGCCATTGGCGTAAACCCGTGGTACTGGTTTGCCGATGTCCCCATTGACAAAAGTAACAAGCGTGTTTTTGAATACACTGAAAACTATATGAGCCAGTCACCCAGCGTAAAGTATCGCGGTATTTTTATCAATGATGAGGACTGGGGCCTTAAGACGTGGGCGGAACACACCTATGAGAAGGAACTAGGCGATATCGGCCCCAAGACATACGACCGCGTATGTGAACTTATCCTGCGTCTTAAGGGCAACATGCTGGCTCCTGCCATGCATGACTGTACAGGCGCATTCTACAGCCACCCTGAGAGCCAGGTCGTGGCCGACAAATGGGGCATCATGATCACCACCAGCCACTGTGAGCCGCTGCTGTTCAACAATGCAGCCAAATCGGAATGGGACAAGGCGAAGGACGGTGAATGGAACTACCTGACCAACAAGCAGACCATTTGGCAGAAACTGGACAACCGCATCCGTGAGACGGCGCAGTACGATAACATCTACACGATGGGGATGCGCGGACTGCACGACGAAGCGATGAAGGGATCGACCGACCCGAAAGTCAGGGCAAGAACGCTGGAAACAGTGTTTGAAGACCAGCGCGAAATACTGACACGCCACAAGCAGAAGCGGGTAACGGAGATTCCGCAGATTTTCGTGCCCTACAAAGAGACACTGGACATCTACGACGCAGGCTTATGGGTACCCGACGACATCACACTGGTATGGCCCGACGACAACTACGGCTACATGAAGCGCGT
>JAGBPB010000096.1 GCA_017633615.1 Bacteroidaceae bacterium | reverse complement strand
TCGTTTTGTGGCTGTTTGTCAACCTTATTTAGGTGGCTATAGCAGCGGGGTTCCACCTCTTCCCATTCCGAACAGAGAAGTTAAGCCCGTTCACGCCGATGGTACTGCGCAAGTGGGAGAGTAGGTAGCCGCCGTCTTTCAGGACGCTCTGGACAATCAAGTCTGGAGCGTCCTTCTTTTTTATCACTATCCGGAGTGATGTGGTTCCTATCTAGACGTCCTGAAATCCGGCGGCTGTGGCCGCCACCTTGTTTTAGTTTCCTTACGGAAACGGGACGGCCTCCGGCCGTTCTCGTTCGCATACTCACTTCGCCCCAATACGTTGTACCTGCGTGATGTGTGTGCGTAAACAAAGAACGCGGGGATGGGTGTCCTCGCGTTCTGTTGTTATAAGTAAAAGGGTCCTATCTCTAATTGATTGAAATTCTTTTTTTTTGATGATGGGTTGGTTTTGAAGAAAAGTTTCATACTTTTGTACAACAGATATTAAACACGTGTTTATGAGAAAGTTGCTTTTTGTTTTGTTTGCTGCGCTTTTTTCTGTTCCAATGTTTTCGCAGAACACTCTAACGATTCATCAGAAAAGCGGTGGGCAAATTAGTTTTGGGTTTGATGACAAACCTGTAATTACTTATACGGATAATTATATAGTGCTTAAAACCACTAAGACCAATGTACAGTATCCGTTGGAATCATTGTTGAAAATTACTTTCAATGAAACTGAGACAGCTGTAAAACCAGTTGTTGACGCTAAAGCCCCGATTCTGTCGCTTGACAGTTATGCTGTTAATATAGCAGGAGCCAAGGCAGGTGTTAAGGTGACAGTTTATAGTGCTGACGGCAAGTCAGTAAACTCTTACAAAACAAGCCCCGATGGAGATGTCTCATTCAGCATTGCCAATCTGACAGAGGGCGTTTACATTATCAAATCAGAGAATTTATCCATTAAAGTTATAAAGAAATGAATAAGAGTTTTATAAAGGGACTTGTTGCAATCCTGATGTTAATGCTTGTGGATGTTACTGCTAACGCTCAGTACTACATGAATGTGATTAAGACAGACGGAACCACTATTGATCTGCCTGTTGATGAGATAGATAACGTGAGTTTTTCATATCATACGCCTGAGTTGAAGGTTGCAACTATGGAGGCTGTACGTTTACCGGATTTGAATATAGCACGTGGTGACCAGGTCGTTTTTGTATCAAACGGTCAGCTTGTGGTAGCCGGAGGACATGTTGAAGACTTTGATGTCACTTATACGGCAGAATATTTTGATAATAGAGAATGGCACACTATTAATATGAATTATTCTCATGATATGGCATTCTCTGTAGTTTTCAGTGACGGCAGAATGATGATAGGAGGAGGTTGTCCGGATGGATGGGGCATAGGTCAGTCATCAGCTGTTGAGATGTATTATCCTGAGAATCATTCCTTTGCAGCTATACCTTCTATGACATCAGAGCGTGCTTTGACTCGTGCTGTTGAGTTGGCTGATGGCAATGTATTCGTTTCAGGCAACTGGTACAATTATGACTCAAGAGAACTCTACTCAGCATCAGCCAATGAGTTCAGCAGTATCGGTAGCGTTTCGGAGGCACGTTCCCTTCCTTACATTTTGCGTTCCGATGAGAATAATGCAATTATATTCGGTCCGATGGGTAATTATGGTGGTTCAACGTCTTTGATCGTTGACCGTTATGAGGGAGATCCTTTTGAGGTGGAGCTGTTGGAGACATGGACGCCGTTTGCACTCCCTGTAAACTGGCGTGCAGCTGATTGTGCTATTGGTGATTACAGCTACCTAATTGCCGCAAAGAGATATGATGAGAATTATAATCAGGAAATAGGTCTTATCAAGGTAGTAGGTGAAACTTTCTCACTGCTGGATTTGGAGTTGCCTATCCCTACGGAGTATGAAGGAGTTACATTGAATTATTCCGGAATAGTATTTACAGACAAGGATAAAAAGGTGGCTTATATGCCGGCATGGAACGGTAATATAAATGCTCCTGTTTATTTTATCCTTAAGATAGATTACAGTGCATCCAAGGGTAAACTTACGCTTTACAAGACTGGTGTTCTGGATGCATATGCGTCAATCACTTCAATGACTATGCTTCCTGACGGTCGTCTTGTTGCTGTAGGCGGTGTTTATGACAGCAACTTCCATCCTTATTCAACAGTTTGGGCATTTAAGCCTTTCTAGAATTTGTTGAAAGTGAGCCAGCGGTAGAATGATTCGCGCCAGGTACCGCTGGTGTTGCCGGGATCATCGGGGCCGAATGGGCCGGTGCCGTCATCGTAGAGATGCATCTCGGCATTGGCTCCGGCACGTTTCCAGTCAAAGTACAGGGATACTAGGCCGGCTGCTACGTTGTGGTGGTCACCGCGGGTGGCGATGAAGAGTTTAGGTGCATTCTGCGGCACCTCAACGTCTATCAGGGAAGGGCCATAGATGGTAGCCATAAAAGCGGGGCGATGGGCATCGTCGGCTCTGACGGTTGCTCCTATACCTACTCCGCCGCCTGCAGAAAAGCCCAGATAGCCTATCTTGTCGGGGTTAATATGCCATTCGGCAGCATGATTGCAGACTATTTCCATAGCACGTAAGGCATCATTAATGGCATTGTCAATATTCTTTACTCCAGATTCAGATGTATCGGGGTTGGCGTTGGATTTTGTTATTTTGGAAAACTCAGTGACTGAGGCACTGAGACCCATCTGACGGTTTGCTCCTCCTCCCATCGGCCTGCCGCCCATGCCGGGTGCACCTCCGCCCAAGGTGCGGGTGCGGTATTTCAGACCGATTGCAGCTATACCGCGTTCATTCAGCCATTGCGCCATATTAATGACATCAGAGCCCCAGGAGTGTGACATCAGTCCTCCGCCGGAGCACAGTATTACAGCTGTGCCGGTTGCCTTTTCAGGACTTGGCAGATATACGGTTATCGAGGGGGTAACAACACCTGATATGCTTTGGATGTTGCCGTCAGGGCCGCGTGTTATGCGCTCGTTATCCTGTACTCCTTCACTGCCTGGTGCGACTCCGTCGTAAAGACGTATTTCCTGTTGTGCAAAGGCAACCGTAGTCAATGCTAATGCAAGAATGGTTATGGCTCTTTTCATATTTGTTTATGTATAGAAAAATCAGGTTAATCATCGATTGAAAATACAGAAGACAAAAATAACCAAAAATTGATTATATTTGCCTCTATGAAAAAACTGTATTTAAACACCATATTATCTGTCATACTGTTGCTGACAGGGCAATGTATGTTTTCCAATAGGGCTATGGCACAGAATCCCGATTCAGATTTTTATGTTTTTCTAGGTATCGGTCAGTCAAATATGCAAGGCAAGGCTCCCATTGAGGATCAGGATAAAAATAGCAACAAGGATTTTACTGATGCGGATTGGGCACGATACAAGAAGATGATAATTGTTGACAGTAATTCATCAAAGATAGGTACTTGGACTACGGCCAAACCTCCCATCGTGCGCCCTGAGACGCAACTTGGTGTTACAGACTATTTTGGCCGTTATCTGGTTAAAGGGCTTGATGAACGTTACAAGGTAGGCGTAGTGGTGGTGGCTGTTGACGGCTGTTCCATAAAAGCATTCAGTAAAGACAAGACCGTGTGCAGCAATTATCTGAAAGATGCCAAGAAGAATAATGAGACATGGGTGACTGAAGCAGCCTCAAAATATGGAGATTACCCTTACGGCAAGGTGGTGGAGATGGCCAGGAAAGCCCAGGAAACGGGCGTAATAAAAGGTATTATTTTCCATCAGGGTGAAACAGATGCCTATAGTGAAGAGTGGCTTGCAAGTGTATATAAACTCTATACCAATCTGCTCAGTGATTTGAGCCTTTCAATGGATTCTGTTCCTTTCATTGCCGGTGAACCTGTACAAAAGGATCAGGGTGGCGCCTGTTATGGAGCAATTCCATGGGTGGATAAGATTCCTGATTACTTTAAGAAACAATCCGGAAAGGATATAGCTTTTGTGGCATCATCAAAGGATTGCTCCAAGATAAGTTCTGATGTATATCATTTTTCTTCGGCTGGATATAGAAAACTTGGAACACGATACGGTGAGATCATGCTTCCGTTTCTTGTAAAACAGGGTGCTGTGGCAAGTTTTGTCATTCCCGTGGGTGATGATAAGGATGATGTGATTTATGACCTGCTTGGGCGTCGGCTTAAAGCTCCGCAAAAGGGGATAAACATTATCAACGGCAAGAAGGTTGTAATTAAATAACAGGAGAAATAGTTCGGACTAACATTATAAATACTTATGAGTGATTATGAATGGAAGTTTTCCACGATAGGTGGAAAGAACCGCGTTAACATTCAGAGCGGTGAGGATATTAAGCATCTGGGTGAACTTGACCAGAAATTATGGACTGTGCTCAGCAGTCCGGTGACAGGACTTGAGTTTGATGAGAAGACTCTCAAGATGTTGGATTCCAATAATGACGGCCGTATCCACGTGAATGAAGTGATTGATGCTGCCCAGTGGATCACATCGGTAATAAACGATGCTGACCTGCTGCTCAAAAAGGATGATGTTCTGCCTTTCTCTGCCTTCAACACAGAGAATCCTGACGGCGCAAGACTGTTGGCATCGGCCAAACAGATTCTGGCTAACCTGGGATTGGAGAAAGACAGCATATCTGTGGCTGATACGGATGACAGCATAGCTATTTTTGCCAAGACCGCCCTTAACGGTGACGGCATAATAACTGAGCAGTCCACTGATGATGAGGCTCTCAAGAAGACCATTGCAGAGTGTATTGCATCTGTAGGTTCCAAGACAGACCGCAGCGGTCTGCCCGGAATAGATACGGACTTGATAGAGGCATTCTATGCAGCTCTTGCCGCGTATGCCGCATGGCAAAAGGCTGCCGATGATGATAAGGATTCCATATTCCCGTATGGTGACGGAACAGCCGATGCATATGCAACCGTAAACTCTATAAAGGCCAAGGTGGCTGATTATTTCATGCGTTGCAAACTGGCTGCATTCAGCACGGCAAGCGCATCGGCTCTTGACGTGTCTGTAAGCCGTATTGAAGCTATAAGTGATCAGGATCTCTCCGCATGTGATGAGACAATATCGCAGTATCCGTTGGCAAGCATTTCAGCTAAGGGCGCTCTGCCTATTGATGAAAGGATTAATCCTGTATGGCAGGCAACTTTCAGCAAACTTAAGGCTCTTGTTTTTGACAAGGACTTCAAGGGTGCCAAGGAGATAACTGAGGAGCAGTGGAAGTCTGTTCTGACCAAGTTCAGTGCATATGAGGGCTGGCTGGCCGCAAAGGCCGGCGCTGAGGTTGAGGCTCTTGGGCTTGACGAGGTCAAGGCTTTGCTCAAGGCAGACAAGAAGGCTGATCTGCTTAAACTGATTGATGCTGACAAGGCTCTTGAGTCAGAGTCCCTCTCAATTGATGAGGTTAACAAACTGACACATCTCTACAGGGATTTCTATACATTCCTGTGCAACTATGTTTCATTCAAGGATTTCTACAATCCTGAAGAGAAGGCTATATTCCAGGCAGGTAAACTCTATATTGACGAGCGTTGCTGCGAACTTTGTATTAAGGTGGCCGATATGGGTCCTCACAATGCTCAGGCCGCTTTGAGTGGAATGTATATCCTGTATTGCAATTGTGTAAACAAGGTTACCGGTGCAACAATGATCATTGCTGCCGTTATGACTGATGGCGATGTGGCAGACCTTCGTGAAGGCAAGCACGGACTGTTCTATGACCGCGCTGGCCAGGAGTGGGATGCTACCGTATTCAAAATCATAGATAATCCTATCAGTATCCGTCAGGCATTCTGGTCACCTTACCGTAAGCTTGGCAGATTCATTGAGAAGACCATTGAGAAGAATGCAGCTGAGAAAGATGCTAAGGTGAATTCAGATATGACAGCCAAGGTCGCTGCTCCAGGTGAAGAGAAGAAGTCTGCGTTTGACATAGCCAAGTATGCAGGTATATTTGCTGCAGTTGGAATTGCTTTAGGAGCAATTGGTGCAGCTATAGGCCTTATAGCCCAGAGCCTTTCAGGTTTTGTATGGTGGCAATGGCTTGTTCTTATAGCTGCAATCCTGTTGGTCATATCAGGTCCGGCTATGATTCTGGCTTGGCTCAAGTTGCGTAAACGTAGCCTGTCGCCTATTTTGAATGCCAACGGTTGGGCAATAAACGCCGCTGTCAAGGTTAACATCACCTTCGGTGCTACACTGACAGAGATCGGCAAGACTCCTGTTAAGGCTGATCCTGATCCGTTTGCAGATAAGACTCCTTGGTGGAAGAAACTGATTGGCTGGCTTATCGTTCTTGGTATCATTTTCTGGATATGCTATTCACAGAACTGGATAGAGAAGTGGACAGGCGATTCCAGATGGCATCATGAGAAGAAGAGCAAGACTGAGCAGGTTGAAGAGGCTCCAGTTCCTGAAGAGAATGCCGAGTCAATGCTGATCCTCACCTCCCAGGAGTTTGAAGCATAAAAAGGTATTCTCGAATCCTTTCCCACAATAAAATTAGAGGCCCCGATTGGGACCTCTAATTTTGTTGCGGAGGAAGGATTCGAACCCCCGACCTTTAGGTTATGAGCCTAACGAGCTACCTCTGCTCCACTCCGCGATTTCTGTTTTGCGAGTGCAAAGATAGTCCTTTTGTACAACGCGAGCAAATCTTTTGTGTCAAATATGTAATTCTTACACAATTTTAGTACTTTTGTAACCCTACTTGAAATCATGGAGAATCATAAGACAAGAGACCAGTTCATTGAGGCAGCCAAAAACCTTTTTGTAAAGAAGGGTTATGACGAGACCACGATGATAGACATAGCAGAGGAGGCAAATCTAAGCCGCCGTACCCTATATGCATACTTTGAAAGTAAGGTTGAGGTATTCCAGGCTGTAATAAACAGTGAGGTTGACAAGGTGTTGGCACAGCTTTCAGAGATAGCCAGGCAGAACCTTCCGGTTCAGCAGAAGATAGTGGAGTTCGTGTTCGGGTATTTCCGTCTTATCAAGGAGACGGTTGACCGCAACGGCACCTTGAGATCGGGTTTCTTCCGCAACAGCTGGGGATTGGAGCATTTCAGAAAGGGCTTTGACCTTAAGCAGAAACAGATGCTTCAGGATATAATTTCAGAGGGAAAGGTAACTGGCGTATTTGATGTGGTCAGTGTAAGACGTACCGCAGAGATTATGCACAACTGTATGCGCGGTTTCGAGGCTCCTTACATCAGAGGAAAACTATGGCAGGGTAATACCAGAGAAGAGATACGTTTTGAGGCTCGCCGTCTTATTTACGGCGCGCTGGGATACAACAGTAATTCAGATTCTAATAAGTAATTATCATAATGGGAAAACTTTCAGGAAAGACGGTGCTCATTACAGGAGCAACCCGTGGTATCGGTTTGGCTATGGCTCAAAAGTTTGCAGCTGAGGGCGCAGACCTGGCATTCGTGTATATTAACAGTGTGGAGAAGGCTCAGGCCCTGGAGAATGAGTTGAGTGCCAATGGTGTAAAGGCTAAGGGTTACCGCGTGGATGTGGCAAGCTATGAGGGCGCCGCTCAGATGGTAGAAGAGGTGGTCAAGGAGTTTGGCCGTATAGATATATTGGTAAACAATGCAGGTATTACACGTGACGGTCTGATGATGCGCATGAATGAGCAGCAGTGGGATGAGGTGATTGACACCAACCTTAAGTCTGCCTTCAACTTTATCAAGGCTTGCACTCCGCAGATGATGCGTCAGCGCAGCGGTAATATCCTATGTGTTTCATCAGTGGTAGGTCTGCATGGTAATGCCGGTCAGACCAACTACTCGGCATCCAAGGCAGGACTTATAGGTCTTACCAAGTCTGTTGCCAAGGAGATGGCATCACGTGGTATCCGCGCCAATGTGATAGCTCCGGGCTTTGTACTTACAGAGATGACCACGGGCAAGATTCCTGAAGATAAACTGGCAGAATGGTGCAAGTCAATTCCTTTGCAGCGTGGCGCTCAGGTCGAAGAGATTGCCAATGCGGCTTTGTTCCTGGTATCGGATGACAGTTCATATGTAACCGGTCAGGTTCTGCAGGTGGATGGCGGAATGAGCATGTAATGCAGGTTCTTTACGAGGATAATCATATTATCATTGTCTCCAAGCGGGCTGGTGAGATAGTGCAGGGTGACAAGACCGGCGATGTCCCGTTGTCGGATATTGTGGCTGCATATCTTAAGGAGAAATATTCCAAGCCCGGCAATGTGTTTGTGGGTGTGCCGCACCGTCTGGACCGCCCTGTAAGCGGGGTGGTGGTGCTGGCCAAGACAAGCAAGGCGCTGGCCCGTCTCAATGAGATGTTCCGTGTGGGTAGTGTCGATAAACGCTATCTTGCCATTGTCAAGAACAAGCCTAAGGAGTCGGAGGGCAGACTGGAGAACTGGCTGGTACGTAATGAGAAACAGAACCGTTCATACGCATATGGCCATGAGGTTCCCGGCAGCAAGCATGCCATTTTGAATTACAGACTTGTGGCAAGTTCCGTAAACTATCATCTGCTTGAGGTGGAGCTGCTTACAGGACGTCATCATCAGATACGATGCCAGCTGGCCAAGATGGGATGTCCTATCAAAGGCGATCTCAAGTACGGGGCAGAACGCTCCAATCCGGATGGCAGCATATCACTTCACGCTTACCACGTGACTTTTGAGCATCCCGTATCACATGAAATGATTGACGTGAAAGCTCCTCTGCCCGATGATACGCTGTGGCAGAGTTTCAATCTTCAAGAACGTATGCCTTGATTATCTTTACATCGGGATTGGGACGGCCGTTCTTTCCGGTAGGCAGTGAAGATATCTTCTCTATCACATCCATTCCCTCAGTAATCTCACCGAAAACAGTATAGAGTCCGTCAAGAGTAGGTGAGCCGCCGGTGGTGGTGTAATCGTTTATCTGCTCCTGAGAGTATGTAAATGACTTGCGTTTGGCCATGATGGCATCGGCCTCATCGTTAAGCTGGCTGTTTAACTTGCTTATCTTCTTGGTCTCTTTGTATTTCTGCCATGTACGTATATCCTGGGCATGAGGCTGGGTAAGAGAATCCTTGACGGCTTGACGGTAACGTTTGTTTATGGTCTTTTCCTGGGTAGTCAGCGTTGAGGCGTTGGACTTTTTTCCTGTTACGATATAGAACTGTTGGCTTGTAGAGAATCTGAACTGCACGGTGCTGGCCTGGCCCACAGCTCCACGTTTGTGGTAGAATTTCCAGGGATCTATCTCAGATGCTATAGTATCAACTTCCTCATCTATTCCGATCTCCTGTCCGGGTTTTGCGTTCTTGGAGTGTACATCACCGCACTGAACCTTATAACCTTTCTGAATGCCAAAGAACAGTTGGTCATCATAAAACCCTTTGCGTGCCTGACGCACCATGTTATGGCGGTGCAGTGGGGTTTCACGGTAGAGTTTTATAGTAAAGTTGCCTTGTGTGGTCTCAAAGCGTACATACTGGTCTGCGTCCAGTATAATGGTATCGGCATCAACTACCTGAGCGGGCGCTTTGCCGCCGTTGTTGCTACAGTTTGTGGTAAAAAGCAAAGCCATCACAAAGGGAACCAGCGTGAGATATCTTTTCATAATACTGTTTGTTATTCTTATTGTTTTTCTTGAGTGCGAATATAGCTAAATAATAGCTGGAAATGTGTTACCTTTGCAAATTAAAACGTATTATTTATCAAAATAGTATAATTATGAAACCTGCACTCGTTGTTTTGGCTGCCGGTATGGGTAGCCGTTACGGTGGACTCAAGCAGCTTGATGCGCTGGGCCCCAGTGGTGAAACTATAATGGATTACTCCGTGTTTGATGCAATCCGCGCCGGATTCGGCAAGGTGGTTTTCATTATCCGCAAGGATTTTGAGGATGATTTCCGTCGTCTTGTACTTAAGAAGTATGAAGGACATGTCAAGACCGAGGTGGTATTCCAGAGTATAAATGACCTTCCGGAAGGTTTCAAATGCCCGGAGGACAGAACCAAACCATGGGGTACAAACCATGCAGTGTTGATGGCAAAAGATGTTATCAATGAGCCTTTCTGCGTAATCAACGCCGATGACTTTTACGGCCGTGACTGTTTTGCCGTGATGGGCAAGTTCCTGAGCTCACTGCCAGAAGGTTCCAAGAACGTCTATTCGATGGTAGGTTTCCGAGTAGCCAACACCCTGAGCGAGAACGGTAAGGTATCACGCGGCGTATGTGAGGTTAACGCCAAGCGTCATCTTACAACCGTTGTGGAGCGCACGGAGATACTGCGCCGCGAGAATGGTGTTTGCTACAAGGATGGTGAGGATTGGGTACGCATTGACGATAACACCCCTGTTTCAATGAACGTATGGGGATTTACCCCTGACTATATGAAGTACTCTGAGGACTTCTTTAAGGGCTGGCTCAAGGCCAATATCAATGTGCCCAAGTCAGAGTACTTCATCCCGCTCATGGTCAATGAGCTGATCAATAATGGCACTGCTACCGTTGAGGTCCTTGACACAACCGCCAAGTGGTTTGGGGTAACATATGCTGAGGACCGCCAGGGCGTAGTGGATAAGATTGCAGAACTTGTAAAGGAGGGTGTTTATCCCGCCAAGCTGTTTGCATAAGAGAAAGTGTTTTCGGTAGAGAATCTTAAGGTTGAGTTTGGCGCCCGCCCGCTGTTTCATGATGTCAGTTATGTGGTGGGTGACAAGGATCGTATTGCCCTGGTAGGCAAGAACGGTGCCGGCAAATCAACCATGCTTAAGATTATTGCCGGATTGCAACAGCCTACATCGGGCACCGTTTCTATACCCAAGGAGATGACCATAGGTTATCTGCCTCAGGTAATGAAATTGGCTGATACCAGAACCGTAAGGCAGGAGACCGAGACTGCGTTTGAGGATCTGCATAACCTGCAGGCTGAGGTTGAGAGACTGAACAACCAGTTGGTGGAGCGTTCTGATTATGAGAGCGATGAGTATCACGCTCTCATAGACCGTTTTACGCGTGAGAGTGAACGCTATCAGATGATGGGAGGCGGGAATTATCAGGCGGAACTGGAGCAGGCTCTGCTGGGTCTGGGATTCCGCAGGGATGATTTTGACAGGCCTACCAGTGAGTTCAGCGGTGGCTGGCGTATGCGTATTGAGTTGGCCAAACTGTTGCTGCGTCATCCTGATGTGCTTTTGCTTGACGAGCCTACCAACCATCTTGACATTGAGAGCATACAGTGGCTTGAGGAGTTCCTGGCCAAGCGTTGCAATGCTGTGATTCTGGTCAGCCATGACCGTGCATTCATAAACAATGTGACCACACGCACCATTGAGATATCATGCGGTGTGATATATGACTACAGGGTCAAGTACAATGAGTTTGTAGAGCTGCGTAAGGAACGCCGTGAGCAGCAGATGCGTGCCTATGAGAACCAGCAGAAGGAAATAGCCGATGCCAAGGAATTCATAGAACGTTTCCGCTACAAACCCACCAAGGCGGTACAGGTGCAGAGTCGCATCAAGATGCTGGAGAAGATAGTGCCCATTGAGATTGATGAGGTTGACAACAAGACCATGCGCCTAAAGTTTCCCCCCGCAATCCGCAGCGGCAACTATCCCGTGATATGTGAGGGCGTGGCAAAAAGTTACGGTGACCACACGGTTTTCAGCGGGGTTGACCTGACAATAAAACGCGGTGAGAAGGTTGCTTTTGTAGGCCGAAACGGTGAGGGCAAGACCACATTGGTCAAGTGTATCATGGGAGAGATTCCTTTTGACGGTACTCTTACCATAGGGCACAACATCCAGATAGGCTACTATGCACAGAATCAGGCGCAGTTGCTGGATGATGAGATTACGGTACATGATACCATAGACAACGTGGCAACCGGACCTATCCGTACCCGTATCAATGACATTCTGGGTGCGTTCATGTTTGGTGGTGAGGCCGGACAGAAGAAAGTTAAGGTACTTTCAGGTGGCGAACGCAGCCGTTTGGCTATGATACGCCTGCTGCTTACGCCCAACAACCTGCTTATTCTGGATGAGCCTACCAACCATCTGGATATGGCATCAAAGGAGGTGCTCAAGGAGGCAATTCAGGCCTTTGACGGAACTGTGATAGTGGTCAGCCACGACCGCGAGTTCCTGGACGGACTGGTTAGCAAGGTCTACGAGTTTGCCGACGGCCATGTTCGCGAGCATCTGGGCGGAATTTATGATTTCCTGCAGAAAAAGAATCTGGACAATCTGGCTGATATAGGCAGAATGAAAGGTGCTCCGGCGCAGCCACAGCAGGAAAAGGCATCGGCCGGTAAGGAGGATTATGAGGCCAAGAAGGAGCAGGAGCGTCGCAAGCGCAAGGCTCAGAAAAAGATTGATGATTGCGAGAAGGAGGTTGAACGTATATCGAAAGAGATAAAGGATATTGAAGAGTGGCTGGCTACTCCGGGCGGAGCGCAGAATACCGCTATGTTTGAAGCTTACGGTAAGCTTAAGGATGAGCTTGCCGCAGCTGAAAGCCGTTGGGAGGAGGCCATGTTGGAAGGAGAAGGTATTTAAGGACAACATAAAAAATGAGTTATGAAAAAACTTACATTAATTACAATTGCATTTGCAGGAATGGCTATGATTTCTTGTAACAATTCCAAGCAGGGTATCGGTATCAAACTTGAGAATCTTGATACCAGTGCTGTACCCGGTGATGATTTTTTCCAGTTTGCTGACGGTGGTTGGAATGCCGCTCATCCGCTTACTGACGAGTATGCACGTTTTGGCAGCTTTGATCAGCTGGCTGAGGATAACCGCGAGCAGCTTAAGGGTCTGATTGACGAGATTGTTGCTGCTGACAATAAGCCTGGCACAAACGCTCAGAAGATAGCAGACCTTTATAAACTGGTGCTTGACACCGCCCGTCGTGAGCAGGAAGGTCTTGCTCCCCTCAAACCCTGGCTTGACAGGATTGAGGCAGTAAAGGACCGCAAGGAGGTATTCCCTCTTATGGTTGAGATGGATGTCAACGGTCTGGTCGGAAACTATTTCGGTGTTGGTATCGGCGCTGACATGATGGACAGCAAGGCCAACCTGGTAAGTGTAGGTCAAGGCGGTCTGTCACTTGGTGAGAAAGAGTATTATCTGGATACAGATGAGGCTACCACCGCTATCCGTGAGGCTTTCAAGAAGCATATTGTACGTATGTTTACACTCTGCGGATTTGATGAGGCTGTTGCTCAGAAGAAGATGGAGGACGTTATGCTTATTGAGACCCGCATAGCTGAGAAGTCATACAATAACGTTCAGTTGCGTGATCCTGCGGCAAACTATCACAAGATGCCGTTTGAGCAGCTCAAGAAGGATTTCAAGGGTATTGACTGGCAGGCATATTTTGATGTGCTGGGTATTGGAGACTGCGACTTTGTTGATGTTGGTCAGCCCGAGCCTATCCATGAGGTTGAGGCTATTCTGGCTCAGGTTCCTGTTGAGGCTCACAAGTCATATATGGAGTGGCAGCTCATTGACAATGCCGCATCAAAACTGACAAAGGAGCTTGATGATGCCAACTTTGATTTCTACGGAAAGATCATGAGCGGACGTCAGGAACAGCAGCCATGGTGGAAGCGTGCTACATCAACAGTAAGCGGCGTGCTGGGTGAAGCTATAGGTCAGCTCTACGTTGAGAAGTATTTCCCGGCATCATCAAAAGAGCGTATGGTTACTCTGGTAAAGAATCTTCAGATTGCTCTGGGTGAGCGTATTGACGCTCAGGATTGGATGAGCGACAGCACAAAGGCCCGCGCTCATGAGAAGCTGGATGCTTTCTATGTGAAGATAGGTTATCCGGACAAGTGGAAGGATTATTCCAAACTTACCATTGATCCTGAAAAGAGTCTGTTTGAGAACAATATTGCAGTAAGCCGATTCTTCTGGCAGGATGCTATAGACCGCAAGTACAAGAAGCCGGTTGACAACACCGAGTGGTTCATGACTCCGCAGACCGTAAACGCTTACTACAATCCTACCACCAATGAGATCTGCTTCCCCGCAGGTATTCTTCAGTATCCGTTCTTTGACATGAGTGCCGATGACGCCTTCAACTACGGTGCCATAGGTGTTGTTATAGGTCATGAGATGACTCACGGATTTGATGATCAGGGCCGTCAGTTTGACAAGGACGGTAACTTTGCTGACTGGTGGGCAGAGGGTGATGCTGAAAAGTTCAAGGAGCATGTACAGGTTATTGTTGACCACTTTGACAACATCAAGGTCCTGCCTGACCTGAACGGAAACGGTTCACTCACACTGGGTGAGAATATTGCTGACCACGGAGGTCTGATGGTTGCTTACCAGGCATTCAAGAACGCCACCAAGGATGCTCCACTGGAGACAGTAGACGGTTATACTCCTGAGCAGCGTTTCTTCATGGCTTACGCAGGTGTATGGGCCGGCAACATCCGTGACGAGCAGATCCGTAACCAGACCAAGAGCGATCCTCATTCACTTGGCCGCTGGCGTGTAAACGGCACACTGCCTCACATTGACGCCTGGTATGATGCATTCGGTATTACTCCGGACAATGCACTTTACCTTGCTCCTGAAAAGAGAGCACGTATCTGGTAATCTGTGAAAACAGCCGGAATAGTTGAGAAAAATCTTGACCGGAGTATAAGCCCCGGTCAGGATTTTTATCGTTTCAGTTGCGGGGGGTGGCTGGATGCCAATCCTCTGCCTGACGATTTCTCCAGCTACGGCACATATGATGAGCTGGCTGAACTTAACCGTAAGCAGCTCAAGGAACTTATTGACGGTATCACGGCACAGGATAATGTTCCCGGAAGTGATGCCGCCCGTATAGCCGCCCTTTACAATCTTGTCATGGATACTGAACGCCGTGACAGGGAAGGGTTGAAACCGGTCAAACCATATATTGAACGTATCAAGGCTATCAGCTCCAGAGAGGAACTTCTCAATGTAATGGTTGAACTTGATGCCTATGGTGTTACCGGTTATTTTGATGTGGGCATAGGTCCTGATCTGAAGGATAGTAAGAGCAATATTGTGGGTCTGAGCCAAGGTGGTCTTACCCTTGGTGACAAGGAGTACTATACTGACCGTGACCTGCAGACCGTAAACATACGCAAGGCGTTCAAGAAGCATATCATACGTATGCTTATGCTTGCGGGCTATGGCCGGCGGGAGTCACGCCAGCGTATGCGTATAATATGGCGTATTGAAAAACGTCTGGCCAGAGCATCGCGCAACAATGTCCAGCTGCGTGATCCTGCCGCCAATTATCATAAATGGACTGTTTCAGAACTTTATGAGCAACTGCCCGGTCTGGACTGGAATAGTTTTTTCAGCAAACTGAGGCTGAATGAGGTTGAATGGGTTGACGTAGGGCAACCTGAGGCTATTCTTGAGGCTATCCGCGTGCTTAATGAGGAGTCTCTTGAAGACCAGAAGATCCTGATGGAGTGGCAGATGCTGGATTCTAACGGAACCAGGATAGGCAAGGCGTTTGATGATGCCGATTTTGATTTCTATGGTCGTACGCTTAGCGGACAGAAGGAGCCCAAGCCCATGTGGAAGAGAGCTACATCGGCAGTAAACGGAACGTTGGGTGATGCCATAGGACGCCTGTATGTGGAGAAGTATTTCCCTGCAGGCGCTAAGGAGCGCATGATAGAGATGTTCTGCAATCTTAAGCGTGCGCTCGCCCGCCGCATAGAGGCCCAGGAGTGGATGAGCAGTGACAGCCGCCGTCTGGCGCAAGAGAAACTTGAGGCTTTCAAGTTTAAGATAGGATACCCTGACAAGTGGCGTGACTACTCCAAAATGGAGATAGACTTTGGTAAATCCCTGTTTGAGAACAGTGCTTCCATAAGCCGTTTCTTTTGGAATGACATGGTGGAACGCAAGTTCAAGAAACCTGTTGACCAGACTGAGTGGTATATGAATCCGCAGGAGATAAATGCCTATTATGATGTCTCCATAAATGAGATATGTTTCCCTGCGGGCATCCTGCAATATCCGTTTTTCAGTATGGATGCCGATGATGCTTTCAACTATGGAGCCATTGGAACCATCATGGGGCATGAGATGACCCACGGATTTGATGATGAGGGCCGTCAGTTTGATAAGGAGGGCAATATGCGTAACTGGTGGAGCGCGTCTGATACACGTCGTTTCAACCGCCGCGTCAAGGTTCTGGCAGACTGGTTCAGCGGTATTGAGGTGTTGCCGGGCATTAAGGCAAACGGAAAGCTTACACTTGGTGAGAATATTGCTGATCACGGTGGTCTGACCGTGGCTCTTGAGGCATTCCGTGAGGTATGCAAGGAGAATCCTGGAGAGAATAAACTGGGCTTTACGCCTTTGCAGCGTTTCTTTATAGCATACGCCTGCACTTGGGCTGAGAACTGCCGTGATGAGATGGTGCTGCAGCAGACCAAGAGCGATGAACACTCCCTTTCACGTTTGCGCGTAAACGGAGCCCTGCCTCATATCGATGAGTGGTATGAGGCATTCGGAATAACGGAGAAGGATGCAATGTACATAGCACCAAAGGACAGGGTCCGTATCTGGTAAATCATGAAAGAGGGTAGGACCATAGAACTGCTTTCACCCGCCAAGAATCTGGAGTGCGGGATTGAGGCAATAAAGCATGGTGCTGATGCCGTGTATATCGGCGCCGGCCGTTTCGGCGCGCGTCAGGCTGCCGGTAACAGTGTGGCTGATATTGCTGAACTTGCCCGCTTTGCCCATTTCTATGGAGCTAAAGTCTATGTCACGGTAAACACCATCCTTAAGGATTCAGAACTGGCTGATGCCGAGAAACTGATATGGCAACTATATGAGGCCGGAGCCGATGCGCTGCTTGTTCAGGACATGGCGGTTCTGCGCATGAAATTGCCTCCCATAGCACTGCATGCCAGCACCCAGTGTGATGTGCGTAGTGCAGATAAGGTGCGTTTCCTTGCAGATTGCGGCTTTACACGCGTGGTACTGGCGCGTGAGCTGTCACTTGCAGAAATAACAGATATCCACGGGGCCTGCCCTGACGTGGAGCTGGAGTGCTTTGTGCACGGAGCCCTGTGCGTAAGTTACAGCGGTCAGTGTTATGCATCACAATACTGTTTTGGCCGCAGTGCCAACCGTGGCGAGTGTGCCCAGTTCTGCCGTCTCAAATTTGACCTTGTTGATGCCGATGACAATGTCATAATAAAAGGCAAGCATCTGCTCTCACTCCGCGATATGAACCGCATGCCATATCTTGAAGAATTGACAGATGCGGGTGTATGCTCATTCAAGATTGAAGGCCGTCTTAAGGATGTATCGTACGTAAAGAACGTAACTGCTGCATACAATCAGGCAATAGAGTCTGTTCTGAAACACAGACCGGATCTGTTAAGGGCATCATCAGGGCGGAGCATACCGTCTTTCACTCCTGATGTAAACCGTAGTTTCAATCGCGGATTCACGGATTATTTCCTGCATGGCCGTACTGATGATATATACTCATTCAATACCCCAAAATCAATTGGAGAGAAGATTGGAACGGTCAAGGAAGTGGGTCGAGGATGGCTTACCGTGTCCGGCTTCAAGGCTTTTCATAACGGTGACGGACTCTGTTTCTTTAACCGTGAAGGTGAGCTTGAAGGTTATCGTGTGAACCGTGTGGACGGCGGGCGTATATTTCTTTTTCTTGAGGGAGGCGATATGCCTGCGGTCAAATCAGGAACTGATGTGTATCGCAACTTTGACCAGGAATTTGAAAAGATTCTATCCAAGGAATCGGCCTCAAGGAAGATTGGCGTAAGCATCCTGTTTGAAGAGACTGAGCAGGGTTATAAAACCTGCTTTACTGATGAGGACGGCCAGACTGCTACATATGAGGTGGAGTGGAAAAAAGAGGATGCCCGTACTCCGCAGGAGGCAAACATAAAGACCCAACTCTCCAAACTTGGCAATACAGGTTTCGAGGCCACGGGTGTTGATGTCAGACTGAACGGTGAACGTTTTATTCCATCGTCTTTGCTTTCTGAAATGCGTCGCAGCGCTGTGGAGAAGTTGGAAAGAATACGCTTGGAATCATATGTCAGGCCTGATCCGGGTGTGGTGAGGAATGCATATGCAAAGTATCCTGCAGCAAGCCTTACATATCTGGGTAATGTAATGAATGCTGAGGCCGGAACATTCTATCATGACCATGGTGTAACCCATATTGATGATGCTTTTGAAAAGACGCAACCGGACAGTGCAACAATAATGTTCTGCCGTCACTGCATAAAATACGCATTGGGCCTCTGCACCAAGCGGGGCAATGCATCTAAAAATACTCAGATCAAAGAACCGATCTATCTGCAATCTTCTGATGGCCGCCGTTTTGCTCTCCGTTTTGACTGTTCACACTGTCAGATGGAGATTCTAATTTCAAAATAAAAAGTTGTTTTAAGGATGTTGTGATAAAGAATGGTTATCTTTGTACCATTATTTATTAAACAAATTATTTTATGAAAGGATTTGGTAAGTTAATTGCAATTGCCGCTCTGGCAATGGTTTCTTACAGCGCATCAGCTGAACTCGCTCCCCAGTGGTCAAAAGGCACTATGGTCGCAAATGCTAATGTTGGTCTGAGTTATACCGGCGCTGATTTGTCAGTTGATTATGTGCTGGTAGACAGTTGGTGGAAAGGCCATTTTACTGTTGGTGGTGAAGTTGATTTCAGTATTCCTCAAAGCCATGAGAAGGCATTCGGTATTACTCCCCGTGCAACATACGGCTTGAATATCACCCCGGAATTTGAGGTTCATGCTACTGTTGGAGTTGGCTTTGGTTCATGGAATTACAAGAATGGTGAATATAAGGCCAACGATACATTCCTCATGTACAATGATTTTGTGGGTTGCCGTTATTTCTTTGCCGATAATCTGGCCGCATTTGCAGAAGTAGGTTATTCATATTATTTCTCAGGACTGCGTCTGGGTATATCCTACAAATTCTGAAAAAGGTTTCTTTGATATAGAGGGGTGGAAATATCCGCCCCTTTTTTTATCTTCGCGGTGTTATGAGAAGATTCGCATTTGTTTTGTTTTTGGCAGCCGGGTTGGTGTGCCATGCTCAGAGTACAGTTGTTAAAGTCTCTATGGACAATGCCATCCGGACCAATGGAGGATATTGGGAAGGGTGGGGTACCAGTCTCTGCTGGTGGGCTAACCGTCTGGGCTATAATGAAACCCTTACCGCCAAGTCTGCGGAGTTGTTCTTTAGTGCAAAGCAGGGTCTTGGCTTGAACATAATGCGCTACAATGTGGGCGGAGGCGATGATCCTGCACATCATCATATTACCCGCACAGACAGCGATGTTCCGGGCTGGATGATAATTGACCCTTCAACCGGTGAACGTGTTTATGATTATGATGCCGATACTCGCCAACTGAATGTGGTCAAAGCTGCAATGAAAGCTGCCGGTCAGGATGCCTACCTGGAGATATTTAGCAATTCACCGCCATATTTCATGACCAACAGCGGCTGTTCAACCGGTAACTTCAAGGCTGAGGAGAACAACATCCGCGACGATGAATATGATGACTTTGCCGAGTACATGGCCCATGTGGCAAACTACATGACCCGTGAGATGAAGCTCAAGGTCCGCAGCATATCGCCCATGAATGAGCCCAATACAAACTACTGGCCTGCCATGAACTACAAGCAGGAGGGCTGTCACATTGATGCAGGTGAGGCCCAGTCAAAGCTTTTGGTTCTGACCAAAGAGGCGCTTGAACGCTACAATTTGAATGATGTTGTTCTGACTACCAGCGATGAGACCAATCCCGGCAAACAGATAGAGGAAATCAAGACCTTAACCCCTGATGCCCGTGCCGCAATAAACCGTATAAGCGTCCACACCTACGGCACCAACAGCATCCGCGAGATGGGACAGTTGGCCAAGGATGAGAAGATAAACCTCTGGATGAGTGAGGTTGACGGCAACGGTACAGCTGGCCAGAACGCAAGTGAAATGGCTGCCGGTCTGTGGCTCGCCGACAAGATAATATCTGACATAGAGGCGCTGGAACCCTCAGCCTGGGTGCTCTGGCAGGTAATTGACACCCATATCAGCAAGGACGGCTATCAAGGACGTCGTGACGGAGGCCCATTGCGCACCGCCGGAGGCTACTGGGGCACAGCCTGCGCCAACCACGATACCGGCGAAATCCTGCTAACCCAGAAGTACTACGCACTGGGTCAGTTCAGTCGCTACATCCGTCCCGGTTCCACTCTTATTCTCTGTCCGACAGACCGCCGCTCCGGCTGCAAAGCCCTTGCTGCCGTAGACCGCAAGCACAAACAACTGACCATAGTCTGCACTAACACTACTGCCCAGGATAAGGAAATGAGTATTGACCTGTCAGACTTTAAGGTAAAAGGCAAGGTGCGTCAAATAAGAACCGCCGGACAGTTTGCCGGCGGTGAGCATTGGTCAGAAACAGATTTGGGTAAGATTAAGGAAAAAAAGTTGGAAGTTGTCTTAACTCCCAACTCAGTCACAACCTTCCTAGTACGCACAAAGTAAGCAAGAGACAATTGGGGACAGTCCCCTTTTGTCACGCTTTAGTTGTGCAAAAGGGGACAGTCCCCATTTGTCTCTTTTGATTTCGCCTCATTCCATAGCGAATCCATCTCCTCAAGGGTCATGTCTTTGAGCTGGCATCCCTGGTTGATGGCAGCCTCCTCAACATAGTTGAAGCGGCGTATGAACTTTTTGTTGGTGCGCTCCAGGGCATCATCGGGGTGTATCTTGTAGAGGCGTGCTACGTTGATGATGGCAAAGAGGAGATCTCCAAGTTCGCTTTCGGCTTTATCTTTGTTGCCGGCCGTAATTTCATCGTTCAGTTCAGAGTATTCCTCGCGGACTTTTGCAAGAGCCTGTTCGGCTGTCTCCCAGTCAAAGCCTACATGGGCAGCTTTCTCCTGAATGCGGAAAGCCTTGATGGTTGAGGGTAGTGCATCGGGCACACCGGCTAGCACACGTTTGTTGCCGCCCTTCTCTTTTAGCTTGAGCTGCTCCCAGTTTTGGAGCACCTGTTCTGCGCCGTTCACATTGGTAGTGCCGTAAATATGCGGATGACGGTAAATGAGCTTGTCGCAGAGCTTGTCACAAACGTCCTTGATATCATAATCACCGGTCTCGCTGCCTATCTTGGCGTAGAACACCACGTGCAGCAGGACATCACCCAACTCCTTGCATATATCGGCCTTGTTGTCCTTCATTATGGCATCGCAGAGCTCATAAACCTCCTCGATGGTATTCTGGCGCAGTGAGTCATTGGTCTGGACGCTGTCCCAAGGGCATTTCTCCCTGAGTTCATCCATTATGTCAAGCAGGCGGCCGAATGCTTGCATTTTCTCTTCTTTTGTGTGCATGTGATATGGTGCTTGTTTTGTTCTGCAAAAATAGTAGTTTATAGGCTAAACAACAGGTGTTGAATTACATATTTATCATATTATTTGGAATTATAAGGAATATGATTTATTTTTGCATATATAAATATACGAATATGTTATTTAATAGCATAAATATAAGCTTATATTATCATAATGTTAATGTAAAATGATTGATGATTACTATGAATACTCAGCGCCTGAACTTGTAAGGATGTTGGGGCTCAGATTCAAAGAATATAGGTTGAGAGCTAATTTGACTCAGAAGGAGGTCGCTGAAATGGCAGGTATTTCAATTCTGACAATTCATCGTTTTGAGAATGGAACTGTCGGGAATATTTCTCTTGGTACATTTCTGTTGCTATTGAAAACGGTGGGTTGTATCAATGATTTGGATTCGCTCATGCCCGAGCAACCCGAATCACCGTATTTGTACAAAGAAAAGAACAAAAAGATACAACGTGTCAGACATAAAAAATAACCAGGTATGCGTGAAGTATTGAAAGTTTTTTTGTGGGGTATGGAAATTGGCCGTCTGGCATGGCATGACGTCAGACATCTGTCATACTTCATATACAACCCGGAGTTTCTTAAAGAAAAACTGGATATTGCGCCGTTGACCGCTTCAATACACCATCCTTTGAGCAGTCGTACTATATTTGGAGAAACGGAGCGTATTTATCAGAAACTACCTCCTTTTATTGCGGATTCATTGCCTGATGCTTGGGGAAATATGCTATTTGAGCAATGGCGTAAAGATAATAGACTGTCTGAAAGAAGTGTAACTCCTTTAGAGAAGCTGGCATTTATCGGACGGCGGGGTATGGGAGCCTTGGAGTTTGTTCCTGAGATAGAAAGAGGTTCCATAAACGAAAGAATTGATATAAAAGCCCTAGCCGATTTGGCTGAAAAGATTGTTATGGAGCGTGAGAATGAAAAAATACTTCCAAATGAATCATTGACTATGCAGTCGTTGATATCTGTGGGTACATCGGCAGGTGGACGCCAGCCAAAGGGAATCATTGCCATGAATCCCCAGACAAAGGAGATACGATCCGGCCAGATTGAAACAGAACCGGGCTTTGAGTATTATTTGTTGAAGTTTGGCGATAAGGAACGCTCTACGGCCGAGTTGGAACAGACATATTATGAGATGGCTTTGGCGGCAGGCATTAATATGATGGAGTCCAGTCTGCTTGAAGTAGAAGAGGTAAATCATTTCCTTACCAAGCGTTTTGATCGTGATAAAACAGGAAAGCTGCATACACAGACACTGGCAGCGATATACCCCGAGGCCGATAGCTATGAAAAAATGCTGATGGTATGCCGAAAGCTCCATCTACCTGAGGTGGATTGTCAAGAAGTGTTTCGCCGTATGGTTTTCAACATACTTGCCAATAATACGGATGATCATAACAAAAACTTTACTTTTATCATGAACCGTCAAGGTACGTGGAGACTCTCGCCAGCCTATGATATGACATACATCTTTGATACAGGTGGTTATTTGCCGAATAAGGAACATTGTCTTATGATAGGTGGTAAGCTACAGGGCATTAGCCGTGAGGATGTCATCTGTATCGCCAATGAAACGGGAATACATGCTCCGGAATCAATAATACGCAAGGTGGTAGCGGCAGTAGCTTCTTTTAGGACCATTGCTAAGAGAAACGGTGTGAAAGATGTGTGGATAGGACGTATTGAGACCACAATAATTGAGCATCTTAAAGCATGGGGTGAATGGAAAACGGAAACCGATAGGCCCGAGTTTGTTAGCAATGGTCATTCTATCAGAAATATCAGGATTGAGCAAGCGTATAAGGGGAACTATCACCTTCTTGCCGTAATTGACGGACAGGAACGCAAGTACGTTATAGGAAAAAACAAAGAAGAATACTCCCTAATTGAAAAGACCGGGATTCCGTCTATTACTAATGAACAACTAAGGTTAATGGCAATAAAAAACTTTAAACTGTGAAAAAAACACTTTACATACTGTTTGCTATAGCTCTGCTTATATCCTGCAGGGACAATGGCACACACAGAACTCTTCAGAATGCAGAGCAACTACTTGAAACCGATGTGGTGGCTGCCTATTCCATATTGGAATCCATGACACCGCCATCATCCAAGCGCGGCCAGGCCTGGTATGCTGTCCTTAAGACCCAAGCCGATTACAAACAATACAAGCCTATAACATCTGATAGCTTGATTCTCACTGCCACCAAGTATTACGGTTCTCATCGCAAGAGTTACCGCTCTGCTATGGCGTGGTATTCTCAGGGATGCGTTTACTCAGAACTGCAAAATGATCTTGCGGCAATAGATGCTTTCCTTAAGTCTAAAGATCTGTTTCCTGATACCCTAATACGTTATTATGCACTTGCAGAACAAAAACTGGGCAATATCTATTTGGAAAGGAAAATGGTGGAACAGGCTGAATATCAATTAACCTGTTGTAGACAAAATGCAATCAGATTACATAACAAAAAGACTGCTAATTATGCTACTATTCGTTTAGGGTTGTGTGCATTATATAGCCGTGATTATGATACAGCCGACAGTATCTTTACGTCAATACTAAATGAAGAAGACTTTTCCAGTAACCATAAAAAAGAGGCTCTGTATCAAATGTCAAAGATCAAAGCTATTCATTCTAAAGACATAGAGGGAGCTTTGTCTTGTATTGATGCTTATTTGGAAAAGGCCATAGGTGATACCACTTCAACGGCAATAGGATATAGTTTAAAAGCAGACATATTCTATATGGCGGATGATTATGATTCAGCCTATATCTATTACAAAAAATCTATGGACTATGAAACAGAGCTATTTACAAAATGTTCAAATGTAGAAAGATTGTCATTGTTATCATATTTAAGAGATAATCCTGACGATGCTGTTTATTATCACCAACTATACGGAGTATTAATGGACTCTGTTAATCACGTCGTATTATCAAAAGAAATAAGAGACTTGCAATATGTACATCGTGAGAATCTATTAGAAGAGAGTTTAAACGACAGGCACCGCCGTTTTCTTATTATTGGCGTTTCTTCCATTTTACTTCTCATAATAGTTATCCTTCTAATCTATGCGATCTTTAAAAACAGAGAAAAAAAGAAGATTCTGACAAAACAGAAAGAATTGCTTCAAGAGGAGAAAGAGTTACGCAGAAGTAGTATCCAGATGCTTGAATCCAAAGTAAGAGAGTTATCTCAAGATGACATAGAAGCAAGAAAGGTTCTGATAGATACCTATAAGAATAGATTGCACCGTTGCAGAAAACGTTTTTGTATGAGTGAAGAATTTAAAACATTATCAGCAATAAAAACAAGAACAGGAGAATCTGCAATGAGTATAATTACTAGAAATAGTATTCTTGAAGAAATTAAGGTCTCTTATTTTGAAACCATATCCGATATAATTGCAGAGATACCGGATGCAAAAGAATTAGAAATAGAAACATTATTGCTTAAACATCTTGGTTGTAGCAATAATCAAATTGCCTATATGTATTCTGTTACTCCAATAGCAGTAAAACAACGAGTCTCCAGATTTTCAAAAAGATGTAAGTTGGATTTTTACATGATTTTTTATAATAGAGCCGATAAAGAGATATAAAGACGTACAAAGGACCAGTTTCATAAAAATGTATACTTTTTTGTACCCATCAATTCTTAGTTAGCAGTTTTTTATTCATATACTTTTGTCGAAAACATAAGTATTATGAAAAAAGGACTAATTCTATTCTTGTTCTCCATTCTGGTAGGACAATTATCTTTCGCAGAGACTGACATTCAATTATTTAAGGGCAATCCATCATTTGATCCGGGTGATGATGACCGTTCCAGTCAAGTACAGTTAATGGCTTCTTTAGAAGCGGGTGTTATTACCGTGTCGTTTGATGAAATGACATCATCACAAATTGTGGTGACAAATTCATCTGACATTCAGGTATTCAATCAAACGTATTCTCCAGCGTTCAGCGTCCAGGCAAATCTTTCAACATTGCCGTCCGGTAGTTACACCATCCATATCTATGCGTCAGGGTGTTGGTGGTATGGCTATTTTGTATTAGAATGAACTATATAAAAATGAATACAGAAATGCATAGAATAAACAGTTTTCTATTGGCAGTTCTGGCTCTCGTCTCATGTGTCAAGCCTGAAAGTGAAAGCAGGGATGATAATCCGGATAATGAAATAATCATTACAGTGACATCACTAACTGCTACTATTGCAGGTTCTTTTTCAGATTTGAGTAATGAGGATCAGCGGTATGGTACATTTGGTATCCTTTATGGGTTAAAGAGAGATAATCCAGAACAGGAGTTCTATTCATGGAGGAAAGGCAATAGGGATAATAAATGTGAAATATACAGAGGCGGCCATCTAAAGGGCAGTCAATATCAAGGAAAGATAGATGGGTTGCTCCCTGACCAGGAGTATAAGTGCTGTCTCTATTTTGAATCTGAGGATAAAAGCCGCAGGGAAATTGGTGCCGTTTCTTCATTCAGAACCATGGCCTTCAATCCTATGCCAAAGGTTAATGATGTCTTGAATATAAAGCATTATACATTGGAATTGAGTGGCATCATAAGTCTTAATGAAGATGATTTGAAGTTGTGCACTGTTGGTGTTCTTATATCTGATACAAGTGATGTGGAACTGCAGACCAGTAGGATGCTGGCCATACGTAACGAGGAGATAGCAAAAGAGGGTACATTCAATATTCCTGTAAACAATCTGCGTGCTGGACATGACTACTGGTGCAGGACTTTTGTCAAGATAAATAATACTGAAGATTATACCATGGGTCCTGTGGGTAAAATTACCACTATGCATCCTGATGACATGGCTGTAGATTTGGGACTGAGCGTCAAATGGGCAGACCGTGATTTGGGTTCTGATGATTTGAATGAACGCGCGCCATGTTATGCCTGGGGGCATCTTGTTTCTTATGGTACGTATTTTACACTTGATTTAAATAAATATAAGTACTGGGATACGTCCAATAATTGCTATATGGATATAGGTGATGATATTAGTGGCACTGAGTATGATGTGGCAAAGTATCTGTTGGGGGGAAAGTGGCGTATGCCGACAAAAAAAGAGGTTGAAGAATTACTTACTTGTAAAATTGAAACCATTTGGAAAGAAGGTTATTTGGTGGGCTTCAAGTTTCATGGCAGTAATGGTAATAGTATATATATGACCCAGGAAATCAGATGGACATCTACGCTGGGTGATTACGTAGATGTCGTTAGAGTAAATAATAATACCGTTACATATGATTGCGTGTATCCTAATCCCTGGTTGTTTAATTCCTATGATGGGATAGAGTTTTTTGGGGACTTTAATAAAAAATACTATCGATTCCGCGAATGCGTAATACGACCTGTTTGTGATTATTAATAAACCTGTCGGATGGTCTCAAGGCTGGCTAATCATTCAACGTTTCATGCCATAGCAGATTTTGATAATCCAGCAGGAGCCTCTTTCTGAGTTTGTGCTAGTGGCGGTGAATTTTGGCATTTTGGGCCTTGCTGTTGTTTTGGTACTTCTATATCTGACATTCAGATGGGCCTGGAAAAGTGATGATAGAGCATTTCACTTTATGTTATTGACGGGAGTGACTGTACTCAGAATGGCGTCATATATGTGCCCTTCACGAATAAGACCATTATATAATCTCTTTAGGCTCTATGAAGATTTGAATGATACTTTAAATATGGTTAAGGTTGGCAACGAACTGATAGAGAAACCAATTAAAGTTCAGTCACATGACGCAAGAGCCATGAGGTTGGATGTGCGTCGTTGGTTGATGCAGGCTGGTTATTGAAAGAGAAAAAAGTATGAAAAAGTAATATATATGAATGATTTTGATTATTTTTAAAGATTAAAATCATTTCTAATCAACAATATACGCTTATGAGACGGCTTAGATTGATGCTCCTTTTTGTTGCCGTATGCACCACTGGTGCAGCATGGGCAGGTAGTGACGCGCTGATGCGTTTCGCCGGAAACATACATCAGTTTAATGAATTGTTCCCTCAGGAGAAGGTTTATCTGCAGTTTGACAATAACGCATACTTTCAGGGTGATGATATCTGGTTCAAGGCATTTGTGGTTAAGTCTTCAGAATTCGGCAAGACAGAATCGGCCGTTCTTTATGTTGACCTTTTGTCGCCCGACGGGATATTGTTGCAGCAACAGAAACTTAAGATTGTAGGTGGTCAGGCCGATGGGTGCATCCAATTGCTGGATTATTCCACGGAGCAGGCGCGTGAGCTGAGAGGCATGCGGCCATATCCCAGCGGATATTATGAGATTAGGGCATATACGCAGTACATGCTCAATTTTGATCAGGATATCATTTTCTCAAGGGTGCTTCCTGTATATAGGACTCCTGCTACCGAAGGTGATTACAGCAATCCTGTGATTACGTTGGATTCAAGCATTTACAGCAAGAACCGCCCGGAGCCGGAGAAACTGCGCAGAGTAAATGTGTCATTCTACCCGGAGGGCGGCCATCTGGTTCAAGGCCTGCCTTGCCGTGTGGCTTTCAAGGCTACTGACGGGAACGGTACAGGCATTTACGGTAAACTGATTGTCAAAACGCGGGATGGAAGTAAGATTATAACGGAGAGCGGTCATGAGGGTATGGGCTCATTTACCATTATACCTGGCAAGAACCGCCCGGATGCCTTATTTGAGTATGAGGGTAAACGCTATTCTTTTACTCTTCCCTCAGCTCAAAGCAGCGGATATACAATGATGGCTGATATGGCTGCCCGTAAGAACAATCTTAAGATAGATGTAAACCGTTCACAATCACGTAAGGAGGAGACAATAGGCGTTACTGTTACATGCCGCGGTGAACTGGTGATGTTTGAGGAACAGAATATGAATGGTCTGGAGAACCAATTCACTTTTGATACTGAGATGTGGCCGGCTGGAGTGTGCCGGATAGTGCTGTTTACTGATAAGGGTGAGGTTCTTGCCGCCCGCAGTGTATATAACGGCAACCTTAAGTATGTTCCTCCTGTAATTGATGTTAAGACTGACAAACAGAGGTATGATGCCTTTGGCAAGATGCATCTCTCATTCCAGCTGAAAGGTAAGGACGGCAAGCCGCTGCGTGACCGTTTCTGCGTATCAGTACGTGATGCCGGCGATTACGGAACGCGTTATGCCGACAACCTGCTTACTGATTTCCTGCTCACATCTGACCTTAAGGGATTCATACATAATCCGTCATACTATTTTGAGTCATCTGATAAGCAGCATCTTCGTAACCTGGACCTACTCTGCATGGTACAGGGATGGGAACGTTATGACTGGGAGTATATGACAGACAACAAGGTCTTTAAAGAGGCACGCCGTATGGAGAACAGTCTTACCTTGAACGGTGAGATTATGACAAACCGCATTCTCAGGGACCGTGCAATGGATGATGTCAAGGTGCTTGTGGCAATATCATCCCGTGAAACTGGTGGTGTGGAATTCGGTCAGGCTGTTACTGACAGGAACGGATACTTTGGCTTTGACATTACGGACTTCTACGGTAAGGCAGACCTGACCATGCGTCTTACTATGGCTGATGACGGACGGGATGAACCTCAGGCCAAGATTCGTCTGGAGCGCGTACGTACTCCGGAGGTGAGGGCTTACAGCATGCAGGAGCTTCTGCCGGGATGGTCAGTAAAGAAGAAGGACAGGATTGCTACGGATAACGATTATCCTACTGTCATAAAAGAGTCAGAGGGTATTATGCTGCCCACAGTGGGCATTGACGGAGAACGCCGTTACGTGGATTATTTCACCTTCCAGGCGTATGATGTTGAGAAGGATGTCAATGTTGAGATGGATATGGGCAAACACTCTACTGATGTGACCGGTTATCTGATTGATAAGGGATATTCTGTATGGCAGCCTATAGACCGTAGCGCATCATGGGTACGCGTTAATGATGGATATGTCAACCAGTTGGATTATGATTATGACTCCAGGAACAGTGTTCTGTCCGGTCCCGTTGCTGATGACAGTTATTCATACAGATATCCGTACTCATCTTATGTATATAGTATAGGCGGTGATTTCCAAGCCGTAAGTATACAGCCCAATGCCCAGATTCCTGAAAACAATTATTTCCAGATTAACGGACATCCTGTAATTTGTTATGTCCATGATAATAGACGTTTCTATACATCAGGAACATACTCTCAGCCTTGGAATATTGATACTCAGGATATTGAGAGCATCCTGATATTTGATGACCTGCACAGTACATCTGAAGTTGGTGATTACGCACCAGATTATTATAGCTTCCTTAAGAGTAACCGAGCAGTTCCTACCCTTATCGCCAACAGTTACGGCAAGTTCAGTGACCGTATGGTTCTGATGGACATAAAGCTCAAGGATAACCATCAGATGACAAACAATAGGGACAGGTCAAATCTGGGCAAGCGCGTGACAACTCTTGAAGGTTATACCCGTTCACACACGTTCTATGCTCCTGAATACCCAAATGGCGCTGTTCAGGGAGATGTTGATTACCGCCGTACGCTATATTGGAACCCTAATGTGGTTACTGATGAGAACGGACGTGCCGAGATTGAATTCTATAACAACTCATATAGCACCAAGTTCAACGTAAGCGGAGCCGGCATCACCACTTCCGGAATGCCTTACGTTTTGGACAAAGATTTCTGAGCAATTGCAGAAAAATAAGTACCTTTGCACCCAATTTGGATAAAGAGGTATTATTCTATGGAATTAGCAAGCAAATACAACCCCGCCGATGTGGAGGGAAAGTGGTACAAGTATTGGGAGGATGGCAAGTTTTTCCACTCAGAGCCGGACGGCCGTGAGCCTTACACTATCGTCATTCCGCCACCAAACGTGACCGGTGTTCTGCATATGGGACATATGCTTAACAACACCATTCAGGATATCCTGGTGCGCCGTGCCCGCATGATGGGCAAGAACGCTCTTTGGGTGCCCGGAACTGACCACGCTTCTATCGCTACCGAGGCCAAGGTTGTTGCCAAGCTTGCAGCCCAGGGAATAAAGAAGACAGACCTTACCCGTGAGGAGTTCCTCAAGCACGCATGGGAGTGGAAAGAGGAGCACGGAGGCATTATCCTCAAGCAGCTTCGCCGTCTGGGTTGCAGCTGTGACTGGGACCGCACCGCATTCACCATGGATGACCTGCGCTCTGAGAGCGTAATCAAGGTGTTCGTTGACCTCTACAACAAGGGCCTTATCTACCGCGGCGTACGTATGGTAAACTGGGATCCCAAGGCCCAGACCGCCCTTAGTGATGAGGAGGTGGTTTACAAGGAGGAGCACAGCAAGCTGTACTACCTGAAGTACTATGTTGCTGACCAGGAGACTGTTAAGCCTACCGGTGCTGAGGGTGAGATCGTACACAAGGATGCCAAGGGCTACTATGCAGTGGTTGCCACCACACGTCCCGAGACCATAATGGGTGATACCGCAATGTGCATCAACCCCGCCGATCCCAAGAACGGCTGGCTGAAGGGTCACAAGGTAATAGTTCCCCTGGTGAACCGCGTAATACCTGTAATCGAGGATGATTATGTTGACATTGAGTTCGGTACCGGTTGCTTGAAGGTTACCCCTGCTCATGATGTCAATGACTATATGCTGGGTGAGAAGTACAACCTGGAGACCATCGATATCTTCAATGACAACGGTACACTGAGCGAGAAGGCCGGCCTTTACATCGGCATGGACCGTTTTGCCGTAAAGAAGCAGATTGCCGTTGACCTGGAGGCTGCAGGCCTGCTGGAGAAGATGGAGGATTACACCAACAAGGTTGGCTACAGCGAGCGTAACCCGGACACCGTAATTGAGCCTAAGCTCTCAATGCAGTGGTTCCTCAAGATGCAGCACTTTGCCGATATGGCTCTGCCTCCTGTAATGAACGATGAACTCAAGTTTTATCCGCCCAAGTATAAGAACACATACCGCAACTGGCTGGAGAACATCAAGGACTGGTGCATAAGCCGTCAGCTCTGGTGGGGTCACAGAATTCCCGCTTACTTCATGCCCAAGGGCGGATTCGTAGTAGCCGAGACAATAGAAAAAGCAGTTGAACTGGCACGCGCCAAGAGCGGTGACAACACTCTGACCGCTGCTGACCTGCGTCAGGATGAGGACGTGCTGGATACATGGTTCAGTTCATGGCTCTGGCCTATCAGCCTCTTTGACGGCATCAACAACCCTGATAACAAGGAGATCAACTACTACTATCCCACAAATGACCTGGTAACCGGCCCGGATATCATATTCTTCTGGGTGGCACGTATGATCATGTCAGGTTATGAGTACAGGCACGATATGCCTTTCCGCAACGTATATTTTACCGGTATTGTACGTGACAAGTTGGGCCGCAAGATGAGTAAGTCACTTGGCAACTCACCTGATCCCATAGGTCTGATTGAGCAGTACGGTGCCGATGGCGTACGTATGGGTCTTATGCTCTCGGCTCCTGCCGGTAACGATATTCCGTTTGATGAGGCTATCTGCGAGCAGGGCCGTAACTT
>JAGBPB010000095.1 GCA_017633615.1 Bacteroidaceae bacterium | reverse complement strand
TACCCTAAGGTTATTCTTCATCGTTCAACTCCCTGTTTTGTTTCCACAAAGATAGCTTGAAAAACAGTACATAGTATCCTATGAATGCGGTCACTCCCGTAAACATACCTGTAATATGGGTCACATACGCGTATGATAACGTAGCAGCCAGTCTTTGTACAAAAGACAGGGCAATGAATCTGATTGCCAGAACTATGATGTACAGGATTACTATCCGGGGCAAGACCTGATGACGTGTTTCTACAATCCTTTCATCCTCCTGTTTCTCCTGTGAAAGAGCCATTAGGGCAAAAGCGATGGCTAGAAAGAAGGAGAGTAATGCCGGCGGAATCACCAGAAAACGGCTCCACAAATACTTGTGGGGCCGTTTGATTTTTGACACAGAATGATCAGTTCCCTGTGCCACACATATGCCCACAACACAGCGAATCAATCAAACATTCTGTGCCTGGTTGGCATCCTTGAGTGACGCATTCTTAAACGACCCCTTTGCGTCATGTCACAATGGGTACAGCCTAATCTTTTCAAGATGACTTTCAAACCTCTTCAAGTCTTCAGCAGCAAAAGGTTTACCGTGTGCAGGGTACACCATCCGTGTGTTCAAGGCAATCATCTTCTTCCATGACTCCTTGTACTCCTCCAGATTCTCAATCCAGATGATAGTACGCTTAATGCTTGGAAAATCGTTCATGGCCGCGTCACCGCAAAACAGGATGCCGTCCATCATCATCGCAATATGGTCGGCCGTATGGCCTGGCGTCTCAATTACGCTGAAAGGCAACTTCAGCTCCTTGAACTCTGCCGAATCAATGGTAATCAGCCTGTCCCGGTATTCCTCCTTCAGTGGCGGGTACTTGTGCTCACCTTTGCCAAACAGCGCCAGAACCTGACAGAACAGCCAGGCCAACCTGCTTGAACAACCTCCCTCAAATGAATTCTGCCCTTTAAGCAAACCTTCTATAGCTTTAGGATGCAGAATAACCTTGGCGTCGGTAATGGCCAGCACATCATTCAGGAATCCGTCATGGTCATCGTGCGCATGGGTCAGGAACACATACCTAATCTCCTCAGGCTCAACACCAGCCTTTTTCAGCCGTTTCCTGAAAGCCTCATAATACTCAGCATACCCAGTGTCAATCAACACATATCCGCCACCTTTCAGGCTGACCATGTAATTGTTTACCACCCTGTTTCCCAGATTGTATATCATATCGGTAACTATCATATCCTTTTTCCGGTACAAAGGTACTCCCATAAACCTGCAACCCGGTTGCAAACCAGTCCTCCCACCATTTCGGGAATTTTTTGTAATTTTGCAGGCGTTTCCGGTGAGCGTGTCGGTAGTCGGTACATGGGGTGAATCTGTAAGAACCATGATAGTTGGGCTCATGTTTAACTAAAATGGTTTTTGCACTAATGAAATCACACAATCAGATTCAGCATTTAGTGTATGCGTTTATAACGGTGGTCATCACCGTACACGCATTTGTGTTTTACAGTCTTTATGTCGTTGAAGGCGATGCCTTGATGCAGGCCACGGGCACGTCATCCGTCTTGCAGGCTATCAACAGCCAGGGAGGCATTTATATGTTTGGCACTTACCTGCCTATATGGCTTGTAATTGTCATCGAGATGGTCTGCGCCTTCGTGCTTGCTGTGGCGATGGGCAGCCCGCTGGCGTTCAGGCTGGCCAGCCGCAAGTTTGACCCGCGCCGCAACCACCCGATGATATTCGAGTCGGCCGTCATCACAGCCACTGTCTGCCTCATGTGCCCGTCTATGAGCCTGCTGGCCGATGCCTTCTACTATCCATATAACAATGGGTTTGATGTTATCGATTTTCTCTGCCGTTGGTTCCGCCTGGTATGCTACAACCTGCCGTTCGCCTATTTCTCGCAGATGTTCTTTGTGCAGCCGTTCGTGCGTTTTTCCATACGCAGGATTTTCCCCGGCAACATAGAAGAGCGTAATGAGAGGAACTCCAACAAGACGGTCAAACCGGCCGATGAGACGGAGGCCATCGCCGACGTGATTATCCGCGAAAAAGAGATTGCCGCCGGAAAGTGACGCATTATTAAACGACCCCTTTGGTCATTAGTCCAAAGGCTCGCTCCAGTAATCGCTAAGGGCACATATTACCCCCTCAGTTTGCAACTCCACGACTTTGGTTTCCGGCGTGAAGTATTTGTTTTTAGTCACCTTTTCCATTTGGCGTATAAGTGTTAATTACTAATTGAAAAATACTATTCATAAACAATATCCCTTTTATAATCAAAGTTCATCTAAGGCAAAGATACTTTTTTTATATTCAACAGAAGTATCAGTTCCCTGTGTCATGTCAAATGTCAAAGAGACTTGACATCAGTATGCATATGAATTGAAACAAGCTATAGAGGCTCAGACCAAGTATAGTAATTACATCTCATTGGCCATGCAACTAAGACATATAGACTTTGAGAAAGATGTGCTTTCAAAAATCATCAATTGCAATCCAGGCAATCTTAAGCGCCACCTCAAGAATCGTCTGGATAAAGGTCTGATAGGTCTTGATGATTATTCTATTGCGGTAATGTAGAATTAATACAATGCTTCCATTTCATAACTCAAACTGCCGGTGCCCCCACAAGGACATCGGCAGTTCTCCAATTAAACATCAGCTCAGGATCAGAGAAACTATTCCCCCTCCGGCACAATCTCCACAAACCGCCATCCTTCAGCGGGCGGGTGCAGCCCCAGTTCTTGGCAAAGTCTTCAAAATAAGTTTTTTGTCCCTATTTTCCAGGTACAAAGTTAGCACATATCCTGTTCCTTCTGTGCTATTTTCAGTTTATTCTAGAGTCATATTGTTACCCAATATAGAGATAAGTTGTCCCACATAATAGAAAGGAACATTTATCAGGGTATATGGTATGTTGTCTGGTGCCGGGGTTTGTGCCTCCTGAACAAAGAAATTACCGCTCCAAACACGTACGGCAGTAATGGGTTGTTTGCTCAGGTTTACAAATGAGTGGAGTGCACGCAGGTGTGAGTTTGTGCCTGCTTTCACCTCTATCGGCACAATGTGAGTACCATATTGCCAAATAAAGTCTATCTCGGCTTTTGTACCTTTCTTATCACGTACCCAGAAATACTGATTGTCTCTGTATGCTGCATCCAGTACCACCCGCAGTTCCTGTGCTACAATCTGCTCGGCGGCTCTTCCGCGCCACGTATCAAGCAGGTCATCATTCTGCAGATAATCCAACTGAATGCCTGCAAAAAAGTTTGTAAGTCCTGAATCAACCATTATCAGTTTGGGGCTGCGGCGTTTGTTGGGTTTGGCTGGAGCCTTGACTGCTGTTACCGGATAATCCAGTGAAAGCAGGTACGCACGCTCCAGTATGTTCATACCGTCATGAATCTGGGCTGATGTATAACTGCTGTCTCCAAACTTGGCAAAAGTAATGGACTGAGCAGCCTCGGCCCAACAGGTTGAGGCAATGTGGCTCAGAATCTTGGCCTGATCCTCATTCTTGGCATATTTCTCTATATCCTCATTATATCCTTGCAGTAGTGAGTTGTAAACGGGTGATAATGCTTCTATGTCTTTTGTATCAGCATAGAGAGAGACGGCTTCAGGCATACCCCCTATTAGGGCATACCGGTTGAAAGCCTTCATCATCTCCTCATGCATGGATTCCGGAACAGAGAGATTCCTGACCATATCAGCCCACTCATTGCCATGTATGGCACTCAAATACTCGCAGAATGAGAATGGACGCAGAATCAGGTACTCCACGCGGCCCACTGGAAATGAAACACGCTTCTTAACCAGTGACTGCAGGCGGCTTCCTGCGGCAATAACATATACCCACTTCAACTTCTCATAGAAGTAGCGGAGCATACCTACTGCTTTTGCCTCCTCCTGTATCTCATCAATAAACAGGAGTATCTTGGCGTTTTTGTTCTGGACAATATGATTCTTAAGGCAGAGATACTGCCATATCTCATTAACGTCAGTATAACGCTGGAATACAGCCGCATCATCAGCCAGCTCCAGATTAAGGCTTATATAAGCATCAAACTCTTTTGCAAACTCATCAACAAGAGTAGTTTTACCCACCTGTCGGGCACCTCTAAGCACCAATGGTTTTCGCTGGGATTTATCTTTCCAGTGGCGCAGGGTTGTCATCAAATCTCTCTCAAACATAAAAACGCCGATTTAAGTGCTTCAAAGATAGATTCTTTCTAAAACATAACCAACTTTTGCCTAAAATTTTTCTAAAACATAACCATAAACGGCTATTTTTTATTCTAAAACATAACCAACTTCAACTGAATGACACAGTAGGGTCGTTTCCCTGTGTTATTCCAGGTCCGATGGCATCCGCCAGTCACCGCGTGGTGAGAGTGAGACGCTACCCACCTTTGGGCCGTCAGGCAGGTATGAGCGCTTGAACTGCTGATGGAAGAACCGGTGCATGAAGTTGTTGAGCCACTTGCTCAGTGTCTCATCATCATATACGCCCTTGAATGCCTTGCGTGCCATATAGCTCTTGGGTACTATGCCCAGAATCTTGCCGCCACGAGCCGCAACGGCACAGTTATAGAGTCGTCCGGCATGACGTACGGGAGTGCCAATCACAATCATCGCCTCAAACCGGGGGGCCGCAGCTTAGTGTGCGGCTGCAGCCGTTATCCTGATGGTCTCCTTCCGGGCATCTCTCCACCTGGGATAGTATTTGTCCATCAGGGCGTGGAATCGGGCGTTATGGCTGGGTTCCAGCATGTGGCACAGTTCATGAACCACAACATGCTCTATACACCAGTCCGGAAGCAATAGCAGGTAGATTGAAAAGCAGATGCTGTGCTCCTTGAACCTGCACACGCCCCAGCGTGATATCATCGGTTTATAAGATACAGAGGCCGCCCTGACACCCATTATGTCTGAATAGTGTTCTATCATCGGCTCAACCAGCACCTTTAGCCGCTTAACGGCATCCTCCTTCCGGGCGCGCGTATTCAACGGCAGCTGACCGTAAAAGTCTGCTCGCCGCTTCTGCCTGTCAGCGTTCCTCTGCCGGGCCCCTTCTATCCATTCAAGATGCTCATTGACAAATGCCTCAATCTTATTTCTTGACATACCATAAGGGGCCGATATATGCACATCGCCATTCTTGGCAATGCGCATGGACAACCTGCAGGTTCTTCTGTATGTCAGTTTAATCTCCATGCCTGCAAAAGTAATCCTCTATGTTCATAGCGACCTTTCCAAACGTTTTACTCCAGATAATCCCGTAAGTTGATAGACCCCGCCTCATTCTCAATATTCAGCGCCGGAACAAACTCCACCATCCTTGTGGCGCCGCTGACCTTATCAACGTAGAAGTAAGTAAACGCGCCTGTATAACTGCGGAACACCACCTTGTACTCCGTTTCAGTGCTGTCAGCCAAACTCACATACATAATAGACGGATTGTCCTGAGCCACGCTCCAGTCAAACTCGCTATGGCAATAATTGCTCACCCCATCATAAGCCATCTGGGCCGATATGCCATCAGACTTACTCTTACGGCATCCGCCCAACAGCAGCACCATTATTGCCGATAATACAAAAATCTTCATAGTTAAGGCTTTGTTTCTTCAAAGATAGTGAAACCCCAATGGCTACAGCAATTTCTTAAGACTCCAGTTGCCCATGGTTTGACCGTTATGGGTAATCTCATACTCATGGAACACCTCGTAACCGCGTTTTGTGTAGAAACTCAGGTTCTCCCGGTTGTTGGTGAACAGTACCATAGTCTTACCCCCGTGCCGGCGAACGTAATCCTCCAGATACGACAGGAACTCAGTGCCGATGCCTTGGTTGTGAAACGAGGGATCAACCTCAATCATACTCAGGTACCATACATCGGGATTGTTCTTCTGATAATCATGACACGGGGTACTGGCCTCCTGATCCTTGGCCAGGAAAGCATGCAGATGCTTCCAGTTGGTAAGGAAATACATCTTCAGATAACCGCTCAGTATGAACTTGAGTACCGATGGCTGCTTGTAACCTGGTGGCTCAAGCGCCGCCTCGGCCACCATCCGGCCGTCCATACGTGCGGTCAACATATGTGAGCCCTTAAAGTTTCCTTTCCTGTTTATGGCCAGGAATCGGGCCAATCCCCTTTGCCGCTCCTTAACACCAGGGAAAAATATGGTTATGTAGATATAATCAAAATATGCTCTGGCGGCCAGCTGGGAGGCCTCCTTGATTTCGTTCTTTTTTAATGTTTCAAATATTAGCATAAGCTTGTCCCTTTTACTGATGCATACAAAGTAAGCAAATATATGTGATATCTGTGATTTTTAGTACAAAAGGGGCGCTCGGCCCGAAGGGACGCTTTTACAAAGCGAAGCGACGGAAAGTTGTTAAAGAGATGTGTCCCCTTTGTCACCAAAAGTAGCCAAAGAGAAGGTTTAGCTCGACGAAGTCAACCATCCTTTTCTTACTTTTTCTGCAGGACGAAAGTGTCCATTTCTATCTTGACGGTGAGAGCGGTTTTGGTCAGAGAAACTACAGACCATCTGGAAATCTGAACATGCCGATAAATCGGAGTCCGATACCATTCGGCTGCCTCCATAGTTTCCTCATCGTACTCAGAATAAACGTATCCGCCAAATGATTGATCAGGATTAATTACTTGATAATAAGACGCATATTGCTCATTAGGAATTAGCTTCAGCACTCCATCGGCATAAGTCCAGTTGCCCTTATCCTTATTACCCACGGTCTTAAGGCCCTGAACTTCATCATCTTCGCTTCCGAGTGTCAGGTAGGTATGCCAGGTGGTATAATCCTCTCCATCAAACTGAATGCGCCATTTTTGGGGATAACCCTGGGCGGAATCACGCTCTACGCCACCTTCCCAGGTGCCCTTAAGGTTGGCTGCGTTTACTTGAACAGGTTCGTCCTGCTCGTTCTTATCACACGAGGTAACGGCCATCATTGATAATGTGGCTGTTAATAATACAAGGAGTTTCTTCATGACTATTGTTTTTGATTTACAAATGTATAAAAATACTCCGCATTGGGGTCGTTTCGTTTTGCGTCACTTTTTATATTTGCAAAAAAAACAGTGAGGATGAAAGTATTATTGATAAACGGGAGTCCCAAGGAGCACGGCAATACGTTCCAGGCACTCAGCGAGGTGGCCGATACGCTCAACGCCGAGGGTGTTGAGACCGAGATTGTGAGCATCGGCAAAGATGCAATTCATGGTTGTATAGCATGCGGATATTGCGGAAAGACGGGCCGATGCACGTACAATGACGATCTTTACTACAAGATCTGGAGGGCGGTTCAGGACGGCATTGACGGGCTTGTGGTTGGATCACCCGTCTATTATGGCGGTCCGAACGGTTCGCTCTGTGCCCTGCTGGACCGCGTGTTCTACACCATGAGCCAGCAGTTGCAGTACAAGCCCGCAGCCAGCGTGGTGGTTTGTCGGCGTGGTGGTGCATCGGCCGCATTTGACAGGCTTAACAAATACTTTACAATGACCAATATGCCTGTGGTTAGTTCACAGTACTGGAATATGGCTTACGGCCAGACTCCCGGACAGGTTAAACTGGACGAGGAGGGTATGCAGACTATGCGGACGCTGGGGCGGAATATGGCTTGGATGATTAAAAAGCTGAACGTGGCTCAGGACGGACATCCTGACAAGGAGCCTATCGTCAGGACCAATTTCATCAGGTGACGCAAAGGGAAACTACCCCAATGGGGTCAGGCCCCAATTGTTACCCTTTTGTATCTTTTTTGTATGTTTGCTGATAATATATTCGTTGGCATATGAAAAAGGTCTTTATTGCGCTGATTGTGTTGTTATGGCCAGTTGTGAATGCGGTATCGCAGAGTATGATTCTGGGTGGTGAGTTGAGCAACTCGGCAGCCACATCGGTCAATGATATAGATGAGGTCCTGCCGCGC
>JAGBPB010000094.1 GCA_017633615.1 Bacteroidaceae bacterium | reverse complement strand
TTTGCCAAGTGGTATAAGGAATATTATAAGTGATAAGATACAATGTTCACCCAAATATATCACAGAGAGCACTGCAAGTGGCAAATTGTCAGTTATCTTGTAATACAGACAGACGTACGGAGTAAATAATTATAAAGGCCCGATAAGCGGTCCCGATAAACGAGCAAACGGTAGCATCGCCAGCCGCAGCGAGGCTGCAGGCCGAGTGGGAGATGGCAAAATAGTACAAAAGGGTTCTGTCCTAGGGTGTTAAGTTAACATTTTCATTTTAGCTCACTTTTTTGAGCAGATTGAGTCTTTTAATGGAGGGGTTAGGCAACAGGTTGTCGGCCCTCCATTTCTTTATGTCATACAGTCTGGTTTTACCGATGGTTCTTGCTGCATTAAAACTCCTGCAATCCTCAATGGAGCTAACCCGCATATGGAGTGGCATGAGCAGCACCAGCGGCGTGTAGCCGTTGCTCTTGTTGGGTGACATCCGACTCTTGAGATATCCGAATGTGGACTCTATAATATCGGAACAGATGTTGTGCGGCTCATCTCCGGTCAGAAGCCTCTCTTCCTTGTTGAAGTAACTGATAATCATGTCTCCGAGCCTCCTTACTCTCTCGCCCTTTGTCATGAAATGCCGGTTCACGTAGTCTCTGCACATGGAGGCTGTCCTGTGTGAAAGACCTTCCTGTTTGCACAACTGCTCCATGTACTCATACCCTTTCATCACCTCATCGAGTTCCTCCACCAGCGAGGCGTGTGTCCTGACGAAGGAAAACAGCCATCTCTCCCTGCTGCTGAGCAGTCGGTCGTTCTCCAGCATGGCCTTGGCCCATCGCACCGTCTCAAAGGCGTTCATGAACCTGGCGTACTCCCTCCTCCTGGGCGGCATGAGCGGAGCCATCAATGTGTGGGAGTACTTCCTTGCATATCCTTTCTTGTTTATGAAGTGCGTGAATTCATCATCCTTGGAATATACCCTTTCCAGAAACATACCGAAGGAGTGGCTGATATCCCTGTGGGTGGGCAGTCCAGCCTCCTCACTGGCATTGCACACCGTCCTGCCGTTGTCGCAGACCACGTACTCAGGCGCATACCCGAGCCTGGCTATCGTCTTGTCCAACTCGCGTCTGGTGCTCTCCGCGTCCCATTGACGGCCTGCCACCATGCTCACCACGCTGACATCGGCATGACTGTGAGGATGTCCCGGATGCACGGATGAGGCCATCAACTCCAGATGCAGGTCCTGACCGCACAGTGTGATGCTGTTGTCTATAACCAGCGAGTAGGCCTCCGCCGCCGTCTTCTTCCTTAATGAACCTTCTGCAAGGGAGAGTCCGCACTTCTCAACCCAGTCTATTACTGTCACGTGGGATGGAATCCTGTCATCCACACCGCCCCAAAGAAGGCTGGAGAGCTCCATGACCTTAGGCACCTGGCGGGAGCTGATCCCGGCATAGGCATACAGAAGCACGGCAAAACGGATGGCTATTTCCCGGTGTCGGTATCTGGAAATAGCAGTTCCACTATCTCTCTTTCCTTCTCCGTCAGCGACGAGAGTATTAATTTCCTCTGTTTTTTTTTGCTTTCAGCGGAGAGTATCTTGTTCTCCGCTTTCAGAGTCTTGTTCTCGGATAGAAGTTTGTTGATTTTTGACTGTGCCTGCCTTAACTGGCGTTTCAGTTCCTTATTCTCGTCCGTCTTGTCAATATTTGCCATATTTTCAGATGTTTAATAACCATATAAAGTTACTAATAATCAGCGATATAAACAAATATTTAAGCCGATAATTTTATCATTTTTGTAAGAATAATTAGATGGAATTGTTGGCAAAAACCGAGAAAAAAGATTAAAGTTAACTTAACACCCTAGGACGGTTCCGTTTGGCTCATTTGTTAAAAACGAGCCGAACGGAACCGTCCCCAATGGTACTATTTTTTGCAGCAGTCCCTCATAGAGCAGCCGCAGCATGAGTTTCCCTTTTTGCGTTTATTAATGGCGCCGATGACAGCAAGCACGACCGATGCTGCAATAACGATTACTGCGATTATGGTTGCGGCGTTCATAGGACAGCTTGCGCGATTAAGTATCCGAACCATGCTACAATCCAGGCAATGACGCACTGGAACAGCACAACGTAGATTGCCCACTTGTCACCAAGTTCGCGGCGCACGCTGCTGATTGCAGCAACGCAGGGTGTGTAGAGCAGGCTGAATATGAGCATCGGGACGGCTGTAATTACGGTAAGGGACTCGGTTACGCCAAGCACTTCCATTGTTGCAACCACGCTCTCCTTTGCAAGAAAACCGCTTACAAACGATGTTACGATTCGCCAATCGCCAAGACCAAGCGGACGGAACAAAGGTTCCAGCACGCCGGCAACCCAAGCCATCATGCTTCCCTCGCCGTTCTCCACCATATTGAAGCGGAAATCAAACGTTTGCAGCAACCAAATCACGATTGTTGCCACGAATATTACTGTGAACGCCCTCTGAACAAAGTCCTTCGTCTTGTCCCAGAGCAGATGACTCACGTTCTTGAGGCCCGGCATACGATAATTGGGCAGCTCCATCACAAACGGCGCAGCCACATAATTCTTGCGGAACAGCTTGGTCACAAGCGCCACAATCACACCCACAAGTATCGACAACAGGTACAGCCCGGCCAGAATCAGACCGCCCTTGCCCGGGAAAAACGCATTGGTAAAAAATCCGTATATTGGAATCTTGGCGCTGCAGCTCATGAACGGAGTCAGCAGAATTGTCATTTTACGGTCACGGGCCGATGGCAACGTCCTTGTAGCCATCACAGCCGGCACCGAACAGCCAAAACCGATAAGCAGCGGCACGATAGAACGGCCCGACAGACCAAGTTTACGCAGCAGCTTATCGGTCACAAAAGCGATACGAGCCATATATCCGCTGTCCTCAATCAGACTCAGGAAGAAGAACAGGATTATAATGATAGGCACAAAACTAAGCACGCTTCCCACGCCGCCAAAAAATACCGTCCTCAACCAGTGATACAATTGCCGGACTTACATCGGCCCGCTCAAGACCTGCCACGCAAATGCCTGCTAACCACTGGATTCCCTGATCAAGCCAGTCCTGCAGTGGCGCGCCAAGTACGTCTATTGAGAGCCAGATTACCAGACACATCACAACCAAAAATATTGGAATTGCGGTCCATCGGCCGGTCAGAACGCGGTCAATCCTGCGGCTCCTTATATACTCTTTGCTCTTTTGCGGCTTGATAACCGTCTGAGAGCAAAGGCGTTCAATAAACGAGAAACGCATATCGGCAATGGCGGCCGCGCGGTCCATCCCACGCTCCTCTTCCATCTGCAGGATTATGTGCTCCATTGTCTCTTTTTCATTCTGAGTAAGTTGCAGTGCCTCAAGCACTTGAGTATCACCCTCCGCAAGCTTGCCGGCTGCAAATCGACCCGGAATACCCGCCCGCTCGGTGTGATCCTCAACCAGGTGCATTATGCTGTGCAGGCAACGGTGAACTGCACCGCCATGA
>JAGBPB010000093.1 GCA_017633615.1 Bacteroidaceae bacterium | reverse complement strand
GCATAGCAGCGACGATACGGGTATCATCGGTGATGTTGAAGTTCTCATCAACAGGAACGTTGAAGTCAACGCGCACGAAAGTCTTTTTTCCTGCAAAGTTGAATTTGTCAATTGTCATAGTAATCTGTTATTTAATGGTTAATGTTATTTCTCTCTGTTCTGAAAAAACTTGGAGTAGGGCGGCAGGTCAAGCGTGAGCCATACGTTACCTCCTATGATTGAGTCATGTCCGATGGTCACGCGGCCAAGCACCGATGTATTTGAATAGATGACCACATTATCCTCAATGATAGGATGACGCGGTATGTTGATGGGATTGCCGTTCTCATCAAACTTAAAGCTCTTAGCACCAAGCGTAACTCCCTGATAGAGCTGCACATGATTGCCTATGATTGCAGTCTCGCCTATAACCACGCCTGTACCGTGGTCTATGCTGAAATATTCACCTATCTGGGCTCCCGGATGAATGTCAATACCGGTCAGTGAATGAGCCAGCTCAGTGATTACACGGGGTAGTATGGGTACGCCCAGTTCAAGCAGACGGTGTGCCATGCGGTAGTGATACATTGCAACCAGTGAAGGATAGCACAGGATTACCTCCTCATGGCTTACGGCTGCGGGGTCTCCGTCAAAGATAGCCTTGACGTCTGTTCCGAGCAGGCGGCGCAGCTCAGGTATGCTCTCTATGAACTGCTGGGCAATCTCCTCAGCGCTACAGGGCAGCGGCTCATGGAATATGCGGCCTATATAGTCAATCTGATGTGAAAGGATTGAATAGAGGCGGCTGAGTGATGTGGAAAGATCCAACGCACCGAAGTAGTTGCCGAATACAACGTGACGGAAGAGCTTGACGGCCTCTTTTATCTCAGCGCGGTCAATTGAACGCTCTTCAACCTTGGGGATGTATTTATCGGCTTTCTGCAGGGACTTTTTTACGTCTCTGATGCTTTCAAAAATGTCTTTCTGTTCCATAGCCAGCGTAATTGGCTGCAAAATTACACAAATCCGCTCAAAATAAGCTATATGAAAGCTTATTATTTGTTACAGTAATGACATAAGTCATTAAGTGTGCAGTCGGCACATTTGGGGGCACGGGCGGTGCAGACGTAACGGCCGTGGAGTATCAGCCAGTGGTGTGCGGTAGAGAGGATATCCTTAGGAAAGTATTTTACAAGTTCCTTTTCAACACTGAGCGGAGTGGTGCAGCGCTCAGGTACAAGACCTATGCGGTGGCTTACGCGGAATACGTGTGTATCAACGGGCATAGCCTGTCCACCGAATGCTACAGCAAGCATCACATTAGCGGTTTTACGGCCTACGCCGGGCAGTGTCACCATCTCATCCATGGTGGTTGGAATCTCTCCGTTAAAGCGTTCACAGACCATACGGGCCATCTCAGCCAGATGCTCCGATTTGGCATTGGGATATGAAACACTCTTTACAAACGGAAAGATCTGCGCGGGTGTGGCGGCCGCCATATCCTGAACAGTAGGGAAGGCCTCAAATAGGGCTGGGGTTACCATATTCACACGCTTATCGGTGCACTGCGCAGAGAGCATAACCGCCACAAGCAGCTCATACGGAGATGAAAAATGCAGCTCAGTGGCTGCTCCGGGATATGCCTTGGCCAGCCTCTCGCTGCATTTATCGTATAGTTCCCGCTTTTTCATGCGGAATATGTCTTATCAGTTTGCTGCCTCAAATTCCTTGAGGAAACGAACATCGTTCTCAGAGAACATGCGCAGGTCTTTGACCTGATACTTAAGGTTGGTGATACGCTCAATACCCATACCGAGAGCGAATCCTGTGTATTCCTTGCTGTTTATACCGTTCAGTTCCAGTACGTTGGGGTGTACCATACCGCAACCCAGTATCTCAACCCAACCGGTACCCTTGCAGAACGGGCAGCCCTTACCGCCGCAGATATTGCAGCTTATGTCCATCTCAGCCGATGGCTCAGTGAAGGGGAAGTAGCTGGGGCGCAGACGGATCTTGGTATCGGGACCGAACATCTGCTGTGCAAAGTAAAGCAGCACCTGCTTGAGGTCTGTAAAGCTTACGTTCTTGTCAACGTACAGGGCCTCAACCTGATGGAAGAAGCAGTGTGCGCGGTAGCTGATAGCCTCGTTACGATATACGCGGCCCGGGCAGATAATGCGGATAGGGGGCTGTGTGACCTCCATTACGCGGCTCTGTACGGATGATGTATGTGTGCGCAGTATGATGTCGGGGTGTGCCTCTACAAAGAAGGTGTCCTGCATATCACGTGCAGGATGATCCTCAGCAAAGTTCATGGCAGAGAAAACGTGCCAGTCATCTTCAACCTCAGGACCATCGGCCAGCACGAATCCAAGACGTGAAAATATCTCGATAATCTCATTCTTGACAATGTTCAACGGATGGCGTGTGCCAAGAGGGGCGGGATAGGCTGTGCGGGTAAGGTCAGGCTTTTCAGATACAGCCTTCTTGGCCTCAAATGCCTCCTTAAGGCTGTTAATCTTGTCCTGAGCCAGGTTCTTGAGCTCATTGAGCTTCTGTCCGACCTCACGCTTGCTCTCGGCCGGCACGTTGCGGAAATCGGCCATAAGGTCATTGATGGCGCCCTTCTTGCTCAGGTACTTAAGTCTGAGTGCTTCAAGCTCTTCGGCAGACTGTGCCTTAAGATTGTTTATCTCACTGATTAACTGTTCTATTTTCTCAATCATTGCTGATGCTTTTTTTCGAGGTGCAAAAATAGCATTTTTTGAGCGGAACACCAATTTGTTTGAGTAATTTTGCAGCCATGACGATAAGAGAAAACTGCTCGCTGGCTGACAGGAATACATTCGGGATGAATGTCAAGGCAGACCGCCTTATAGACTATGCCACCCCCGATGAACTCAAAAACATCCTGCCGGATATTGAAAAGCCCGTCCTTATGATAGGAGGCGGCAGTAATCTGCTGTTCATGGCCGATTTCAAGGGCACCGTGTTCCACTCATCAATATCATCAATAGAGGTATTAGGTTCAACCGATGACCACGTTCATGTAAAGGTGGGTTCAGGCGTAGTGTGGGATGATTTTGTTGCATGGTGCACCATAAACGGATACTGGGGCGTGGAGAACCTCTCAGCCATTCCGGGTGAGGTAGGGGCCAGCGCGGTACAGAACATCGGTGCATACGGCGTTGAGGCTAAGGATGTTATAGACACTGTGCAGACCATCTGTCTGGCCGATGGCAGCGAGCGTGATTTTAATGTCAGTGAGTGCCGATACGCATACCGTCAGAGCATTTTCAAGAATGAGCTGAAAGGTCAGTATGCGGTTGCATATGTGATTTATACGCTCTCCAAGGTGCCTCAGCCCAAATTGGGATACGGAGCATTGGAACAGGAGGTTGAGCGTCTGGGCGGTCCCACATTGGAAAACATACGTAAGGCCGTGATTTCAATCCGTGACAGCAAACTGCCTGATCCCAAGGTGCTTGGAAATGCGGGAAGCTTCTTCATGAACCCGGTAGTATCAGAGCAGGAGTTCAATATAATAAGGAGCAATTATCCCGATGTTCCTTCATATTCTGCACCGGGCGGAATCAAGGTTCCTGCCGGCTGGCTGATTGAAAAAACGGGCTGGAAAGGCCGCTCACTGGGTCCTGCAGCCGTTTATGACAAGCAGGCGCTTGTACTTGTAAACAAGGGTGGAGCCACCGGGGTAGACATCAAACGCCTGGCTGACACCATCATTGCCGATGTCAAACAGAAATTCGGAATTACACTCTCTACAGAGGTCAACTATATATGAAACTGACTTTCCTTGGAACCGGAACATCCATAGGCGTACCTGAGATGCGCTGCCACTGCCAGACATGCATGTCAACAGACCCGCATGACAAGCGTCTGCGCACATCGGCCCTGATAGAGACTGATACCACCAAAATCATCATAGACTGTGGTCCGGATTTCCGTCAGCAGACTTTAAGGGCGGGGGTTGAACAGCTTGATGCTGTAATTGTTACGCATGAGCATTACGACCATATAGGAGGCCTTGACGACCTTCGTCCTTACTGCACCACAACCACCATTCCCATCTATGCCGAGAGCAATGTGATCAGTCATATCGTGCAGAGTATGCCGTACTGTTTCAACCAGAATATCAATCCCCGTGTGCCTCATATGGAACTGTGTGAGATTAAACCGGGTGGCAGGTTCAAGGTGGGTGATCTGGAGATATTGCCCATACGCGTAATGCACGGCAACCTGCCCATTCTGGGTTTCAGGATAGGAAACCTGACATATATTACCGATATGAAAAGCATGGATGAGGAGTCTTTCAAGTTGCTTGAAGGCACTGGGACTCTTGTGGTAAATGCCCTGCATACCAAGGAGCATCCCACGCACCAGAACGTACGCCAGGCTGTGCTGTTTGCTGAGAAAGTCGGCGCCAAAGAGAGCTATTTCATCCATATGAGCCACCGCGCCGGCATGCATGCAATAATGAACGCCAAGTTCCCGCCGCACATGCAGTTCGCCTACGACGGCCTTGTGATTGAGGCTCTTTAATTGTTACAATTTCATTAAGATTGCATTAAAAAAATGTTACCTTTGTGCGACAATTGACAGTACACAAAGGTGGATTCACTATTCTATCAGATTCTTACGATGCTTGGCTGCCTTGCCCTTTTCCTTTGGGGTATGAATCTTATGAGCAGCAGCCTTCAGAGATTTGCGGGCAAGGGCCTGCGTTCATTTATTGAGAAGATGACGTCAAATACCGGTAAATGCCTGTTTACCGGTTTTTTGGTGACCGTTCTGGTGCAGTCATCTACCGCTACCACACTTATGCTTGTAAGTTTTGTGAATGCGGGACTTATGACGCTCAAGAGCGCCATCGGCGTGATCATGGGTGCCAACATAGGTACTACCGTCACAGCATGGCTGTTTGCCGTAAGTATGGACGGAACATTCAGCCTGGGCGCCATTGCAATTCCCCTGATATTTGTGGGATTTGTACTGACATCGTTCTTCAAAAAACAGAAGACCAAGGATTTTGGATCGTTCCTGATAGGATTCGCGTTCTTGTTCCTGGGCCTGAGCATGCTCAAGGACACATCTTATCCGCTTTTGTCAAGCCAGCCGGTACGTGATTTCCTGGCTCCTATTACCGATATGGGACTGAGCACCGTACTATTCATAATAATAGGTGCAGTGATGACTTTTTGTCTGCAGTCATCGGCCGCCGCAACCAGTATCACAATGTTGCTGCTGGCATCGGGCGCCATTACTTTCCCCAATGCCGTTGCATTCATCCTGGGTGAGAACATAGGAACCACCATAACCTCAAACCTGGCTGCTACATCCACCAACGTAAGTTCCAAGCGTACCGCACGTGCGCATCTGGTGTTCAACCTGTTCGGATCAATTCTGGTGATTGCGCTGTTCAGGCCTTATATGCGTCTGAATGCCTTCATAGTAGAGGCTATGGGATTCCCCAATCCTCTTACGGCCGATTTCAGCATTCTGTCACAGACCGGTCTTGAAGGCAGCGCCTTGAGTGCCCAGACAACACTGGCAAGCAGTCTGCCATACAGTGTAGCCATAGTTCACTCTCTGTTCAACATCATAACAACCCTTATCCTGGTATGGTTCATACCGCAGTTGGAGAAACTGGTCATGAAGATGGTTCCCAACAAGGAAGAGGAGAAAGAGGTGTTCCATCTGGTTTATATCGGCAAGGGTAACGCCAATCTGGCCGAGTTGTCCATAACCGAGGCCCGCAAGGAGATAAACCATTTTGGTGAGATCTGTGCAAAAGGATTCGGATATGTACGTCAGGCCATTCAGGAGTCCGAGACCGACGGATTTGAGGAACTCCGGCAGAAACTGGTCAAGTATGAGGAGATTACGGACCGCATTGAGTTTGAGATTGCATCATACCTTAATCAGGTAAGTCAGAATGACATATCGGACCAGGCACGTATGCAGGTCAAGGCCTATTTCAAGATAATAGGTGAGATGGAGTCACTTGGCGATTCGGGTGAGGCTATTTCACGTCTGCTGCAGCGTAAGCGTGACCACGGCAAGGTATTCAACGACCTGATGCGCAAACGCATAAATGAGATGCTGGATACCATGCAGAAGGCCTATGATGTCATGAACGCCAATCTGGCCCAGGCCAACGTGACAGACATAACGGACGCATATGTGGCCGAGGATGCCATTAACAACATGCGTGACAGCCTGCGTGAAGAGCACCTCAAGAACATGGAGGTCAAATCCTATGACTACACGGCAGGTGTCTACTACTTTGACCTCATCCAGGAACTTGAGACCATGGGAGACTTTATGATCAACATCTCCCAAGCTCTGGTAGGTCTCAACATCTAATTGTTGATTCTAGCGAAAAGAAAAAGGCTTGCGGATTCTCGCAAGCCTTTTTTTCTTTTTCTTGTTGAATTACCTTACGTTTCCTCGTAGGGTGTTGAGGATATCCTCCTTCATCTGTAGGACTTTCTCCTCAGTGTTGCCGCGCTTAGAAGGCTTGTAAAGCTTGTCATACTTGGCTTTACCCACCTTGATATGCTTGAGCGGAGATTCTGATATACCGTTTATAGGACCGCTTATGGTTACGCCCAGGCGGATAGGCAGCGGGCATTCCACAAGTGATACGTTATAGCTGCAGCTCAGGTCCTTGTTGATATTGTGACGTCCGCTAACGATAGCCTCATAGCGGTCCATCTTAAGACGGGTGGGATAGAGGTCAACCTTGTCACGAAGTACCTGCAACTCCACATCCAGACTGTCAATTACATTCTTTGCATCCTTGCTCATGAGCAGTTTCTTCTTGATTCCGTCAAATATCTCATTGTCCAGGACTACAAGATTCTGACCTTCAATGGCTGCAGCGCCTATGAGGGTTGACATAACCGGGAAGTAGTCACCGTGAACCTTGGTGTCAGGCTCAAGGAAGGTCTCAGCTGCCAGATGGAACTGTGCCTTGCCGGAGAACGCCTTAAGCATGGGAACAATAGAGTCAACAGCAGGAATCAGGTCTATGAGCTCATCAATCTCTATATCCAGAAGGTGGAAATCAAGCTCCATGAAACGGTCCTCAATAGAAGGTGTCTTGTATATGGCGGTAAGCTGCATCTCAGCTGCCTTGGATGAGAATCCAAGCTCCTGGAGCACCACTACGCCGTCACGTACGGTAACATCGCCACCTACGTTATTGAATATGTTGTCATTGAAATTGATCTCTGACAGATTGGTGTAAAGAGTAAGGTCAATGCCTTTAGGCACCATGAACGGGCCTCCGCTCAAGGTATCCTTTCCGGCCTCAATCTGGGCAGCGGTCTGCTCAGCAGCCTCAACACTCTCATCATCAACACCGGCCAGAGACATTAGCTTGTTTACGTCAACATAATCAGATTCCAGGAACAGTTCACCGGTAAGCAACCCTGTTCCATCCAGATATGCGCCTATGTTATACACATCGCCCCAAACCATAATGTTGGATTTGTCCACCTCAACACGGCAGTCATTGATATTGAAACGGCCTAATGAGAAGTCCATATCCATCTGTGGGATTATGACAGGCTCCTCAAACATCCTGATATCACCATCCTCAAGGGTAAGCTTGATATTGGGATTCCACTTAAGAAGCATATCCTCCTTGCTCTCATCATACTGAGCCATAGCATGCAGTGAGGTCTTGCCCAGGGTGGCGTTCACAAGTGAACCCACCTCTGCCGTGAGGTCCTTGAATGCCACATTGGCCATCATAGCTGTAGTATTCTCAGCCGGAACCACTGTCACGCTGATGTTGGCGTTGCCCATAGTTCCGTTAATGGTATCCATATCAGCCTTGAGCTGCTCTGCCTGAAGGTCCAGGATTATGTTCATCTTATTAGTAGGCTCATCTATTCCGGCAATTGACGCATTGAGGTCAAGATTCTCAAATGAAGCGTTGATTGTGGTGGAATCAATCACGGATACTGCCAGATCAGCTGCTGAAAGGACGATATCGGCAGTCTGACGATTCCTGTCTGTTGCCACTTTGCTGGGATAGGTGATATCGGCGGCAAGCTTATCAGACATTGCCTTGAGCGAGTCATTGAGCAGGGCATCCAGGTTACGGAGTGACAGTTTGGCGCGGGCGTCATTCAACACGGGGCCTTTATCACCTACGGCCCCCCTGACATTGAGGTCAAGTCCTAAGATGCCGTGTATGTCAATGCCGTCAAGAGCATCCTTGAAAGCATCCGGGATCATTGACACCAGGCGGTCTATGTCCAGATCACGTACGGTCTTGATCCTGGCCTTGCCTGAAACGGCATTAGAGCCGCCCAGAACGCCGTCTGCACTGAATCCTATCTGCTGGCCGTCAACGGTAACATTCGCGCCCTCCTTAATGGTAAACCGGTCAACATTGCGGTTGGTAACCATAGGAACAGTAAGACTCAAAGGCCATCCGGGTATATACACGTCATTACCCATGGACAGGTTGAGTGACGGGGTGGAGAAATCAGAGTTGAGAGCTATGTCATCACCGTGTATGGATCCGTCAGCACTGAATACCATCCTGTCTGTGCTGGCATACATGGGCGATGCGCCTCCCTGATTGAATACCAGACCTTCAGCCTGAGCCGTGAGGTTGCTGTTTACATTGGTCATATCAAGCTTTATGCCGCCGTCTATGCCAAGAAGGAATCTGTCAACGGCAGCTTTTGTAGCTACGCCGGTCTCATCCTCCAGCTGCAGGGTAATGCCGCTTGAATTGAACGTGAAGCCTTTCACATTGATGCTGTCACCGGTATAAACCACCTTGGGGGCCTTCATGGCGATGGCACCGGTTGAGGTTGACATGCCGTCATTGGCAAAGTTCAAATCCGATGACTCCATGCTGAAGCCTGTTGTCAGGTTCTTGAGACCGTCATCAGCAAGTGTGCAGGTTATTCCGTCAAGTATAAGCTTGAGATCATCAAGATCTGCGCTCATTGTACCTGCTTTGGCTGATGTCTCCTTAAGAGTTACGTTGAGCGTACTGCTTACCTGATTGCCGTACTTCTTAAGGAAACCGTTCAGCCTAAGGTTATCCATATCGGCACCCAGGTCAGTGCTGTCATTCTTGATTGCAGCTACTATAGACGCTATCTTTATGTCAGTATTGGCCTCAAGACTGTCATAATGAAGAAGTCCGTTCAGGTCTATGTCCAGCCTGTTGATTCCGGCTGTGATGCCTGCTCCCCGGTCAATATATGAGGCATTGACATCATGAATGGCTATCTTCTGCAGATCTGCATAGATATCATTGCCGCTTTCCTCCTTTTCTTCCTTCTGTTCATCCGTAGTGAAGACATCCAGATTGGAACGTCCGTCAGCCGCGGTGAAAAGATTGGCCTGTACATCATTGACATACAGATTGGTAAGGATTATCTTTTTCTCATTCTTGAGCGCCTTGAAATCAACAGTAACGGTCAGTTCATCAATGGCTGCAAGCGTATCGGAGGGGGAATCCTCCATATCGTCATAGATAACCAGTCCGTTCAGACGGAATCCCAGGAAAGGATATGAACCCACCAGAGTAAGGTCAACCTTGTCAACCTTGGCGCGGGCAGGGGAGTATTTCTCTATGGCTTTCTCTGCTATCTTGGTGAGTTTGGACGGTGAGAATATCATCCAGCACGCTAATGCAAGGATAATAATAACCAATCCGAGCAGAGAGCCCAAAGTGATACCGGTTATCTTGAGAGTCTTTTTGAGTTTTCCGTTCATTTCTTTCTGAATGTAATTATCTCCTCATCAGGATCATTGTTGTCATAAGCCTCCATCTTGCTTGATGTCAATGACTTGATGACAAAAGTCAGGTATGCGGATTTACCGGCCTGTCCGGAACCGTGGAATCTGAGATCAAGCTCATCGCCGGAGAGACTCCAGTCAAACTCAAGACCTTTTCCGCTCTTGGTTGAAATACCGCTATAATCTTCATTAAACGTATAGTCATAACCGTCAGATGCAGACCAACTGCCTATGAGCAGCTCTTCATCATAATCTATCAGGCCGCAACCTGCAAACAGCAACAGTACGGTTGCAACGACCAGTGACAAGCGTAAAAATCTCTTTTTCATATTGAAACAATGTGGGGTTTTACCTTAATAATATAGGATAATTCGTGCGAAGTTAAGCATTTTTTACAAATAAACGCACTTATGTGATTATATGTACAATTCAGACGTTATTATTATGCAGTTACCAAACAAAAAAAGTAAATTTGCAGGTCTTTTTAGAAAACTGACTATGTTTAGATCAAAAACTTGTGGAGAGCTCCGTCTGGCCGATGCCGGCACTACCGTGACACTGGCGGGATGGGTTCAGAGAGTACGTAAAATGGGTGGTATGGTCTTTGTTGACCTGCGTGACCGCTACGGCATAACCCAGCTTGTGTTTGACGATGCTAACGACGCCGCACTCTGCGATCAGGCCAGCCGTCTGGGACGTGAATTCGTGATCCAGATTACGGGTAAGGTAAGCGAGCGTTCAAGCAAGAACTCCAAAATTCCCACAGGTGACATAGAGATCCTGGTAAGCACCCTGAATGTCATCAATGCGGCCGATACGCCTCCCTTTACAATTGAGGATGAAACTGACGGCGGTGATGACCTGCGCATGAAATACCGCTATCTTGACCTGCGTCGCCAGTGCGTACGCAAGAACCTGGAGCTGCGCCACAAGATGGTTATGGAGATCCGTAAGTTCCTTGATGACCTTAACTTCATGGAGGTTGAGACACCGATTCTTATCAACTCAACTCCTGAGGGTGCACGTGACTTTGTGGTACCTTCACGCATGAACCCCGGTCAGTTCTACGCTCTGCCTCAGAGTCCCCAGATCCTTAAGCAGCTGCTTATGGTATCAGGTTTTGACCGTTACTTCCAGATTGCCAAGTGCTTCCGTGACGAGGACCTCCGCGCTGACCGTCAGCCTGAATTCACACAGATAGACTGTGAGATGTCATTCGTGGAGCAGGAGGATATCCTGCAGATATTTGAGGCTATGGCCAAGCATCTGTTCAAGAGCATCCTTAACATTGACTTTACAGAGCCCTTCCAGCGTATGACCTGGCAGGATGCAATGAAATACTACGGCTCAGATAAACCGGACCTGCGTTTTGACATGCACTTTGTAGAACTTATGGATGTCCTGAAGGGCTACGGATTCGGCGTATTTGACGGTGCCGCATACATCGGCGGTATCTGCGCAAAGGGTGCCGCAACATACACACGCAAGCAGATTGACGCTCTTACAGAGTATGTAAAGCGTCCTCAGATAGGTGCCAAGGGTATGGTTTATGCCCGCGTTGAGGCAGACGGCAGCGTCAAGTCATCGGTAGATAAGTTCTACTCTCAGGAAGTTCTGCAGCAGCTTAAGGCTGCCATGAATGCTGAGGCCGGTGACCTTATCCTGATTCTTAGCGGTGATGACGCCATGAAGACCCGCAAGCAACTCTCAGAACTGCGTCTTAAGGTGGCTGATGAGCTTGGCTTGCGTGACAAGAGCAAGTTCAAGTGCCTGTGGGTTATTGACTTCCCGATGTATGAGTGGTCTGATGAGGAGAACCGCCTTATGGCTATGCACCATCCGTTCACTAGCCCCAAGCCTGAGGATGTGCCTCTGCTGGATACTGATCCTGCAAGCGTTCGCGCTAATGCTTATGATATGGTTATTAACGGTATTGAAGTTGGTGGCGGTTCTATACGTATCCATGACAGCAAGCTTCAGGCTACCATATTCAAGATTCTGGGATTCACTCCTGAGCAGGCTCAGGCTAAGTTCGGCTTCCTGATGAATGCGTTCAAGTTCGGTGCTCCTCCTCATGGTGGCTTGGCTTTCGGCCTGGATCGTTTTGTGAGCATCTTTGCCGGTCTGGACAGCATCCGTGACTGCATCGCGTTCCCCAAGAACAACTCCGGTCGCGATGTCATGCTTGATGCTCCCGGTCCTCTGGACCAGTCCCAACTGGATGAGCTTCAGCTCAAGGTTGATGTGAAAGCATAAAATAGAAGCCGCTCTGAGATTCCTCAGGGCGGTTTTCTTTTTTATTCCAGTAGCCATATTATCCCTCTTAAGGATCATCAGTGCAGTGGCGTAAACGGATAGCCCTGGAGGATCCCGTTAAAAACGGCGCATGTCCGAGGCGCGTTAGACCCCGTAGGGGACTAAAAGGCCGAGTTCGACGTTTAGAGTCCGGAAGGGTTTTGGAGTAGCCACGGAACGTTGTCCTAAAGAGGGATGGTACGGCTACATAAAAAAGGAAACCGAGCACTCACAGAATGAGGTTAAACTTTATGTTTTTTAGCACAAATTTCTTGCTGGAGTCATACAGAAAGCGGAAATTTGCAGGCGTAAAACTTCAGGGTGGGGCGCAATTCCCCGACCGGCGGTAAAGTCCGCGAGCCGAAAGGCCGAACCGTTGCAACTACGGTACCGACAGTACAGTCTGGATGAAAGAAGAAATTTATGAAAATCAAAACAGTCCTGTCAGGCGCCTCAGCGCCTGCAAAACTCATTTGTGCCGAGGGCATGAATGAGACATCTCAAGAGTTCAGTATTTCGGCATTTGCCGGCAGTTTGTCATCCAGACTCATCAGGTTTGTATGCGCTTTCCTTGTGTGCATATTTGCATGGACAGGGGCTTGGGCACAGAACACCACAGCCAGTATAAGCGGCTCAGTGAAAGATGATTATGATGAGCCTCTTGAAGCTGCCGCAATCCAGGTTACCAACAATGATAACGGCGCTTTTTATGGCGCAGTCACCAACAGATTCGGTATCTTCTCGCTGTCTGGCTTGAAGCCCGGAACCTATAAAGTCCAGATAAGCTATATAGGTTACGTAGCCAGGACATATGATAACGTGATTCTCTCTATAGGCAAGGATTACAACATCAATGTGGTGCTCAAAGAGGATACCAAGAACATTCCCGAGGTGACCATCAGAGGTGAAAGCACCCATTTCAATGAGACTCCTACCGGTCAGACCTATAATGTTAACAGGGAGAACATAGCATTGCTTCCGTCAGTAAACCGCAGCATGCTTGACTATACACGTCTATCACCGTACAGCGGCATAGACAATGCTATGGCCGGTCGTGACGGTCGTGGAACGGCACTCAACATTGACGGTGCTGTAATGAACAACAGTTTTGGTCTGTCAGCTGACCTTCCGGGTGCCGGCACACCCATATCCATTGACGCTGTTGATGAGATGCAGGTAGCCATTGCACCGTATGACGTGCGCCAGAGCAATTTTACCGGTGGCGGAATAAACGTTATCACCAAGTCCGGTACAAACGCATTCAAGGCAACCGCATACACCTATTTCCATAATGAGAAACTGCGCGGAAACACCATAAACGGTGATGATCTGGGCGATAGGGTCAGCGAGAGCAAGACCACCGTGGGATTCACCATGGGCGGCCCCATACTCAAGAATAGGCTGTTCTATTTTGTGAATGCTGAATATGTAAACACTCCCGGCCCCATAACCGAGTGGAAGTTGTCAAATGACGGTGTAGCCGATGCCGCCGGTCTTATAAGCAGGGTTACAGCAGCCGATATGGATCAATTCAGTACCGCACTGAAGGCTTACGGCTATGACGCAGGCAGCTATGACCTGACCAACGGTGACCAGACCAACGTCAAGATGCTGGCCCGCATAGACTGGAACATATCTGAGAATCACAACCTTATGCTGCGCTATAACTGGACCGGAAACGCCCAGTGGAACACACCCAATGCCAAGAGTACCGTGGGAGCAAAAGCAGCCTCAGAGCGTATCTCACAGAATGCTTACGCTTTCCGCAACAACTGCTATACGGTCAATGATAACGCGTGGTCTGGTGTGGCTGAGCTCAACAGCCGCCTGAGCGGCCGCCTGAGCAACAAACTGCTCGTTACGGTATCAGACGTAAGCAACTTGCGCGGCTCAGAGTCAGCATGGTTCCCGCATATAGACATACGCAAGGATGGCGATGCTTTCATGAGCGCCGGCTATGAGCTGTTTACCAACGGTACCGGAAACTATGTACGCACCTACAGCTTTATGGATCATATACGCTGGACATTGGCTCACAGCACCATAACAGCAGGTCTGAGCTATCAGTATCAGAAGGGTGCCACCAATTACCGTATGTACGGAACAGGCTATTACCGTTATGCCTCACTTGATGACTTCATCAACCAGGCTGCGCCTGTAGCTTTCGGAATGACCTATACATATGACGGCGTGGATGATCCCGCATCACGTACGTCATTCGGACAGTCTGCACTGTTCCTGCAGGCTGAATCACATCTGACTAAGAATTTTACACTCACATACGGCATCAGGGCAGATCTCATGCAGTATTATGAGAAACTTGAAACCAACCAGTCATTCAAGGCACTTGACTGGACCATGCATTTCAAGGCTCCCGGAACAGAGCTGGCAAATTACAAATCACCTGTTATTGACAACGGACGCTGGCCTGACAGCAATGTGCAGTGGTCACCCAGAATAGGTTTCAACTGGGATGTCACCGGTATGGGTAACGTAGTCATTCACGGTGGTGCAGGCATCTTTACGGGCCGTATCCCGCTTGTATTCTTTGCTACGATACCTAACAGCAGCGGAATGCTCCAGAACACCGTTATGTTCAACAAGGCCGGCGACAACACTGCTGTTGCAAACACATTCCTGGATGGTCTGGCAGGCAATTTCCTCTACAATGAAGAGGCATTGCGCAATTACATAGCACAGCACGGCAGTTCTATGACCGCCAATCCCAATCCTGCCCTGAACGGAGCTTCAATCACCGGCATAGACAGCAAATTCAAGCTCCCGCAGGTTATCAAGACCTCTCTGGCGGCCGATATCGAACTCGGACTCAGTTTTCCGGCCATGTTATCTGTTGAGGGTATTTACAACAAGGATATCAATGCCGTTTATGTAGATAACTACAATCAGGTCCATAATGATTGTCAGGGACGTTTCAAAGGAAAGGATACCCGTATTGATTATCATGATGCACAGGTCGTAAACGACAAGGTCTCAAAATCTGGCGGCGCTATGGTTATCAGCAATACCAACAGAGGTTACAGCTGGTCTGTAGGAGCAACCTTCTCAGCTGAGCCGGCCAGGAACCTTAAGACAGAGCTGTCATACATCCATATGGTTTCTATGTCTGTTTCTGACATGAAGGGATCATCACTGAGTTCCACCTGGAGCAATACGCCTAATGTAAACAGCCCCAATGAGGTTACCCTGCGCTCATCGGCATACGTTATTCCTAACAAGGTGAACGCATCTGTAACATACCGTATCAACTATGCAAGGAACAGGTTCATGAGCACTGATATAGGTCTATTCTATACAGGACACTCTGCCGGCAACTACAGCTACACCTATACCAATGACATGAACGGTGACGGCGTCAGCAATGACCTGATATGGATTCCCGCATCAGATGATGATATTCTGTTTGATGACCTGAAGGACAAATCAGGCAATGTGGTTTACACTGCCGCTGAGCAGCGTGAGGCTTTCTGGAACTTTATCAGTCAGGATAAGTATCTGGATGCCCATAAGGGTAAATATGCGGGTGCGAATGAGGCTCTCATGCCCTGGATCAACAGGTTTGACCTGCATCTGGCCCAGAACTTCAACGTAGCCGCATTAATAGGTTCCAAGCGCAGCAACGAGACTCTGCAGGTATCATTGGATATAATGAATGCAAGCAACCTGCTTAACAGCAGCTGGGGTGTTACACGCACGCCTTCGGCCTGCAACAACGGAAAGGTTCTCAACTATGTAAGGACTGATGAGGACGGCTTTCCCGTATATACAATGGTTACAAACAGTGAAGGCCTTGTTTCCAAGACCTTCCAACCGCTCAAATCAACCGCCAACTGCTGGTATCTCCAGCTGGGCGTGAAGCTGATATTTGATTAAGCTATAAGCAGAGCAAAGCTATTGAGACCGCAGCGAGTACGATACCAAGTACTTGGTGCGGTCTTAGTTTTTCCTGGAAAGCCAGCCAACCCACGATAGCTCCTATAGCCACAATTCCGATATTGTGGAACGGGAAGAGCAGGGAAGAGTCAATGGTTTTCATAGCCAGCATAAGGGTGAATGTGCAGAAATAGTTTATGGCACCAAGGGCGGCACCTCCAATCACGTTCTTAAAGCTTACAGAGGTTCTCCGCCCGTTCTCATCCTTGAGAAAAAATGAGTATGAGCACAATATCATGGCCACAAAGAAGACTGATGCCGTTACCAGTGAGAGCTCGCTGTTTATTACCTGCTCGGACAGCCCGGCCTCAGTATCAGCTAAGGTTACCCTGTGCTGCAGAACCTTGAGGAAAGAGTTGCTCGCACCGAACATCAGGAACACCGTAATAGGAGCCATGATATCAAGCAGGGTGTATTTATGACCAGCCTCAGGCTTACCTGTCCAGATGGTAAGTGTCATAGCTACAAGAACAAGGCAAATAAGCAGCCATTTAGGCTTGTCACTGCCCTCAATCATCAGGTATGACACAATGATAGGTATAACCATTGATGCGCGGCTGCAGACCGTTGATATGGCTACACCCACACGGCGGGTGGAGTCAGAGAGCAGCACCATTCCGGCCATGAAGATGAATCCCAGAATGATGACAGGCACCAGCCAACTGGCCTTCAGGGGATTCACCACAACTTCACCATGAAGTGAAAAGAGTGCTCCCAGGATAAACGCTGTCAGGTAATTGAAGAATATTGCCTGATGTGAGTCAATGCCCTTACGATGAAATATCTTGAACGCCACAGAGAACATTGCGGCACATACGGTCGCAATGATCAGAAACAGAATTCCTGTAATTGTCATGTTTGGTCCTTTTTATTTGATCAGTCCACGGTTACGCAACATTGCCTCAGTCTTGGGATCGCTGCCGCGGAAACGGCGGTAGAGCTCCATCAGGTCATCGCTGCCGCCTTTCTCAAGTATGTTCTGGCGATAACGCATGCCTGTCTCCTTGTTGAGAAGGCCCTCCTCAACAAAGCACTGGAAGGCGTCACAATCCAAAACCTCGGCCCATAGGTAGCTGTAGTAGCCTGCGCAATAGTCGTTATTGAATATATGGTTGAAGAATGTACCGCGATAACGGTATTCAATCTCAGGTATCATACCCAACTTGGCCGATATCTCATCCTCAAACTTCTGGTCATCAAACATGATATAGTTGGGTTGAGTGTGGTATTCCATATCAAGCAGGGCGGCTCCGACAAGCTCTACGGTCTCGAATCCCGTATTGAAGTGACCGGCATTCTGCATCTTGGCAATCAGCTCATCAGGGATAGGCTCACCTGTCTTATAATGGAAAGCATACTGTTTGAGGATAGTGGGATCCACGGCCCAGTGTTCCATTATCTGTGAGCACATCTCTACAAAGTCATTGGGAGTAGCGGTTCCGCTTACGGCCGGATAGTGGCACTTGGTGAGCATGCCGTGCAGAGCGTGACCGAACTCATGGAATACAGTGCGTGCATCATCAATGGAGAGCAGGCAGGGCAGGGTATCGGTAGGCAATGAGAAGTTGCATACGTTCACTATGGTGGGGCGCTGGCTGTTACCTCCAAAGTCATACTCATCAGTGAAGTTGTTCATCCATGCGCCCTGACGCTTGGTAGAGCGAACGAAGCAGTCTGTATAGAAGTAGGCCAGATGAGTGCCGTCTGAATCCAGGCACTCCCATGTCTCAACTGACGGATGATAAACGGGCAGATAATCAACCTTCTGGAATTTGATGCCAAACAATGTCTCTGCAACCATGAATGAACCCTTGCGTACATTGTCCAGACTGAAGTAGGGCATAAGTTCAGCTTCATCCAGGTCATATTTCTGTTTACGCAGTTTCTCAGCGTAATACCACCAATCCCAAGCTTGAAGCTTGAATCCGCCACCTTCAGCATCAATTATTTTCTGCATCTCGTCACGTTCACGCTTGGCCTGCGGGAGAGCGTACTGCCATATATCCATAAGAAGGTCGTAGGCTGCCTCTGGAGTCTTTGCCATTCGATCCATCAGTACGAATTCAGCATAGTTGTTTACACCCAACAGCTTGGCCTGTTCATGGCGCAGAAGCAATATTCTTCTGATAATATCCTTGTTATCATACTCATTATTGTTGTTTCCACGGCTGTAGTAAGCCTTGTACATCTGTTCACGCAGATCACGATCCTTACAGTATTGCAGGAACGGTATCCAGCAGGGCTTCTGCACGTTGAATGCCCATCCGTCAAGACCTTTCTCCTTGGCGCGCAGAGCGGCGGCATCAAGTTGATCCTGAGGCAGTCCTTCCAGACGTTTTATATCGGTTACGTGCAGTACGTAGGCATTGCTCTCATCCAGATTGTTCTTGGCAAACTGAACGCGAAGCTTAGCCAGTTCGTTCTGATTAGCCAGGAAACGGCCTTTGTCATCGTATGTGAGAAAAGCTCCACCTTCACAAAAACGGCGATAATATCTCTCTATGACCTTCTTCTGTTCAACAGTCAGGAACGGATTGCCAGAATCCTTATTGAGGTTTAAGATCCTTATCTTGTTGAATATCTTCTCATTCATGTAAAGGTATGCATCGGCATCGGTCTGTAAGGGGATGATTTTCTCCTCTGTCTCCTTCATGATGTCATCAGCATCGGTCTCAATGAGGTTGTAGAACACGCCGCTAACTCTCTTTAGCAGCTGTCCGCTTGCCTCAAGGGGTTCAATGGTATTCTCAAAGGTGGGGGATTCCTTGCACGCTGCGATCTTGTCAATATCTTTTTTATACTGACGGAATCCCTCCTCAAAAGCGGGCATGAAATCACTTGATTTGATCTTGTCAAATTCAACAGCACCGTATGGCAACTGACTCTCCTGTAAGAACGGGTTGTTCTTTAATTCACTGCATGACATAAATGTAACCGCTGCTACAGCAGCTGCTATTATTGTTTTATTCATAATATGTGGTTTGTTTGGCAAATTTACCATTTTCCGCCCGAAATGCAATGGGGGTTAGAGGGCCTGATTCCTGATTTTGAACGTTACGGATAACGGACTGTGGTCACCAAGGGGGCTGCCGTCGTCCTTCTGATATCCGTCATGGTCAATGAATATGCTCATGGGGTATAGTTTGGAGCCTCCTTTTGGGTTGATATACAGAATTTTATCAAGCAATTCGCCGTTTCGGCTCCAGTCTATGGTGCCGGGATCCTTGGTCACTATTCCGTCAAATATGTCAGGATATACGCCATTCTTTACCATTTCTATCCATACGTCGCTTACTGTGGCGCGGCCAGTCTTTTCTATTTCATCAATGAACTGAATCTTGATGCTGTCGCGTTCATACCAACTGTTAAGGTCACCCATGATTATTACCGGACGTTTGTCAAGATGATCCATGATATAGTCCCGGAGTTGTCGCCATTGGGACATCCTGGCCCGGCAGTCGGGTCCGTCAAGACCCTTGGCTTCATCCTCATCATCGCCTGCATCCATGTGCATGTTGTAGATTACCACCTCGCTGCCTTGGGCCAGTTTAACGTCATAGCGGCGGAATCCCTTGGTCACAATGGCATCCCATGCATGGTTGAACTTACCGTAGCTCTCCTTCCAACTGACACTGTCGGTCATAGAGGCGGTTATTCCTTTCTTCCAGAATGCGCTGAGGCCATCGGACAGGAATCTGAAATCGGCCGACATCCTGTCCGTGTTCAAACTGCCGGCCCATAGGTCACGGTCATAATTGTCTGAGAGTGGGGAATATAGCTGTGTATCATAATTGAAGTCCTCCTGTACCGATATGAAATCGTAATTCATCTTTGCAATATATCGGCCGATAGCAGGGGTGTACTTGGCTCCGGGACCGTCCTCGTTGACGTTCACTTTATATAATCCCATGATATTGAGAGATTTGGGCAGTCCGTCAACATTGAGTGTCAATACTGAGAATATTTCCTCGGGGCCGGTAGGTTCAACGTCAATTATTTCATCGTCATTGATGTCTGCATTGTCTTTTCCGCAGGATGTATAAAGACACAGGCTGCCAATTATCAAGGTTAGGGAAAAATGTCTGAATAAGTCCTTCATATAATTCTTTTTGTTGGGTAAAGTTACCAAATCAATTCATTATTATCACTAAATTTGCAACCCGATATGATTGTTATTTGTTATTGAAATGAAAGTATTTAGGATTTTTACCGCAGCAGTTGCTATTTTTGCAATGGTAGCTTGCACAGAAAACAAAAAACAGACTGTTATGACAGACCGTGAACCCGCAAACATTATGGTAGTGGTTGACCTCCAGAAGGATTTCATTGACGGAAACCTGCCTGCAACAGACGGTACCCGCGTTGTTGAGCCCATCAAGAACGTTCTGACCAAGTTTGACAGAGTATACTTCACTCTTGACTGGCATCCATGGAACCACTGCTCATTCAAGGCTAACGGCGGTATATGGCCGCAGCACTGCGTACGCTATACTGTTGGCGCAGCACTTCCGGATGGTATCCTTGACAATCTGAACATAGATAACGTAGAGTTTCTGCCGAAGGGGCAGGCTCAGGATAAGGAGGAATACGGACAGTTTGAGAATACCAAGGCCGATGACCAGAATCTCTTTGTCAAGGGTGATAACGTTGTAGTATGCGGTATCGCTGCTGAGTACTGCGTTCTTGAAACTCTCAAGAATCTGGTTCGTCTGAGCCAGGAGGTAGGCTTTGAGCTTTCAGTTTATCTGGAGGGCGTTGCTTCCATAGAGAGCAATGAGCCGCTCGTTACCTACATGAACGAGAACAACATAAAGATTTATAAATAAGGATTTTATGGAGAGCATGCCAATAATCAGTATGCTGGAGAATGACCTCTATAAATTCTCCATGTCATACTATTACCAACGGACCACCCCTGAGGGTATAGGTACATTCAGTTTCACTGACCGCAACGGCCAGAAGTTTACACAGGAGTTCGTGAACCTCTTGCGTAAGGAATTCAAGAAACTGGAGACCCTGGCCCTGACTGATGAGGAGTTCAACTGGTGTCTCTCCAATATCTATTTCATACCTCAGTGCTACTTTGAGTGGCTCAAAGGATTCCGGTTCAACGCCGATATCATTGATATCTCGCTTGATGAGGAAGGCCACTTGCACATTGAGGCCAGAGACCTTATCTACAAGGTTACACTTTATGAAATTCCAATTCTGAGTACAGTATCAGAGGTTTATTACAGCCTCTATGAGAAGACTGAACCGGATTGGGATTTCATTGACAAACAGCTTGAAAAGAAGGTTGCCATATCAAATGAGAACAAGCTCAAGTTTGCCAACTTTGGTATGCGCCGCCGCTACTCACATGAGGTTGAGGATCATGTCACCGAGTATCTGACACGTCACGCAAAGTACTTCATAGGCTCATCGACCGTGTATTTTGCCATGAAATACCAGTCTATACGCAAGGACCTTAAGCCAATAGGCACTATGGCTCATGAACTTATGATGGCTACTGCCGCATTCATGGGCCCCAAGGAGGCAAACTACTACGTTATGCGTCACTGGGCCGAGATATTCGGCGGAAACATGGGCACCATGCTGCCGGATTGCTTCACAACACGCGTATTCCTGCGTAACTTCTCGCTTGATATGGCCAAACTGTATGACGGCGTACGTCACGACAGCGGTGATCCGTTTGAGTTCGGTGACAAGATCATAGCCAAATATGAATCATATCATATTGACCCCATGACAAAGTCAATTGTGTTCAGCGATGCTCTTGATTTTGACCGCGCTCTGGCCATCCAGAAGTACTTTGAGGGCCGTATCAAGGTATCGTTCGGCATTGGAACCAACCTGACAAATGACGTAGGCACTGTCAAGCCTCTCAACATAGTAATGAAACTCAAGACCTTCCAGGTTAACCCTCGCCAGCACGTGTACCGTTGTGTAAAACTGTCAGACACTCCGGGCAAGGAACTTGGTGATCCCGATGAGGTTCACAGCTACAAGGTTATACTTGGACTGACATAGTAATGATATGACACTAATTATTAACTATTTATCCTTTTCCTTATGAAACGTTTTGCATCCTTGTTTGTAGTATTCCTGTCTTTATCATTGTGGGCCTACAAGCCACAGCCCTCATATGATTTATGTGAAGCCAACAGTGATGGCGTCATGCTCTATTACAACTATATCTACGTTGATGATGACGTATATTGTGAACTGACTTATGGCAATGAACCATATGCCGGCCAAATCAATGTTCCGGATAACGTTACTGATCAGTATATACCTGTTGTAGGCATTGGAGTATATGCATTCAGTGATTGTCAAGAACTGACTTCTGTATATCTACCTTATTCCGTTCTCTATATTGATGCAGTAGCGTTCTGGCGCTGCAACAATCTTGAGAAAGTCCATTTAGGCAGTCACCTGATGGCCATTGGTGAACTGGCATTTGAAAGTTGCAATAATCTGGCTGAAATAAACATCCCGCAATCGCTTGAATTTGTGGGATATCTGGCATTCAACTTTTGTTCCCGACTCGGTCCCCTTTATAATGACAAATATTTCTTCTATTACCAGTATCCGCAGCAGAACGGTGAAACCACATACAGCATTCCTGAAGGGATTGAGATAATCAACACATCAGCATTTTCATTCTCATCATTCAGTGAGATAATTATACCTAACACCGTAAAAGTCATTAAAGATAATGCCTTTGACGGAAGTATGATATCACGCGTAACCATACCTCCATCGGTCGTTACCCTTGAGCATAAAGCATTCGGGCAAACCCACCTGATGGAGGTAACTGTTCCCGCTACTGTAAAAAACTTTGGCGACTATATGTTTGACAGCAGTCTGTTTCTGCAAAAAGCAGTTCTGGAGAATCCGCTGGACAGCATTCCTATAGGTACATTCCATTGCTGCACCAGTCTTGAAAGCGTAACTTTTCCTGAAACAGTACACAAAATAGGTAGTAGCGCCTTCTCAAACAATATGAAACTGCTTCAATTTGATTTTTCAAACATAGACACTATATATGATTATTCATTCTATCGCTGTGAATCATTCAAATCCATCACTATACCTCCGGCAATTACATATATACCGGAAATGGCATTCTGTATGTGCTCAGGACTAACGGAGATTAATCTTCCTGAAACGCTTAAGGGTATAGGCCTATATGCCTTTTGGCAGAACAGGTCTCTGGAAAGCATTGACATCCCTGCCTCCGTAACGGAAATAGGCATGAGCGCTTTCGGCAACAATACCAGCATGAAAGATGCCACAGTGCATTGGGACACGCCTATACCTCTTGAATATGGTATATTTGACAGCAACATAACGCTGCATGTGCCTGCCGGAACAAAGCAACTTTACGCTGAAGCCGATGTGTGGAAGGAGTATATGAACATTGTTGATGATGCAACGCCGGTAATACCCTTATTTCATCCCACTGTAAATCCCGTAAACAGCGTAAAACGCCTGATAGACGGCAAGATCCTTATAGAACGCAACAAACACCTCTTTAACCTGAACGGAGTAGAAGAGTGACAAATTAAATTTGCATATTGCGGTGATTAGTATTAACTTTGCACCGCACTTTAAGGAAAGGTGATGAACATCAGGGAAATAATTGATGCCCTTGAGAGATTCGCGCCTCTGCCGCTGCAGGATGATTACGATAATTCAGGCTTGCAGGTTGGAACTACAGAGACCGAAGTTTCAGGGGTTTTATTGTGTCTGGACGTGACCCGTCAAGTTGTTGATGAGGCCATAAAGAACGGATGCAATATGATTATTTCACACCATCCGCTGCTGTTCCGTCCGCTCAAGAAGCTTACTGATGACAATATTGGCAGCGTTGTAATGGATGCCGTGCGTGCCGGAATTACCATCTACGCCAGCCATACCAACCTGGACAATGCCTCCAAGGGCGTTAATCTGCGCATTGCAAGCGTATTAGGATTGCAGGACGTAAAACCGCTTGATGAGCATCCCGACGGCAATGGTGCCGGTATTATAGGATCATTCAAGCAACCGTTGACAGAGCAGCAACTGCTGGCGCTGATCAAGGAAAAGTTTGGGGTAGCGTGCATAAGGCACAATGACTCTCTGGGTCGCAAAATAAGCCGTATGGCCGTGTGCGGTGGAGCAGGGGCTTTCCTGGCCGATAAGGCAGTAGAGCAGGGGGCTGATGCCTTTATGACCGGTGAGATAGGTTATCACCGCTTCTTTGGTTATGACGGCGTTATCAAACTGATTGAGACCGGTCACTGGGAGAGTGAGCAGTTCACAGTGGACCTGATAGCCGATATCCTGAATGAATCATTCCCCGGACTTAAGGTTGTAAAGACCGCAATAAAGACGAATCCGATAAATTATTACATATAACTATGGCTACAAAAGACATTAAGAAAGACCCGTCAGAGTACTCCGTAGAGGAGAAGCTCCAGTCACTGTATCAGCTGCAGACCATGCTGACTGAGATTGACAAGATCAAGACACTGCGTGGTGAGCTGCCTCTTGAGGTTCAGGACCTTGAGGATGAGATTGCCGGTTTGACCACACGTATTGAGAAGGCAAGCGCCGATGTTGTTGAGATGACCAAAGGCGTTGCTGAAAACAAGAACACCATTGAGGTTTCAAAAGCCGCCATCTCCAAGTATCAGGAGCAGCAGGATCACGTAAGCAACAACCGTGAGTTTGACTCACTCAATAAGGAGATTGAGTTCAAGAACCTGGAGGTTGAGCTTGCTGAGAAGCGTATCCGTGAGTTTACATCAGCCATCAATGCCAAGAAGGAGGATATTGAGGCCAACAAGGCTCTGGTTGAGGAGAAGAAGCAGGATCTTGAGATCAAGAAGTCAGAGCTCCAGGAGATCATTGAGGAGAACCGTCAGGAGGAGGAGAGACTGCGTGAAAGATGCAAGGCTCTTGAGCTCAATATAGAGCCCCGTCTGCTCCAGTCATTCAAGCGTATCCGCAACAACACCCGCAACGGTCTGGGTATTGTTTACGTACAGCGTGAGTCTTGCGGCGGTTGCTTCAACAAGATTCCGCCACAGCGTCAGCTCGATATCCGCATGCGTAAGAAAATCATCGTTTGTGAGTACTGCGGACGCATCATGATAGATCCTGAGCTTGCAGGTGTTAAGGAGGAGGTCAAGAAAGTTGAGGCTCCCAAGCGCCGCACCCGCAAGGCAGCTGCTGCTGAGGACGACGAGTAAATCAAAGTTCAGAATAAGCTGGAATATCCTGCAGGAAACTATATTTTCCTGTGGGATATTCCATTTTTACGCAGTAGTGTTTGAGTCCATTGCTTACAATAAGGTAGTCTACGTGGAGGACTAGGTTGTATCGGGCAATCTGGTCGAATACTTTCTGGGTGATGTTGACTGTCGGTCTTTTATATTCCACTATAACCTTAGGCTGCCCGGTTTTGTCATAGATTACGCTGTCACAGCGGCGGCTCATTCCATTCAGTTCTATGGCCTGTTCATTGGCAATATGTGAAGCGGGAAAGCCTTTATAATTAATAAGATATGACACAAAGGCCTGGCGGACACGCTCCTCAGGTGTGAGGGTTGTCCAAACCATGCGAACGGGGTCCCATATTGTAATTTTGCCAGCCTGTTCGGATATTTTCGGCTCAAATGGTGGTAAATTCAAATTATCAGTCATATCTTTGTAAACAGCAGGGTGAAATAACACTCTGAGCAGCGAAGTTAATAATAACGATTTGAAATGGCAACATCCGGAACAGCATACCGCCAGGTTATCAAGGAACTTGAAACGGGTATATACAAGCCTGTATATTACCTGATGGGGGACGAACCGTTCTTCATTGATTCCATAGCGGATTACATAAGGGAACACGCGCTCCCTGAGGAGGCAAGGGACTTCAATCAGATGGTCATTTATGGCAATGAGACTACCATGAATGAGGTTATACAGCGCGCCAGGGCATACCCCATGGGATCTGACCGCCAGGTTATCATTGTCAAGGAGGCGCAGCATCTCATTAAAAAGGACTCTGAGTCTGCCGGTAGCGCATCAGACATACTGAGTTCATACCTCAGCCGCCCGCAGCAAAGCACCGTGCTGGTTTTCTGCCACAAAAACGGCACTCTTGACAGGCGTAAAAAGATTGTGGCCATGATAGAGAAGGCCGGTGTGCTGTTTGAATCCAAGAAAGTTAAGGATGACGCCCTGCCTGATTTCATTGAGGAGTTCCTGCAGGAGCGCAAACTCAAGATGTCTCCCAAGGGTATTTCAATGATGTGTGAGTCAGTGGGAGCCGATCTGAGCCGCATGAACAGTGAGCTTGAAAAGCTTGTCATAGCACTGCCTGAGGGCACTACAGAGATTACTCCTGAGTTCATTGAGGAACGAGTAGGAGTAAGCAAGGACTACAATATATTTGAGTTCCGCGATGCCATAATCAACAAGAACATACTTAAGGCTAACACTATAGCTGCTTACTACGAGAGTAATCCCAAGACATACCCTATACAGCTTGTTACGGGAGCTATATTCCCGTATTTTGCCAATCTTATGCTTGCATTCTATGCTCCCGACAAGACGGATAGGGGGATTGCAGACCAACTTGACCTTAAAAATACCTGGGGTGTGAGGGATTACACCACAGGAATGCGCAATTATACAGCATCACAGACAATGCAGATAATTACCACCATCCGCAAATATGACGCAAAATCAAAAGGAGTGGATGCTACAGCCAATACCGGTGAAGGATTGCTCAAAGAACTGCTTTATTTGATACTACATTGAAATTTGAATATTTGCGGGCAAGAGTAGGGATTTGCTGCAAATTTTAAAATCTCAGCGATTATATATTATAAAGGCTGCACATAAAGCGGCCTTTAATTTTTATTAACCATTACAATTGTATTAAATAAGCCACAAACGACAATTGTATTAGCATCAAAAAGGACACATATACAATCCATATGTAAATAATCGCAATGATGCCCGATAGGCATCCTGGCACCATATCATAATCCATGCAGAAAGCTATACAAAACAATAGCAAATCAATAAACAACTATTAATCAGAATATTTATGTGTTTTGATTGAAACCATTGGAACAACTTTTGCATATTGCTTATGCAAAAGTAACAAAAAGCTGTTCAAACAATAATGTACGAAGCAATAATTGCATATACACCAACTACTTAAGCAATAAACTCCAATCAAATTACAAGGAGTTTGTACGCTTATTTCAACTAGCAGCCACAAAACTCTATACATATGGTTATAATTGTTTGCGATTTACATTTGTATCACAGATTGTTATCAAACATCTGTTTCTTGTATAAATCAAAAATTGTAGATACATTTGTAACAACAGCAAAATGACACATTTTTATGATGAAAGAGAGACTTGAACAACTGATGGAACTGCTCAATCTGACTCCAACCCAGTTTGCTAATGCAATAGGAGTTCAGAGAGCTACACTCCAGCATATCCTGAGCGGCAGAAACGAACCGAGTCTGAAAATCATTATGGCTATCCATAACAGTTTTCCGGATGTGGAGCTTGAATGGCTGTTGAACGGCAAAGGAACAGCCATACCCGGTTTGCAACAAAAAAGTGAGCCTGCTCAGGATTACCCACTCCTTCCAGGCATGGAGAGTGCGTTTTTTCCTGCCGACTTACCGGGAAATCAGAAATTTTCAAATCTCAGCGACCAGGAAGGACCTTCAAAAAACCGCAAAAAGCGTAATAATAAGGACGTTAGGGCTACTCCGGACGCCCCAAATACATCTCAGTCAAAAGTTATTAAAGAGGTGGTTGTTTTCTTTGAAGACGGCACTTATCAAAAATTTTCATAGGAATTAAAAAAATAATACGGTTTTTTTGATTTTTTTAATTTTGGTGATTATATTTGCTCAAAAGAACCAATTAATAAAAGGCTATGAAAAAATATCTATTTGCTATCCTAATTACTACCCTATGCTTAACCGGATGCCGTTCAAGCAAGGAAGCATCAAAGACAAATCAGAATGAGGTTTGGCAGACAATGCTTGTAAAGCAGATTGATGCACAAATAAATGATCAGATCATTACCGTAAGGTACAATAACGGCACCACTCTGTGCTACAAGATTCTGGACAATTTCGGTAATGTTACCCTTACCTGGGACAGGACAAACGGTCGTCAGAACTTTGATGACGGTCCCAGTTCTTATAAAGGTGACATAAGTATCCCGTCATTCATCGTTACAGGTGACAATGATGACTTTGTATTCCGCGTAATGGAGATTGACCAGAATGCATTCTATGATTGCACGGAAGTTACATCCATTGATATTCCTTACAGCGTTCTGCGTATTGTAAACGATGCCTTTAAGGGTTGCTCCAGTGTAAAAAGATACACAGTGAACGAGAACAACCAGTCATACAAGGATGTTGACGGCATATTGTTCAGCAAGGACAACAAGATGCTTATCAAGTATCCCGCCAAGAAGCAGCTCACTGACTATGTTATCTCTGAGGATGTTTCACTTATCTGCACAGAGGCATTCACAGACAACACTTACCTGAAGAAGGTGTTTGTAGGCAACTTTGTAACAGCTATCAGCGATTTCGCATTCAAGAACTGCACATCACTTGAGGAGATTGAACTGGGAGGTAACGTGAGAATCATCGGTTCTGAGGCATTTAAGAACTGCCCCAAGCTTGCCCTGATTAACTCTCACGGCATATTCCCACCGCACAACAGCCCCACGGTGTTTGATGATACCACCAAGCAGAATGCCAAGTTGTATGTTCCCAAAGGCCAGCTTTTCAATTACAAGAGACGTCTTGAGTGGAGAGATTTCAAGAACGTACAGGAGTATTAATTGAAAACTTACAACTTACAAAGGTGCAGCCTTTTCGGGTTGCACCTTTTTTTATTACCTTCGCGGTACATTAAGAAGATATGAAGAAGTATCAATCAGATATGGTGGTTGCGGACAACGACATGGTTGGCCCCAACGCTACGCTTCTCACATTGAAGTATCCGGGAACACTGCCTGATATGGTTGCAGGCCAGTTTGCTGAGCTGCAGGTACCATCGGCCAAAGTGCTTTTGCGCCGCCCCATATCCATCCATTCAATAGACCGCACCAACAATCTTGTAGAGTTTCTCATACAGATTGTAGGTGAAGGAACACAGTCACTTGCTGCAGTTAAAGCAGGTGATACTGTCAATGTCCTGCTGCCGCTGGGCAATGGTTTTAACTACCGCAGCACACACGTGGCAAGGCCCCTGCTTATAGGTGGCGGAGTAGGCGTGGCACCATTGCTGTTCCTGGGCCAGGAGTTTGCTGAGCACGGAATCAGACCTACATTCCTGTTTGGCGGACGTACTGAATCACTCATACTGCGTAAGGAGGAATTCACCAAATACGGTGATCTGTTCATTACTACTGAAGATGGTTCTGCCGGTGAGAAAGGCTTTGTTACCAACCACAGCCTGCTTTTGGACAGTGAACAGTTTGACAGAATTTACGCCTGCGGTCCCACACCCATGCTCAAGGCAGTAGCATGCTGGGCAAAGGAGCATGAAACAGCCTGCGAGGTATCTCTGGAGCATCGGATGGCCTGCGGAATAGGTGCGTGCCTGTGCTGCGTTGAGGATACTGCAGATCAGGGCAACGTATGTGTATGTAAAGAAGGTCCGGTATTTGAAATTGACAGACTCAAATGGTTCAACTGAATACTAACATAGGCTCACTTGAGCTCAAGAACCCGGTGATGACCGCATCCGGCACATTCGGGTACGGAACAGAATACGCAGACTTTATGGACATCAGCCGTCTGGGCGCCATAATAGTAAAAGGTACTACACTCAACCCCAGGCAGGGCAATCCATATCCACGTATGGCTGAGACTCCTTCCGGCATGCTCAATGCCGTTGGTCTGCAGAACAAAGGTGTGGATTATTTTGTGGACCACATCTATCCGGAGGTAAGAAAAATCCAGACAGCCATAATTGTAAACGTTTCCGGATCATGCATTGATGATTACGTTCAGACAGCCGGAATAATCAATACTCTTGATGATATACCGGCCATAGAGCTCAACATATCCTGCCCCAATGTAAAGCAGGGCGGAATGGCGTTCGGAGTTAATCCTGACAGCGCAGCTCAAGTTGTTTCAGCTGTCCGCAAGGCTTATGATAAAACGCTGATTGTCAAGTTGTCACCAAACGTTACTGATATCACGGAGATAGCCCGTGCGGTAGAAGGCGCTGGCGCTGACAGCGTATCACTCATCAACACAATGCTGGGTATGGCCATTGATGCCGAGAAGCGCAAGCCAATACTCTCCACCATAACCGGCGGCATGAGCGGCCCGGCCGTAAAACCGGTAGCACTGCGTATGGTATGGCAGACTGCAAAAGCAGTAAAAATTCCTGTCATCGGATTGGGCGGAATATGCTCCGCGACGGATGCCATAGAGTTCCTGCTGGCCGGTGCTTCAGCAATCCAGATCGGTACCGCAAACTTCATTGATCCCTCCATCTCCGAAAAGGTCATTGACGGCATTGCAGATTATCTGCAGCGCCATAACTTCAACTCCGTTCAAGACATCATCGGAGCACTGGAATGATGCAATTGGGGACAGTCCCCTTTTGCACTTTTGAAAAAGGATCAAGTTATGCTGACTAACTCAAAAAGATGCAAAAGGGGACTGTCCCCAATTGCATCATTTCAGCAGATCGGGACGGAGGCGTTTGGTGCGCTCAAGGGATTGCTGGAACTCCCAATCGTCTATCAGGGCTTGGTTTCCTGAGAGCAGGACGTCAGGCACACGCCAGCCTTTGTATTCGGCGGGACGGGTATAGACGGGCGGAGCCAGGAGGTTATCCTGGAAACAGTCAGACAAGGCGGATTGCTCATCGGAAAGGACACCCGGAATAAGTCTTACAATGCTGTCAGTCATAACAGCGGCGGCCAATTCACCTCCGGTAAGTACGTAATCACCTATGCTGATTTCACGGGTTATCAGATGCTCACGTATGCGATAGTCAATACCTTTGTAGTGACCGCACAGAATAATCACATTTTCAAGCAGTGAGAGGCTGTTGGCAATCTTCTGATTGAACTGCTCGCCGTCAGGTGAAGTGTATATAACTTCATCGTAATTACGCTGTGACTTGAGGTCTGTTATAAGGCGGTCAATGGGTTCTATTTTCATTACAAGACCGGCGCAGCCTCCAAAGGGGTAGTCATCAGTCTTGTGGTGCTTATCGGTAGTGTAGTCCCTGATATCGTGCAGATGAATCTCTGCAAGACCGGCTTTCTGAGCGCGTGCCATCATTGAGCAGTTGAAGAAACCCTCAAGCATATCAGGAAATACTGTTAATATATCAATACGCATATTTATGTAGCATTTGCAGCCGCAAAATTACAAAATTATGCGTAAATTCGCGGTCTGAAAACGGTACTTTCAAATGAGCGAGACAGAACGGATATATCAACTGCGTGAGCTGCTGCATAAGTACAACAATCTGTACTATGTGCAGAATGCTCCCGTAATATCCGATATCGAGTTTGACGGGCTCATGCATGAACTCATAGACCTGGAGGAGAAGCATCCTGAACTCTATGACCCCAATTCACCCACACAGCGTGTTGGAAGCGATATCAGCAAGGGGTTTGAGCAGGCAGAGCACCGTTATCCCATGCTTTCACTTGACAACACATACAGCGAGCAGGAGGTGCGTGACTTCTTCCAGCGTGTAGGCGGCCTCTTGAATGAGCCGTTTGAAATATGCTGTGAACTCAAGTATGACGGTCTTTCCATATCACTCATCTATGAGGACGGCAAGCTGGTGCAGGCTGTTACCCGCGGAGACGGCGTAAAAGGCGATATCGTGACCGATAACGTACGCACAATCAAGTCTGTACCACTGGTGCTCCAGAAGGGTAGTTATCCGCGTAATTTTGAGATCCGCGGTGAGATTCTTATGCCCTGGACATCATTTGAGAAGCTCAACGCTGAGCGTGAACGCCAGGAAGAGCCACTGTTTGCCAACCCACGTAATGCGGCATCAGGTACCCTCAAACTGCAGAATCCGCAGGAGGTGGCACGCCGCCAGTTGGATTCATATCTCTACTATCTGCTGGGCGAGCAGCTGCCCTGCGACAGCCACTATGAGAACATGATGGAGGCTGCAAAGTGGGGTTTCAAGGTATCGGACCACATGAAGAAATGCACCACTATTGACGAAGTGCTTGACTATATAAGCTACTGGGACACAGAGCGTAAGAACCTGCCCGTGGCAACCGATGGCATTGTACTCAAGGTCAATTCACTGCGTCAGCAGCGCAACCTTGGTTTCAAGGCCAAGTCACCGCGCTGGGCAATAGCCTACAAGTTCCAGGCAGAAAGACAGCTTACACGCCTTAACAGCGTATCATATCAGGTAGGACGCACCGGAGCAGTAACTCCAGTTGCCAACCTTGATCCCGTGCAGTTGTCCGGCACGATAGTAAAGCGCGCCACACTGCATAACGCCGATATAATCAAGGGCTTGGACCTGCATATAGGCGATATGGTCTATGTGGAGAAGGGCGGTGAGATTATACCCAAAATAACAGCCGTGGATTTGGATTCACGCTCCCTGCTTATGGGTGATCCCGTACGTTTTGCCGATGTATGCCCTGAGTGCGGTACCAAACTCATACGCTATGAGGGTGAGGCCGCATATTATTGCCCCAACGCCATAAGCTGCCCACCGCAGATAAAGGGCCGCATAGAGCATTTTGTGAGCCGCAAGGCCATGAATATAGACGGTCTTGGAACCGAGACCATTGACCTTTTCTACCAGGCCGGCCTCATCAAGGATATAGCAGACCTTTATACCCTTAAGGCAATGGATATCTGCCGTCTGGAGGGATTGGGAGAGAAATCGGCCGTAAGCATAGTACACGGTATCGAGGACTCCAAGAAAGTGCCGTTTGAGCGGGTTCTGTTTGCCATAGGCATACGCTTTGTAGGTGAGACCGTAGCCAAGATACTGGCACGCGCCTTCAAATCAATGGAGGCTCTGGAGGTTGCCACTATGGAGCAGCTTACCGCAGTCAATGAGATTGGCACCAAGATTGCTCAGAGCATTGTGACATTCTTCAATGATGAGCGCAGCCGTGATCTGGTAAACCGCCTCAAGGAGTTTGGCCTGCAGATGGAACTGGCAGAGGATGAGACGCAAGGCGGATCAGACCTGCTTGCAGGCCAGACAATAGTCATAAGCGGCGTATTCAACCACCATTCACGCGATGAGTACAAGGCTCTGATAGAGCGTCACGGAGGCAAGAACTCCGGCAGCATATCGGCCAAGACATCATTTGTGCTGGCAGGTGAGAATATGGGACCGGCCAAACGTGAGAAAGCCCAGGAGCTTGGCGTAAAGCTGGTCAGTGAGAATGAGTTTTTGGAAATGATTAATGAAAAACCTTCAATAGTAACCAATGAATTACTCTTACCCTTTTGAGGGACTTGGCGTAGCACTTGTAACGCCTTTCAAGAAAGACGGTCAGATAGACTTCAATAGCCTGCAGACCATCGTTGAGAACCTGATAGCAGGCGGCGTTGACCATCTGTGCGTTCTCGGCACTACAGCCGAGACTCCCACACTCTCAGCCGCAGAACGTAAGCAGGTAATAGAGTTTGTAGTGGCTCAGGTAAATAGTCGTATTCCGATAATGGTAGGATGCAGCAACAACTGCACCGCAACAGCAGTTGAGCAGATAAAAGAGTATCAGATAGACGGTGTGGATGCAATACTCAGTGCCGTTCCGTACTACAATAAGCCTTCACAAGAAGGTATCTATCAGCATTTTACACAGATTGCCAAGGCATCTGCCAAACCCATCATACTCTATAACGTTCCGGGGCGAACGGGGGTTAACATGACCGCTCAGACCACTCTGCGTATTGCACGTGAGTTCAAGAACGTGATAGGCATCAAGGAGGCATCAGGCAATATGGAGCAGGTAAAGGAGATCATAACCGGCGCACCAGAGGGCTTCCGCGTGATAATAGGCGATGACAGCCTGGCAATGGAAGCCATACGCAACGGTGCCGCAGGCGTTATCTCAGTGATTGGCAACGCCATACCCAAGCGTTTCAGTGAGCTTGTACACCTTACGATGCAAGGCAAGTATGCTGATGCAGAACAGATCCAGAAGCAACTCCAACCGCTGTACGGACTGCTGTTCAAGGAGGGCAGCCCCTGCGGCGTAAAAGCCCTTATGTCAAGCCGCGGACAGCTTGAAGATATTGTACGCTTACCGCTTGTACCCGTCAGTGAGGCATTACACAATGATATCATAAAAGGTTTTGCCGGTATTGAGGGATGAACAAAACCTGGCGTAACATCATTATTGCTGTAGCTTTGGTTGCGGCTGCTGCCGTCATTTTCTTAACCACGCACAACAGCAGCGTTCCTGAACAGGAACCGCAGGAAGAAGTTGAGCCCGAGCCTGTCCATGACATCCGCTGGGGCGTATGCGTGGACAGCCTTGACATTGTTGACGGAATTATAGGGCGTAATGAGCTGCTCTCAAATATTCTCTTCAAATACGGTGTATCGGCGCAGACCATACATTATCTTGACCGCTCATCGGACAGTACCTGGAGCGTGCGCAAGATCCAGGCAGGCAAACCGTACCACATTATACGTGACCGTGACTCTGCAGCTACCGCCCGTTACTTTGTGTATGACATAAACAAAGTGGATTTTGCGGTCTATTCACTCACTGACAGCATATTCAGCTATCGCGGCACACTGCCCGTAGATACCGTAGACAACTACATAAGCGGCAGCATACAGTCATCACTATGGAACGCCATGATAGAGCAGGGGGCTGCACCTGAACTGGCAGGTATGCTGGCCGATGTCTATTCCTGGACCATAGATTTCTTTGGAATCCAGAAGAATGACTCATTCTCAGTCTATTATCAGGAGTTTTATGCCGATAGCGTAAGAGTGGCCACTGGCAATATCCTTGCTGCCAATTTCATAACATCAGGCAGCGACCATTACGCATTCCGATACATCTACCATAACGAACGCGGTGAGTATTTTGATGAGAAAGGCACCAGTCTGAGGCGTGCTTTCCTTAAGGCACCGTTGAGTTACTCACGCATCAGCTCCAAGTTCTCAAATGCCCGTGTACACCCAGTCACAAAGGTAGTAAGAGCACATCACGGAGTTGATTATGCAGCCCCGTCAGGCACTCCGGTATATTCAGTTGGTGACGGAGTGGTCATCACAAAGGCGTGGGACAGCAAAGGCGGCGGCAACTATCTCAAGATAAAGCATAACTCAACCTATACCACAGAGTATATGCACCTTAAGGGTTTTGCTGCCGGCATAAACCAGGGTACACGCGTATCACAAGGACAGCTCATAGGATATGTAGGTATGACCGGCGTGGCTACCGGCCCGCATCTTGACTACCGCGTATTCAAGAACGGCACTGCCATAGATCCGCTCCGCATGGACCTACCGGCTGTTGATCCCATTGCTCCGGCCGATATGCCCCAGTACATTGAATCCATAAGCGGTTACATGAAACAGATGGGACTTGAAATACCTGACAGTGCCCAGATAAGCACCTTTGCACAAGACACCATAACCAGCACTCAATCAAATGATTAAAAATGTCATATTTGACTTTGGAAACGTGCTGATTGACTGGAATCCGGCATACTTGTTCCTGCCGCACTTTAATGGTGATGTGGAGAAATGCACCTATTTCACGGAGCACATCTGCAACCGTGAATGGTTTACCCGCATGGACCGTGGTGAGAGCATGGACAAGTGCGTTGCTGAACTCCAGGCCACATACCCTGAGTATGCCGATGCCGTAGCCATGTTCCGCGACCGCTGGTTTGAGATGTGCAACGGTGAGATTCCAGGTATGCTTGAACTGATACTGGACCTTAAAAAACGCGGAGTAGGGGTCTATGGCCTTACAAACTGGCCTGCAGAGACCTTTGAGGAGGCGCGCCGTCGCTTCAAAACAATAGCAAACATTGACAATATCGTGGTTTCAAGCCATGTAAAACTTGCCAAACCTGAACCTGCCATATATCAACTGCTTCTTTCCAAATACAATCTGAAGCCAGAGGAGTGTGTCTTTATTGATGACCGCAAGGACAACGTCAATGCCGCCATCGCTTTAGGTATGAGCGGCATAGTCTATCCAGGCTCCGCTTCAGAATTATCTTCAATTCTTTATCCTCTTCTGTTTAATTAAACACCGTCGAATTATCAGTTTTGGGAGACGACGCTCCCTAAACTGATAGTTCTGCGAGGTTTCAGATATTGATACCCCTAAAAGTTCCACCGAAAAAAAGTAATAAAAAGTCTTGTCGTATTAACCTTTTGCATATCTTTGCAGCACAAAACAAGCAAAACAGCATAATAATGACAATGCATCTTTCATTTTGGTGGTGGCAGAACTCAGGATACATAAAATCGTGAGGTTAGAAGCCATATATCCATAAATGAACATAATACAAGGCTCTTCGGTACTCACGAAGGGCCTTTTTTTATGATTAACAACAGTAAGAATAAAACAATAACGACAATATGAATACATATCAGATTGACAGCAACGGTTACTACGGAGAGTTTGGAGGTGCTTACATCCCCGAGATTCTCTACAAGACCGTTGAGACGCTTAAAGAGAGTTACCTCCCCATAATTGAGAGCGATGAGTTCAAGAAAGAGTACCACGCACTGCTGCGCGACTATGTAGGCCGTCCAAGCCCTCTTTATTATGCATCTCGCATGAGTGAGAAATACGGCTGCAAACTCTACCTTAAGCGTGAGGACCTGAACCATACCGGTGCCCACAAGATAAACAACTCAATAGGTCAGATCCTGCTGGCCCGTAAGATGGGTAAGACCCGTATCATTGCAGAGACCGGTGCAGGACAGCACGGTGTGGCTACTGCAACAGTATGTGCCCTTATGAATATGCCCTGCCGCGTTTATATGGGTGCTCTTGATGTGGAGCGCCAGGCCGTGAATGTGGAACGCATGCGTATGCTGGGTGCTGAAGTGATGCCCGTGCACAGCGGTAACAAGACCCTTAAGGATGCCACAAATGAGGCCATCCGTGACTGGTGCTGCAATCCCTCTGATACCTTCTATATTATAGGCAGTACCGTTGGCCCGCACCCGTATCCTGATATGGTGGCACGTCTGCAAAGCGTGATATCAGCCGAGATCAAGGAGCAACTGCAGGAAAAAGAGGGCAGGGACTATCCTGACTATCTGATGGCATGCGTAGGCGGAGGCAGCAATGCTGCTGGAACCATATATCATTATATTGATGATGAGCGTGTTAAGATAGTTCTTGGTGAGGCCGGCGGTATGGGTCTGGAGACCCCGCAGACAGCCGCATCAATGGAGATAGGAACTCCCGGAATCCTGCACGGAAGCCGTATCATGGTGATGCAGACCCCTGACGGTCAGATTATTGAGCCGTATTCAATATCGGCCGGTCTGGATTATCCCGGTACAGGACCTATCCATTGCAACCTCTATAAGCAAGGGCGCGCGCAGGTAATGGCTGTAAATGACAATGAGGCTCTGCAGGCCGCCTTTGAACTGACACGTCTGGAAGGTATCATCCCGGCCCTGGAGAGTAGCCACGCGCTTGCAATGCTGCCCAAGATGAAGTTTAACAAGGATGATGTGGTGGTTCTTACCGTGAGCGGACGCGGCGACAAAGACCTGAACACATATCTTAAACATAAAGATGAGATTTACTATGACGCAATTTAAATACCATACAATCAGCAAGAAAACTCCGGGTGACCTGCTCACTCCCGTGACCGCGTACCTGAACGTACGTGACCTCTACTCACAGAGCGTGCTCATGGAGAGTTCTGATTATCACGGTGGTGAGAACTCCAAGTCATTCATAGCTATAAACCCCGTGGCAACTGTCAGCATAGCACACGGAATAGGCTACATGCTGTTCCCTGACGGCACCACAAAGGAGCACGCCATTGATGCTGATTATGATGCCGCACACCTTATAAATGATTTCCTAAGACATTTCTCAATAGAGGGAGATGGCAGCAACTACTGCGGTCTGTACGGCTTTACCACATTCAACGCAGTTCGTTACTTTGAGAACATCAAGATCAAGGATGAGACACAGAAGGAGAATGATGCTGCCGATATGCAATATACTCTGTTCAAGAGCATTGCGGTATTTGACCACTTCAGTAATGAACTGACTCTGATAGAATTGCTCGGTGAAAATGAACAAGGCAACCTTGACAAGTTTGAACATGAACTGAGCGCTCCCACATACCACACATTTTCATTCCATGCTGTAGGAGAGTGCACCAGCACCCTAACTGACGATGAGCACTGTGAGAACATACGCCGCGGAATTGCTCACTGCAAGCGCGGAGATGTGTTCCAGATTGTGCTCTCACGCCGTTTCAAGCAGTCATATACAGGTGATGACTTCCAGTTGTACCGTGCCCTGCGCAGCATCAATCCCAGCCCGTATCTGTTCTACTTTGACTTTGGCGGGTTCCGCATATTCGGTTCAAGCCCTGAAACTCACTGCCGCATAGCAGGACGTCAGGCTTACATAGACCCCATAGCAGGAACTACCAAGCGTACAGGTAATGCTGAGCAGGACCGTGTAAACGCTCTCTACCTTAAGAATGACCCCAAGGAGAATGCTGAGCACGTGATGCTTGTGGATCTGGCCCGCAACGATTTGAGCCGCAACTGCCATAACGTACACATTGACTTTTACAAGGATATGCAGTACTACAGTCATGTGATACATCTGGTGAGCCGTGTATCAGGTGAACTTGATGAGAACGCTGATCCCATACGCGCATTCATTGACACATTCCCGGCAGGCACCCTGAGCGGTGCTCCCAAGGTTCGCGCCATGCAACTTATCAGCGAGTATGAGCCGCACAACCGCGGTGCCTACGGTGGATGCATCGGCTTTATAGGCTTTAACGGTGACCTGAACCAGGCTATCACAATACGCACCTTTGTGAGCCGTAACGGTGATCTCTGGTTCCAGGCCGGCGGCGGCATTGTGGCCAAGAGTGATGTGGAATATGAATTACAGGAGGTTAACAACAAGCTGGGCGCACTGCGCAAGGCTATCTTAATGGCAGAGAAGTTATGATAAAGACCATAATCATAGACAATTACGACTCATTTACATATAACCTGAGCCACCTTCTCAAGGAACTGGGTGCAAATGTGACTGTAGTTCGCAACGATAAGTTCCGGATTGAGGATCTGGAGCAGTTTGACAAGATTGTGCTCTCTCCGGGCCCCGGAATACCCAGTGAGGCAGGACTTATGCCGCAGGTTATCAAGGCATACGCAGGCCACAAGCCAATCCTAGGCATCTGCCTGGGCCACCAGGCCATAGGTGAGGCCTTTGGAGCAAACTTGCTCAACATAGGCAATGTGGTTCACGGTGTGGCTACACCGGCACATATCATTGTTCAGGATTACCTGTTTGAGGGACTTCCCGCAGACCTTGAGGTAGGGCGTTACCACTCTTGGGTGGTCGATGAAAACGGACTGCCAGAGTGCCTTGAGGTTACCAGCCGCAGCGATGATGGTTATATCATGTCCTTGAGACACCGCGAGTACGATGTACGCGGAATTCAGTTTCACCCCGAGAGCGTACTGACTCCACAGGGTAAGACAATAATCAATAATTGGTTGAATAACAAATAAATAACATTGCTATATGAAACAGTATCTTTTGAAACTTATTGACGGTGCTACACTGACTCAGGAGGAGACACACAGCATCATGCTCAACATTATTGACGGCAAGTACAACGATCAGCAGATTGCAGCCCTGCTTATGGCCATTCAGACACGCGGAGTGACTGTAGATGAACTTCTTGGCCTTCGTCAGGGACTTCTGGAGACCGGTAAGCACATTGACCTGGATCAGGAGAACACTCTTGACATAGTGGGTACAGGCGGTGACGGCAAGAACACATTCAACATAAGCACCTGCTCGGCATTCGTAATTGCAGGAGCCGGTTACAAGGTTACCAAGCACGGAAACGGCGGCAGCAGCAGCGTGAGCGGCGCCAGCAACGTGCTGCAGGAGCATGGAGTAAAGTTCACCGACAACCCCGATGTACTGCGCCGTTCACTTGATGAGGCTGGTGTATGCTACTTCCACGCACCGCTGTTTGCATATGGAATGAAGTTTGTGGGACCCACCCGCAAGGCTCTGGCAATCCCCACATGTTTCAACCTGCTGGGACCGCTTGTAAATCCCTGCCATCCCAAGAACTCACTGCACGGAACCGCCACACAGGCCCAGTTGAGGCTGTATGTGAACATCCATCAGCGCATTGGTGACAACTTTGGCGTTATTACAAGTTATGACGGCTACGATGAGATTTCACTTACCAGCGGATTCAAGGTGGTTACAAACTACTACGAGAAGGTTTATACCCCCAAGGATATGGGTCTGGATTACATTTCGCCCGAGGAGATTTTCGGCGGTGCAAGCATAACGGATGCATCGGCCATATTTGACAGCGTGCTGAACGGAACATCAACCACCGCGCAGAAGAACGTGATCATAGCCAATGCAGCCTGCGGAATAGGTATCATGGACCGCAACATGAGCATTGAGGACAGTGTGGCAATGGCACGCGAGTCACTGGAAAGCGGCCGTGCCCTACAGGCATTCCGTAAATTCGTAGAAATCAATCAGTAATGGCCGATATACTACAGGAGATAGTAGCCCATAAGCGGGTGGAGTTGGAGCAGCAGAAAGCGCTGGTTCCGCCCCGTGAACTATACGCCCGCGTGGAGCGCCTTATGGCCGATGGCATCAGGGAACGCAGCATGAGCCGCGCCCTGGCCGACAGTCCTTATGGAATCATTGCTGAATTCAAGCGTAAGAGCCCCTCAAAAGGGTGGATACATGAGGATGCACAGCCTATGGATGTGGTACCCAGGTACGCAGCCGGAGGTGCATCGGCCCTTAGCATACTCACAGATAGAGAGTACTTTGGCGGAACCCTGGATTTTATCCCGCAGGTGCGTGCATCGGTGGATATACCTATTCTGCGCAAGGAGTTCATTGTTGATGAGTATCAGCTGTTTGAGGCGCGTTTGGTTGGTGCCGATGCAGTATTGCTTATTGCCGCGGATTTGAGTCTTGATGAGTGCCGCACGCTTACACGCACTGCGCACGACCTTAAGCTTGAGGTGCTGCTGGAGATGCACAGCGAGCAGGAACTTGACTATCTGGAGTGCAACCCCGATATGGCGGGCATAAACAACCGCAATCTGGGCACTTTCCATACTGATGTGGCTAACACATTCCGCCTGGCGGAGAAAATGGCCACAGAGGCCGTTAAAGTAAGCGAGAGTGGCATAAGCAATCCCGATACCGTGCGCCTTTTGCGTGCAGCCGGATTCCGCGGATTCCTTATGGGAGAGTGTTTCATGAAAGAACAGGACCCCGGCAAGGCTCTTGCCGAATTCATTGCAGCGATATGATAATCAAAGTCTGTGGAATGCGTGACGCTCAGAATATCAGGGAGGTGGAGAGCCTTGGACCTGATATGATGGGGTTTATGTGCTGGAGCGGCAGCAAGCGTTACGTGAGCGACCGTCCCTATTATCTGCCCGATGTGTGCAGAGTGGGGGTCTTTGTAAATCCCACGGCCGATGAGTTGGTCCAAAAGGTCCGTGAACTGGGTCTTAACCGCATACAACTGCACGGAACTGAGACGCCGGAGTTGTGCCGCGCCATCCATAAGGCCACCGGGCTGCCAATAATGAAAGCCATCCAGGTGGCTCAGGCATCGGATTTTGATGTCTGCAACGCATTTGAGCGTGCCGACGGCGTGGATATGTTCCTGTTTGACACCAAATGCAGCGGGTGGGGCGGCAGCGGCCAAAGTTTTGACTGGAGCCTGCTGGACAGTTATGACGGAAGCAATCCATTCATCCTGGCCGGAGGCATCGGCCCTGGAGCCGAGGAGCGTCTTGCAGAGATTGAGCATCCCAAATTCAGCGGCATTGACCTGAACAGCCAATTTGAGACTGAGCCGGCCCTTAAAGAGATTAACAAACTGAGTGTATTTATCAATAACATACGTAATTATGAACATAATAAATAAGTTGTTCGCCACAAAAAAGCAAGGCATACTGTCACTATATTTCTGCGCAGGGCATCCCACATTGGAAAGCACCGCGCAGATAATACGCACCCTTGAGAGCAAGGGAGTGGATATGATTGAAGTGGGAATCCCGTTCAGCGATCCCATGGCCGACGGCCCCGTAATCCAGGATGCCGCCACCAAGGCCCTGCGCAACGGTATGACACTCAGGCTGCTTTTTGAGCAGTTGTCAGACATTCGTAAGGACGTGAAGATGCCTCTGGTGCTTATGGGATATCTTAATCCTATATATCAGTATGGCTACGATGCCTTCTTTAAGAAGTGCTCAGAGACAGGCATTGACGGCGTAATCATCCCAGACCTGCCTTTCAATGACTATCTCAGTCAGGTTAAACCCGTGGCCGATAAGTATGACGTACGAATTATCATGCTTATCACTCCTGAGACCAGCGATGAACGCATACGCTTTATTGATGACAATACAGACGGATTCATCTATATGGTAAGTTCAGCCGCTACAACAGGTGCACAGAAGGAGTTTGATGCCCGGAAGCAGGAGTACTTCAACCATGTGAACGACATGAATCTGAAACATCCACGCATGATAGGATTTGGAATTAGCAACAAGCAGACTCTGGAGAGTGCTCAGGCAAATGCCGCAGGATGTATCATAGGCAGTAAGTTTGTGCAGCTTCTTGAACAGAATACCGATGCAGACAAGGCGTTTGATTCATTGATGAAAGCCTTGGGAGAATAAACGCCGGGAGCAGGAATACGTCTTACCAGTACTCAATGGTGCGTGTTTCTGTTCTTGGTTTAGCTAACTGGTTTCCTTCAGAATCAGTGAATGTTTCAGTCTTCTGAATCCAGTTTCCTTCGCTGTCAAATACGTATGAGTATTCAGCTATTTCCGGGGTTTCGTCGGCTCTGAATATGATATCGCGTATAGGATTGCCTTTATCATCATAGGCGTAATATATTGTTTCAGTACCGCTGAAACTGTCTATAACACATCTTTTGTCAACTAACATCAGACCGTTAACGTTCCTGTAACTGAGTGTCACCTCCCGGTTTGTACTGCCGTCATAATTCTTGAACACCCGTCTGAATTCACTGAACATACCGTTCTCCTGGTAACTCACAGGGCCGAAACAGAATTTGTCTCTGGTGCACTCATAGGGATAATCACCCTTATATAATACCACCGTAGTATCTCTGTTGCTATTATAATGACCAAAACTGATCCGGAGCATCCGGTCACCACGGAACTCATAATTGATTTCACCTGAGTGGGTCATTTCACCGTTTCTGGTCGTTGTCATGATGACTCTTGAAAGATCCGGAATCAGATAGTCATAATTGAAATATGCAAACCCCTCAACACCATTGAGTAACGGCTGGACAAACTTGCCTTTATTGTTGTATTCAAAGACGGTCTCCTCAATAATTGTATCGCCTCTGTCAATATCGATGCGGGTCTCCCTGACAAGTAATCCATCAGAATCATACTCATTCAACATTTCATTTGCAGAACTCTTGAAACTGATTTCACGACCGTTCTTATCGAAATTATGCTTGTAAAAGCCATAGTCAATTGACTTGATGCCTCCGGATTGCACACCGTTTCTGAACCACCAGTTCGTAGAATCGGAATCCGGTGCTTTTGTGCATGAATTCATTACGGTTGTTGCAATTACAAAAAGGATAATGCCAGCAATACGTGAAGCATAGGTGACAGGCTTGTAATTATTGGTCTCCATAGGTTTTTGAAAAAGGATTTGATTACAAATAAAAGAAATTTTTTTGTGCAACAGGAAAAACACGAACAAAATAACAGAATAGAGAAAAAAAAGAGGAGATTGTGCTTGATTGTAGAAATAAAGTGGTATCTTTGCACCGCTTTAACAGAAGCAGGGTTTGGTTGACTTCGTCTTCCTCACCACGCCACGACAAAGTAAGCTTGCGCTTACTTGATTCTTTTGAATCAACGTCAAAAATGAACTAGTTCCTTTTTGCCGTCAATTCAAAAGAATTAAAGAAAAACGGAGTTTTTCTTTGTTCGTTTGGCTTAAGGTTCGGTTCCGTAGCTTAACTGAATAGAGCATCTGACTACGGATCAGAAGGTTCCGGGTTTGAATCCCGGCGGAATCACAAAGTAAAACAGGCATCAAATGATGCCTGTTTTGCTTTGTGGCAAATAAATGTTTATTTAGCACCCATGAATATTTTACTTTCATGTATCTTCCATATATAATTAATAAAGAACCTATTTGAAACCCATCATGAAAACAATCAAAATAATGCTTTCCAAAGGCTGGTATCGCATAGTATACGCCTTTACTTTCCTGCTGTTTGCATTCATCTGCTCATGCTCCTCATCCAAGGCTGCATCAAAGGATAAAGCGGCTGAAGAGAATGATGTAGAGACTCCTGATGAAAAGGAAACCAACACTTCCGACAACGATGAACCACAAACAATCCACATGAGGGATTTCCAGGGTCTAGGTAAAGAGACTCCCCATGTCAGGCTGATGTACGGAGTGCAAATACCTCGAACTGAAAACAGATAAAGCATACGTTCAAAGACGTATTTCCTGCAATCAGCCGTTCTGATTGCAAAGTCCAAATATTAATTGAAATTTTATGAAACGATTATTATCAATTGTGGCATTGCTGATAATATGCCTTGTCTGCCGCGCCGAGCATAAGAAGGCCGATTTCTACATGCTCTCACTTAATGACAAGACATATCCTGATTATTTTCTGGATAATGAATATGATGACTGTTATCTCTATCTGCTGAACGATGGTCGATATTGCATTGAATTAGAATGGGATGCGTCCGATGATATTATTTATATGGATAGAATATCGATGGGTAATTATTCCAGTAAAGGTGATACATTATACTTTAACGATAGGTTCACCTTTTTCAAATTTGAGGCGGTCATAAAAGACAATGTCATTTCCTTTACAAGCGGATTCCCGTTTCTGATAGGACGCAATCTTAAATATAATCGCCAAATAATGTATGATTATGATGCATCACATTATGACAGACATAAATCAATGTTGAGTGAAACAGCTGACAGCATTGCATTTGGTGAGCCTTTCTACCCGTTGGAATTCAAATCATACACATCAGTTAAGAGATATTCCGTACCCACTAACATCAATATAAATGAAGATGAGACATACAGCTTAGTGTATGGCGGATTACTCTTTTCCGAAGGCCAATGGGAGCGCATAGGCAATCTCATCCGTCTAAAAGACAACAACCTTAACCACGACCATTATGTCTTGATTAAGGAGGGTGAACTTGTTATGTACACTATTGATGTTTCCTGCTTAAAACAATCTTACAAATGATACAATTGGGGTCTCTCGTCCCCAAATGTATCATTTGTAGAGGAAGCGGCGGATAGACATCTTGGGAGTCTTCTCAAACGGAACGGCCTGCACCTCAACCTTGGCAAGCTGGCTATAGACGGGCAGTTGGCGGTTAGAAGCTAAGCGGATGTTCTCAGGGATGGCATCCTTAGCCTCATCATCAAGAAGGGCCTTGGCAATGGCCTGCTCATCAAGATAAACCAGAGCCACCAGTTTGCCGCCACGATCCACAACCACTGATTCAACTACGTAATCCTGGTTATTTACTACAGCCTCAATCTCTTCAGGATAGATATTCTGACCGGAAGGACCCAAAATCATGTTCTTGGAGCGTCCACGTATGAATATGTTGCCGTCAGCATCCATTATACCCAGATCACCGGTCTTGAGCCAGCCGTCTTCAGTAAATGCATTGGCTGTTGCCTCAGGATTGTTATAGTAACCTATGGTTATATTCTCACCGCGAGCCTGAATCTCACCTACGGTATGCTGAGGGTCATCGGAGTCAATACGCACCTCTGCCACATCAACAGGCTTGCCGCATGAGCCGGGAACATACTTGGTCCAGTGCTCATAGGCCAGGAGAGGGCAGGCTTCTGTCATGCCATATCCTACCAGATACGGGAACTTGATCTTCTTGAAGATACGCTCAACCTCCGGATTAAGTGCTGCACCGCCCATGATGAACTCCTCACAATTACCGCCGAAAGCAGTTACAAGTCCGTCTCTTATCTTGTTGTAGATTATACGGTTAAGCCCAGGCACTTTAAGTGCTAACTTTATTGCCGGTTTGTCTATCATGGGCTTGATCTTGGACTTGTATATCTTTTCCATTACCAGCGGAACGGTAATGAGCAGGTAGGGCTTGACATCAGCAAAGGCCTTCATGAGGGCGGCCGGAGTGGGGGCCTTACCCAACCAGTAGATGGAAGTGCCGTTGCAGAGCGGGTAGAGGAACTCTATGACAAGGCCGTACATATGAGCCATAGGCAGCATTGAGACCATCTTATCGCCTGCAGGCACGTTACGCTGGCTGAAATCTACATTGGCAGAAAAGTTACGGTAGGTCAGCATAACGCCCTTGGGATCTCCCGTAGAGCCCGATGTATAGTTGATGGTTGAAAGGTTATCCCAATTGTCAGTGGGATAAACCACGTCATCAGGACCGAATCCGTTAGGATATTTCTTGTCAAAGAGTTCATCAAGATGCTCAAAGGCGTACTGTATCTTTTCATCACCACAATAGAGCAGCTCCAGTGTGTTGACATCAATCACGGCACGAACCTGCGGCATCTTGGCTATGTCCATCTTGGACCATTTCTCCCTATCTGTGAACAGGGCAATGCTGCCGGAATGGTTTACAAGTCCCATAACGCTATCCGGCTTGAAATCAGCCAGGATAGGTACTATCACGGTCTCATAGGTGTTTACGGCCAGATAGGCAAATCCCCAGCGTGCACCATTCTGTGCGCACAGTGCTATGCGCTCACCTTTCTGTATGCCGGCATAGTCAAATATGATATGGAAACGCGCAATGGAGCGGGCCATCTGGGCATAAGTGAATGATTCACCTCCTATATTGTTCAATGCGGGTTTGTCCCAAAACTTTCGTGTGGCAGCCTGGAGCCTTTCAAGATAATGCGGATACTCTTTCATATATGGTTCATATAGTGTTTTATATGCAAAAATATCATTTCTCAGCAAATACTACGCTATATTATGAGAGAAAATATGTACTTTCGTAACTGTTGACCAATGAACACGATACGACATGAGCAATATCCCTGTTCATCTGCTGTACACATTGCTAGGTGTATTCAGTTTCATATGCGCACTCTCAATAGCCCTCTTTAAACAGGACAAGAACAAGTGCCACTGGATTATTGTGGCAATCCAGGCAGTCTGGAGCCTGCGCATGCTGGTATATGCACAACTATTCAATCCTGATAAATGCCATATGATATGGACCTGGCCCGTTTATATCGTGGCCAGCCTGGCATATGCGCCTCTGTTCTACATGTTTACCATTGAACTGACCAACATAAAGGGTATAACCAAGAAAGACTATATGGTATTTATACCCATGGCAGTCATTACGGCGCTTTTTCTCATTGTCTATCTGGGAGCCAGCCATTTTAATCTTCAGCGCATGCATAACAGCGTGATACTGAATGAATCAACCATAGCTGAACATGAGACCACCATGAAGGTGATAGAGTATTTCTGCTATCACATGGCACGTACCATAACGTTCTGGTTTGAGGCTGGAGTCCTGCTCTGGTGCTGCTGGTGCATGTATAAGTATGAGGATACAGTCAATGAATTCTTCTCATCAAACAACGGCAAGTCCGTGAGCCAGTCACGCCTTATTGCCGCGCTTACCGCGGTAGGAGTGCTGGTGGTACTGCTTCGTGAGGCTTCCCCTAATTATCAGCAGGATATTGATATACGTACCATCATACTGATACTCGTTACGTTTATGTATCAGCTTGCTCTGGCCATCCTGGCATTTATAATTGACTATAGTGCCGATGATATAAGGCATATGCTTGAGAAGGGAGACGGCAAACCCTCCAAGACCGCTCTATTCCCCGAAAACAGGCAGGAGATGACCATTTCCAACTGTTGGAAGAACGTGGAGCGCCTCATGAATGAGGAGAAAGTCTTTCTGGAGCCGGACCTCAACCTGATAGACCTGGCCCAGAGACTGGGCACAAACCGTACATATCTGTCACTGGCCGTAAGGCAGTTCAGCGGCATGTCATTCTCTGATTACGTCAATAACGCCCGTATAATATATGCCGAGGAACTGTTGCTCAAAGGAGAGTCACCCAAGAATGTGGAATACTCATGCGGATATATAAGCAGTTCCACCTTCTACCGCCAGTTCCAGAAGATAGCCGGCTCATCACCATCAGTGTGGCTCAAGAAACAGCGGGAGCAGCAAAAGAAGGAGTAATCACTCCAGGAACCACTCATTAGGCATAAGGATACCCAATGTGACTCCAAGCATTGAGGGGTTATAGCTTGACGTGGACAGATCCAGGAAAGCATTGAAGGAGATTCTCTGATATTGTGCCACAAACGCCAGCTCACTCATAATCTGCATTCCTGTAAGAGGATTACCATACACGGCCAGGCCCTCATCATTACAGATGGGGCGGGTAGGCTGGAATACGTATGCCTCTGCGCGCAGATGGAACACGGAGTTAATTATAAAGATAGGCTTAAGTCCGGCCGCAAAATATGCATTGGCCGAGAAATCCGGGTCATATATGAACTTGCTGTTTACGGTGGGACGGAAACTGCCTGTCTGCATGATAGTTGACTGATAATTGGTTGACAGGTTCCTGGATGAATAATAGCCCTCCAAATATGTGCCCAGCGTTATATGTGATGTCAGTTTGAAATAGTGCTCAGTTGATGCGCATATCTGCAACCAGGAACGATCAACACCATGATACTCATCTGACAGCACGTTCTGCGGCATATAACGGTCCTCCTCAGTACCTATAAAGGCCCGTATCTTCTCATAACGGCCGCTGGTGGGGTACTGCGTTGAGTTAAGGGTATTGCCAATGAACTCTACTGAACCTCCCAGTATCTTATGACGGTTGCTGTCATACCTGAAAGAACGCAGGTCAACGCTGCTGGATTGTGAGTAGTAATCCTTGTGGTGCGCCAGACCGAACGAGAAAACGGCCTTGTAGTTGTTCAGGAACGGACGTGATATCTTGATCTTGCCGAAAAACTCCGTTGACTTGTTGAGAGCGGGCATGTACTTATCGGACGTAAATATATATGAACCTGAACGGAAATAGTTCATGTTGTTGAATGCCAACTGCAGTGACAGCGACATAGGGATCTTGGTAGCCATGTCTATACGGGTAAGGAACTGAGCGTTGCTGTATGAACGGCCCACCTGGCCCTCAAGCAGATATGACTCTGATGCTTCACCTATGTGGTTATATGATACTGAACCGTACAGCTGGCTGGATATGGATGTAGACAGACCGCCGCCCAGATTGAAGGTAGGGTGGTCATCAACCTGGACATTCAGTTCCAGTCCGAATGTTGAATCCTGCTCTGAATAGTGTGTAGCTGGTATTATCTCACTGATGGCATCATCAGATAACAGCTTGAAGTAACCTGATTTGAAATCCTCAAAATCAAAAGAGCCGTCAGTAGCGTTAAGTTCCTTGAGGATATACCGTTTTTGAGCTGAATTGACACCGTTTACATCAACTGAGCTGAATACCAGCTCCGGGATGCGTTCCTTAAAGGCGGAACGCAGATCACTGAGTACAGAGGACTCCTGACGCTCTTTTGTGCGTGATTTGATGGAATCCATAAGCTGCATGGTGTTATGGTAACCCAGCTCTGACAGTTCATCAAGACGGTGGAAATCAAGCAGTCCCACATCATCCAGATTGAACTCCACCTTGACACCAAGCCGGGGATCAAGGCTGTAATCACTTTTTTGCATTATCATGCTTCGCACCTGGCCCATAAGGTCAAACTCATCAGGAACCTCAATCTCAGGCGTTCCCGGGCTTACGGCGACTACGCTTCCCACAATAAAATCAGGATGGAACTCACGCATCATGACATCTACAGGGAAATTATCATAAATACCTCCGTCATAAGCGATTATGGAATCAATCTTAATAGGGCGGAACACAAAGGGGAATGACATTGAAGCGCGTACGGCAGCACCCAGATCACCCTTGTCCAGCACAATTGAGTTCTTGTTGAACACATCCGATGCAACTGCCCTGAAAGGTACCATCAGCTGGTTGAAATCATTCCTGCATGCAGCCGATGCACCTGAGAATATATCAACAAAAGCCAGATTCATCTGCAGCGGATCAACCACGCTGTTTACCATAGGACGTATCACGGTCATGGAGTCCCTGATGGCTATCTGGGCAGAGATCATGGCCGGAGTGGGTGATGGCTGCTTGAAGAAGAACTGGTAGTTCATATCCTTGGCTCCAAGATACCAGTTCTTGAAATCATCAGAACAGATAAGGTTCTCCATCTCATCAGGAGAATAACCCATAGCATACAAGGATCCTATTACGGCGCCGATGGATGTTCCGGCAATGTAATCAATAGGGATGTTGTTCTCCTCAAGAGCACGTATCACGCCGATATGAGCCAGACCTTTGGCACCGCCTCCACTCAGCACCAGGCCAACTTTCTGACCCCCGACAGGAACAGCCAGAAGCAGCAGAGAAAGAATCGATATGATAACCCTTTTAAACATCAAGCGGTATGCATGTGCCACAAATATATACAAAAAATGGGCACTGATATACGTTCAATGCCCATTTTCATATAAAAATGTTACGTTTAGATAAGCTCTACACTACGGCGTATAAAGGCTGACAGAGCCTCACCCTTAAGCATACCGTTCTGAAGCAGAGCCAGATCAATGAGTTCATGCACCACTTTCTGGCCTGCGGCATACTCTGAGTAGATGTTTGTGATAGCGTTCTCAGCCTCTGATATCTTGCCGTCAATATCCTTCATCTCATCCTTCTCTGCCTGCGGAACATCCTCATCCTTCTTACCCTCACGTGCCTTACGCAACTCTGCCTGACGCTCCTTAAGGGAGTTCAGTTTGTCATCTTCAGGCTTAACCTTGCTGTCACAAGCAGCGGCAGCGTCATCAAGAACCTTCTTGATAAGTTTATGGTCCTTGTTGAGTATAACGGTGTACATATCAGGCATATCCCCGTAGAAATTCATGCCGGGCTGGATGGCTGCCATATCTTTCATACGGCGCATATACTCGCTGCAGGTTACCATAACGGGCAGGGCAGACTCACCCAGAGACTGGGCGTCTACATGGAAATCAGCCTTCTCAATCTTGGGCATCTGGCTGCTGAACACCTTGGTGAGCATACGCAGCTGTCCTGCAGGCAGGTCAACAGCCTTGTTATCCTCCTTAGCAATAAGGTTGTCAATGGAGTCACTGTCAACCCTCTGGAAACGGCTGCTGTTACCGAATTTCTGCTCCAGCATACCTATTACAGGTACATCAAGCTGATTATCCATGAGCAATACGCTGTAGCCCTTGTTCTTAGCTGTTTCTATGTAACCATACTGCTCTTCCTTGTTCGTTGCGTACAGGTATATAAGGCTCTTATTCTTATCAGTCTGGTTGGCCTCAATAAGTTTCTTGTACTCCTCAAAGGTAAAGTACTTGCCGTCAGTATCCTTGAAGAGGGCCACTTTCTCCATCTTGCTGTAGAAATCCTCCTCAGTAAGCATTCCATAGTTGATAAAGAGCTTAACATCATCCCATTTACCCTCAAACTCCTTACGGTCATTCTTGAATATGGCGGTAAGACGGTCTGCCACCTTCTTGGTGATATATCCGGATATCTTCTTGACATTGGAGTCACTCTGCAGATATGAACGTGACACGTTAAGCGGAATATCCGGAGAATCTATCACGCCATGAAGCAGTGTAAGAAAGTCAGGAACGATACCTTCAACGCTGTCCGTCACGAATACCTGGTTACAGTAGAGCTGTATGCGGTTCTTCTGCAGGTCAAGATTGGTCTTGATCTTGGGAAAGTAGAGGATTCCGGTAAGATGGAACGGAAAATCCACGTTAAGATGTATCCAGAACAGGGGTTCGTCCTGCATGGGATAGAGCTCACGATAGAAACCCTTATAGTCTTCATCCTTGAGTTCACTCGGGGTCTTTGTCCAGAGTGGCTCTACGTTGTTGATGATATTGTCCTCGGCAGTATCAACCTCCTTACCGTCTTTCCATTCCTTCTTCTTACCGCAGGCTATCTGTACGGGTAGGAACCGGCAGTATTTCTTGAGCAGACCCTGGATTGCGGTCTCCTGCAGGTACTCCTTGCTCTCATCATCCAGGTAGAGAATGATGTCGGTTCCGCGGTCAGCCTTATCGGCATCCGTGAGTTCGAATTCAGGTGAACCGTCACAGCTCCATTTTACAGCCTGAGCACCTTCCTGATAGGATTTGGTTATGATCTCAACCTTCTTTGACACCATAAAGGCTGAGTAGAATCCAAGTCCGAAGTGGCCTATGATGGCATTGGCGTCATTCTTGTATTTCTCAAGGAAATCATTTGCACCTGAGAATGCTATCTGGTTGATGTACTTGTCAATCTCAGCAGCGGTCATACCTATGCCTCGGTCACTTACGGTGATATTGTCCTTGTTTACTGTAACATGTACCGTAAGGTCACCCATCTCACCCTTGAAATCGCCCTTTGAGGCCAGTGTCTTGAGCTTCTGGGTGGCATCAACTGCATTTGAAACTATCTCGCGGAGGAATATCTCACGATCGCTGTACAGGAACTTTTTGATGACGGGGAATATGTTCTCGGTCGTTACCCCGATTGTACCTTTCTGCATAATTATATTGTTTTAGTTTTATCTGATTATTCTGCCTCATACAATACAACAAAAATGCCAGACGGTTTCCCGACTGACATTTTGGCTGAACAGGAGTCTCTCTGTGACTCTCTGTCAAATCATTTGGCTCCTACAGTGACTGTAAGGTCAGATTTATCGGCATTGACATCAACCGTAAGGAGGGATCCAATAGGGCTCTCGCCGTCTATCATGACCTCAGCCAGCTTATCCTCAACGTAGGTCTGGATAGCACGTTTGAGCGGACGGGCACCGTACTCACGGCTGTAGCCCTTGTCTGCCAGGAATGCCTTGGCACCATCTGATACAGAGAGTGAATAACCCATACCCTCCAGGCGTGCCGTAAGCTGTGAGAGCTCAATTTCAACAATGCGGCTCACTGCCTCACGGTCAAGCTGGTTGAAGGTTATTATCTCATCTATGCGGTTAATGAACTCAGGTGCAAAGGATTTGTTGAGCGCCTTGCGTATGATGTCCTGACGGGCCAGGTCCGTTCCGGCATCGGATGTACTGAAGCCTATGCCGTGACCGTACTCCTGGATCTGACGTGACCCGATATTGGAGGTCATTATAATAATGGTGTTGCGGAAATCAACCGTACGGCTCTCACTGTCGGTCAGACGGCCCTCATCCATTACCTGCAGCAGAATGTTGAACACATCCTGATGTGCCTTCTCTATCTCATCAAGCAGAATGATGGAGTAGGGTTTACGGCGTACCTTCTCGGTCAGTTGTCCGCCATCCTCATATCCTACATATCCCGGAGGAGCACCCACCAGACGTGATACGGCAAACTTCTCCATGAACTCACTCATATCAACGCGTATCAGAGCGTCACTGGTGCCGAACATCTGTTCTGCAAGCTCTTTGGCAAGCAGCGTCTTACCTACACCGGTAGGGCCAAGGAAGAGGAAAGTGCCTATGGGCTTGTTGGGATTTTTCAGCCCAACACGGCTTCTGCGGATAGCCTTGGCAAGCAGGTCTATAGCAGATTCCTGGGCTATAACCTTTGACTTGAGTGCTGGGGCCAGACCTTTAAGGCGCTCACCCTCCTCACGGGCTATCTTCTGCACAGGGATGCCGCTCATCATTGAAACCACGGTTGAGATACTATCTTCATCAACGGTTTCACGATGGCTCTTGAGTGACTGTTCCCAGTCCTTGCGCATCTGCTCCAGCTCACCCTCCAGAACCTTCTCCTGATCACGGAAACGGGCGGCCAGCTCAAAGTCCTGACGGGCCACGGCATCATTCTTGCCCTCACGGGTAAAGTCTATCTGATGCTCCTTGTCCTCAATCTCCTTTGGTACTGAGAGATTTGACAGGTGAGTACGTGAACCGGCCTCATCCATCACATCTATAGCCTTGTCCGGGAATGAGCGGTCTGTGATATAACGCTGAGCCAGATTAACGCAAGCTTTTATTGCTTCATCAGTATATGTTACATTATGATGCTCCTCATAACGGTCCTTGATATTCTCAAGGATCTGGATAGTTTCATCAACTGTTGTAGGCTCCACAAGAATCTTCTGGAAGCGGCGCTCAAGTGCTCCGTCCTTCTCAATTGACTTGCGGTACTCATCAACCGTTGTGGCACCTATACACTGGACCTCACCGCGTGAAAGGGCGGGCTTGAGCATATTGGCGGCATCCATGGAACCGGCGGCAGAACCTGCGCCTATGATGGTATGTATCTCGTCAATAAACAGGATTATGTCAGGATTTTTCTTTAGTTCCTGAATAATGGAACGAAGCCTCTCCTCAAACTGTCCGCGATATTTGGTACCGGCTACGACAGCGGCCATATCAAGTGCCAGCACACGCTTGCCAAAGAGCATGCGTGATACCTTGCGCTGTACAATGCGCTGTGAGAGTCCCTCAACGATAGCTGATTTGCCCACACCGGGTTCACCTATCAGGATAGGGTTGTTCTTCTTGCGGCGGGTGAGTATCTGGGCCAGGCGCTCTATCTCTTTCTCACGGCCAACAACCGGATCCAGCTTACCCTCCAGGGCGGACTGCGTCATATCCGTACTGAAGGTATCCAGAACGGGGGTGTTACTGCCGGATTTTGCCGCAGCGACAGTCTTGCCAGGCTTGGTCTTGCCTGAATCAGAATGTGATGCGGAATATTCCTCCTCTTCATCATCCTCATCATCGGTGAGTCCCATGCCCATCTGTATCTCGGCGCTGTTATTATTGAGCAGGCTGAGCAGATGACGGTAGTCAACCTCATATTCGGAGAGTATCTCAGCTGTCCTGCTGGAACGGTCACGTACAATGGCCAGCAGCAGATGCTCAGCATCAACCTCCTCCTTTCTCTGGAGTCTGGCCTCCAACATACTGATCTTGAGCAATCTTGTAACCGCCACGGAGAGAGCTATCTTCTCAATGGGCACCTTGTCTGCATCGGTACCGGAAACCATCTGTTCCGATTCCAGCCGCATGCGCAACTCCAGCAGGTCAACGCCCATCTTTACAAGCAGCTCAACGGCCATATTCTTTCCGTCCCGGATCATTCCCAGGAGCAGATGCTCAGCCGTAACTTCAGAGTGGGTAAGACGCTCAGCCTCCTCTTTGGAGAGAGACAGTATATTGTTAAGTTTGTCTGATATTCTGTATTCCATCCTTTTATGATGCAAATATAAGTGGTTTTTGGTATGGTTCATCCCTTTTGTTGCAGCAAGATATCAACAAATCACGTGCCAATCATCATATTATGCCATAAAGTCTGAAAATACCATCTGAAAAAACTTGTTAACACCTTATTAAAAATACGCGCGTAAAGTTGTGCGTGAACTATTTTTGGAGTACTTTTGGGATGTTTATGCCGACAGGCTCAAAAGGTATTATTACAGACATTAAAAACAAACAAATTGGAAAACCAGGACAGAATTATAAGGGTGAACATTGAGGAGGAGATGAAGTCCTCATACATTGACTATTCAATGTCAGTGATTGTAGCCAGAGCTCTCCCGGATGCACGTGACGGACTGAAACCGGTACATCGCCGCATACTCTACAGTATGATGCGTGACGGAAACACATCAGATAAAGGTTATCGCAAGTCAGCCCGTACTGTAGGTGATGTGCTCGGACACTTCCATCCTCATGGTGACTCATCAGTATATGGCGCTCTTGTTCGTCTGGCGCAGGATTGGATAATGCGTTATCCGCTTGTGGACGGTCAGGGCAACTTCGGTTCAATAGACGGTGACAGCCCGGCTGCCATGCGTTACACGGAGGTACGCCTGCGCAAGATGGGTGAGGAGATGATGCAGGATATAAACAAGAACACCGTTGACTTTGTACCCAACTATGACAACAAGGAGGAGGAACCCACGGTTCTTCCGGCAACCATACCGAACCTTCTGGTGAACGGTTCATCCGGTATCGCAGTAGGTATGGCCACCAACATGCCGCCTCACAACCTGACAGAGGTCCTGAACGGCTGCATTGCAATGGTTGACAATCCCGACATCACGGTTGATGAGCTGATGCAGTACATCAAGGCTCCTGATTTCCCCACCGGTGCATACATTTACGGTATCAGCGGTGTACGTGAGGCCTATGAGACCGGTCGCGGCCGCGTGATAATGCGCGCCAAGACTGAGATTGAGGCAGGTGAACAGCATGACAAGATTGTTGTAACCGAGATACCTTACGGCGTAAACAAGGCAGAGCTCATCAAGTTCATTGCTGAACTTGTTACAGATAAGAAAATTGAGGGCATAAGCAACGTCAATGATGAGTCAGACCGTGAGGGTATGCGCATTGTCATTGACGTTAAGAGGGATGCCAATGCAGGCGTGGTACTGAACAAGCTGTTCAAGATGACCGCGTTGCAGACATCATTCGGCGTAAACAACATAGCCCTTGTCAAGGGACGCCCCAAGTGTCTTAACCTGCGTGACCTCATAAAATGCTTCATAGAGCATCGTCATGAGGTGGTTATACGCCGCACCAAGTTTGACCTGGAGGAGGCTAAAAAACGCGCTCATATACTTGAAGGTCTGATCATTGCATCAGATAACATTGATGAGGTGATACAGATCATCAAGAAGGCCAAGACCCCCAATGACGCAATTCAGAACCTTATGGACCGCTTCGGACTGGATGACATCCAGGCCAAGGCCATTGTTGATATGCGTCTGCGCCAGCTTACCGGACTTATGCAGGATCAGCTGCATGAGGAGTACAATGAGGTTATGGCACGCATTGAGGAGCTTCAGAGCATTCTGGACGATCCGGAAAAGTGCAAGCAGGTTATCAAGGATGAGATGCAGTCCATCATTGACAGGTACGGCGATGAGCGCAAGACAGAGATTGTCTATGCCAGCGAGGAGTTTAATCCTGAAGACTTCTATGCCGATGAGCCCATGATCATCACAATGTCACACCTGGGCTACATAAAGCGTACCGCACTTACTGAATACCGCCTGCAGGGCAGGGGTGGAGTAGGATCCCGAGGCTCTGACAAGCGCGACGAGGACTTCATTGAGCACATATTCACAGCTACAACACATAACTACATATTGTTCTTTACACAGAAGGGACGTTGCTACTGGCTCAAGGTTTATGACATACCGGAGGGCGGCAAGACATCAAAGGGCCGTGCCATCCAGAATATGCTCAACATTGAGCCCGATGATGCCGTAAATGCTTATATAGCAATAAAGAACCTGGCTGATGCAGAGTTTACATCCAACCATTATCTGGTATTCTGCACACAGAACGGCGTAATCAAGAAGACAATCCTTCAGGATTACTCACGTCCGCGTCAGAACGGCATCAACGCCATCAACCTGAACGACGGTGACAAGGTTATCAATGTACTGCTCACTGACGGTAACAAGGAGATCATCATAGCAAACCGTAACGGTCGTGCCATCCGCTTCAATGAGAGCACCGTACGCGGCATGGGCCGAGTATCTACCGGTGTACGCGCCATGACCCTTGATGAGGACGGTGAGGATCAGGTAGTAGGTATGATAGCAGTCGACGAGCAGCCCGAGGAGACCATCATGGTTGTATCAGAACAGGGCTACGGCAAGCGCTCCGAGATTGAGGACTACCGCAAGACCAACCGTGGCGGCAAGGGCGTAAAGACCTTGAACATTACGGACAAGACCGGCAAACTGGTTTCGATTCAGGCTGTTACTGATGATAACGACCTGGTAATCATCAATAAATCAGGCATTACACTGCGCGTAAGCGTATCTGATTTCCGTGTAATGGGCCGCGCCACACAGGGTGTCAGACTCATCAACCTGGAGAAACGCAATGACCAGATAGGTTCAATATGCAAGGTTGACAGTGAGCCCGACGTCTCAGAGGTTGAGGGTGGGGAGGAACCCGCACCGGAAACCGCTCCTGAGGCACCTGTGACTGAGTGATTTTAACAACCAACAGAGAATAATATATTAATAATGTAAAACCTATAACAACTTATTCAACATGAAGAAGCTTATATTTGTTTTGATTGCAGCTCTGGGTATGACATGCACAACATACGCTCAGATGTCTGAGAAAGAGCTTAAGAAAGCCACTAAAACCGCTCAGAAGCAGGTAAAGGAGGCAAGAGACGACATGGAAAGAGACGATGTTCCTGATAAGAGACACGCCAAGAGGCTTATTGATGAGGCCATGAAGAATCCGCTCCTCAAGGATTGGGATCAGACATGGTATCAGGCCGCTGAAATATATGAATATTTCTATAATCAGGAGAACGTAAAGTCTTACAATGGTGTATATGACACTGTTGCCATGTACAATTATCTTTCAGACTGGTTTACATTCGCTCTCAGGGCTGACTCTCTGCAGCAGATCCCCAACGCCAAGGGAAAAACTTCTGATGAGGTACGTAAGAACCAGATTCCCAAGATTTACCGTAATCTGAACACTCTCATCAACGGTGGTGTGTTCTATTTCAACCATCGTGAGGATTATACAACTGCTTATAAGTACTTTGACAGATATTTCACTCTTGCTCAGAGTGATATCCTCAAGGATTACATGCAGGATGATCCCACATGGGAGCAGTACAGATACAACTTCGCATATTTCCCCGCACTGGCTGCTTACAACAATGGAAAGTGGCAGGATGCTCTCAAATATGCCATCATGGCTCAGAATGACGAGGAATACGGTGAGGATGCTACCGAATTCATATGCGAGTGCTACGGTGAGCTTAAGGATTCAGTTAAATGGCTCCAGTCATTGAAGGACGGTCTTGTTAAGTATCCCACAAAGGATTACTACTACAACAAGCTGCTCAACTACTACAACATCAAGAATGATATGGGCGCCATGGAGGAGTTCGTCCAGGATATGATTAAGGTTGATCCGGAGAAAGCTTACAACTACTATGTACTTGGTTATATAGCACAGCAGGGTAAGGATTACGACAAGGCTATTGAGCAGTACAAGATAGCTATTGAGAAGAACAGCGAACTTGCTGACGCTTATAACAACCTTGGTCTCTGCATCATGAGTCAGGCTGTTGAGTTCATGGATTCAAAATCAAATCTTGATTACCGTTCATCAGCTTACAAGAAAGCCATGAAGGAACAGGAGGAGTATTTCAAGAATGCACTTCCGTACTTCAAGAAACTGAGAGAGCTTGAGCCTACAGCAGTTGCAAAATGGGGCGTTCCATTGCAGCAGATTTATTACATCCTTAAGATGACTCCTGAGCTCAACGAGGTTGAGTCAAGAATGAAGGAGAAAGGATACCTCTAATTAATTAATCTTTTAATTTAAAAGACCTTCGGTTTTCCGAGGGTCTTTTTTTGTAGTGGGAGTGGATTTCTGTTTTCATTATTTAACATAATAGTTATTATGCAAATATTTAGAGCTGCTAGAACAATATCAAGCTATACTTAATATTATCGAGATTCCCGAGCAAAGCTCGCCGACCCGTAGCCTTTCGCGACAAAAAACAAGGGCGTTAAAAATAACGCCCTTGATTTTGATTCTAATTGATTCTTACTTTTTGCTTTCAGCAATAATTTCAAGCGCTCTATCCAGAACCGTCGTGTCATCCAGAACAACGCAACCGCCGTTTGGTCCCGGTTCAATATGAAAACCTACAGCTGAACCCTTTTTGTAGTCAGTACCTCCAAAGAAATTTCTGACGGTCTCTACATCGAGATTCAGCTCATCGGCAATTCTGTGAATACTGCCCTCCGGAAGTTGCGCCTTGATCTGGCGCAGTTCATTGAATGTGATTAATCTGGTCATAAGCATTAAAATTAGGATTATTATCTAAGTCGTTTGTAAATATTTAATTGTCAAAGAGTTCCCTGCGTTATACAGGTGCCGATCATTATTAAGGCATGCGTACCGAACAGCACACATAAGAACACGAATATATCACTACGCATGAATCCGGACTTAGTGTATAAAATACTGGAATCATGAACAGTCCTGAGCACTCTGTCTTTACGTGTAGCTATACGGTAAATGCAATATATCAAACTTCCAATAATGCTTCCGACAATGGCACCAACAATAATATCGCCCATATAATGAACGCCTAAATATGTTCTTATCAGAGAGTTGGCTATTGCCCACAGTCCGACAGAAAGACTGAACCATCTGTCACGGACAAGCCACATGAACAGCCCGGCCAGACCGAATGAATTGGCGGCATGTCCTGAGAAGAAGCCGTATAGTCCTCCACGATAGCCATTTACGGTATCAATCATATCCATAAATGAGGGATCATGTGTAGGCCTGAGCCTTTGGAACAACGGTTTACAGACAGATGAAGACAACTGGTCACAAAGCAACACTGTAAGTGCCACCAAAAACAGTACAAGAAGCAATCTTTTGGAATTTATATTCCTCAGAATCAGGAATATAGCAGTCAGTGCGAGTGGAATCCACACAAAAAATGAAGTATATAAGTTGGCCACACCGTCCCAAAAAAGGGATTCGCTGCCATTAACTGACAGCGTGGCCAATCTGTCTGTCTCCAAGAGACCCTGTACTTCAGTCATTCCATACTGCTATTAAATGATTTCCATAACATTAACCGGTACCCAACCTGTATTTCCGTCCTCTAATCTTATCTCAACCCACTCTTTCATGGAAGAATCCAGTATCTGTACCTTACGTCCTTCATGAATGATAAACAGGTCTGTACCGCCACTGCTGGGTGTACTCTTGACCGTTACACTAGGCGACATGATAATTGCCGTGTTACGATTCCGGATATTCCCCATCTGTGTAGTAGCGAAGATAAAAGATAAAATAGACAAAAGCAAGAAAAATACGCTAAAAGAAAAAGATATTTTTCTGATGCCACGTTTCTTGGAGAACAGCAACACGCCTATAAGCAATATGCACGCCGCAAACAGGATGACAGTAAGCGCAGCCCAGCTGTTGACATCAAGCGCGGCCAGCAGTTTCTTGAACCATACTACTATAAAGAGTTGATTTACAGGATTTACCTTATCTACAGTCTTGGTACGGGCCAGTTCCAGATTAAATCTTATATCAGGATCTGACGGGTCAATAAGATATGCGCGTTCATAATACAGAATGGCTTTGGCAATCTCGTCACGCTTGAACCAGCAGTTACCAAGATTCATATATAAGGTGGCGTTTGTACCCTGATTCTCTATTACAGACTCATATATACTGATAGCAGTAAGATAATCTCCCTGAACGTATGCACTGTCAGCATCAGATAATGTGTAAACCTTAGCCTGTGAGGCTGAATCAGCTACAAGACTCGTCATTTCAGGCTCATCCTGAGCAACTGCCAGGACAGGAATAACAGCAAATAAGAGAGCTATAATCTTTTTCATACCTTTCATTATTTAATCGTGTTTTCAATCTGCCCTATCACACTTACAGCCTCCTCATACAGACGGTCCATACGTCCGGTATCATCACCGGGAGCATAACGGGCAAATTCACAGTCATCAAGCAAGCCTATAACCTGTTTGACAGGCTCCTCAGCCACATTACGGCGCTTGAGTTCAGCCATGATGTTATCCTTTGAGAGCTCTGCTACCGGAATAGCCAGCTTGTCACCGAAATAGCCAGACAGAGCCCGCATCATCTCATCATAAAACTCATCCTTGCGACCATCCTTCATCAGTTTACGGGCCACCTTAAGACGTTTGGTAGCCACGGAACTTGCTTTCTTGACACGGACTTTGGCTGCATTGGCACTGTCAGCAATACGTTTACGCGTTATGATAACCACAACTATCAGAATAACCAGAGGTGCAGCCAGGCTCAGCCAGAACCATGTGTCAAGAATCTGATCAGTTTCTTTCTTGAGAGAGAGAGGTGTGGAGTGGAACCGAACATCCTGCCCCACATACTTGAGGTCCTCTTTGTTTACATACGAAACTGATGTCTGGGATTCTCCCCCGCCCTGTCCTCTGGCTACATTCAGAGTATATTCCTCTGTGCTGACAGTCTTGTATGTCTCACTCTTGGGGTCAAAATACTGGAAATTAAGGGCAGGAATGGTATATTTACCTGCGTGACGCGGTATAACCAGGTATTCATATACCTTGTTACCTGTCTGACGGCCGCCCTTGATTGTATACTTGTTCTCAATCTTGGGATCATATATATCAAAATCCTGAGGGAATTTGATTTCAGGTGTCTTGACAAGCTTCAAATTACCGGTTCCTGACAGAATCACCCTGACAGTGACGGCATCATTGGCTGTAACATCAGTACTGCTTACGGTAGAACTGATACTGAAATCACCTACTCCACCATAATATGCACTTGTCTTACCCTGCGGGAGCGGTTTTACGTTGATTTTTATATTACGCGTTACAAGATCTTTCTTGACTTCTACATACCTGTCAGAATTGAAGAACATGTCAAAGATGTCATTACTGCTTCTCTCCACACGCTGTGCCACAACACCCTCAAAGGTTGTTGAAGGAATCTCCAGTTCACCCGAATGTTGCGGGAACAGTACATACTGGCTCCACAATATAGTCTGATAGTTACGTCCGTTGTAGTGCTCAAGCTGGAACTCTTTCTGCTGCGGAAGGTCAACCTCCTGAACATGGAAGTTCTTGAGATCCGGCATCTTGTTACTCAAGCTGTTTAGAGACACTGAAGGTGATTTATATACCTTGAATGTAAGCAGGATTGCCTCCTGCTCATATACATTGGTCTTATCAACACTGGCCACCATAAAGAGCTCATCATTACCCACAGAGGTAGATCCCTGCCCGGATGAACGCTGCAGACCGGACTGGGCGCTCCCCTGCCCTTGCCCACTCTGCTGTGATGCCTGATCAGGCGGCAGCACCTTGAATCTCAGCTTATTTGATGTAATCTGCTTGCCGTCAACCTTAATTGTGGCACCATCCAGCTCCACATCTCCCTCCTCCGTGGCTACGGCAATATAGGTATAAGTTAGTGTATATGTGCTAGTTACCTGCCCGTTGTATATCTGGGTACTAGATGAAGTTGAAGTACTGGGGCCGGTCAAAATATTGATATTCTTCATATCCGGCGCACGGAACTCCTTGGCATCACGTGTATTCACCTTATATGTGATTCTGAAACGTTCACCTGCCACAACGGCCTGCGGGGCCTGGGCTGTAAACGAGACGTCATCGGCAATAGCTTTAACTCCGGTCAGCATTAGCAGCATGATCGGTAAAAGCAATCTCTTTGTCTTTTCTGATATATTCATGTCACCAATCTTTATCCAATGGTTTCTTTGGCTGAGCCTTAAGCAATTGTTCCTGAACGCGCTCCTGGACATCTTTCTCATCCTGCATGGCTGCCTCGAGTATCTGTTCAGCGTTCTCCTGTGACATCTCCTCGGGCTGCTCCTGTTGCTGCTGTTGCTCCTCCTGTTGCTGTTCCTGTTGGTCTTGTTGTTGCTCCTGCTGCTCCTGTTGCTGCTGATCCTGCTGGTCCTGCTGGTTCTCCTGATCCTGTTGCTGCTGATCAAGCATGCGCTGGGCAAGAATCATATTGTAGCGTGTCTCATCATCCTTAGGGTTGTTCCTGAGCGCCTGTTTGTATGCCTCAACAGCCTTGTCATACTGCTGACACATATGGTAAACCACACCCGTATTGTGATATGTCTTGGCTAGCTCATCCTTGCACTTATCCAGATCCTTTGAGTTGGACTGGGGGTTATCCATCAGCTCTTTCTTACGGGCTTCCAGGACATTGGATGTCTTGCGGTACTGCTCAATTGCCTCATTAGGCTTCTGTTGAGCTGTATATGCATTACCAAGATTGTAGTTACCCTCATACAGATCCGGATTCAGATCAACGGCTTTGAGGTAGTTCTCCTCGGCCTTAATGAACAGGCTGTCTTCAAACATACGGTTTCCCTTGCGCACATATGAACGGTCGGACCGTTGTGCGCATGCACCGGAAACAAACGCTGTCATCAGGAAAAACAACAATATCTTTTTCATTTTACTTTATCCTCATCAGTTTTGAACAGACTGAAATTTCTGAGTCGCGGATTACGGCTCTCGCAGATGAATATCTCAAACAGGATGAGAATCAGAATCATCCACGCAATTATCTGGAACTGTTCATCATACTCAGTATATACTGTGGTCTCGACATCAGCCTTGGCTAGCTTGTCAATCTCCTTCTGCAAAGCTTTTTCAGCCGCATTTGAGTTATCCACATAAAAATAGGCTCCCTTGCCGGCTGCGGCAATATTGCGACACATCTCCTCATTGAGACGGGTTACCACCACATTACCGCTCTTGTCCTTGCGGAACTCACCGCTACGTTCACCCGGTATTGGTGAACCGGACGGCAGACCTACACCCATTACATAGACAACGAAACCTTTCTCAGCTGCAGCCTGGGCAGCCTCAACGGCCCCACCTTCATGGTTCTCACCGTCAGTTATCACTATTATGGCCTTGCCAACACCTTCATTCGGTGTAAAGCTGCGCGTAGCAAGTTCAATGGCCGCCTTGATATCTGTTCCCTGACGGGCAATCAGTGAAGGTGAAATGGTATTGAGGAACACCTTGGCCGAAATAAAGTCACTCGTGATAGGCAGCTGAACGAAAGCATCACCTGCAAATACGATAAGACCTATCTTATCATCCTTGAACTGATCAACCAGGTTTGATATGATACGTTTGGATTTCTCCAAACGGCTGGGAGCTACATCATCGGCCAGCATTGAATTCGAAATATCAAGAGCAATGACCGTCTCTATACCCTTGCGGGTTACGGTCTCCTGCTTGGAGCCGAACTGCGGTCTGGCCAGCAGAAAACAGCAGAGCATATATGCTGAGAACAACAGCCAGAATTTAATATTTGGACGGGTGGTTGAAACATCAGGCATAAGCTCTGAGAGCAGCCCCGCGTCACCGTACTCGGCAAGTTTCCTGCGCCTGCGTATATTTGATATGATATGCAGTGCCACCAGCACCGGTACCAGTGCCAGCAGATACAGATATTCAGGATTAGCGAATTTGAACATAGTGCCTTACTTCTTTATGGTATTGTACGCAGAACGGTCTGTTTGAGCACGATTGAAAACAACACGCACAATAGCAGCAACAGCGCAAACGGTTGGTACTCCTCCTGGTTCTTGCTGAACTCCTTGACCTGCAGCTTGGTCCGTTCCAATTTATCAATCTCCTCATAAACCTCCCTCAGTTTGCTGTTGCTGGTAGCACGGTAATATTGTCCATTGGCGGTCTGAGCAATCTGACGGAGCACATTCTCATCAATTTCAACGGCCATATTTATGTACTGCTTACCGAATGCGCCCTGTACCGGATACGGCGCAGTACCGTTCGTTCCTACACCTATAGTATAAACCCTTATTCCAAAGCTCTTGGCCATCTCCGCGCCTGTCATAGGTGATACCTCACCTCGGTTGTTTGAACCGTCTGTAAGCAGTATAATCACCTTTGATTTGGCCTGGCTGTCCTTGAGCCGGCTTATGGCGTTGGCCAGTCCCATACCTATGGCTGTTCCATCCTCAATGATACCCTTCGCTGCAATATCGCTGCTCACGTTCTGAAACATATTGAGCAGGACCGCATGGTCAACAGTCATGGGGCACTGCGTGAATGCCTCACCTGCAAAAATTGTCAGACCTATGTTGTCATTGGGACGTCCGTTAATAAATTCCGATGCCACCTGCTTGGCTGCCTCTATGCGGTTGGGTTTGAGATCCTCGGCCAGCATACTGGTGGATACGTCAACACAAAGCATGATATCAATACCTTCTATCTCTGTGTCCTGCCAGCGGTCTGTAGTCTGCGGACGCGCCAGAATGAGCGACAGCAGTATGATAGCCGCCATATCCAGTATGAAAGGAACATGTATAAGATAATATTTCCAGCTCTTACGCATGCCGCCGTACATAGAGGTGGTGGGCACTGAGAGAGTGGCACGCCTCTTGTTCGCCTTAAGTACATACCAAATGGTACATGGTATGATAAGGAGCATCAAAAGCAGATATGCGTTGTTTGCAAATGTCATGATCAGTGTTTTTTAGAAAAACAGATAATACAACTTCAATACTGTCAGCACCAGGAATACGGCACCAGCCACAGCAATCACCGTTCCTGTCAGAAGCAAAGCCAGACGTGCCCCCTTGCTGCGTTTCTCCTCAATGACAGTCTCTTCCTCCTTGGGCTGCAGTTCCTCATCGCAAACCTCAATCTTGGTGTCGTTAACGAACTCAAGAGCATTTACCAGATTGCGGTCATTCTCATTGAGCATGGGTTTGAATTTGGCAAACTTAACCATATCAGAGGTGGAAAGCAGGTCTCTCAACTCACTGAGAGACTCTTTGTCACGGCTCTCCTCCAAACGCTCCAGAATCTCGTATGAGGTCATCTCCGTAGCATTGAATCCGAACCTGTCATTAATATATTCACGCAAAATATCGGTAAGCCGTGTATAGTAAGCCTTGGAATCCTCACTGTGAGGTCCTCCTGATGTCCTGAGTTCCTCTATTCCGTTTATTGCCCTTACATGTGCGGGAATCTTGGGCTCTATCTTGATTTTCTTTATTATGGGTTTGTCATCACGGTAACGCATGAACAGATAAACCGCCAATGCTATACAAATAATGGCCAGCCCCCAAAAGAAAATAAGCCCTCTCACCTCATATAACTTTATAGGAGTCTTCATATTCTGCTTGGGACCGAATATCTGAGTCTCCTCACCTTCCGGAATATCATATGTCATGAATGCCAGAGCAATGGGATCAGACTGATACTCATTACCATCCACCTTAACAGTTACAGGAGGGATATAAATCAGGGCTGAATCAAAGCATGTTACCGTATAATTGCGGCTGATGGTCATACGCCGTCCGTCGTTAACATACTGCGTATCAATCAGAACCGGAGGAACTATCTCCAAACCCGTGACAATCGTGTCACGGTACATGGGGAATTCCACTCTCTGGCCGGCATCGCAGGTCACCTCTATATGCAATCCGGTCTGCTCACCCACCCACAACATCATGGAATCCGCCTCAGCACTCACAATCACGTTCTGTGCCGAAGCATACGCTACCGGAAGCAGCCCCAACAATATGTATATCAATAATCTTTTCATGCTCAATTCCGTTTAGCGAACAACCCCATAAGTGCCTTTACATAATCCTGATCGGTACGCACGGACATTGAATCCACATGACTGCGTGTAAGATAATCCTTGACCCTCAGTGTGTTGTCATCGAACCACTTGTGGTGAGCATTACGTACAGCTGCCGATGAAGTATCAACATACATCTCCTGACCTGTCTCTGAATCATACAGCTTCATCAGTCCTACATCCGGCAGTTCCTCCATACGCCTGTCATATACACGTATTGCAACAATATCATGTTTGCGGTTGGCTATGGTAAGAGCGTTTCTATAATCATGGGGATCAATGAAGTCACTGAGCAGAAACGCTGTGCAACGCTTCTTAACCGCGCCCGTAAGGAATTCCAACGGAACGGTAATGTCTGTAGCATTGCTCTCCGGCTGGAAATCAAGCAGTTCACGGATAAGATAAAGAATGTGCTTGCGGCCCTTCTTGGGCGGAATGAACTTCTCAACCCTGTCACTGAAGAACAGCAGTCCCACCTTATCATTGTTCTCAATGGCGGCAAACGCCAGCGTGGCGGCTATCTCAGTAACCATCTCACGTTTCATCATGACCTGTGTACCAAAGTTCAGACTGTTGGACACGTCAACCATGAGCATGACCGTGAGCTCACGCTCCTCTTCAAACACTTTTGAGTAAGGCTTGTTCATGCGGGCGGTAACATTCCAGTCAATATCACGGGGCTCGTCACCATACTGGTACTCACGCACCTCACTGAATGCCATACCACGGCCTTTAAAGGCGGTATGGTACTGACCGGCAAATATGTTACTGGACAGACCGCGGGTCTTGATCTCAATTTTCCGGACCTTCGCTATCAGTTCACTTGTTTCCATACTAAACTGATTACAAGGAGATTAGATTAAGGCACTTCAACCTTATTCAAGATGCGGCTTACAAGTTCATCCTGTGTCACGTTGGTAGCCTCGGCCTCATATGTCAGTCCGATGCGGTGACGCAGCACATCATGTGCAATGGCACGTACATCCTCAGGCACCACATAACCTCTGCGCTTGATGAATGCGTATGAACGGGCGGCAAGAGCCAGATTGATTGATGCACGCGGTGAACCGCCGAATGAAATGAGTTCCTTTATATCCTTCAGTCCGTACTTATCGGGATAACGTGTAGCGAACACGATATCAGCAATATACTGTTCTATCTTTTCATCCAGATAAACCATATCCACCACCTTGCGGGCCTCAATGATATCATCGGTGCTCATTACGGGCTTTACGGTGCCCACCTCATGGTGTATCTGCTGGTGAATGATCTTCTTTTCCTCATCAATCTTGGGATAGTCTATTACAGCCTTGAGCATGAAACGGTCCACCTGGGCCTCAGGCAGAGGATATGTTCCCTCCTGCTCTATCGGGTTCTGGGTAGCCATCACCAGGAACGGACGCGGCAGACTGAATGTCTCACCGCCCAATGTTACCTGGCGCTCCTGCATGGCCTCCAGCAATGCGCTCTGAACCTTGGCGGGAGCACGGTTTATCTCATCGGCCAAAATGAAGTTGGCAAACACCGGACCTTTCTTGGGCAGGAATGTCTCATCTTTCTGGCTGTAGATCATTGTACCTACAACATCGGCAGGCAGCAGATCAGGCGTAAACTGTATACGGTTGAAACTTGCGTCAATAAGTGATGCAAGAGTCTTGATGGCAAGAGTTTTGGCCAGTCCGGGAACACCCTCCAGAAGAATATGTCCGTCAGACAACAGACCTATCAGCAATGATTCCACAAGATGTTTCTGTCCTACGATAACCTGATCCATTCCGGCCATCAGGTTGGTAACGAATGCGCTCTGTTTCTCAATACGCTCATTCAGTTCCCTAATGTCAACATTTTCACTCATAAGATTCATATTTTTCAGTTAGTTCAAACTGTGTCACAGCTAATTTTGGTTTAGACACGCCCAAATATATGACTATTTACACACCGTTTTGAACTAAAAAGTTTTAAATAGTATTGTTTGCAGTTAGTTTTTAAATGATTTTACATTTTCAATGAATTCCGTCATTTGGCTTTCAGTTCAGGTATCCTGATCTTGGCTCCATCCTGTAGTTTGCCGGAATCATTTATATTGTTGTATTTGATTATATATGGCCACAGTTTCTTTGTACCATAGTACTTGAGGGCCAGCCGGGTAATGGTTTCACCACTCTTGAGAGTGTGTACAGCCAACTCACCCACTATATTGTAATTAAGAGTATCGGCCTCCGTAAAATCCTTCAGGTCCTTAGCCTGATCACGACTGTTCAGCAGCACTGTCTTATACTCTGATGTTCCGCCTGTTGCTCCCGGTTTTGCAACAGGTTGGGCTGCCTCTGAAACAATTACTGCAGGCTTGGGAACCTCAACAGGTTGTGTAGATTCAACGGGCTTAGCTGTCTCTACGGTTTTAGGGGCCTCGGCAGGTTCAACTTGCTCAACTGAAGCATCCTCAACAACAGGCTGAACAATGGTCTTGGCAGAGTCTGCCAGCAGTTCTGTCTTGTCTCTTTGTTTTATATTATTTTCCAAATAACCTAGCGCATGATTTCCTATCAAAGGCCACAACAGATAGAAAGCCAGTAGAAACACAAGGATGATTGACAATATCCACACAAACAGTTTAAGCAGGAAACGTACACCCCTGCTCTGTGTCACATCCTTGACTGAAGGAGACGGGGTTTCCTCTTCTTCATTTAAACCTTCATCCATCTTGGCCAGTTCAGCAGCCTGATCAGCAGTTATCTCAACTATTTCAAATGATGCAAATGGCTTATTGATACGCTCCTTGAGTTCACTGTCAGGGGTAAAGGATATCTTCTGATGGCCCTCTATTGTGAAACGCTCACCTGTATTCACATTGACGCTTTCGCGATCCTCCATCTGGAGCAGTTTGAACGTACCCAGCCCTTTTACCTTAACCTGCCCTTCATTCAGAACATTCTGTGAAATTATATCAAAAAAGGACTTGACAAACTGTTCTGATGCGGTCTTTGACATTCCGCCAGCCTGTGCCAACAAATCGGCGAGCTGAGAAAGATTGATTTTCTTTTCCATAGCCGCACCTTATTTGAGTTTCTCCTTAAGAATGGAACTTGGCTTATACGTGAGTACAAGTTTGGGCGGTATGAGCATACGTACGCCGGTAGTCGGATTCACAGACACACGTTCATTCTTCTTTTTTACTTCAAGAACACCGAATCCTGACAGGCTCACGGAATCGCCGTTATGCCATAAATCCTCCATGACTCCGATTAAAGTCTGTACCTGCTGTGCAGCCTGTTCAGCCGAGATCTGGCATTTGCCGGACAATTCTGTCAAAAACTGCTTGTTATTCATATATTGGATAGGTTAGTTGCTGTAGTTCATTCCACTTTTCCGTACAGGTCAAATGCATCGGACTCTGTAATCCTTGCATTCACGAATTCACCTTCTTTCAGTTCAATGTCCGCCCGGATAAGAACTTCCGGATCAACCTCAGGAGAGTCAAACTCCGTACGGCCCACGTAATAATCGCCCTCCAAACGATCTATCATAGTCTTGAAGGTCTTTCCCACCTTGGCCTCACTTATGGATGCGGATATATCCTGCTGCACTCTCATAAGCCTTGAAAGGCGGTTTTGCTTAACCTCATCAGGAACATCATCATTATAATGCAGGGCTGAATATGTACCCTCAACCTCACAATAAGCAAATGCACCCATGCGCTCAAACCGCTGCTCGCGGACAAAATCAACCAACTGAGCGAAATCATCATCGGTCTCACCGGGGAATCCGACCATCAGAGTGGTACGCAGATGTATTCCCGGTACCTCCTCCCGGATACGGGCCAGCAGTTCACGAGTCTCCTGCGATGTTATGTTGCGGTGCATACTTTTGAGTACAGGATCGCTGATATGCTGAAGCGCTATATCCATGTACTTGCATACATTGTCACGTTCACGCATTACCGGAAGCAGATCCATAGGGAAATTGTTGGGATAACCGTAATGCAGCCTAAGCCACTCTACGCCTTGAATATCCGATATACGCTGCACCAGTTCCGCCAATACGGGCTTATGAACCAGATCCATACCGTAATACGTCAGATCCTGTGCAATAAGCTGGATTTCCTTTACGCCCTTGGATACAAGCCTGCGGGTCTCATCCAGGATATCCTCCTGACTGCGTGAACGGTATCTGCCCGTCATAAGAGGTATGGCACAATATGCACAGCCACGATTGCAGCCCTCAGCTATCTTAAGATATGCATAATGAGGCGGTGTAGTTATACAGCGGTCATTCTCTATCTCCCCGTGCCATTTACGGCCCATCTCCTTAAGTATGCCGTTCCAGTCAAACTTGCCGAACCAGCCGTCCACCTCAGGAATCTCAGCCATAAGCTCCTTATGGAATTTCTGTGACAGGCAGCCCATTACGAAAATACGGCCTATCTTACCGGCTTTTTTTAGCTCAGTACACTCCAGAATCATATTGATGGATTCCTCCTGGGCGTCACCTATAAAACCGCATGTATTGATTACAACAGTCTCGGCACTCACCTTATCGGGATCATGTCTCACCTTAAGTCCCTCCGTCCTAAATTGAGCAATAAGTTTCTCAGAATCAACAAGATTCTTAGAACAACCTAAAGTGATTATATCCACGCTTCCATGCCTCATATCAATCCATCTTGAACAGGGAATCCACAAACTCAGTCTTGTTGAACACCTGCAGGTTATCTATGCCTTCACCCAATCCAACGTATTTTACGGGCACCTTGAACTGATCAGATATGCCTATCACCACGCCTCCCTTGGCCGTTCCGTCAAGTTTGGTTATGGCCAGCTGGGTAACCTGGGTAGCCAAGGTAAACTGCCTGGCCTGCTCAAAGGCGTTTTGACCGGTAGATCCGTCCAGAACAAGCAGAACATCGTCAGGAGCTCCCTCAACAACCTTGTTCATCACGTTGCGGATCTTGGTAAGCTCATTCATCAGGCCAACCTTATTATGCAAGCGTCCTGCCGTATCAATCAGCACCACATCCACTCCGTTGGCCACTGCAGAACTGAGCGTATCATATGCTACTGAGGCTGGATCCGAACCCATTTCCTGTCTTATCACCGGCACATCCACCCTGCGTCCCCACTCCTGCAACTGCTCTATGGCTGCCGCACGGAATGTATCTGCCGCACCAAGCATAACCTTAAGGCCACGCTTCTTGAACTGATATGCCAGTTTGCCTATAGTGGTAGTCTTGCCTACTCCGTTCACACCGACCACGAGCACCACATATGGCTTGCGTCCCGCGGGAACGCTGAAAGGCTCCGTTTCATCGTCAGGATTGTTCTCAACGAGCAATGCCGATATCTCATCACGCAGGATATCGTTCAATTCGGCGGTGCCCATGTATTTGTCACGCGCCACACGCTCCTGAATACGTTTAATGATTTTGAGTGTGGTTTCTACGCCCACATCAGATGTAATCAACACCTCTTCAAGGTTATCCAAAACCTCATCATCAACAACTGACTTACCCGCTACGGCACGGGCTATCTTTGAGAACACGCTGGTCTTGGTCTTTTCAAGACCCTTGTCCAGGACTTCTTTTTTATCTTTTGAGAAGAATGAAAACAAACCCATAAATAACATTGGTGAATACGGCAAAAACAATCCGTACACGACTCGCAAATTTATATAAATAAGGTGACAAAAACAACAATATACAAAAAAGAAGAGTGGCCTTTCAGGTCACTCTTCAATATTTCTGTTTCAAGTCTGTCTTACTTGATAGCGTCCTTAAGCTGCTCGTCTGAAACGATCTGCTCTGTGAACATATAAGCACCGGTCTTGGGTGACTTAACCATCTTAATGACCTTGGCCATTGAGACCTTACCCTGACGCAGGGTAGCAACTACTTTCTTTGCCATGGTTTAATTAGTATTACTTGATCTCGCGATGGATTGTCATCCTCTTGAGAATGGGGTTATACTTCTTAAGTTCCAGTCTCTCAGGAGTGTTCTTCCTGTTCTTGGTGGTAATGTAACGGGAAGTGCCCGGCATACCGCTGTCCTTGTGCTCAGTGCATTCCAGGATAACCTGAACCCTGTTGCCTTTTACTTTCTTTGCCATAGTATGAACTCCTTACTGTTTTACGCGATGATTCTGATGTCTTTCCAATCGCAATAGCCGTTAGCGACTGCCTCCTTAAGGGCGGCATCAAGACCTTTCTTATTGATTATTCTCAGGCCGGCAGCACTGAGTTTGAGGCTGATCCAGCAGTTCTCCTCAACATAGAAGAACTTCTTAGTGAACAGGTTAACATCAAATGTTCTCTTGGTTCTGCGCTTTGAGTGAGAAACATTGTTGCCAACCATTGCCTTCTTTCCGGTGATCTGACAAATTCTTGACATATCTATATAATTTTATTCGTTTTTTGCACTGTTCTCAAAACAGGGTGCAAATTTACACGATTGTTTTCATTCTTCCAAACAAAACTCAATTGTTTTTTACGTTGGCTTTTGCTTTGGCTTTAGCTTTATGTTTTTTTAACCAGGTCAACGCCAACGCCAATGCCAAAGTCCATCACAACCTGGTGTTGGAGTATATTGGAACATCAATCCCGCAGAAATCGTTGTCCAGATATTTGAAATACCCCGTGCAGGCTATCATGGCTGCGTTATCCGTAGTGTATGAGAAAGGCGGTATGAACACCTTCCAACGATAACGGCGGGCATGATCCTGAAATGCCTCGCGCAGTCCCGTATTAGCCGATACTCCACCTGCCACAGCTATGCGGTTTATACCCGTATCCTTGGCGGCCTGACGCAACTTTTTCATCAGAATCTCAACGATGGTACGTTCAAGTGAAGCGCACAGGTCCTCCTTGTGATGTTCGATGAAATCAGGGTCCTCCTTAACCCAGTCCCGAAGGTTGTACAGAAAAGATGTCTTGAGTCCGCTGAAACTGTAGTTGTACCCGGGAATGTTGGGCTTGCTGAAAGTATAAGCCTTAGGATTACCCTGGCGCGCAAGACGGTCAATCACGGGACCGCCGGGATACCCGAATCCCATAACCTTGGAACATTTGTCCATAGCCTCACCTGCAGCATCGTCGATAGTCTGTCCCAGAATCTCCATTTTGTTATATGATTCCACCTTGACTATCTGTGAATTACCGCCTGAAACCAGCAAACACAGGAACGGGAATTCAGGAGCGTTTGAATCCTCACCCGGCTTCCTGATGAAATGGGCCAGGATATGTCCCTGCAAATGGTTGACCTCAATCATGGGAACACCCAGGGAACGGGCAAAACCTTTGGCAAAAGATACTCCCACCAAAAGAGATCCCATAAGACCGGGACCGCGTGTAAAAGCCACAGCGCTGAGCTGTCCCGCATCAATTCCGGCCCTTTTCAACGCAGTATCCACCACCGGTACGATATTCTGCTGGTGGGCACGTGAAGCCAGTTCCGGCACCACTCCGCCATACTCCTCATGAACTTTCTGGCTGGCCACGACATTTGACAGCAATTCACCATTATGTACAACGGCAGCCGATGTATCATCGCAGGATGATTCAATACCCAGTATATAAATGTTATTATTATTCATCAGCCCATTTTTTCGCTTTCGGTCTGCAAAGTTACCACAAATATTCTCTTATTTTGCACCAATTTGATCGCTTACCTTTTATTCATACTATGATTCTATGATTTGGAACCGGAAACTGGAATGTATGTCGCGTGATGAGATGCGCGCGCTGCAAAGTGAGAAACTGAAAAAGATTGTAGCGCACGCTTACAACAACTCGCCTTTTTACAAAAAGAGATTTGATGAGCACGGCGTTCATCCTGATGACATAAAGAGCATTGACGACATTGTAAAACTGCCGTTTACCGTGAAACAGGATCTGCGTGACAACTATCCGTTTGGCATGATGTGTGTTCCGATGACAGACATTCTGAGGCTTCACGCCTCCTCCGGCACCACCGGTAAGCCCATTGTGGTAGGCTACACCGACAAGGATCTTGACAACTGGTCGGAAGCTGTGGCGCGCTGCCTCACCGCATACGGACTGAACTGTGATGACATGATACAGATTGCATACGGATACGGCCTTTTCACCGGTGGTCTGGGCGCACATGACGGTGTAAGAAAGATTGGCGGAACAGTAATCCCCACCAGCAGCGGCAATACCCAGAAACAGCTCCAACTGATGCAGGACTTCGGCGCCACCGCGCTGGCCTGCACCCCATCATATGCACTCTATATGGCTGAGGAGATCCGCAAGCAGGATATTGATATAAGGAACTTCAAGCTTAAAGTGGGTATTTTCGGAGCTGAGCCCTGGACTGAAGCCATGCGTAAGGAGCTTGAGGATAAACTCCATATCAAAGCATATGATATCTACGGACTGACAGAGATAAGCGGTCCCGGTGTAGGCGGTGAGTGCGAGTGCCAGAACGGAACTCACCTTTGGGAAGACCTCTACTATCCGGAGATCATTGACCCGGTAACCCTGCAGCCTGTAGAACCCGGCCAAAAAGGTGAACTGGTATTCACCACCCTTGACAAGTGGGGCATGCCTATGATTCGTTACCGTACACGTGACCTCACCTACCTCAACTATGACAAGTGTGAGTGCGGCCGTACAGCAGTACGCATGGGTAAGATCTTAGGCCGTAGCGATGACATGATGATAATACGCGGTGTCAACGTATTCCCGTCACAGGTTGAGTCCATCCTGCTTGAATTCCCCGAATACGAGCCCTACTTCCTCATTGAGGTGGACCGTATCAACAACACTGATACATTTGATATCCAGGTTGAGGTCAAGCCGGAGTTCTATACCGACCAGGTCAATGAACTGGTACGTCTGCGTCAGCGCCTCACCTCAAGAATACAGAGCGTTATAGGCATCCAGCCCAACATCAAGATTGTACAACCCGGTACAATTGAGCGTTCAACCGGCAAGGCAAAACGCGCCATTGATCATCGTAAATTTGAATAATAACCTATAAACATAACCCGTATGCTTATAAGACAAATCTCCGTATTCCTTGAGAATGAGAAAGGAAAGTTTGCCGAGATAGCAAGGCTGCTTGGCAACAACGGCATAAACATGAAAGCTTTCACCGTATCTGAGACTCAGGATTTCGGTATTGCCCGTATAATTGTGGAACGAGACCAGATAGAACGCGCCTTCAATCTGATCAAGGCCAACTCTTACGCCGTTACTATGACCCAAGTGGTATATCTGGAGTGCGCCCACAAACCCGGCGCTATGGCTGAGGCGATGGAGCGCCTATCCGCCGCAGGCATCTCAGTTGAGTACATGTACGCATTCGCAGACTCATCATCAGAGTTCTCCCGCGTAATCATCCGCCCGGATAATACTGAGCTCGCCAACCAGATTATACAGGAATTGTAAAATACCTAGGCATTTCTTTCCGAGCATTGGCGAACTTGCATTATCTTTGCAGCCAATATTCGGAAAGATGCCAGAGTGATCGAATGGACCGGACTCGAAATCCGGCGTACGGCCTAGCCGTACCGTGGGTTTGAATCCCACTCTTTCCGCAAAATAAGGCCGCCCGATGGGTGGCCTTATTTTGTGGTAAGAGCGGGATATTTATCCCCTACTCATTCTTTATTTAGAGAAGATTTTTATTGTGCCTTCTGATGTGCGGATAATATTCAAACCTTTTATGGCTGATTTGTAACCGTTAATTGACCATGACTCCTCTATGTCAGTACCATCTATGAATATAGATTTGACACCTGTTGCGGGCTGCAAGTTAATCTCCACCAGCTTAGGCTCCCACATATTCTCTTCACTGATGTTTACAAGTGTAGCCGTTTCCATAGACAATGCCGACGGATAATATGTATCGGCTGTCGTACTTGTAGCACGTGCCATTATATAATAATCACCTTGAAAGAGACGATCATCTATCTCAGTCTCCCAATCCTGGTCAAACATAACTGAATCTGCATCGGCATTCATTGTCTTTGATTTTAGCAATACCCATTCGTCATCAATATTTTTTCCAATGACATCAATCGTTGTGGGCACGTTGTTTCCGCCAAGCGTTGTTTTTACTTTCAAAGCTCCTTTGTATCTGTCTGTTATGATCTGAGCCTCACGGAACCACCCCAATGATCCGTAAACAAAAGTCAGGAAATAACACGGATCGGTAAATACATATTCGCAATAACTGTATTCTTCCTCCGGAATACGGAACTCATATTGCCCCGGATTGCGTGTAAAAATGCAACTGGTGTCAAATTCAGCAACATCATCACCCCATGCAAATCTACGGGTAAACATTTTTCTGGGTTCAGGAATGATATAGTCCGTATTCAAAACAAAACCGTCCGGACCCAGATAATCAATTGACGCCTGTACAGGTATGCGCACTACGCCGTTAAACGGATGGCGTAAAGTAAAACTTGCGTGCTCGTCATCACCCCCAACCTCAAGCACCAACTGATAACCCACATCATCGGAGGTTGGAGTATAGATGCGGTCTGTTGCACCATTAATCTTCTCCATATCCCAGTTGTTGGGATTACGGCGATACCACTGATATGTAAAGTAGCCGTCGTTTGTGTAATAATCATAATCCTTACCGTCAATATGAGAAGAAACATTGTTTTCAAATTCCTCACCAATAGGAATACCCACCATGCAATTGACAACACTTGGAGATTCCGACCAGCCCAAGGGACGTGATTTCAAACTGGGCGGAGTTGCTGTAACGACATTTGACACATAACCGTCAAGCGGGCCACCATGCATAATAAGGCGATAATCAGTTCTACCGTAAAGACCTGGAGATATACCGACTATACGTTCCCCATATTTCTCAGGATTGTCACCATCCATAAAATATGTCCATTCGTCCGAGCTGCCGTTTCTATACTGAATGGTGTAATATTCGCCGCCCAACTCCTCTGCCATTGGAAATGACAGGTTTGCTACAATCTTGTAATATCCATTGATAATCCATGAGTCATAACCTACAGTATATAGCTCAAGTCCCACAAACTCGTTCTCACGTGCAGGTGCAATTTCATTAACCGAAGGCAAAATTCCCTTACTTCCCGGATTAGTTACCGGAGTAGGCGTTGGCTGAGCACTTAAGACAAGCGTGCCTATAAGTGCAAAAAGTGAAAGATAAAAACGTTTCATATTTTCCATTTTAATATTGAAATCTAAATTCTTTTAACAAAGATAAACGCCATATTTTGTATTTGCAAGTAAAACAACAAAATAAACATTTTTAAGGTGTAACTATTCTTAACTAAAGTTGTTGATAAAGGGATAAAAAACATGGAGGCAATTTTCAGAGAGTTGTTGTAATTTTGCTGCAAGAAAACTAAACACATTTACCAAAGTAGCAAATGGGAGGATTTTTTGGAGTCGTCTCTAAGCAGAGATGTATCAATGATCTTTTTTACGGAACTGACTATCAGTCACATCTTGGAACAAGCCGCGCTGGTATGGTGACCTATCACCCTGATTTGGGATTCAAGCGTAGCATACACAACCTTGAAAACGATTACTTCAGGAGCAAGTTTGAATGTGAACTTGACCGTTTCTGCGGAGGCAGCGGCATAGGCGTAATAAGTGATACCGACGCACAGCCCATGCTCATGAACAGCCATCTGGGTCGTTTTGCCTTGGTTACAGTAGCCAAGATCAACAACAAGGAAGAAATCTGCGACAAACTGTTGGCTGAGAACATGCACCTGAGCGAGTTCAGCAGCGGCAGAATAAACATCACAGAACTGATAGCCCTGCTCATCATAAAAGGTAAAGACTATGTTGACGGCATTGAGAATGTCTATAAGACAATTAAAGGTTCTTGCTCTATGCTGCTTCTTACTGAACAGGGTATAATCGCTGCCCGTGACTCATGGGGACGCACACCAATTGCCTTGGGCCAGAAAGACGGAGCGATAGCCGTTACGACTGAGACTACGGCATTCCCTAACCTGGGATATGAGACAAAGTTGTATTTAGGTCCCGGCCAGATAATAAGGATTACTGAGAACGGCTACGAGGAACTGCGCAAGCCCAACAAGAAGAACCAGATATGCTCATTCCTGTGGGTTTATTACGGATTCCCCACCAGCTGCTACGAGGGTCGTAACGCTGAGGATGTCCGTAATGAGCTTGGTCGAGTTATGGGACGTGACGATGATGTTGAGGTTGACGGTGCTTGCGGTATTCCGGACAGCGGTTTAGGAATGGCTGTAGGTTACGCAGAGGGGCATAAATGCCCGTATGTAAGAGCGGTAGCCAAGTATACTCCTACATGGCCCCGTTCATTCATGCCTACTGACCAGGAGAGACGTAACCTTGTTGCCAAGATGAAACTTATCTCAAACAAGGAGATCCTGAACGGCAAGCGTCTGGTTTTCTGCGATGACAGTATAGTACGCGGCACACAGCTCAAGGACAACTCACATGATTTCTACGAGTCAGGCGTCAAGGCGGCTCATATGCGTATTTCATGTCCGCCTCTTATCTACAGCTGCCCATTCGTAAACTTCTCTGCCAGCAAGAATGATCTGGAGCTCATAACACGCCGTATCATACAGGACTTTGAGGGAGAGAACCCCAGCCAGGAGATACTAAAGAAGTACGCCACTACAGGCACACCTGAATACAAGAAGATGGTTGAGGAGATAGCCAAGCGCCTGCAACTTACCACACTGAAATTCAGCTCAATAGAGGCTTTGGTTAAAGCTATCGGCTTGCCTAAGGAGCAAATCTGCACCCACTGCTTTGACGGCAGTTCCTTCTACACGTTGGAAGAGGAAAACAAACAGTAACTTACTTATCATAGCCTGCTGGGCGGAACTGTTTCTGCGTTTCACTGTAGACATAACCATGACCGGCAAGATACTCTTTGAGTTCTTGTGGTTCACGGTTAAAATCTATACAGAGAGATTCAAGTGAATCAAACTCCTCGTCACGGAGGAGCATGTTTATGCTTGATACAAGAATTGCGGGGTCTTTCGGTAAGTATTCCATTATCCTGATATTAATGCACGGAACTTTCTCATTCCAGCTGTAGCCACATCCTTTATGTGTACCACTCCGCTCACATGAGCGGCTGCTGCCGGATCGGGGTCAATCATATAGATTTGACAACTTGACGGGGCGTATTGATAAAGCCCGGCTGCGGGATATACCTGCATTGATGTGCCCACAATAAGCAGTATATCCGCCCTACTCACCGCCTCGGCTGCTTTCTGAAGGTTGGGCACCTGCTCTCCGAACCATACTATATGCGGTCTTAACTGGGTGTTATGAGGGCCGCCCTTGTCACCAAGATTGATTGCCTTGTAGCCGATGTCCATAACATAGCGTTCACTCCAATAATCCATATCGGTATAGGTATCCTCCGGGCGGACTTTTGTAAGCTCGCCATGCAGATGAATAATATTGGTACTACCGGCGCGTTCATGCAGGTTGTCAACATTCTGGGTAACCACGCATACATCAAAGTCTTTTTCAAGTTCAGCCACAATCTTGTGCGCCTCATTAGGCTCAACCGTAGCAAGTTGGGCACGGCGCTCATTATAGAAACGCAGTACACGCACAGGATCGCGGTACCAGCCGTCAATGGTTGCAACTGCCTCCACGGGTTCATTATCCCAAAGTCCGTTTCCGCCACGAAATGTGGATATTCCGCTCTCGGCACTGATACCGGAGCCGCTCAGTACAACTATTCTTTTCATTTTACAATATTCATTTCATCAAGCAGGTATGTGGCACCGCCGAACTTGTCCATCATCCATAGCACATAGCGTATATCAACGCAGATGCAACGCTGCAGGTCCGGTTCAAATATAACGTCACCGCTCATAGCCTCCCAGTTTCCGTCAAATGCAAGGCCGATAAGATTGCCCTCAGCATCCATAACGGGACTGCCTGAGTTACCGCCTGTGATATCAAGATTGGTAAGGAAACATACGGGCACATCACCGTCCGGACCTGCATACTGGCCAAAATCCTTTTTCTCAAAAAGCTCTTTCTGACGGGCCGGAACACGGAACTCATAATTGGCGGGGTCCTCCTTGTCAATTACGCCCTGCATGTTGGTGTAGAAGTCATATTTCTTGCCTTCTTTTGTAGTGTATCCCTGTACGGTACCATAGGAAAGACGGCAGGTTGAGTTGGCATCAGGATACAGTTTGGCTTTTCTGTTCCACTCCATCAGACCGGCAGTAAATACAGTCGATGCAGAATCACGCAGATTTGCAGCTTCATATGAGTACGTTCCATTAATTCTTGCATGTGTATCCGTAATTTTTTGATTCAGTTGCAAGGCTGGGTCAGATGAAGGAAAAGAAGATTGTGCGGAATTGTATTTGACGGAATCAGTGAATACGCTCTCTGCAAACATCAAGTCTACATCAAATGATGAAAGATCAAGGGAATCCTCAGGGCTTGCATTCTCTGAGTAAAACTTAATCATTGCCTTTGCGATATCCTTGTCAAGTGAAGCGCTGTAATTGCGATAAAACGCCTCTCTTTCAGCGCTGTTTATCATCCGTGTAAGATGTATCAGTTCAATTCTGTCCAGACTTTCATTGAACAAAGTGTAACGCAGGTTGTACTCAGCATTACGTTTAACATTCTCCTCAATAACATCAATCACATTACCGTATTTGGCCAGACGCTTAGGATTGGAATTGACCCATTTTGTGAAATCAGCCTCTTTCTGACGCTGACGGCCTATCACGTCCAGATCGGCAAAACACTCACGCATGCCCTGCCACTTTTTCCAGCCGTTGGCCGACGATGCATATTTGTTGGCATACTTAAGACTGATGGTGTCATTTGAACGCATTCCCTTCCACATCACATCCTGACGTACGGTACGGGCTGCAATACGCACATCCTGTACCTCCATCATGAGTTCCAGCTGGGCTGCTGTCTGGAAACGCTGAGTGCGGGCCGGATAACCCATTACCATCGCAAAATCACCCTCTTCAATACCCTTAAGAGATATGTTCAGGAACTTTTTGGGACGTAAAGGAATGTTATCCTCACTGTAGTCTGCAGGATTCCCGTCACGATCAGTATAGACACGGAACATAGAGAAATCACAGGTATGACGCGGCCACATCCAGTTATCTGTCTCACCTCCAAACTTACCGGCAGATGCGGGAGGAGCTCCGACAAAACGTACATCACGGTACACCTTGTTCACAATGATATATAGTTCGTTGCGATTATAAAAATCATATAACCTAACCTGACATCTCGGATTCTGTCTCCTGATCCTGGCAAACAGGGTATCGGCTTTGGCACGTTCCATGCCGGTAACGTTTATCATGCTCTGAAGGAGAGTAACGGTCAGTCCCGGTACGGGTATCTCCTCTTCCTGACTCATTGCCCAGTAACCATCCTCCAAATAGTTATGCTCAGGAGTTGAGAGTCCCTGTATGCTTGAATACCCGCAATGGTGATTGGTAACCAGCAGACCTTTATCAGATATGAACTCTCCGGTGCAGCCGCCACCAAACTGCACCACAGCATCCTTGATGGATGCCTTCTTTTCATTATAAATGTCAGAAGCCTTGATCTTCAGGCCAAGTTTCTTCATATCAGCCTGATTCATCTTTTTTAGCGTGGGGAGCATCCACATACCTTCATCGGCCCGGACCGATGTCACGGCCATAAACAACGCCAGAATAAATATCGTTCTTTTCATCTCACCATAAATATATATGCAAATGTAACATATAATTTAACCTTACTGAAAAAGGCAACTATTAATTACAGGAACCGGGAAACACAGCAGGACTCTAAAAAAAATCACAATTCACAAATTGACAAGTTAATGTTAATAGGGCGAATCAGCGGCAAATTATGGTTGCCGCTGATTTTCTTTATGTTAACGATGTTTTCAAAATCTGCGTTTTGTTAATCGTTTTGTTAATGAAGGATAAATATTTAACTTCTCGCTTAACCTTCAGCCGTTTTTTTACTCTTAACTACGAACGCCGGTTGAAACGGGGTCCACAAAACAAAACAGAATAACAAAAACAAAAAAATAAGAATTATGAAAAAGATTATCTTAGCTGCCGTTGCAGCACTGTTCATCGGAGTTGGAGCAAACGCTCAGAGTGTAAATGACAACAACGCTACCGTAAATGATATAGTAGCAGAGCTCAGCCAGGCTGACGCACTTCAGTTCATCCCCATGTACCAGAAGATGCTCTCAGACATTGAGAATGTATGCCGCGCCGAGAATCTGAACGAGGATGGCAAGACCGCCATGATTGAGGACCTCAAGGATGAGTACACTGAGAAGTTCAGCACAGTACTGGTTACCGCTCAGAATGAGGTTGC